>DAIRVG010000030.1:19629-37221 GCA_036802945.1 Vicinamibacterales bacterium
CTATGGAACGTCGTTTGGATGACCACATGGTGGGCCGGAGCCGCGAGGACGCGTGCGCAAAACACGGTGGCGTCAGGTCTGGCTCAAGATCAAGGGGTAGGCAACGACTCGGATTGAAGACTACGCGCTGATCGGCGACTGCGAGACGGCGGCGCTTGTCGCACGGACCGGATCGATCGACTGGCTCTGCTGGCCGCGCTTCGACTCCGGTGCGTGCTTCGCTGCGCTGCTGGGCACGTCCGATCACGGGCGCTGGCTCATCGCACCCGCCGACATCAACGCGACAACGACGCGCAGGTATCGCGGCCACTCGCTCATCCTCGAAACACGCTTCACGACTGCAGACGGCATCGCCACGCTGATCGACTTCATGCCGCCGCGCGGGCACCACTCCGATGTCGTGCGCGTCGTTCGCGGCGAGACCGGACGCGTCCGCATGACCCTGGAGCTGATCCTCCGATTCGACTACGGCTGTGACATCCCGTGGGTCAGTCGGTTGCCCGACGGGACCTGGCGCGCGATCGCCGGCCCCGACATGGTGGTTCTCCACACGCCGGTGAAGCTCAGGGGAAAGAACCTCACGACCGTTGCCGACTTCGAGGTCTCCGCGGGCGAAACGATCCCGTTCGTCCTGACCTACGGCCCGTCCCATTGGCCGCCGCCCCGTCCCATCGATCCGATCGCGTCGCTGCGGGCCACCGAGGAGCACTGGAACAAATGGGCGGCGCGGGCGAACTGCGTGGGCGAGTGGGAGGATGCGTTGCTGCGGTCCCTGATGGTGCTGAAAGCGCTCACGTTTGCGCCTACGGGTGGCATCGTCGCGGCGCCCACGACGTCACTGCCCGAGCAGCTCGGGGGCCCGCGCAACTGGGACTATCGCTTCTGCTGGCTTCGGGACGCGACGCTCACCCTACTGGCATTGTTGAATGCCGGGTATCTCGACGAAGCGCGGGCATGGCGCGACTGGCTGCTGCGGGCGGCCGCCGGCTCCCCCGCGCAGATCCAGACCATGTACGGACTTGGCGGCGAACGCCTGCTGCGCGAGTGGGAGATCGACTGGCTCCCGGGGTACGCAGAATCGCGGCCGGTCCGTATCGGAAACGCGGCGCACGAACAACTGCAGCTCGATGTCTTCGGCGAAGTGATGGATGCGCTGCACCAGGCACGGCACGGCGGCATCGCCAGAGACTCGTTCGAGTGGCCGTTTCAGAAGGCGCTGGTCGCGCACCTGGAGCAGATATGGGCGCAGCCGGACGAAGGCATCTGGGAGGTACGCGGTGGCGCGCAGCATTTCACCTTTTCGAAGGTGATGGCGTGGGTTGCGTTCGATCGCGCCGTGAAGAGCGTCGAGGCATTCGGGCTCGACGGTCCGGTGGATCGCTGGCGCACGATCCAGAGGCGGATTCACGCGGACGTCTGCGAACGGGGCTTCGATCGCGAGCGCGGCTGCTTCGTCCAGGCGTACGGATCGAAGCAGCTCGACGCGAGCCTCCTCCTCGTGCCGTCGACCGGATTTCTCCCACCCTCGGACCCGCGGGTGCGCGGGACGATCGTGGCGATCGAACGCGAATTGATGCGCGACGGCTTCGTGATGCGTTACGACACCAGCGCGACCGACGACGGGCTGTCACCCGGGGAAGGGGCGTTCATCGCATGCAGCTTCTGGCTCGCGGATGCGTACGTGCTGCTGGGACGCCTCGCCGAAGCGCGTGCGCTGTTCGAGCGGCTTCTGACGATCCGGAATGACGTGGGGCTCCTCGCCGAGCAGTACGACCCACGGGAGCGCCGCCAGGTGGGCAACTTTCCGCAGGCATTTTCCCACGTGGCTCTCGTGAATACCGCGCACAACCTGGCGCGTGCGACCAAACCCGTTCATCAACGCTCTCGATAGATTCCCCGGATCCCCGATCCCTGACCCTCGATCCCCGTATGATCTTTTAGTGAATTTCGACCCGACGATGCTGCTCCTTTCGCTTGTGCCGAGCGGCATCGGGTTCGTGCTGTTCGTGTACGGCAAGAAGCAACAACGGTGGCCGCATATGGCCGCTGGGGCCGCGCTGTCGGTGTACCCCTATTTCGTCGACACGGCGCTCCAGGTGGCGACCGTCGGTGCGGCAATCGGTGCCGCGTTCTGGTGGGCGATTCAGCAGGGCTGGTGAGCTGACCTAGGTCTCTTCGTCAATCTGCCATTCGGCGAGCGGTTGCGGCCCGAGCTTGATGTCCGCGATGTCGGGATCAATACCGTCGGGCGTCGCGGGGGACGTGCCCTTGCGCTCTTTTTCCTGACGACGCCGCTCCGCCTTCTGCTGGCGGCGCTCGATCAGGCCCTTCTCACGCTCACGTTTTGCTGCCGTGGGTCTGGAATTACGAGCCATTCCCAACAAGCATACACCCACCTCAACCTCTCGTCACCGGCCGACCCCGTCGGTATTTCTGCGTGCTACGATTCCGCCTTTGGTTTTCGCGCCGGTCACCGGCGCCTACGAGGAACGGCGCGTGGTGCACCTGCCCAATCGCATTTCACGACTCAACGAGCTGGCCAGCGATCTTTGGTGGAGCTGGAATTCCGACGCGCGCAATGTCTTTCGGCGTCTCGACTATGCCCTCTGGCGGCTCACCGCGCACAACCCAGTGCGGATGCTGCAGCTGTTGCCGCCGGAAACGGTTGATCGAGCGCTCAACGATCCAGAATGGCTGGCGCTCTACGACCGTGCGATCGCTCGGCTCGACGCGGCCCGCGCGGCGCACAACACGTGGGTCGAGAGCCACTTTCCTGAAATCGGCGGTCGGTCCATCGCGTACTTTTCCGCCGAATTCGCACTTCATCAGTCGCTGCCGATCTACGCCGGCGGCCTCGGGGTCCTCGCCGGCGATCACTGCAAGGAAGCCAGCGACCTCGGTGTGCCGCTCATCGGTGTCGGATTCATGTATCCGCAAGGCTATTTCCGCCAGAACATCACCTTCGATGGGTGGCAGGAAGAGGTCTACGAGAAGCTGAACTGGACCGATGCGCCGATCGCGCCGGCGGTGACGCCCGACGGCAAGCCGTGCGTCACCGCAGTGCCGCTTGGCAACCGGACAGTGCTGGTGGCCGTGTGGCTCGTGCACCTCGGCCGCGTAAAGCTCTATCTGCTCGACACCGACCTCGAGGAGAACGCGCCGTGGGATCGCGAGTTGTCCGCGCGACTCTACGGCGGCGACCGCGAGACTCGGGTGCAGCAGGAGATCATCCTGGGAATCGGCGGCGTGCGCGCGCTCAAGGCAATGGGATGCGATCCGGCCGCGTATCACCTCAACGAAGGGCACGCGGCTTTCGTCGTGCTGCAGCGTATCCGCGACCTTTGCGAGAAAGGGTGGAGCTTCGACGCGGCGCTCGAGGAAGTGCGGCGAACGACGGTGTTCACGACCCACACGCCGGTTGCGGCTGGGCACGATGCGTTTCCCTTCCACCTGGTGGAAACCCACCTTGCGGGCGCATGGGGCGATCTCGGCCCCCATCGCGAGCGCTTCTTTGCCCTCGGGCACTACGACAACGGGGGCGGACCATTGTTCAACATGACAGCACTCGCCCTACGCGCATCGGGTGCGGTGAACGGAGTCAGCCAACTGCACGGCGAGGTCACGAAACAGATGTGGCAGTCGATCTGGCCGGGCACGCCGTACGACGCCCTGCCAGTGCGGTTCGTCACCAACGGCGTGCACGTGCCGACCTGGATTTCGTCAGAAATCGAGCGTCTCTTCGACGAATATCTCGGCGCCGACTGGCTCGAGCGGCACGACGATCCCGCTTTCGTCGAGCGCGTGCTCGCGATTCCCGACGAGAAGCTCTGGAGCGCCCGCCAGACGCTGCGCGCATTCCTGTTCAACTTCATCCGCGAGCGCGCCCGCCAGCGGTGGAGCGCACAGGGCGCCGCGTCGCGAGTCGTTGCCGCCGGGACGATGTTCGATCAGCACACGCTGACGATTGGATTCGCCCGCCGCTTCACCAGTTACAAGCGCCCTGAGCTGATCTTCTCGGATCCGGACCGGCTCGCTCGAATTCTCGACGGGGGCGAGCGTCCCGTCCAGCTCGTGTTCGCAGGTAAGGCGCATCCCGCGGATGAAGTCGGCAAGCATCATCTGCAGCGGATCTACAAGCGCGCCCTTGACCCCAGGTACAAGGGGCGCGTCGCGTTCGTGGACGACTACGATCTGCACGTCGCGCACTTCCTCGTTCAGGGGTGCGACGTATGGCTGAACAATCCGCGCAAGCCGCTCGAAGCGAGCGGCACGAGCGGGATGAAGGCGGCTATCAACGGCACGCCGCACCTGTCAATCGGCGATGGCTGGTGGGCCGAGGGGTTCACCGGCGCCAACGGGTGGCTCATCGAAGGGCATGCCGACCCTGGCGATCAGGGCGCTCAGGACTGGGCCGACGCGCAGGCGCTGTACAAGACGCTCGAGGAGCAGGTCGTGCCGACGTTCTACGAGCGTGGCCGGGACGGCATTCCGCACCGCTGGCTGGAAGTCGTGAAACAGTCGATGCGTACCGTGGTGCCCCGCTTCAGCGCCCGGCGCATGGTCAAGGAATACGTCCGCGAGATGTACCTGCCTGCGCTCAAGGACCAATCGGTCACTCGATAGCGACAACTCCCAACTCCAACTCCCAACTTCCAAGGCGGCCGGTGACGACACTTGGGAATTGGGCGTTGGCAATTGGGAGTTGACACCGTGGACAACCCCCCGTCCTGCAATCCCGTCCAACCCCATAGCCATGAATCGAGCTTGTTTCACTGCATTTCTCGTCGCTGTGATGCTTGCCGTGGTTCCTGCAGCGCACCTGCAGGGCTCGGCCGCGTCGCGACCTGACGATCCAGCCACAATCACCCATGTTCTGAACCGGCTGACGTTCGGACCCCGGCCGGGCGATGTCGAGCGCGTGCGCCAGGTCGGCCTGGCCGCATGGCTGGACCAGCAGCTTCATCCCGTGAATATCGACGACCACGCCGCGGAAGCGCGTCTCCCGCAGCTGCAGGATCCGCCTGACTCCACCGACGTTAAGGAGCTGCGGCGCTTCGCGAGACGACAGATCGTCACGCTGGCCTCCGACAAGCTGCTGCGCGCGTCGTACAGCGAGCGGCAGCTCAAGGAAGTCCTCGTCGATTTCTGGTTCAACCACTTCAACGTCTATGCCGCCAAGGGACGGACCGCGCAATATCTGCCCGCGTACGAGAGCGAGGTGATTCGGCCGCACGTCTTCGATCACTTCCGCGATCTGCTCGAAGCAACCGCGAAGAGTCCGGCGATGCTGTTCTACCTTGATAACTGGCTCAGCGCCGCACCAACGGGGGTCCGGGATCCGGGATTCGGGATCCGGGGGCTAAGACGTCGATTCTCGCCGATCCCTGATCCCCGATCGCCGATCCCTACGAAGGCACGGAACAAGCGCGCGCGGGGGCTGAATGAAAACTACGGTCGCGAGCTGATGGAGCTCCACACGCTCGGCGTCGACGGCGGCTACACGCAGCAGGATGTCATCGACGTCGCGCGCGCGTTTACCGGCTGGACCATCGACCGGGACGGCAACTTCCGGTTCGTACCGGCGCTGCACGACAACGGGACGAAGGTTGTCCTTGGTCACACGATCAAGTCGGGCGGCGGCATCGACGATGGCGAGAAGGTGCTCGACATCCTCGCCTCGCATCCATCAACAGCGCATCACATCGCATTCGAGCTCGCGCAGCGGCTCGTAGCCGACGATCCTCCGGCGGCGCTGGTCGATCGCGCGGCGGCGCGCTTCCGCGACACGAACGGCGACCTGCGGGAGGTCGTGCGGACGATCGTGACGTCGCCCGAGTTTCTGGCTCCAGCGGCGGGCGACGTGAAATTCAAGACGCCGTTTGAACTGGTCGTCAGCGCGGTGCGGGCGACGGGCGCGGACGTGAGTGACGGCAGACCGTTCGTGCAGGTGCTGCAGCAGATGGGACAGCCGCTCTACATGTGCCAGCCGCCCACCGGCTACCGCGACACGGCGGACGCCTGGGTGTCGGCTGGCGGGCTCGTGAGCCGCATGAACTTCGCCACCCGTCTGGCGTCGGGCGGCATGCCGGGCGTCACGCTGCCCCCTGATGTGGCGCCGTCGCGCGAGCTCGCGCTGCGCCTCGGCTCACCGGAGTTTCAGCGGCACTAGCCGATGACCACGAAGACGAATTGGCCACAAAGAACACAAAGGTCACTATGGTTTTTTCTTGGTGATTTTTGGTGCTCGAACGTTGTGTTCTTAGTGTCCTTTGTGGCCAAACCGTCTTTGAGGCTTTCGTCTCGCAGGAGCACCCCATGACCTCTCGTCGCATCTTTCTCAAATCCGGCGCAATGGCGATGCTCTCGCTCGGCTTTGCGCCGTCGTTCCTGGGCCGTGCCGCCGCCGCGGTCACCGCGCGGCGCAAACTCGTCATCGCGATATTTCAGCGTGGCGCCGTCGACGGCCTGAACATGGTCGTGCCTCACGGCGAGTCGGAGTACTACCGGCTCCGGCCGACCATCGCCATTCCGCAGCCTGGACGCGGGAGTATGGGATCGGCAATCGACCTGGACGGCTTCTTCGGCCTCCATCCGTCCATGGCGCCGCTCAAGCCGCTCTGGGACAACCACTCGCTGGCGATCGTCCATGCGTGCGGATCTCCAGACAACACACGGTCGCACTTCGACGCTCAGGACTACATGGAATCGGCAACGCCGGGCGTGAAAAGCACGCGCGATGGGTGGCTGAATCGCTATCTCCAGGTCTCATCGGAAGAACGCAATCCGCTGCGCGGCGTCGCGCTCGCGCGGACGATGCCGCGATCGCTCGAAGGTGCAGCGCCTTCGCTGGCCATCGGCAGCGTCGATGAGTTCGGCGTGCGCGGAAGCACCGGCGCGTTGTTCCAGGACCAGTACGAGAGTTCGTCTGACCGTCTTCTCAGCGCGGCCGGCAACGACGCGTTCGCGGCGATGCGCACGCTCAGACGGGCCGCAGGCGTTCCGTATCGCCCTGCGCCGGGCGTCGGGTATCCTCCAACGCCGTTCGGCAATGCGCTCCAGGAGATTGCGCGCCTCGCAAAGGCTGACGTCGGCCTCGAGATCGCATTCACCGAGCTGGGCAACTGGGATCATCACGTCAACGAAGGGGCGGTGACAGGCCAGATCGCCACGAGACTCGACGAGTTCTCGCGCGGACTCGCGGCGCTCGCCGCCGATCTCGGCGACCGTCTTGCCGACACGATCATCGTGACCATGTCGGAGTTCGGCCGCGCGATCGCGGAAAACGGCAACGGTGGCACCGACCACGGCCACGGCAACGCGATGATGGTGATTGGAGGCACCGTGCGCGGCGGCGTCCACGGCAAGTGGCCGGGCCTCGCCGATGCGCATCGCTTCGAGGGGCGCGACCTTGCGGTCACGACCGATTTCCGTGACGTGTTCAGCGAGATCGTCGTCGGGCACCTGGGCGCCTCGCGCAGTGCGCTCTCGAGGGTCTTCCCCGGATACACGCCTCTCTCGGCGCCCGGCGTTATTCGGATTTGAACCACGAAGCACGCGAAGGTCACGAATTCAGAAACAAACAGAGACTTCGTGTCCTTCGCGCACTTCGTGGTTTAAGATCGACCGCAATGGCCCCCCGCAAGTCCAACCTGACCAAGGCGAAATGCGCGCTGTGCGGTGCAAAGGAAGTCTCGGAGCCGCGGGGCGAGGAGCGCTATTGCCGCGATTGCTGGGAGAAGAAGATCGCGGTGGAGGAGATCGTCGCGCGTGAGTTCGCGCTCAAGCGCTACATCCGCGCGCACAGTGCCGAGAAATACCTGATCTACCACTCGACCATCAAGCGTCCCTGCGGCCAGATTATCGTGGTCGACGACGGGTACGACCTGTTCCTGACAATGATTCTTTACCCGAATTTCGGGTGGGACGAGGCGGCCTACCACCTGGACGGCGACCCGGAGGGGCGGTCATTCGCGGAGATTCTGGTGGATGTCGTCGCAACGGAGGTGATTGAGCCGTGGGGCGGCGGCAAATGGCATCTGGAAATCTTCCGATCGGCGAACCCGGACGCGGAGGATTGGAACGGCGAAATGTGAGCGTATAATGCGCTTCGACGGCACACTAGTGCTTGCCGGGGGAGATCACATCATGAGATTGAAGAGCATTTCGCTGCTGGCGGTAGCTGCCGTTGTCCTGTTGACGACGAGCGCGCTTGCGGGGCAGGCCAAACCGGCGACACCGGCGCCCCAGGCCGCTGCGGGGGCGCCAGCGAAGTACGTCCCGCCCATCCGGGGCGAAGCTGAAGTCAACATGACAAAGCCGGTGACAAAACGGACCGGGACCGAGATCATCACCACGTTCAAGGTGAAGAACGCGTCAGCGACCGGGTCGATTGCCGGCCTCAAGGTCAGCGAGTTCTGGTACGACAAAGCGGGGAATCCTGTCAGCGGCGACGAATTCCGGTACCGGAAGCCGCTGATGCCGGGCGAGGTCATCGACATCGAGCTGCGCTCGCCGGTCAATCCGAAGATGGCGAGCAGCCAGTACAAGTTCGAGCAGGCGAACGGCGGGGTGAAGCCGAAGGTCGTCGCGAAATTCTAAAGGGCCTCGACGACGTGTAGAGGCGGACCTTCCCGCCTTCGCCGAGGCTTCGGCGGGGCAAGCAGGTCCGCCTCGTTTGTTGTACGGCGGAAGATCAACGAACGCGGATCTGAATGTCGCGAGCGACTCCGGCACCGTCCTTGCCCCCGCGCGATTTGCTCGTGACGTGCACGACGTAGAGGCCCGGTGCGAAGTCCTTCAGGGGAACCTGGACCGTGTACCCGTACCCGCCGCGCCCGCCTTGCAGCTCCGTGGATGAGCGTTCCTCGCTGTTGCTGAACACGACGCGGCCGCCCTCAGCGCGCACTTCGGTCGCGATGTCGACCTTGTGTGGCGGCAGGTTCTGCTGATTCTCATAGACCTCGGCAAACAGCGTGAGCTGATCGTCCCGCGTGAAGGTGCGCACAGCCGTCGGCGCCTGCATCAGGAGCAAGCCAACTGGATCGTCCTTGACGCGGGCGGTCGGCGACTGGCTGCCCGCGCTCGCGATCAGCGTCAATCCGCTCATCGCAAACGGCTGCTTGTAGAAATCGGGCACATCGATGTCGGACATCACGCTGCCTGCGGTGCCGCCGCTCTCCGCGGCGGAAATGCGGAGCTGATATCGGCCCGGCGGCAGGTTGACCGCCGACGTGACGCGGAAGCCGCGCGCCTGCGCGCGGGCGTACGTGCCCGGCATCAACGCCAGGTCGAGCGTCGCCTTCTCGTTCACACGCACTTTCGCGTCGCTGTCGATGACCCTCACGACGACATCGACCTTGTCATTGAAGGTGCCGTTCTCCTGCGCGAACTTGAAGCTGCCGATGCCAAGCTCCACCGCGATGGCCACCGCCGCGTTCGGCGGCGTGCCCTTGTAAGGCGCCGCGAAGAGTCGCATCGGAATGCCGCTCATCGCCAGCGGACTTTCAACGGCTGCTCTGAGCGCATCCTCGCGCGGATCGCCGGCAACTCGGGCCGCCGGTGCCACAGCGCGGCCACGTGGCGCGACGTAACCTCGCCGCGTCCTTACCATGAGGCCGGGCCGCATCAAGCGGACCTCAATCTTGCGGAACTTCCCATCCCGCCTGTCGTTCGCCGGGTAGTAGCCGAGCATGTAGTAACTGCTGTTGTCGCGGACCAGGCGATCGAACGCGTTACTGAAATCATTCTGGTTGGCGACCGCAAAGCCGCCGGTTTCCTCCGCCAGCGACCGCAGGCTGTCCTGCGAGCGGCGCAGCTCGTCGAACGACGATGAAATACCCAGGCCGAGACCCGGATCGTCGACGGCGGCACTCGATGTTTCGATCAGCTCCGCGCCTGGCGCGGCGAGGCCGCGTGGGTCAACTGCATAGATGCTGACATTGGCTCGCGTGGCGGCGGCAATCGCGTTTCGCGTGGCGTCCACGATGTCGGACCCGAGCGAGTTGTTGTCGAACAGGTTGTAGATGTCGTAATCGATGCCTTCGCTGATCAGAACCATCGCCTTGCGACGGCCGTGCACACCTGCCATGAAGTCCGACAGCTTCTGCAGCGACTGCATGGTATTACGCGCGTTTCGACCGCGCTCCATCGCGGCCGGATCATCGATCGGGCTTCCGGACCGGCGCAGACCGCCGCTCTGCAGACGGTTGTACTCGTTGAGGCGCTCGAGCGTCGCCGATCGCAGTTTGTTCCCGCTGAACTTGTCCACGGCCGCGAGCAGGAGCCGCGGACTGTTCGTGAAATCCTGTCCGTCCGCCGTGCGTCCGCCGGTGAACACGACCGCGGCGAGATCGTTGACACCGAAGTTCCGTTCGAAGAAGCGATGCAGCGACTCCCTGACGCGGAAGGCGCGCGTGGGATCGACGTGCAGATCGTCGAGGACGAACACATAGATGCGTCCATCGATCCCGATATTGGTCTGTACATCGGGCTCGATCGCAGCGGCGGAGAACAGCGGACGCTCCGGACGGGCAACCGGGATGTTCACATAGGAGAACGCGCTTACCTTCTGCGGCTTGCCGTCCTCGAACAGCTGGAAATCGGTAGCCCGCAGATCCGTGACGGGGTTGCCTGTCGTGTCGCTGACGAACGCGTCGACCTCGACGAAGTTCGCTTCGACCCGGAACGTGAGCGGCGGCTGGGCCGCCTGCGGCACGGCTTCAGCGCCCGGGTCCGGCGACGGAGCGGGCGGCGGTCCCTGCAACGCCATCAGCGAAGGCGCCGACAGCGCCGCAACCATTAGGGAAGACGAAATCCTGCGAAACATAGCGCCATTATGACCCCCAAACCATTGAACCGAATACCGCGTCATACCGATAACAAAGGGAAATCCGATATCCCAAATCCCAAGCTCCAAATCCCAAGGGGCTACAGCGTTGGAAGTCAGGGTTCAGGTTGGGATTCGGGGTTCAGGTTTTAGGGTTTGGGATTTTGAGCACAGCCACCGCCGTATACTCAGACGTCATGCCACTCGACGTGGCCGCGATCCAGGAATCCCTGCGTGCGGAGGGCCTGGACGGCTGGCTTCTTTACGATTTCCACGGCTCGAACCCGATCGCGGCGCGGCTGGCGGGACTGACGAACGGCGCGCACATGACCACACGCCGGTGGTACTACTTGATTCCATCGTCCGGTTCACCGCGAGCGCTGGTCCATGCGATCGAGAAGCACAACCTTGATGCGCTGCCCGGTGACAAGACGATTTATGCCGGCCGGGACCAGCTCGACGCAGGGCTGACACGATTGTTGAAGGGCGTCCGTCGCGTGGCGATGGAGTACTCGCGAGAATGCGCGATTCCGTATCTGTCCCGCGTCGACGCTGGGACGGCGGAAATGATCAGGTTGCGCGGCGTTGACATCGTCTCGTCTGGCGATCTCGTGCAGCGGTTTGAGGCGGCCTGGTCACCTGCGCAGCTCACCACGCATCAGCGTGCGTCCGAGGCGCTCTATCGGATCAAGGATCGCGCGTTCGAGGCTGCGCGCCGCGCGATCAGCCGCAGCGAACGGATCACCGAATACGACCTGCAGCAGCAGATGGTGGGCTGGTTCGAACAAGAAGGGCTCGTGAGCGATTCGGCTCCGGTCGTGGCTGTGGCCGCGAATGCTGGAGACCCGCATTATCTGCCGTCGGCTGATCGCGCCGCGGGGATCTCCGCGGACCAGGTGCTGCTGCTCGACCTCTGGGGCAAGATCGCGGAGCCGGGCGCGGTGTTTGCTGATATCACATGGGTTGGATTTACAGGGGCTCGTGTTCCAGACGAGCCGGCGCAGGCCTTTGACGCGATTGTGCGCGCGCGTGACACGGCTGTCGCGCTCGTGGAAGAAGCCGCGACGACCGGTCGCGAGCTGCACGGCTGGGAGGTCGACCGCGCCGCGCGGAACGTGCTCGAGCGGTCGGGCTATGGCGACCACATCCTGCACCGCACCGGCCACAGCCTTGGCGAGAGCGTGCACGGAAATGGCGTGCATATGGATGACTACGAGACCCACGACGATCGGCGGATCTTGCCGGGCACAGGATTCACGGTTGAGCCCGGCCTGTATTTCGACACCTTCGGCGTACGCACGGAAATCAACGTCTTTCGCGGCGATGAGGACGCGCTCGTGACCGGGCCGCGGCAAATGGAACTGGTGACCTTCGGCACTTGAGGCACACGCGCGCAAGTTTTCACAATTTCGTCAAACATCAATTCGTAGAGTCTTACAAGACCAGCACGGTAGAATGACCTCATAGACTGGTAAACGAGGATTTAGAAATGTCGAATCGCAAAACCACACTGTTCTACGCATTGCTGATCGCGATTGCGTCGCTTGCGGTCGGGATGGTCATCGCGTCACGCCTTGACCTGTCGCCCGAGTCGTCCGCCCAGACGATTGCAGCTCCACCGTTCAACAATGCACCGATTACCGGCGGGATCACTGCCACCACGTTCCGCGACGTCGCGAAGGCCGTAACTCCGGCCGTCGTGAACATCCGGACCGAGTCGCGGCAGCGCACTCAGGATCTCAGCGAGTTCTTCGGGGGCGGCGGAGGCGGCCAGGGCGACGACCTCTTCCAGCGCTTCTTCGGCCAGGGCGATCAAGCGCCGCAGCGGCAGCAGCGCCCGCGCGAGCAGGTCGTGCAGGCGGCCGGCACCGGCTTCATCATCGACAAGGCCGGCTTCATCCTGACCAACAACCACGTCGTCGAAGGGGCGACCAAGATCGAAGTCTCCCTCTACGGCGAGGATGCCGACCAGGAATACGCGGCGCGCGTCATCGGACGCGACCCGCTGACCGACAGCGCGCTCATCGAACTGACCGAAAAGCCGAATCATCCGCTGCCGGAAATCAAGTTCGGCGACTCCAGCCAGATGCAGCCCGGTGACTGGGTCATGGCGATCGGGAATCCGTTCGGCCTGACGCACACCGTCAGCGTTGGCGTCATCAGCGCCCTCGAGCGTCCCTTCCCGACCACGGAAGGCCGGAGCACGCAGGTACTGCAGACCGACGCGGCCATCAATCCAGGCAACTCCGGTGGACCGCTCCTGAACATCCGGGGCGAAGTCATCGGCATCAATTCGGCGATCTACACGGACGCGCGGCAGGCGGGCAACATCGGCATCGGCTTCGCGATTCCGATCAACACGGTGCGCGAGCTGCTCCCGCAACTGCGCGGCGGAAAGATCACGCGCGGCATGATTGGGGTATCGATCGGCGCGATCCCGCAGAACGCACTTGAAACGCTCGGCATGAAGACCCGCCAGGGCGCGCTGGTGTCTTCGGTTGCGCCGGGCGGACCGGCGTCAAAGGCCGGCATCGAACCTGGCGACGTGATCGTCCAGTTCAACAGCAAGCCGATCAAGGACCGCGACTCGCTCGTGGCGATGGTCGTCTCTACCACGCCGAATACCACGGTGCCGGTGAAGGTGATCAGAGACAGGGAAGAAAAGACGCTGAACGTGAGAGTCGGCGAGCTCGACCTCGATGCGGAGCAGGCTGCCCGCAACACGGGCGGTCGGGGCGGCGCCGAGCCGCAACAGGAAGCGAGCAGCGGCTTCGGAATGTCGCTGAGCAACATCACACCCGACGTACAGCGACGGCTGCGTCTCGATGACGCGGCGAGGGGTGCGGTTGTCGTGGACGTCGAGCCGAGCAGCCCGGCGGCGCGCGCGGGAATCATGGCCGGCGACGTGATCACGCGGGTCGGACGCGCGCCGATCTCCAGCGTCGCGGACGCGAGCCGCGAGCTGGCCCGGATCCCGTCCGGCGGCACGGCGATTCTACGGGTCGTGCGCAACGGGCAGGATACCGCGGTCGTCGTCACCAAGGAATAGCGAGTGCGGGGCAGGTCTGAGGACCCGCCCCTACCTGCGTTCCTTCTTACCCACATTCCCAAAGGCCGACCTTCAGGTCGGCCTTTTCTTTTTTGTGATACAAACTACGCCTCGTGGGAGGCCGACGTGACGCTGATGATCGAGCGCGAAGTCAAACTCCGGTTCGCCACCCCAGATGAAGCACGATCCGCAATCATGGCGGCCGGCGCCACGCCGCTCCGCTCTCGCCGTCTTCAGGAAGATGCGCTGCTCGATACTGAAGACGAATCGCTCCGCAGGCGGCGCTGCGTTTTGCGGGTCCGGACAGAGTCGGGCAAGAGCCTGCTGACGTTCAAGGGCCCGGTCCTCCCCGGCTCGATGAAGATCCGCGACGAGTACGAAACGGTGATCGGCGATGGCGAGGTGGTGCAACGCGTGCTCGAGGAACTCGGGCTCCACGTGTGGTTTCGCTACGAGAAATATCGAGAGGAATACGCCGCCGAAGACGTGACGATCGCGATCGACGAGACGCCGGTCGGCACGTTCATCGAAATCGAAGGAGGCGAGCCGGGCATCATCGCAATGACGATGGCCCTCGGGCGGTCGCCCAGCGATTTCGTGCTCGACTCCTATCGCGGGCTCTTCATCAAGCATCGCGAGGAGTTCGGTCTGACCGGCCCGAACATGGTGTTCAGCGCCGAATGATTCCTACGCTCGTGTTGACCGCGGGTCTGGCTACCCGCCTCCGTCCGCTCTCTCTGGTCCGCGCCAAGGCGGCGCTTCCCGTCGCCGGCGATCCGCTGATACGGCACATCCTGCGGTGGCTCGCCGGGGGCGGCGTCACCGACGCGGTGCTCAACCTTCACCACCTGGCACACACCATCACTGGCATCCTCGGCGATGGCGCTGACGGGGTGCGGGTTCGCTACTCGTGGGAGGTTCCTGTGCTCGGCTCGGCCGGCGGGCCGCGCCGCGCCCTTCCGTTGGTCGGCACTTCACCGTTTCTAATCGTCAACGGAGACACACTGACGAACGTCGACATCGGTTCGCTCGTCGCGGATCACCGGCAATCCGGCGCGCTCGTGACGATGGCGGTTGTGCGGAACGCGGAGCCGGAGAAGTATGGCGGGGTCGTTGCGGAGTCGGACGGTGCGGTGACCGGATTCACGAGACGACTATCGCCGACCGCCAAAGTCCGCACCGCCGAACAGACGTTCCACTTCGTTGGCGTGCAGGTGGCAGAGGCCGAGGCGTTCGTATCGCTTCCCGACAACGTACCGTCTGAGTCGGTCACCGAACGCTATCCCGCGCTTATCGCGGCCCGGCGTGGCAGCGTTCGCGCGTTCGTGACGTCGGCGGAATTCTTCGATATCGGGACGCCCCGGGATTACCTCAGCACATCGCTGCTGCTCGGCGTTTCCCAAATCCATTCCGAATCCCGAGTCCCGAATCCCGAATCCCGATTCTTCGGCGCCCGCACGCGGATTGACAGCGACGCGCGCATCGAGGACAGCATTCTGTGGGACGATGTTCAGGTCGAGGCGAATACGCGGCTTCGTCGATGCATCGTCACCGACGGCGTTCGCGTACCCGCCGGACTGTCGTGCGAGAACGCGACGATTCGCATCGCCAACGGAGCGTTGACGGACGGAGAGCGACTCGTGGGCGACCTTGCCATAGGCTCCGTGTAGATGAATCGCCGCAGCGCTGACGGCAACGACGATCGGGAGCGCATTGACGCGTTCCTCGCCTTAGCGGGCCTGAGCACCCGCGGCCCCAAGGTCGTTCCGCTGACCGGCGACGCATCCGACCGCCGCTATTTCCGCGTGCTGATGCGCGACGAACCGCCGCAGGTGCTGGCCGTTCATCCAGGACCGATCGACTTTGCCGCGCTGCCCTTCGTCAACGTCGCGCGATTGTTCAGCGCGATGCCTGTGCCAGTGCCCGTGATCCTCGGGCACTCGGATCATCTCGGCATCATCGCGCTGCAGGACCTTGGCGACGTGACGCTGCAGGCACACCTCGGGGCATCATCGCCGGCCCAGCATGCGGCGTTGTACCGGCAGGCTGTCACCTTCATCGAAACGCTGCAACGGCGGGGAGCCGAGCTCGCCTCACCCGACTACATTTCGTACGGTATTGCCTTTGACGTTGAGAAGCTGACGTGGGAGCTGCAGTTCTTCACTAAGCACTTCCTGGAAGCCTATCGCGGCGCGCATATCACCGCTGCCTCCCGCGAGGCGCTCGCGGTCGAATACGCGTCGATTGCCGGAGAGCTGTCGTCCGAACCACGGGTGCTGTGCCACCGCGACTATCACAGCCGAAACCTGATGCTCCACGACGGGAGCCTTTACATCATCGATTTCCAGGATGCGCGCATGGGCCCGGATACCTACGACCTGGTGTCGCTCCTGCGCGATTCGTACGTCGACTTCACGGAGCCGCAGGTCGACGAGCTGATCGCGTTCTTCCTGGCGCTTCGGAGTGGACGGCCCGGTGTCTCCAGCTCGGCGACCAGCCAGGAGGAGTTCCGCCGGCGCTTCGATCTGATGGCGCTGCAGCGCAACCTGAAGGCGCTTGGAACGTTCGGCTTCCAGACCACCTCCCGCCGCAACACGGTGTATATCCAGTACATCCCGAGAACGCTGAACTCGGCGCGTGCCAACCTGCTGCGATATCCGCGCTTCGCCCGCCTGCGCGAGCTGTTTGCCGAACACCTCGACGAATTACGGTAGGCCGACCTGCCACCTTCGCGCTCCTCGCGCTTCGGCGAGCCTCGCCGGAGCTTTAGCGGAGGCGGGACGGTCGGCCTCTACGACGAGATTCGCGCGCGTGCGGGTTGGGGGGCTAAAGACCGCCCCGCCCTGCTGAGGGCCTGCTAGAATCGAGGTTTGTCCGACCAGCGCTTTGGCGTCTCCACGCATCTGTTCCATGAAACGCGGCTGACCCGCGAGCACCTTGCCGATATCGCCGGGCACGGCTTCGAGGCGGTCGAGGTGTTCGCCACGCGCACCCATTTCGACTATCGGGATCCTCGCGCGACGGACGAGCTCGCGGAATGGCTCGCCGATCTGCGTCTCGAGTTCCATTCGATGCACGCGCCCATCGTTGATGCAATCCGGGAGGGCAAGTGGGTCGGATCGTTTTCCATCGCGTCTGGTGATGAAACACGGCGGAAAGCGGCGGTCGCGGAGGCGCACGCCGCGTTGAAGGTGGCTGCAAGGGTTCCGTACAAATACCTCGTCGTGCACCTTGGCGTTCCAGACGGCCAGGCGACGCCACCCGGTGACAACCAGCCGGATGCCGCGCGGCGCAGTGTGGAAGAGATCGTCTCCCTGGCGAGCGATGTGAACGTGCGCGTCGCCCTCGAAGTGATGCCGAACGCCCTCTCGAGTGCGGCCACGATCTGCAGCCTGATAGAGGATGAGCTCGAGGGGCTCGACGTCGGCGTCTGTCTCGACTACGGCCACGCGAACTTGATGGGCGATCTTGGCGAGGCGATCGAAACGGTGGCGGGCCATCTGTGGACCACGCACGTCCATGACAATGACGGCAGGCGGGACGATCATCGCGTGCCCTTCACGGGGCGCATCGACTGGGACGCGGCCATGATGGAAACGCAGAAGATCGGTTACGACGGCGCACTGATGTTCGAGGTGGCCGATTCAGGCGATCCGATCGAGGTGCTGAAACAAACCGCGAGCGCGCGTGAGCGCCTCGAGAAGATGTTTGTGACGTT
>DAIRVG010000030.1:37321-49090 GCA_036802945.1 Vicinamibacterales bacterium
GGATTTGGGATTTGGGATTTGGGACTTACCCATGCGGGCTTACATAGCAGACATCGCCAAATACGACGGTCAGGAGGTCACCATCCACGGCTGGCTGCACAACCGCCGGTCGAGCGGGAAGCTCCATTTCCTGATCGTCCGCGACGGCACGGGGTTCATCCAGGCGGTGATGTCGAAGGCGGCGGTGGGCGACGACACGTTCACTCGCGCGGATCATCTCGGCCAGGAGACGTCGCTCTCGGTCACCGGGACCGTGCGGGCCGACACGCGCGCCAAGGGCGGTTACGAGATCGACGCCTCCGGCTTCGAGGTGTACGGCGAGTCGCACGACTACCCAATCACGCCGAAAGAGCATGGCGTCGACTACCTCATGGATCGACGGCATCTCTGGATCAGGACCGAACGCCAGACCGCCATCCTGCGGGTTCGTCACGAGGTCATCAACGCGGTCCGTGATTTCTTCAACAGCCGCGGCTTCATCCTGTGCGACACGCCGATCTTCACGCCAGCCGCATGCGAGGGCACGACGACCCTCTTCCCCGTGCAGTACTTCGAGGACACAACCGCGTACTTGACCCAGAGCGGCCAGCTGTACAACGAAGCGAACGCGATGGCGCTCGGCAAGGTGTACGCCTTCGGTCCGACCTTCCGCGCCGAGAAGTCGAAGACGCGCCGACATCTCACCGAGTTCTGGATGGTCGAGCCCGAAGTGGCGTACGCCGATCTGAACGACATCATCACGCTCGCCGAAGGGCTCATCTCGAACGTCGTTGCTCGGGTCCTCGACACGCGCAAGGCCGAACTGCAGATCCTCGAGCGTGATACCTCAAAGCTGGAAAGCGTGACGGCGCCGTTTCCGCGGATCACATACGACGAGGCGGCGACGATCCTGCGCGATAAGGGACAGCCCTTCGAGTACGGGACGGACCTGGGTGGGACCGACGAAACCGTCCTGTCGGAACATTTCGATCGGCCGGTGGCGGTCACGCACTACCCGGCGAGCGTGAAGGCCTTCTACATGAAGCCGGATCCGCAGCAGCCCGACAAGGCGTTGTGCGTTGATGTGCTCGCACCCGAAGGCTACGGCGAGATCATCGGCGGGGGCCAGCGTCTCGATGACCTCGATCTTCTTCTCAAACGCATCAAGGAGCATGATCTGCCGCAGGAAGCGTTCGAGTGGTACCTCGACCTGCGTCGATACGGCACAGTGCCCCACGGCGGTTTCGGCATGGGCATCGAGCGATGCGTGTCGTGGATCTGCAAGCTCGAACACGTGCGAGAGACGATTCCGTATCCGCGCATGCTCTATCGGCTGTATCCGTAGCGTCATACACTGAGACAAGCCACGGAGACACGGAGTCACGGAGGCTATTGAAAAGGATTTCTCCGTGTTTCCGTGCCTCCGGGGCCCGTCTCGGTGAAAGTACAACGAATGAAGATAGGAATGATTTCTCTTGGCTGCCCGAAGAACCTCGTCGACTCAGAGGTGATGCTCGGGCTCGCCCAGCAGGCGGGTCATGAGTTGACGCGCGACGCGGCGGACGCCGACGTACTGGTCGTCAACACCTGTGCGTTCATCGACAAGGCCAAGCAGGAATCGATCGACACGATCCTCGAGATGGCCGAGCTGAAAAAGAATGGCAAATGTCGGCGCCTCGTCGTCACCGGATGCATGGCGGAACGCTATCGCGACGAGTTGCGCGCGCAGATTCCGGAGATCGATGCTGTCCTGGGCACGGGCGAGGTCCCCGAGATTGTGAGCGCGCTCGGCGGCGCGGCGACTTCTTCTCTCACGAGCCACAGAGACACAGAGACACAGAGAAGCAATTTCGTTTCACTGCTTCGCTCGAACGGTGAACGTGTGAACTCCGGATCCCGGATCCCGGACCCCGAACCCCGAGATCTGCCCACATACATCTACGACGCCGAGACACCCCGTCTCCTGGCGACGCCGCGTCACTACGCCTACGTAAAGATCGCCGAAGGCTGCGACTACAAGTGCGCCTTCTGCATCATCCCCACCCTCCGCGGCCATTACCGCAGTCGTCCAGCGGAGTCGATCGTGCGGGAAGCACGGGCACTGGCCGAGCGAGGGGTGAAGGAGCTGCTGCTCATCTCGCAGGATACGAGCTTCTACGGTGTCGACCGGGGCGAACGGGGCGCGCTCGCACGTCTCCTGCGCGAGCTCAACACCGTCGACGGCCTCGAATGGATCCGAATGCTCTATTTGTATCCGACGACGATTGGCGACGACGTGCTCGACGCCATGGCCGAGAGCGCCAAGGTGTGCAACTACGTCGACCTGCCGCTGCAGCATGCCTCCAACGCCGTCCTGAAGCGGATGAAGCGCCCGGGGACTCGCGCCACCTACGAGCGTCTCCTTGATCGCATCCGCGTCCGCGTTCCAAACGTCACCCTGCGCACGACGTTCATCGTTGGATTTCCTGGCGAGACTGATGTTGATTTTGCTGAGCTTACAGACTTCGTGAGCGGCGTCGGGTTCGATCACGTTGGCGTCTTTACGTACTCCCATGAAGAAGGCACCTCTGCCCACGGTTTGCCAGACGATGTGCCGGCTAAGCTCAAGCGTCAGCGGCAGTCACGACTGATGAGTCTTCAGAAGCGGATCGTCTCCAGAGCTCAGCACTTACGGGTGGGCTCGCAGGTCCGGCTCCTGGTTGACGGCCCTTCATCGGAGCACGACCTTGTCCTTCGCGCGCGGCTCGAAGGCCAGGCGCCGGACATCGATCCGATGGTGTATCTGACCGATTGCGACCCCTCCGAATTCGCGGCGGGAGCGTTCATCCACGCAGAGATCGTGGGTAGCCGCGAGTACGATCTGCTTGCTCGTCCGTTGTCCGTAACTATTTCCGTGTGATATTCTTAAGGGTCACTACGCGGAGAAAGTCTCCAAGTGGGCTCGTGCCCACTTTTTTTATTTGGGCCGACCTGAAGGTCGGCCTCTACGACGAGGCGTTGAGTCGGACTCTTCAGAGTCCGGCCCGAACGATGACGGCGTAGAGGAGAGGACCTTCTCGGCGCGCCGAAGGCCGAGGGCGAAGGCGGACAGGTCCGCCTGCGAACGATGCAGCCGTTGGAGGAAGTTCGGGCGATTGCGGATCGCGTGGCCCGGTCGCGCGGGTTGGAGGTGTGGGACATCGTGAGCCGTCGCGAGCCTGGCGGTCAGGTGATTCGCGTCTTCATCGACCGGCCCGGACCAGCGGCCACGCCCGAGGAAAGCGTCAGTATCGAGGACTGCGCGGAGGTGAGCCGCGAGATGGGAACGATTCTCGACGTCGAGGACCCGTTGCCGTTCACCTACACGCTGGAAGTCTCGTCCCCGGGGCTCGACCGACCGCTACGCGGCGCGGAGGATTACCGCCGGTTCGCGGGCCGGCTCGCCAAAGTCGTCGTCAGTGAAGCGGTCGACAACCAGAAGGCGTTTGAAGGACGGCTGCGCGGTGTGGAAGAGAACGCCGTGCTGCTCGAGGGGCCGAAAGGACGAGTGCACCGGCTGCCGTTGCGGTTGATCACGCGCGGCAGACTGGAGGTTGAATTTTGAAAACGGGCGACGGAGACACAAAGACAGGGAGCTTCAATTTCTCCCTGACTCCATGCCTCCGTGGCTTGTAAGCCGTGACGGTTGTGGGAACAACAACTATGCAGAACCCGTTGATGCAGACGATCGAGGCGCTGGCCAAGGAAAAGGGCATCGAGGCCGAGACCATCGTCACTGCCATCGAAGATGCCGTCCTGACGGCGTCGCGCAAGTACTACAAGACGAACGAGAACCTCAAGACACGCTTCAACCAGGAGACCGGCCAGGTCGACCTGTTCGCGATCAAGCACATTGTCGAAAGCGTCGAGGATGCGTCGACGCAGATCTCGCTCAAGGAAGCCCAGGATCTCTACGGCGAGGAAGCCGAAGTCGACATGGAGATCGAGTTTCCGAAGCGGACCGACGTGCTCGGACGCATCGCCGCGCAAACGGCCAAGCAGGTGATCTTCCAGAAGGTCCGCGAGGCGGAGCGCGAGAACATCTTTGCCGAATACAACCAGCGTATCGGCGAGGTGATTAACAGCACCGTGAAGCGCTTCGAGAGCGGCGATCTGATCGTCGAGATCGGGCGCGTCGAGGCAGTCCTGCCCCGCAAGGAGCAGTCGCGGGCGGAAAGCTACACCCCGGGAGAGCGCGTCCGGACCGTCATCAAGGGGGTCAACCGCAGCGCGAAGGGGCCGCAGATCGTCCTGTCGCGAACCGACCCTGCCCTGCTGATCAAGCTCTTCGAGCAGGAAGTGCCGGAGATCTACGACGGCACCGTAATGATCCGCGGCGCCGTGCGCGAAGCGGGTGATCGCGCGAAGGTCGCCGTCTACTCGCGCGAGCGCGATGTCGACCCGGTCGGCGCCTGCGTCGGCATGAAGGGCACGCGTGTCCAGGCGATCATCCGCGAGCTGCGCGGCGAGAAGATCGACATCGTCGAATGGTCCGAGGACGCCATCCTCTTCGTGACCAACGCGCTCAGTCCCGCGAAGGTGCAGCGCGTCTCGATTGTCGACGACAAGGAGCGCGTGATGGAGGTCGTCGTCGAGGACAAGCAGCTCTCGCTGGCGATCGGCAAGAAGGGTCAGAACGTCCGGCTGGCAGCGAAGCTGACCGGGTGGCGCATCGATATCAAGAGCGAGGAGGAGAAGCGTCGCGAAGTCGAAGCGCAGTTCGGCGCGCTCGAGATCGGCGAGGGCGACGCCGCCGCGCAGATGGACGCCCTGTTCCCGGACACGCCGCAGTCCGGTGACGAGAACGACGCCGCCGCCGACCTGTCCGCCGAAGCGCTCGAGCAGACCGAAGTTGGCGCGGGCGCGGAGGCGGACGCGGCCGAGTCTGACGACGCGAGCGGGGCCGCGAAGGCGGAAGCGGCCGACTCTGGCGAAGCGAGCGAGGGCGCGAAGGCGGAAGACAGCGAGCCTGCGAAGGCGAACGAGCAGGTGTAATCGAAGGGATTCAGTTGGCAACAGTCAGGATTTACAAGGTCGCCGAGCTTCTCGGTTCCACCAGCCAGGAAGTGCTCGCGCTGCTCAAGCGCGACCACGGCATCGAGCTGAAGAGCGCGTCGAGCACGATTGAAGAGGTCGTCGCGCGATCGTTTGTGGAACGCGTGGCACGCCAGCGGAATGTCTCGCTTCCTGGTGGCGACATGTTCGCTGAAACGGCACCGCCCCCCAAGGGTGGCGCGAAGAAAGCCACGGCGCCGAAGAAGACCGAGCCGCCGAAGCCGACGGCGCCGGTGCTTGGTCCCCCGCGCCTGATCAAGACGATCAAGCCGGCGCACCCGCCCGCCGAAGAAGCTCCACCGATCGAGGCTCCCGTTGCCCAGGCGCCGGTCGAGGAGGCTCCTCCGCCGCCGGTCGTTGAAGAGCCACTGGCCGAGCCCGTCATCGAGGAAGAGCCGGAGCCGGAACCGCTTGCCGCGGCGCCTGGCGCGAGCGAAGAGACGGTGCCGATTGCGGCAGCCCCGCCCGGCGCGCCTGCGCAACCGCGCATGGTGCCGCCGACGCTGCGTCTCCGCATCGAGGAACCAGGGCGGCCCCCGCAGCCTGCGCGGCCGCTGACGCCCGCAAAGCGTCCCGCGGTGTCACAGCAGCGGATGTTGCACCCACCCGCTGCAACGCCGGTCACTGCAAAGCCTGCAACGACCGCGGGTGCACGGCCCGCGACCCAAGGCGGAGCGCGGGCCGCGGCACCGGGCGGACCGCGTCCGGCCTACCCGCCGCCGCCGCGTCCGACGACGCCGAGCATGCTCGGCGGACCGCGACCGCTTCCGTCGCAGCCGGTCCGCACGCAGACACCTGGCGCGCCGCCGCGTCCCGGGATGCCCGGGCAGCGGCCCGGCATGCCGCCGCGTCCGCCCTTCGGCGGCCAGCAGTATCGGCCAGGGCAACGGCCGGTCACGACGCGCCGCGAGCGTCCATCGGGGCCAACGATCGCGGCTCCCGCGCCGCCGCCGCCCGTCACGCGGACGATCACGCTTGCCGAGGGTATGACGGTCAAGGACATGGCCGACAAGCTCGACGTGCGCGTGAAGGACGTGCTGGCCAAGCTGTTGATGAAACGCATGATGATGAACATCAACAGCACGCTCGACGTCGAGCAGGCGAAGGACATTGCGCGCGAGTTCGGCGCCGAAGTCGAGATGCGGAGCTTCGAAGAGGAGCTCGTCTCGGCCGAGCGCGACGACGCGAAGCCCGAGGATCGCCAGATGCGCGCGCCGGTGGTGACGGTCATGGGACACGTCGACCACGGCAAGACGTCGCTTCTCGATGCGATCCGCGAAACAAAGGTTGCCGAGCGCGAAGCCGGCGGCATCACCCAGCACATCGGCGCATATCACGTCGACGTGGGTGACGGCCGCAGCGTGGTGTTCCTCGACACGCCCGGCCACGAGGCGTTCACCCTGATGCGCGCCCGCGGCGCGAAAGTGACCGACGTCGTGGTGCTCGTGGTCGCGGCCGACGACGGCGTCATGCCGCAGACGCGCGAAGCGATCGATCACGCGAAGGCGGCCAACGTGCCGATCGTCGTGGCGATCAACAAGATCGACAAGCCGGGCGCCAATCCCGACAACGTCAAGCGCGAGCTCGCCGAGCTGAATCTCGTGCCGGAAGACTGGGGCGGCACGACCGTGATGGTGCCCGTCTCCGCGAAGAAGAAGCAGAACCTCGAGCAGCTGCTCGAGATGATCCTGCTCTCCACCGACATCCTCGAGCTGAAGGCGAACCCGAAGCACAGCGCCTCGGGAACCGTGCTCGAGGCAAAGCTCGATCGCGGCCGGGGCCCCGTGGCTACCGTCCTCGTGCAGGACGGCACGCTGCACGTCGGGGACAACTTCATTGCCGGCCCTGTGGTCGGCAAGGTCCGCGCACTCATCGACGATCGCGGTAAGCCGGTACGCTCGGCGGGACCGTCGACGCCGGTTGAAGTGCTCGGCCTTGCAAGCCTCCCGCAGCCCGGTGATCCGTTCCAGACAGTGGCAGACGCCGCGAAGGCGCGCCAGATCGCCACGTTCAGGCAGACACAAGCCAAGGATCGTGCGCTCGGCGCGCGCGGTGGCCGCCTGACGCTCGAATCGCTGAAGGAACAGATCGCCGAGGGCGGCATCAAGGAGCTCCCGATCATCGTCAAGGCCGACGTGCAGGGCTCGGCGGAAGTGCTTGCCGACTCGCTGACCAAGCTGTCGGACGAGAAGGTCAAGATCCGCATCATCCGGTCGGGCGTCGGCGCGATCAACGAGTCCGACGTGCTGCTGGCTTCGGCCTCGAACGCGATCATCATCGGCTTCAACGTGCGGCCCGATCGCAACGCCGCCGACACGGCGGAGCGGGAAGCGGTCGACATCCGTCTCCATTCGGTGATCTACACCGTCACCGAGGAGATCCAGAAGGGTATGGCCGGTCTCCTCGACCCGACCTTCAAGGAAGTACGCATCGGCACCGCCGAAGTGCGCGAGGTCTTCAAGGTCCCCAAGATCGGCGCGATTGCCGGCTGCATGGTCACCGAGGGCCGCATCACCCGCGCGGGCGAGACCACCGCACGGCTCCTGCGCGACAACGTCGTGGTCCACGAGGGCAAGATCGGTTCGCTCCGCCGCTTCAAGGACGACGTCAGCGAGGTGAAGTCAGGCTTCGAGTGCGGCATCGGCCTCGAGCGCTACAACGACATCAAGGTCGGCGACCTGATCGAGGTGTTCACGATGGAGCGGGTGAAAGCCACGGCATAAATCCCAAAACCCAAATCCCAAAACCCAAATCCCAATCTGGACAGATCTGGACGTTGGGGCTTGGAGCTTGGGATTTGGGACTTGGGATTTTAGATATGGCGCAAGGCTACCGTCCCGATCGCGTCGGCGACCAGATCCGCGACGTGATCAGCGAGATTCTCGCCCGCGGTGAAGTGCACGACCCTGGCATCGGCTTCATCACGCTGACGCGCGTGCAGGTCACGTCCGACCTGCAGATTGCGCGCGTCTTCTACACCAGCCTCGGCGATCCGAAAGCGCGGAAGGAAACGGCGCGGGCGCTCGACCGCGCGACCCCGTTTTTCCGGCGGCAGGTCGCCGGACGGCTGCGCCTGCGGCGCGCTCCTGAATTCGAGTTCCGGTTCGACGAATCGATTGAGAACCAGGACCGCATCGAGCAGATCCTGCGCGATCTCCATGAGGAGGACGCACAGCGCGCCCACGACACGGCGGCCAGTCCCGGATCGGATCCCGGATCCCGCATCCCGGATCCCTCGCCTGATGACGACACCAGCCACGACTGATGCCGCGGTGCGGGCTCTGATTGCGGACGAAATCCGCAAGCGGCACCGGTTCGTGCTGAGCTCTCACGTCCGCCCGGACGGCGACGCCATCGGGTCGCAGCTCGCAATGGCGTTCGCGCTGCGCGAGATGGGCAAGGAGGCGCGGATTGTCAATCGCGATGCGCCGCCGCCGCCGATGTTGGTCTTCCCCGGCGTCCCCGACATCGAGGTGTCCGCGCGCATCGACGATCCCGGCGACGCCGTCATCGTGATGGAGTGCGGCGATCTGAAGCGGACCGGCGTCGACGGATTCGAGCGTGGCTTCGTCATCAACATCGATCACCACCTGGGTAACTCGATGTACGGTGCGCTCAACTGGTTCGATGCCTCGGCCGCGGCATGCGGCGAGATGGTCTTCGATCTGGTTCGCGAGCTCCGCGTGCCGCTGACGCGGGAGATCGCCACCCACATCTATATTGCGATCCTCACCGACACCGGGTCGTTCCACTACTCGAGCATCTCGCCGCGCACCTTCGACATTTGCCGCCAGTGCGTCGAAGCAGGCGTCGATCCGCCGGCGGTGGCGGGCGCAATCTTCGACAGCAATAACCTTGGACGGCTGAAGATGTTCGGCGCTGTTCTCAGCCAGATGGATCTGGATGCAAGCGGACGGGTTGCCACGGTGTACGTCGACGGGAAGCTCCGCGAAGAGACCGGCGGAACCTACGAGGATACCGAGGGGTTGATCAACCTGCCGCTGACGGTAAAAGAGATCCAGGGGGTCATCTTCTTCAAGGAGAACGGACCGGGCGACTGGCGCGTCAGCATGCGCTCCAAGGGCGAGGTGGATGTGAACGCGATCGCCAAGGAGTTTGGCGGCGGCGGCCATAAAAACGCGTCGGGCTGCTCGGCGACTGGCACGTTCGAGGAACTCAAGCTCGTGTTCCAACGTAAGCTCCTCGCGCAAATCGACAAGGCCCTTGCACAACATCCGTAATTCTCTGACGCAAGCCACGGAGGCACGAAGGCACGGAGGGCAACTAGGGTTCTTGTTCTCCTCCGTGTCTCCGTGTCTCCGTGGCCCGTCTCGCTAATGGACGGTGTCCTCGTCGTTGACAAGCCCGAAGGCCTCACGTCCCACGACGTCGTCGCCGTGGCGCGGCGACTGCTCGGCGAAAAACGGATCGGGCACACGGGAACGCTCGACCCGCTCGCGACAGGCGTGCTGCCGCTCGCATGCGGCCGCGCAACCCGCCTCGTTCGCTTTCTCACCGCATCGGACAAGGAGTACGACGCGACAATGCTGTTCGGTGTGACGACCGACACGCTCGACGTCACGGGGACCGAAACGAGCCGGTCGCGCATGACGCCGT
This sequence comes from Vicinamibacterales bacterium, assembly GCA_036802945.1. GTDB lineage: Bacteria > Acidobacteriota > Vicinamibacteria > Vicinamibacterales > UBA2999 > Gp6-AA40. Next base: position 46,991 of record DAIRVG010000030.1, read on the forward strand.
CGCGCGGCGCTGTCCTCGAGGCGCTGGCGGCCCTGACCGGCGAATACATGCAGATGCCACCGGCCTACTCCGCGAAGAAGGTTGGCGGACGCCGAGCTTACGACCTTGCGCGTCGCGACGAGCCGGTCACGCTGACGGCGGCGCCGGTACGCGTGTCGAGGCTCGAGCTCCTCGAATTCGGAGACAGCCGGTGCCGGGTCTCGCTCACCTGTTCAGCCGGGTTCTACGTCCGGTCGCTCGTACGCGACGTGGGCCAGCGCTGCGGGACCGGCGCGTCCCTGGAGGCACTGCGACGGACGCGGAGCGGTGATTTCACCATCGACGAAGCCGTTCCGCTCGACGCCCTGACCTCATCCGATCCGTCGGCGAAGACGGGGTCGGACATCGCAACGCTGTTGATTCCGATGGACAAGCTGTTGTCGGGCTTCCCCGCAGTCACCGTGACCAGCGAGGGACTGGTGCGGGTGTCGCATGGCCAGCAGGTCAGGGCTTCGGATCTCGTTGGTTCGGCGCCATCAGGCCCGACGGAATGGGTGCGACTGCTCGATGGAACCGGCGCGCTGGTGGGGCTGGGCACGCCGGGAACGGCCGCCGGACTTTTGCACCCGGAGGTTGTACTGATTTAGAATAGTAAGTCTTTTGGGCAACAAGAGTTAGCAACCGTACGGCGGTTTGGTGGGCTTCGCGCGGTGAAGCCAGGTCTGAACCGTTCGTGGAGGATCGATCGTGGCGTTTACCAAGGATCGCAAGACCGGGATTATCGGTGACTACAGAACTCACGACAGCGATACCGGGTCACCCGAAGTGCAAGTCGCGCTGCTCAGCGAGCGCATCAACTACCTCACGGAACATTTCAAAGTTCACGCAAAGGATCACCATTCACGTCGCGGCCTGCTGAAGCTGGTTGGCCAGCGCCGGCGGCTGCTCGACTATCTCAAGAGCAAGGACTCGGAACGATACGCGGACCTGATCCGTCGTCTCGGCATCCGCAAGTAGCCGCTCCTTCCGTTATGCATAACGTCAATCTCCAGAAGCGCGAGATCCAGATCGGGTCCCGCCGTATTTCCATCGAAACCGGCAAGCTGGCGAAACAGGCTCACGGCTCCGTTGTCGTGCGCTCGGGCGACACCGTCGTCCTCGTCACCGCCTGCCACGCGGCAAGCCCGCGCGAGGGAATCGACTTCCTTCCGCTGACGGTCGACTACCGCGAATACACCTACGCGTCGGGACGAATCCCGGGTGGATTCTTCAAGCGCGAAGGCAAGCCGCCCGAGAAGGAAGTGCTGACCAGCCGCCTCATCGATCGGCCGTGCCGTCCGCTCTTCCCGAACGGCTGGCGCTACGAGACGCAGATCATTTCGCTGCTCCTCTCGGCGGACCAGGAGAACGACTCCGATGTGCTCGCGATCACCGGCGCCTCCGCTGCGCTCTCGCTGTCGGACATTCCCTTCGAGAAGACGATCGCCGGCGTCCGCGTCGGGATCGTGGACGGCAGATTCGTCATCAACCCGACGTACGCCGAGCGCAAGCAGAGCACGCTCGATCTCATCGTCGCCGGCAGCAGCGACGGCATCCTGATGGTCGAGGCGGGCGCCAAGGAAGTGTCCGAAGCGGAAGTGGTCGGCGGGCTCGAAGCGGCCCACGCGGCGATCAAGCAGATCGTTGCCGCGATCGACGACCTGAAGGCGGCGGTCGGCAAGAAGAAGCTGACGGTGTCGGCCAAAGAGGTGGACCACGCATTCCACAAGAGTGTGGAAGACAGAGCGTTCGTGCCGCTGGGCGACGCGATGCGCATTCTCCAGAAGCTCGAAAGCTACAGCCAGGTCGATGAAGTGCTCGCCGATCTGCTCGAAGGCATGGACGAGGAAAGGCACTCCGAGGCCAAGCACATCTTCCATGAGCTTCAGGAGAAGGTGCTGCGCGACGAGGTCCTCAACAAGGGCCACCGACTCGACGGCCGCAAATTCGACGAGATCCGTCCGATCTGGACGGAGGCCAGCGTGCTGCCGCGCACGCACGGCTCCGTCGTGTTCACGCGCGGCGAAACGCAGGCGCTCGTCACCTGCACGCTCGGCACCGCAGATGACGAGCAGAAGGTCG
>DAIRVG010000031.1:0-1341 GCA_036802945.1 Vicinamibacterales bacterium
CGGCGCGGGTCGATTCCAGGCCGTGTCCGTGAGGCCCCATCTCTCGTGTGCGCAACGCGAATGCGAACACGAACCCGAACAGACTGAGGAACATGAACATCCACAACATCGGCGTGTAGCCCGCGGGATTGTCCGCGCTCGCGCCGCTGGCGTCATTCAAGGCACCGGCGGCCAGATTGATCACGGTCAGCCCCATCGCCTGCACCATCGTCATCAGCCCATACGCGGTGCCCAGCCGATTCGACTCGACGAGGTACGGTACGGCCGGCCAGATCACGGCCGGCACCAGTGAGAATGCGATGCCGATCATGACGGTCGAGACCCAGAGGTTCAGGTTCGTGTACGCCAGGATCGGGAACACCGCCGCGAGCAGGACACACCCGAACGCCATGAACGCGGCGCGCCGGCCGACGCGATCCGCCATGAGTCCGAACAGCGGTGTGGCCACGATCGCGGCCAGGAACACGTAGCCGTTGAGGGCCCCGGCTTCCTGCAACGACACGCTGTGGGCGTGCTGAAAGTACTTGATCGCAAACGTGCTGCGGAACGGGAAGATGACGGAATAGAACGTCACGCACAGCCCGACCACGTACCAGAACGATCGATCGAAGCGCCACAGGTCGCTCCATACGAAGCGGTCCGATACTGAGGGCTGGGGCGTGTCGTAGTGGCGCGCGATACGGAGATCCATCACGTAGTACACAAGGCACGCGCACACCGCGACCAAGGACATACCGACGGCGAGCCACAACGGTGGCTGCCATCCCTGGTCGTACAACGGTTTGAACCAGGTGGTCGAATAGTCCGCGCTGTACGATCCCGCACGGGCGATGCTCAAGTTGACGCCGAATGCGAACCCCAGCTGCCGTCCAACGAACCACTGGCCGATGGCGACGGTAATCGCCACGATCATCGACTCGGCGCCGACGCCGAAGATCAGGCGGCCCGCGGCCATCACCGGGAACGACGGTGAGCTGGCGGTGACGACCGCGCCGACGAAGCAGATGAGGGCGAAGATGAGCGTGGAGAGACGCGTGCCAAACCGATCGACGATGACTCCGCCGATGAGCACCACGACGATGTTCGGCAGGCTGTAGATCGCGTTGAGGGTGCCGATCTGCGTGTCGCTGAAGCCGAGCAGCCGCTGCAGCGAGTCGGCCAGCGGCGCGATGGAATCGTAGACGTAGTAGTTGCCGAACATGGCGACGCTGATCGCAACGAGCACCGCCCACCGTATGCGGGCCGGTGGGGGATTCTTGAGGGCGAGGGCGGGGTTCGTGGACATGGCCGCGGGCCAGTCTATCCCACGACGCGCGGGCCATGATCCGGACTTCCCGTCGG
>DAIRVG010000031.1:1441-48207 GCA_036802945.1 Vicinamibacterales bacterium
GGCTGGAGAGAGGAGGGTCCCGATCCGGGTCGATCGGGACCCTTCGAGAGTCACCGAGTGCCGACGATGTCGGTTCCGAAGTCTCCGTTGAAATCACGCCAGATGGTGTGGACGTGACCGACGCTGTTGCCCCGGTTCTGAGCGTATTCGATCAAGAACGTCGACCCCTGAACGATATAGGCATGCGCCTGGCCGGGGTCTGTGCTGCCATCCCACTGGAAGGTAGTGTCGTCGAGCGCCGCGCCCTCGAGCAGACGGCGGCGGCGGTCGGCGGCCACGTCGGCCGGCATCCGGGTGAGATATTCCTCGACCAGCGCGACGAGCAGCGCCTTCTGCTTGGCGTTCATCTGTCGCGCCGGTAGTCCTGGTGAGCTCAGTGGCGTCACTCGTCGAGTATTAATCCCCGAAAGCATATCCGCGTCCCGCCTCTCGGTGCGGGAGAAGACGGTCATCCCTCTCTGCTTCGCGTCCAGCGACTGCACCAGAGCGCGGGCCTTGTCCTCTTCCGGCCCCAGGATGCGCCCGGCTAGCGCGGGCGGAATTTTCTGGGCCGCCGCCAGGGCGGTTCCTTCCAGCTTCGCAGCCGGCAGGTCGTTCGGCTGCGAGCCGAGGAACATGGGCGTCGTCGAAACCTGGTTGCCGTGGATCGTGAAGTGGGTGGAGATGTGATGGCCTTCGAAGGTCCATCCCCAGGGGTTCGTGGTCGAGGGCGTGCCGAAGATTCCCACATAGAAAAGATCCGGATGACGCAGGGCCTGACCTTCTGGCGTCTTCTGTTGCGCGCTGAGCACCGTTTCGCGGGCCCTGCTCGCCTCGATTCTCTGATAGCCACCGTCACCAACGCTGACTTTCAAGAGATTCAGTGCGACTTTCCTCTGCGCCTCGCTGAGGTCCCTGAGCACGACCCCGGCGCGAGGGCCCGGCGACTCCTGCCAGACGAACCGCTCCGCATCGTCGAAGCTGATCATCGCCTTGGTTTTCTGCTCGGGCGTGAGGGATGCGACGAACGCATTGGCGGCCTGGGTAATGGCGGCCGCAGATTTCGCCTGCGCAATGGCGTCGGTGGGCCTCAGAGCGATGGTCGCAACGACAGCCATAGCGGAAGCCAGCGCGACGAGTCTCGACGATCTCATACTCGACCTCCCAGCTACTTCACAGCGGATCTTCTTCCGCGATGACGAGTTGAAAAAGGGGTCAAATCGGGCCAAGTGTAGCGCTGTTGCCCCTAACAGGCACCATAACGCCTCTTCGGGCGACCGATATCTCAGTGCGGCTATGCGGCGGGCCCCTCAACATCCCGATCGCCGCCCGGCCGGCGCCCGGATCTAGAAGCGCATTCGGCAACGGCGATATGGCCGCCGACACGAGTGCCGCCTGCCGAGGACAGACGACCAGCATGCGGAGTCTGGGGGCCGCCGCGGCGCGTCTGAATCCGCTCGTGTCTACAGAAATCGGTGGAAATTGTCGAATTTACTAGTGGCACGTCAGTTGGATTGGGTCTGAACCTGATTGACCGCAAATCGCGAGGATCGATGTTGTATGGCTATGAGAAAGACGATTCTGCTTGCCTGTCTCGGGCTACTTGCCACTTCCTCTACCGCATTGGCGCAGCGTTGGGGCCGGGGGAGTCTTCCGCGGGAGGGAGCCTGCTTTTACAATGACACGAATTTCCGCGGTGACTATTTCTGCCTCGGACCTGGTGACGATATCAATACGGTCCCGAGCGGGACGAACGATCGCATTTCTTCCCTGAGGCTCTTTGGTCGAGTGGGAGTCACTGTGTTCAAGGACGCTCGATTCTCGGGACGCTCGAACCGATTCGATGCCGATGTCCGGAACCTGAGGGATGACGGCTGGAACGATGTGATCTCCTCCATCCGAGTCCGGCCGGAATCGGGAGGCGGGCAGTACGGGCGGAACGAGAACCCCGATCGAATTGTTCGGCGGGCGTACCAGGACATCCTCGACCGGGAACCCGATTCCGCGGGCCTGCGTCTCTACCGGAGCCGCATCATCGACGACGGCTGGACCGAAGGACAAGTTCGCGACGCCTTGCGGAAAAGTCCGGAGTACCGCGAGAACAGCACCATGACCTACGCCAAGGCGCAGGAGATTGTCCGTCGCGCGTACCAGGCGGTCCTCAATCGCGAACCGGACGCCGGGAGTCGTGGGTATGTTGACAAAGTCCTGCGTGATAAGTGGTCACAGCAGGATGTGGAACGCGAGCTCCGCAGGAGCGGTGAATACCGAACTGGCCAATAGCGGAGCAGCGCGTGCGACTGGCGTCAACGTGGCACGCCACTCATCCCACCCTCGCAGTCAGCCTGTAACCGCCAGGAGTGCTTCGCCGAATCGACTGGAAACTTACGGCGAACTCTGGCTAAATCTCGTCAAACGTAAACGCACCGGCGCCCCGGTTGGCGAGGACGTGACGTTACGATTTGCGTCTAACTCTGCACAAACATACAGGAGACCCTCGATGCGTAGCAGTACGACAGGCAAGATTCTGTTGGGTTTCGCAGCGCTGGCAATTGCCTCAGAGGCTTTGGGCCAGGTGCCGCCGGCAGCCCAAGCGCCGCGTCGATCGATTGAGCAGATTACCGCTAGCGTCTACAGCGCGACGAACAACAACCACCGCACCGTGTTCATGGTCACGCCGGACGGCATTGTTTTGGCGGACCCGATCAACACGGAATTCTCCAAGTGGCTCAAGGCGGAGTTAGCCGCGCGCTTCAAGGTTCCCGTAAAGTACGTCATCTACAGCCATCACCATTGGGACCATGGCTCCGGCGGGGACGTCTTCGCAGACACGGCCAGGTTCGTAGGGCATGCCAATATGCTCTCGCACCTGGCGATGCCGCCATCTTCCACCACACTCTCGCAAGTCGTTGGACAATATGAGCCCGTGGCGAAGCTTGATGCCAATGGCAACGGAGTGGTTGAAAAGACCGAAGCGCCTGCGGACATCCAGCGCTTCCCCGGCACTAGACAGAGCGAGTACGAGGGGTTCGATGCGAACGAGGACGGTGTGCTCAGTGGCGCTGAGGTAATGCGCGGACCAGTGAGCTTCGTGCGTCCTCCTGATATCACGTATACGGACCGAATGCAGATCGCCTTAGGCGGGAAACGGGTAGACATCAGCTGGATTGGCGAAATGAATCACTCGAAGGACTCGAGCTTCATTGCTTTCCCCGACGACAGCGTGCTGTTCATGGTGGATTTTATTTCGTTCCGACGGCTTCCAAATAGGGAGATGGACTACGAACTCGGGCAGTTCGAACAGTGGATGGCTGCGATCAAAAAAGCGGAGGGGTTGGCGGCCGGCTTCAAGTTCGTGGCGACGGGCCATGGACCGGTGGGTACCGTGAAAGACGTCACCGCGTGGCGGGAGTACTTCGATAAACTCCGAGCTGCGGTTGCCGCCGGCATCGCTGCGGGCCAGACGCTGGAACAAATGCAGCGAAACATCAAGATGGCCGAGTACAGTCAGTGGGACGGCTTCGACTGGGTCCCCCTTAACGTCCTCGGCATGTACCACTTCCTCACGGATTCACGGTAAGCCGCACCGTATGTGAAAGGCCGATGGTCTCCTCGGTGTGGCTCATCGCACGACGACGGGCGTCACCGAGGAACCCGAGGTCCTCGTCTGCGCGTATCGTCGGCGATCGCTAGACACCGCCGATAGCCTGGCGATACTGTGTCAGCCACCGAAGCCCATCGACCGTTCGACCAGCAGGTGTGTATTCACATCCGATCCACCCCGAGTAGCCGAGCCTCTCGAGGACGTCGAACACGGCCACGAAGTCGATCGAACCCGTTCCTGGCTCGTGACGACCGGGGACATCCGCGATTTGGATGTGTCCAATCGAACTGAGCTCGCGGGATATCGTCCCTACCACGTCCTCTCCCATTCGCTGCATGTGGTACACGTCGTACTGTAAGAGCAGGTTGACAGACGCGACCTCCGCGCAAACCTCGATAGCCTGCCCCGTGCGATGGAGCGCGAATCCGGGAACATCGGAGGTATTGATGCTCTCGATCAGCAGCGTGATCCCGGCCGACTCAAAACGTTGGGCAGTGAAACGGAGGTTGCTGACAAGCGTGTCGCGCCACGCGGCATCGTCGACGCCCGGTGGGACGATGCCGGCCAGGCAATTCACTCGAGTACACCCGAGCACCTTGGCATATTCGAGGGCACGCGCGACGCCATCGCGGAACTCCGGCACCCGGTTCGGGTGACATGCGATCCCGCGCTCTCCCGTCGCCCAGTTTCCCGCAGGAAGGTTGAAAAGGATCTGCGTGAGGCGATGTTCATCCAGGGTCTCGCGGAGCTGGATGGCGTCGTAGTCGTACGGAAACATATATTCGACGCCACGGAAGCCGCTGGCAGCGGCCAATTTGAATCGATCGAGGAATTCGACCTCCCCGAACATGAAGGACAGGTTCGCAGCGAGGTTCAGCATCGGCGTTGCGCTCGCATTCGTGCATAACATGAGTCTGCGTTCAGCAGGCAAGTGCGATGCACATCAATAGTGGCTGTTTGAACGTCACGGTCCGAGCCGGTCAACGCATTCCACATCGCAGGGGCCCGGATTCGATAGATTAGTTGATCGCGCCTACAGCCCGTACTTGCGGTAAGCAGAAACGACTTCCACCAGTGGGCGCCGTTGTCCGCAGTCATCACGTCACCCATTTCGCACTTAAGAGCAGTCCCGATCCTAGAGACCACCTCGAAACCGTGCAGAAGGGCGCACGCGTCCATGGTGGAGCGGCCGATACACGGTACAGATGATCCACATCATGCCCGTAACGGTCCTCTTCTGCGCGCTCGTCGGCTTCCTGACTCTCCACGCCTTGCGGTCTTGTCGTCAAGGCACGCTCCCCGCCGCGCCGCTGGGGGGACTCCTGCAAACCTCGACAACTCGACTGTAACTGAGCCTATGAAGAGACTGGCGCTCGTCGTCATCCTTCGTAAGGTTCGTGTTACGCGCGCGAGCGATGGCCGTCGCGAAGTAAGTCGTCCGCAACCCAGACGCAACCAGCCGGACTCTATCGCCCTGCTCTAAGGCCCTTGTCCATTTGAAGACGGGCGACCGTCGCCGCCAGTCAGGATGGCGACGAGATGTGATAGTTGTCAGTCCAACATTCGCGTCGCTCCTTGCTGAGCACCTTGGAGGCCGTTTCACTCTTGAAGGTGGCCCGAAATCGGCGGGACGAGCCATCGGAGCAGCAACGTTGCTGTCGCAGCGCCCACTATTTGACCAACCCAGAATAAAGGGACATCCAATGGTCGAATCCCCGCGAAGGTGTTTGTGAACGCCCGTGCCGCAGTCACGGCTGGATTTGCAAACGAAGTCGAAGCGGTGAACCAATACGCGGCAGTGATATACGCCGCAACCGCGAAGGGAACTGCCGAAGATCTTCTGCGTGAACATCCCCAGACCACGGCGAGTAGTCCAAACGTCGCGACTGCTTCACTAAACCCCTGCGCCGCTCCGCTCCGGGCGTGGGTTGAGAAGGCGTACGTTGGCTCATTGAACATCGCGTCGGCGATCCCGACGCCCGCAAAGGCACCAAGGAACTGAACGCACGCGTAAATCAAGGCTTCTGACCACCGCAAGCCCCCCTGCGATGCATCGGCGATCGATACGGCCGGATTGAAATGAGCGCCTGAAATCGGACCGAACGTCAGAATCAGCGCGGTAAGTGCGGCGCCCGTCGCCAACGAATTCGCAAGCAGGGCCAGACCGACGTTTCCCGAAGCAAGTCGCTCACCCATAATGCCTGAGCCGACCACTGCGGCGAGCAGCAAGGCTGTGCCAACGAATTCGGCTGTGGCACGTCGTCGCAAGTCCATCGATCGGCGCTACTGGACTACGAATTCGACCGCTGTGCCTCGCGCGCGGGCCCTATTTCTCACGCAGTCACCTTTCGCAAAGCGGTCCGTCTAGTCTACGAAGCGCGTGTAAGAACGGTGTGACCGCTGGCTGTTCAGTTACGGTGCCGTCGTCGGCGATTCACGACGTCGTCATGCATGGTCACTAGACTTCGCTGCGATCTCAACTCTGAAGCGTAGCGAGGTGAACAATGTTTGGACCTGCCCGTGCGTTGCCGGTCGGTGTGTTGCTCTTGATTTCCCTATTCGCGGCCGCTCCGTGTTTCGCGCAGTTTGAGACGGCTTCTGTTGTCGGAACGGTGAAGGACACGAGCGGTGCGGTTACGCCAGACACCACTGTGACGTTGACCAACACGGCGACAGGCGTGTCGCTGACGCGCACGACCAACGGAAACGGCGTGTACGAGTTCACGACCGTTCGGCCGGGCGACTACGTCGTCACCGCGCAGAAGGCGGGGTTCGCGGTCGCACTCGTCGACGGGGTTCGGGTCGAGGTCGCCGCGCGTCAGCGCATTGATCTGCAAATGGCGGTCGGTGAAGTCTCCGACCAGGTCGAAGTGACGGCCACGGCCCCGCTGATCGACACCGACTCCAGCCAGCGCGGTCAGGTCATCGGTGCCGTTCCGATCCGTGAGCTCCCGCTCAATGGACGCGAGTACTCGTCGCTCGCGCTTCTGACCACGGGGGTCCGGCAATCCTCGCTCAACAAGAGCACCAACGGCACGCCGCGCGAAGGCGCGTTCAATGTCAACGGGCTGCGGAGCGTGTTCAACAACTTCCTCATCGATGGTCTCGACAACAACGCGTATGGCACGAGCAATCAGGGGTTTTCCAACCAGGTGATGCAGCCGGCGCCCGACGCGGTTGGCGAATTCCGCGTCGTCACGAACAACCAGAGCGCGGAGTACGGCCGTGCCGCCGGTGCGACGATCAACGTGCTGTTCCGGAGTGGAACCAATCAATTTCACGGAGGCGGATGGGAGTTCTTTCGAGATACCGCGCTGAATGCAGCGCCCTACTTCCTGCCGCCCGACGGGAAAAAACCGCCCCTCCGCCGGAACCAGTTCGGCGGCGTGCTCGGTGGTCCGCTCCTCAAGGACAAGGCGTTCTTCTTCCTTGATTACGAAGGGTTCCGTCAGAACAAACAGCAGACAGCCTTCTCGACGCTGCCGACGGCGGCACAGAATTCGGGAATTCTCTTCGCCGACGTCCGCGATCCGCGAACCGGGCTGGTGTATCCGGCCGGTACGTCGATTCCGATGACTCCGTTCGCGAAGGCGGTCCTCGGCAGTCTGCCTGGCCCCAACGTGGCCGGCGCCGCCAACAACTACGCGATCTCCCAGCTCCTCACGAATCACTCCAACAAGGCGGACGGAAAGATTGATCTCCAGGTCAGCCCATCGCTCTCGCTGTTCGGGCGCTACGGCTGGCGGGCGCTCAACTCGAACGATCAGCCGCCGATTCCCCTGCCGGCGGGCGGCGGCGGGAATGGGAACATCTACGCTCGCAGTAAGCAGCTGGCGCTCGGCGCCACACTCGTCACTAGCCAGCGTTCGCTGCTCGAGATGCGGCTCGGCTGGTCGAACACGCGAGGCGGCAAGAACCCACCCGGTCTGGGTGCGTCAACGTCCATCAATATCCCCGGACTCCCCAGCGACGCGCGCATTGCCGGAGGACTGCTGTCGGAAGCGATCAGCGGCTACTCGGCCTTTGGCCGACAAGCGACCAATCCGCAGTGGCAGTATCCGACGCTGTGGAACCCAAAAATCAACTACGCGTGGTTGACGGGTCGGCAGTCACTCAAGGCGGGTTACGAGTACCAAGGGATTGCCGTCCAGGTGATGGACGTGAATCCGCTGTACGGGCTCGACTCCTACACCGGTCAGTTCACCCGTCCCGCAGGCGCGGCAGCGAACAACATCTATAACCTGTCTGATTTCATGCTGGGCCTGCGCTCCCAATACGCCATCAGCACACTGTTTGTCGCGGAGATGCGCCAGAAGATGAATTTCGCGTACGTTCAGGACGACGTCCGGGTCAACGATCGGCTCACGGTCAATGCCGGCCTGCGCTACGAGTACGCGACGCCGATGTGGGACGCGAACAATCGGCTCACGAACTTCGATCCCGTCGCCGTCAAAATGGTCATCGCGAGCATCGGATCGATCCAGAACCGGTCGCTCGTCAATCCCGATCGGAATGACTTCGCGCCGCGACTGGGATTCGCGTACACCGCCGCGGCCAACACGGTGGTCCATGGCGGTTGGGGCGTCAGTTACGTTCACTGGGACCGCATCGGATCCGCCAACCTGCTTGCGATCAACGGCCCGCAGGTGATCCGCGCGGTGGTTAACCAGACCGACGCGACCTCCTCCGCGTTTCTTCCGACCGAGCAGGGCTATCCAGCCAGCTTGACCGACCCGTCGACGTTCAACCCGCTGACCTCACTCATCAGCTATATTCCGAAGAACTATCACTCTGGTATGGTGCAGAACTGGTTCGCATCTGTGCAGCGGCAATTCGGCGCGGGCATGGTCGTTGACGTCGCCTACGTCGGCAACAAGGCCGCCGATCTGCTGATGGTCGGCAACTTGAATCAGGCGGCGCCGAACAACGCCGCCGGCACCATTCCACTGCAGGCGCGGCGGCCGATTCCGACGTTCGGTGACATTACCGAGGTCTTCAATGGCGGCAAATCGCGCTATGACGCGCTGCAAATGAAGTACGAGTGGCGGGTCGGTGCGAACCTCAACCTGCTCAGCGCGCTGACGTTGTCCAAAGCGAAGGACAACTCCTCGCAGTCGCTCGAGAACGCCAACGGCAATTCCCCGGCTCCGCAGGACATCCACAACATCGCGGCCGATTACGGCACCTCCGGCTATAACCAGCCGTTCAACAGCACGACGAGCATCGTGTGGATGGTGCCGTTCGGTCGCGGGAAGGCATGGGGCGACTGGCAGGTCGCCGGCATCAACACGGTCACGCCGGGCGAGCCCGTCACATTTATATATAGCCCGGCGGCTGCGTTCCAGGTCTCGGGCATCACGAACGACTTCGCGGGCGCGAATAATTACCGGCCAAACGCGACGTGCGATCCCTATGCCAGCCAGCGCTCCATCACCGGCTGGTTCAACCCGGCCTGCGTGTCGATTCCGACGGACCCGAGCCAGCCATTTGGCAACGCGCCGCGCAACAGCGTGCGCGGACCGAACTTCTGGACCTTTGATCTCGCGGTAAGCAAGCAGCTGGCGCTCGCGGGCGCGGCACGTCTTCAGCTGCGGCTCGAAGCCTTCAACCTGTTCAACCGCGTGAACTTCACGGCGCCCAACGGCAACCGCAGCTCGAGCGGCTTCGGCACGATTACTTCGAGTTACGATCCGCGCCAGATGCAGCTCGGATTGAAGGTCCTGTGGTAGTCCGGATGCGATCGATCGTGCGCCTTGCCGCGTTGCTATGTGCCGTCGCGGCCGTGACGATGTCTGGGTCCGCCGCTATGACTAGCCCGCTCATCATCGGCCATCGTGGCGCGGCCGGGCACCGTCCTGAGCACACGCTTGCCGGTTACCGCCTCGCCGCGGAAATGGGCGCGGACTACATCGAGCCGGATCTCGTCTCGACGAAGGACGGCGTGCTCGTCGCGCGGCACGAGAACGAGATCGGCAGCACCACCGACGCCGCCGCGAAGTTCCCCGATCGAAAGCGGACGAAGACCGTCGACGGTATGGCGGTGGCGGGCTGGTTCTCTGAAGACTTCACCCTTTCCGAGATCAAGACGCTGCGGGCGCGCGAGCGCCTCAACTTCCGCTCGCATGCGTGGGACGGGCAGTACGAAGTTCCGACATTCGACGAAGTCATCGAGCTGGCACAGCAGCTCGGGAAGGACCTTGGCCGGCCGATCGGCGTCTATCCGGAGACGAAACACCCGACGTACTTCAGGACGATTGGACTGCCGCTCGAGGACCGGATGCTCGCCACGCTCGATCGCCACGGCTGGAACACGGCGAGTGCGCCGGTCTTCATCCAGTCGTTCGAGACAAACCTTCGCGAGATTCGACCCAAGACGCAGATCAAGCTGATTCAACTCATCGAACGCCGGATTCCGAATGACGCGGAGCTGCGCGCGATCAAGTCGTACGCGGACGGCATCGGGCCGAACAGCCGTCTGGTGGTTCCGGCCAACCCGGACGGCACGCTGATGGCGCCCACCGATCTCATTGCCCGTGCGCACGCACTCGGTCTGCTCGTTCACGTCTGGACACTGCGCAGCGAGCCGATGTTTCTGTCATCGTCCTACCACGGCGATCCCGGGGCCGAGTATCGTCAGTTCCGGGATCTGGGCGTCGACGGTATCTTCACGGACTTTGCCGATGCCGCGGCCCGCGCGTTGAACTCACCGTCGAGCGGACCAGCTCAAAACTCTGATCGTTGAGTTCGAGCCTGGAATACGGAGGAGCCGTCCGGAGCTCTGCACGCTGCGGATGAGATCGCGAAGGCAGTGGGCACGGCCTCGCGACGCCTCGCACGGCAGTTGCAAGCGACAGGGTATGACCATCAAGAAGCAATTGAGGCAGATTCTCGGGAAAAAGGCGACGCAGCGCATGTACAAGGCAGCACCGTGGGTAGGCGGCGCAATCGCGCTCGCCTCAGTTGGCGGTGCGATGCGGCGGAGGAGTGTAGGAATCGCCGACACGGTCCGCAACGATCCTGCGCGGGACAAGAGCTCTGCCGAATAGCAGGGCCATTGACCTCAAGTGGCACTGAATCTCGACACCATCGCCGCGATCAGTCGCGACATCACCGCCGACCAGGATCCGCCACTTGAAGTGGTCGAAGTGGTCGGCGTCGCGTCGAGTGACGGTGGCTCTGATCGGGTTGAGCTGCTCGTCACGATCGTCGGGTGCCATCAGGAACCATGCGTCCTGATGCTCAATCTCACGCGTACAGAAGCATCGCAGTTCGAACGCGAGTTTAAGGACAAGCTGCGCGAAAAACTCGCCGATCACCGAACTAGTTAGCTCCATCCAAGTGGTCTTCACTGCGCCAGCCTACGCGCAGTTCGAGACGACGTCTGTTGTCGGAACCGTGCACGACGCAACGGGTTGGCGTCCTTTCCGATGACGAGAATAAGCCACGTCATCAACCTCACTGTTTCGTTACATCGCTTTGGTAAGATTCGCCCCCTTGTGCCCCCACACCTTCCGAATGCTGGTGCACCGGTCAGCCTGAGCGCGCTTCCTCACGAGCGGTCGACTCACGACATCGACCCGTCCGACCTCAAGAACCCCGCGCTCTATATCAATAGGGAATTGAGCTGGCTCGAGTTCAACCAGCGCGTGCTTGCGCAGGCCAGCGATTCGTCGCAGCCGTTGCTCGAGCGCGTCAAGTTTCTGGCGATTGTCGGGACCAATCTCGACGAATTCTTCATGATCCGGGTCGCAACGACAGCAAAGAAGCAGCGCGAGGGACTCAGCGACGTCGCGCCGGACGGTCATAGCACCGGGCAACAGCTCGACGCGATGCGGACGCGTGCGGGGCGACAACTTGACGACCTGGCCGCGTGCTGGAGCGAGCTTCGCGATCTGCTTGCGGCGGAGCACATCTCGTTTCTCGATCCTGACGCGTGGACGCCGGAGATTCGCGAGTTCCTCGCGTCCCATTTCGCTCGCAACATCGGACCAGTCCTGACGCCGCTGGCGTTCGATCCCGGACATCCGTTCCCGCTGATCTCGAACCTCAGTAAGAATTTCGCCGTCGTCGTGCGGCATGCCAACCGTACGAAGTTTGCCCGCGTGAAGGTGCCCGATCCTCTTCCACGTTTCGTACAGATCCCGGAGGCGCTCAGCCCACGCCCGGGTCTCACGTTTGTGTTTCTCGAGGACGTGATCCGCGCGAACATCCAGGAACTGTTCCCTGGCGCGAGCGTCAGGAGCGCGCATCTCTTCCGCGTCATTCGCGACGCGGACCTCGACATCGAACAGGACGAGGCTGACGACCTTCTCGAGACGGTAGACCGCAGCCTCAAGCAGCTGCGTCGTGGGGCGTTATCGCTGTTGGAGGTCGACGCCGCCATCCCCACCCGCGTGCTCAACATCCTTGCCGAGAATTTCGAAGCGACCGGTGACGAGATCCTCCGGACGTCATCCCGGATCGGCTTTGGAGACTGGCTGCAGCTGACAGCGATGCATCGGCCCGAGCTCAAGTACGCTCCCTTCTCCCCACATCCTATCTGGCGTTCGGACGAGGATCCTGAAGTCATCTTTGACCAGCTCCGCGACCAGGATGTGATCGTCCACCATCCCTACGAGTCGTTCGGATCGGTGGAAGCATTCCTCCGCGCCGGAGTAAGAGACCCGAACGTCCTCGCGATCAAAATGACCCTTTATCGCATCGGAGCGAACTCGCCGTTGATCAACCTCCTTATTCAGGCGGCCGAAGCGGGGAAGCAGGTGGCCGTGCTGGTGGAACTGAAGGCGCGATTCGATGAACGGAACAACATTATCTGGGCTAGGCGGCTGGAGTCGCTTGGCATTCACGTCGTGTACGGATTCACGGACTTGAAGACTCACGCCAAGCTGTGCCTCCTCGTTCGGCGGGAAGGCGACCGGATTCGCGGCTACGTACACACGAGCACTGGAAACTACAACCGCGAAACAGCAAGGATCTACACGGATGTGGGACTCTTCACCGCCGATCCCGACATCGTCGAGGACGTGACCGACGTCTTCAATTACCTGACAGGCTATTCCAACCAGCAGGAGTTTCGATCGCTGCTCGTCGGCCCCATGCAGCTCCGGTCGCGGTTATGCGACCTCATCACGCGAGAGGCGGATCACGCACGGGCCGGCCGGCCGGCCAGAATCATCATGAAGGTCAACGCGATCACTGATGATGAGATGATCCGCGTCCTTTACAGCGCCTCGCAGGCCGGGGTCGAGATCGAACTGGTCGTGCGCGCCATCTGCAGCTTGCGACCCGGTGTCCGTGGAGTGAGTGACAACATCCGGGTGCGCTCGATCGTGGGGCGGTTCCTCGAGCACTCGCGCCTGTTCTGGTTCCAGAACGACGGGAACGACGAGATGTATGTCGGCAGCGCGGATCTGATGGAACGGAACCTCGCGCGTCGAGTCGAGACGCTGGCGCCAATCCGCAATGCCGAGATCCGAAGGCATCTACTCGAGGTGGTATTGCAGGCGGACCTGCAGGACACCGAGCGCGCGATGGTGCTGGACGCGGAGGGAAACTACTCCAGGCCGGAAGGGCTCGCCGGGTTCAATGCGCAGCAGCTCATGTTGAAGCACTACGTGGCGCGCAGCGACTAGCGAGGTCCCTGTTCCAGCGGACGGTCTGGCGGCCCTGACCGCCCGGTGTTACATCGTTGTCGCCCTACCTCCACGGTTCCTTCACGTGGGTGCCCCACCATGGTTACGACGTAGGTCTCCGCCTCTCGCGTTGGGCAGGTGACCGTCGTGATTCGAGATACCGATGAACAACGTGGAAAGGGCTGTTGCCAGGCTGCTCGCCTTTGCGGCTATCCACGGCGTGGAATGCGAGGCCGGGTACGGCGGTGAATCGGTCACGCACTGCTTCTCGTCCTTCTCGACCAACGAAACGATTACCGTTCATTGCGTTCATTGCCGCATCTCGATCGCGGAGTCTGTACCAATGCGCGTGCTCAATGATGTCGTCACCTTCAAGGACATCGTCGCTGTGCGCCCGGTCCGAGAACGAATAGACGATCGTCTGGATGACTACTGCGGCGGCTTCCTGGTCCTCACGCCGGCTGAGGTGCCTCTGAACGTCAGGTGGCGGTTCCAGTGCACGCGAGGGCCGCAGTCAAGCCACTGCCGCGATGCCGTGCGGCCTGACGCTCGCTTCCGAAGACACTGAGCCTTTGCTTGTATCCGCATGGGCAACAAGCCTTATCCGGGCAGATTTCTGAAACAGGATCACGGTGAGGCCGAAGGCACTCCTGTTCTTTTTCAATCAGCTTACGGCTGTAGTTGAACCAGCGCGCAGGCGGTGGCTCTACGTGCGTCTTTCGGCACGTAGAGCCACAAGATAGAGGCCTTACTTCAGAGCTTTCAAGATTTCCCACGGGCCAAGCATTGGCAATAGAACCAGCTGCCGACGGTATTTGATGTTGGCGGCGACGCCGTCGATCGCGAACGCGTAGATCTGCGTGGGCAATTCCGGAGTGAGATCATTGTCACTGAAGACGTACAGCAGATGCCTGCCGTCTTTCAAATCCGGTCCCCACGCCATTCCTTCGATCTTCTCAGCGATGACATCCTTGATCGTCTGGGTCGCACTCACCTTGTAGCTCGGGTCGAGCAAGTCGAGGAACAACGTCTTGGTCACCGGGACGATCGACGGATCGAGCGCACCCTGCGGAAGGCTGTCCACGCTGGAGACGTCGGTCAGGCCAGGCTTGGCGAGATCGATCTTGTAGATGCGCTTCAGGTTTGGCGTCTGAGCGGCGTTCGGCGGAGTGGGCACGAGCGATCGATTGTCGCGCTCGAGCACCAGGAACTCGTGATCGTCAATCGCGAGCATCTCGTTGACGCCCCTGCCCTGATTGACGGCGTCCATGACATAGACATACTCGTGCGTTTTGCCTGTCAGCAGATCGAACGTCAGGATGCGATTGTTAACCCCCACACGCCCGATGGTCAGGGGATCGACGCCGTGGTCCTGGAGCAGCGCGTTCTGCATGATGCCGACAAGCGTGCGGCCGTTTGGCGTGATCGTCAGACCTTCCATCCCGCGATTCGCCTGGCGTCCTGTCACGTTGAAGGACGGGTACAGCTCGAGAGAGGCGGCGTTGCTGTCAAGGTCACCGCTTGGATGCCCGACAATCGGGTCGAGCAGAAACTTGTCGGGAACAGGAATCCGCCGCAGTAGATGTCCGGCGCGACCGAACTCGAGGATGTAGGGGCCGTATTCGTCCGAGACGAAGAAGTTTCCGAGGATGCTGACGGCGACCCCTTCCGGATCAAACCGTCGCGCTGCGCGTGGAGTGGTGGTGTCAAACGCGTACGCGTCCCCGACCAGATGCCGGTTCCGCTCGTCTTTCAGAAATCTGGTATCGAGCAGGACCGACTTGATGTTGGGGAAGGCCGCCTGGGTGTTGACCGTGATGTGCAGGAAATGAAAGCGATCGAGATACGGTTCGTTGGTTCGTCCGTCGAAAGGTCCCCGATCCGGCACGGCAAGAAACACATTGTTGAAGCCGGTATACGTGACGCCCGATCCGAGGCCGCCCAAGGTGTCTTTGTCGATGCACACGGTGAGGTCGTCGCGTTGGCAAATCGAACCCGACAGACCAGACAGGTCGGAGGCATTGCCAGGAATGGCGCCGGTCCCGATCAGGGTCACGCCAGGGTTTACCGCCGACATCGTGACGGCAGAACCGAGAATCAACGCAGTCAAACCCGCTAACCAGCCATGCTTCATCTGTCGCTCCTTAACGGTCAAAAGTGGGATGAGCAAGCGAGAATAGCGGCGGCGTGCGAACGTCGCGTAACGGAAGAATGACGACAGCGTGACTGCGAAGCCGAGAAGCTGTCTCCGTCCCCTCCACCTGCACTCTGTCAGGCCGGGGGTTCTTGCAGCCTCTCTTCGGATGATGGGCATTGACCACTCTGCCCGGATCGCCCCGATGGTCTCCCGGCGCAGTCAGCTTCTCGACGTCACATTGCGGCGAGTTCCGACCGGTGAAGGCCTTCACCTCGTCGTCGACGGCATGCGACTGTCGATCGTCGGCGAAGGCGAGTGGGCCACGGCGAAACATGCGTACACGGTACGCGCGGCTGGAAGAAGCTCCATCTGGCTGTCGACTGATCTTCGAAACTCAATTCGCGGTTCCCTTCACCAGTCCCCTCAGTCTCACGATGGGCGCGGACGCAACGACGTGCCTCGCGCCCGCGGCGGAGCTGAAGGACTGACTGCCGATTTCTCGCGCGTCGATTTCGATCTCGACGGTGCGCCCACCGAACGGGTCCGGCGCGATGAATAGCGTCGTTCCCTGGAGGCGCATGGCGTATCCGCATTCCTCAGCGGTGACCTCCGTCCCGTTGTTGCAGAAGGTTAGAGACGCGAGATCGCCGGCGCGCACCAGCCTGTAGTCGCGGACAAGATCGTCGAGCGAACCGTGTTCGGAGACGCCTAGGTATGAATCGCGAGCGGACGTCATCTCCGCGAAGAACGCGCTCCATTCCGCGTGTTCGGCGTACCGTCGATAGACGTGCAGCCGATGCTGCGCCACAAGGGCGGCTGCGTACGGGTCGGATGAGAGACCCTCGATGCCGCGTGACGACGCCTCGCGCTTGAGCCCATCGGGGAGCTCGATGAAATCGAGCAGCCTACCCGAGGCTTCGTCGACGACGAGGGCCTCATCGACTTCGGCCCATCCGTCGTCGTGTTGCTCAGTGGCCCGCAGAATCGACGCTCGCCGTGGCGATTCGGCAAAATGGTCGAGCTGCCACGTCAGCATGATTCGTGCGGCCAATGCGGCATGCGCCGGCTGCGTAATCAATTGTTGTGACGAGGTGAAGCGTCGGATGATCATGACGTACCAGGTTCACAGGTGGCGGGGCATCGAAGAGGCATGCTGAAACACCGATGCTCCAGTCGATCTGATCATACCTACGTTACAGCAGGGTTACATTCGACGATGGTACTGGCCTCCCTGTGACACTAGATCTCGATACGATCACGGCGATCAGTCGAACCATCGCCGCCGACCATGATCCGCGGCTCGAAGTGATCGGCGTCGCGTCCAGTGACGGTGGATCGGATCGTGTTGAGTTGCTGGTCACCATCGTCGGATGCCATCAGGAGCCGTGCATCCTGATGCCGAATCTCCTACGTACGGAAGCGTCGGCGTTCGAACGGGAGTTGAAGCTCACACTGCGAGAGAAGCTCACCGATCACAAACGTCGCGACTGATGGTCCGCAGGCCCGATCGCGAAAGGCGTCGCTCGGGGTTTACGCGGATTTGATTTGACCTGTGGATGGCGCATCGGCAGGATGGATGCGCGTCAACGATGTTTCACGCCAGATGAGATTCCGCATCGTTCTCTCCGCGCTTCTCAGTTGCTTGGTTACAACGGCTTACGCGCAGCAATCCGTGCAGCTCGAGTTTGGTGGCGGCCGCGTATGGCTCATCGCACACGACGCCCCCGTTCGGGCGATCCTGAGCGAATGGGCGAGGCGTGGCGGTACGACGATCGTGAACATCGATCGCGTCGAGGGTGCGCCGGTAACCCTGGAGCTGATGGGCGTCACCGAACGCGACGCGCTGGATTCCGTGCTGCGGGGCGTCGCCGGCTATATGATCGCGTCTCGTCCCGTGACCACCGACGGCGTGTCAACCTTCGACCGGATCCTCATCCTGCCGCCAACGACAGCGCCCGGCCCGGTTGCCCCGGCGAATGCTCGCCCAATGTCGGCACGGGTCGACACGCCCGGTGAGCGTTCGCCGGATCAGGATGAGGATGTCGACGACGAGCGTGACCCTGCGTCGGACGCCGTCGGGCGATGACGGGCCTGTGGGTTGGGATCGTTGCAGGCTGGCTCCGATTCATGCACGCCGCCCGTTGATGGTCACGTGGTATCGAAGCACCCTTCGAACGTGTAGAGGAGATTTCTCACGTCGCGGCCGTCTGACGTTTTGAGCGTCGGCCCGCCGAGGCTGTCTCCGGACACGGTTGCCGTATAGCAGCCGTCGGTCGCCACGAAAAGGTCATACGTATCGCTCAGGGTCTGGCGTTGGGGACTTCGCCAGAGAAGCATGCACACCCATTCGCCGGACCCAGCGCTGCTTCCCGCGAGTCTGCGGCAGCTGGCCTTTACCGCGAAGTCCGACGCCGCTGTGGGTGGCAAACCCAACCACGAGACCTGGAGGTGGACCAGGTTGGCGAACGTCAGAGCGATCGAGGTTTCGATTCGGGCCGACGTGATCGGGCTCCGCCCGCAACCGGATGCAGGAATGATCGCGAGCAGCGCAAGCGTGCAGCGAATGCACCTCCGCGTCGTTGGACCGGGCACGTCTATCCCCCGATATCCCGTCGTCGCAGCATGCGGTACGCGACCACCAGGCACACGACGAAATAGACCCCGCTCACAGTCGTTCCGTACACCAGAGGCCCGTAGTAAGGAGATTCGACAAAGAGGCCGTGCCACGCCACGAACGCAGAGGTGATGAGCATCCGGTGCACGACCTCGGGGCCGTCCACGAACGCACACAGCTGCATTAACAGTCCGGCGACGACAGGCAATCCGATGCCGGCCGCACTGCTCCGCGTACCTACCGATAGCGCCACGGCGAGGGCGGTGAAACCGAAGGCTGGTGGCAGGACCGACAACCATGCGAGTGCAACGCGAATCAGCGCCTGCGCGGGCGAGACTAGAGTGCCAGACAGGTCGATGAGAGGCTGCGGGCCCACGACGAGCACTCCGGCCGCCACGCTGCTCACTGCCACGGTGACGACCGAGAGCAAAGAGAAGAGCAGCGCCGCCAGCACCTTGCCGGCGAAAATGTCGGCGCGGCTGCGCGAGCGTGTCAGTACGGTCTTCCAGGTGCCATATCGGTCCTCAGCCGAGAAGAGGTCCCCGCCGACGACGCTGGCCAGAACCGGGAACGCCCAGAGCGCGGCAAACCCGAGCACGACGAGCGGCACCGCGAAGCCAGATTCCGTGACGGAGCGGCCGAACAGCGTGTCGGACGGCACGCTGCTCTGCACGCGCATCGCGACTGCAAATGCGATGGGACCTGCCAGGCACGCGACGAACATGATTCGCACTTTGAGCTGCGCGACGAGCTTGGAACACTCGACGCCGGCTGCCGCCAGGAAGCCGGGGACGTTCACGAGACCACCGCCGACGCTCGCGAGTCGTCCTGAAGGGTGGGCAGCGCGACGACGCTCGTGTCCACTGCGCGATCGTGTCGTGTGAGGTCGAGGAACAGCGATTCGAGCGAGCGCGGGCGGCACTCCAGCGCACGGACGGCCACGCCTTCGCGTCCGAGCGCGATGACGTACGCGTCGAGTGCCTCGATGTCGGCCGACACTTCAAGACCACCATCATCGGTAGCGGGGACCAGTTGCGCCTTCACCCCGGCTCGCTGGGAGGCCAGATCCAGCGCGGCGCGGTCGTCGCTTGTACGCAGCAGGGCGTGAACAGCGGCGGGCGCGAGCGTCCTCAGTTCTTCGATTGAGCCAGAAAAGACGACGCGTCCATGATTGAGAACTGTCAGCACGCTGCAGAGCTGTTCGACCTCGGCCATGTCGTGGCTGCTCAAGACGACGGCGGCGCCTTCGTCCGCCAGACGCCGAGCGATGGTGCGCACCTCACGCGCGCCGGCCGGGTCGAGAGCGCTCGTTGGCTCATCGAGAAAAAGCAGGCGCGGAGAGCGCAGCAGCGCGGCGGCGAGTCCGAGACGCTGCCGCATCCCTGCCGAGTAGCCTCCTACAGCGACGTCCGCCTCCGCCGCAAGGCCTACTTGCTCAAGGAGGCTACCGACGGCGTCCGACGCGGCGATTTGGTTATCGCCATCGAGACGGGCCAGCAGAGACAGGTTCCGCCGTCCGGACAGGTACGGATAAAAGGCGGGCGTCTCCACGCACCCGGCAACTCCGTCCGGTAGCGGTCCAGCCGTCGAGTGCAGATCACACCCAAGAAGGCGCACGGCGCCGGCGTCGCGTCGGACGAGTCCGAGCAAAACGCGCATCAGCGTTGTTTTCCCAGCGCCGTTCGGGCCGAGGAGCCCATGCAGCTGACCAGGTCGAGCGATCAGATCGACGCTTGTAAGGACTTCGCGATCTCCGTAACGCTTTGACACGCCGACGGCTTCCAGAGCGAGTTGCTTCGGGGCTGAGGCAGATTGTGCGGCCGGCTCCTGGTGAACACGAGCACGGACGCGGTGGGGAAGGGTCGATCGTCGATCGGACTGAGCGAACGGCATTCCGTCCCGATCATCGCAGCCGCGGACTACGACTGTGTAAACGGCGCTGCCGGCATGCAGAGCTTTCGATCTCTATTCACCGCGACGCGTTCCGCTCGAGCGGTTCAGTTAACAAGATTTTGCGCGGACGTTTACTGGAGACAGCACGGTCGTTACGTCGCCCGACGACACTGCCTGACGTCACACGAGTACGACGCCAATTCCATCGAGGCTAACAGACAACAGGATGCCGTTCGTCGAAAGGGATGCCATGCGTGTCAGCAAACACATCGTCGGATGTCTGGCGTTGATCGGCCTGGTTGCCACGAGCGCCGCCGCACAGGTGAGCTCTACTCCAAGTCAGGATCGGCAATTCATGTTCTCGGTCTCGGCACCGCCGACAGACGTTCCGCATGTCACGGTGCATCTGGAATCAGGTTTCGGCGCGGGCGCCTTCGACGCCACCGACAGCGATCGACCGGAGCAGCGCTTCGGTGTCCAGGCCGCCCTCGGGAACAGACTCACGTTTCTCGGCAGGGTCGGGATGTCGAGCGACAAACGGGACATCCGGTCTTCTCAACAGGGCGAGCTGCTGTTCGGCGTATTGCAGGCGGCGGACAAGCAAGCCAGTCTCGCTGTCGGTCTGGGCGTGCGACACGAGTCCGCGGGCGCGAATGTGATGCTCGGACGGATTGTGGCCGGACGCTCGTTCGCCGCATGGCGTCTCGACGGCAATGCGCTGTTCGAGAAGCCCTATTCGATCGGTCGTGACGCGGTTGACTTGATCACCACGTTCGGGCTGTCACGTCGCATTCGGCCCTCGTTCTATGCCGGCATCGAGCTCATCGGCGAAGACCTCGAGGGATTCTGGGAAGCAGAGGAAGCCGAAGGGGGCGCTCGTCTGCTGATCGGCCCCTCAATCCGCATCGCTCCGCCTCAGAAGCGCTGGCAGGTCGGCCTCGCCGGCGGACCAATGCTGCATGCCACGCGGAGCGGACGGACGAGCGATGCCGTCCGCGGCTTGCCATCGTCGAGCGGCGACGACGACTACGCCGTTCGAGCATCACTGAGCTACGGCTTCTAGCAGTCGATGCAGCCACCCCGTTTGGCTTCGCGTGAAGGGAATACGACTATGCGTGAACATGGGTCACGACACACACTCCTCGCCGCCTCGTTCAGCGCCGTCGTGGTGCTTGGCATGCTGGCTGCTGGATCCTGGGCATTGGAGGCGCAGCGCAACTCATCGCTGGCGCGCGGCTCTGATTTTCTGCACTTCTCGGCACCGGCCGGCGATCGCCCCGCCACGGCTAACACCGTCATCGACGGCGTGAGCGCGGCAGTTCTGCCGAGCGGTCGCCTTGTGACGCCTGCCGGCACGGAAGTGTCCGTTCAAGCGCCAAAGCCGTTCGGCCTGGCTCTATCGCCGAACGGCGCGATGCTGGCCACGCTCAATAGCGGCGCGGCTCCTTTTTCACTCACGTTGATCTCTCAGCTTCACAGCCCGGCCCCCGCGGTCAAACGGATCAATCTCAACGCCAGTTTCATGGGCGTCACCTTTTCCACTGACAGCCGGCGCGTGTACCTCTCCGGCGGAGAGAACGGCAACATCTGGGTCGGCGATACGTCGCTCGGACAAATTGTCGGATCGGTCAATCTGAACGGTCCCACACACCCGCTCGATCGCCCCCTGAGCGTGGTCGCCACGCCGACGAGGCGCTTCAAGGGCGCCTTTCCAGGCAACATGGCCCTCACCCAGAACGGACGCTTTCTCTATGTCGTCGATCAGGGGGGGTTCAGAGTTCACGTCATCGATGTGTCCAAGGTGCAGACAGGAGTCGATGCACAGGGGCGCGTCACAGAGCCCGACAACTTTGCTGCAGTCATCGGCCAGGCCAAAGTTGGACGCTATCCATTTGGCATCACGTTGTCGGCAGACGACCGAACCTTGTTCGTGACTCATGTCGGGGTCTTCCAGTACACGCACCTGCGGCCGGCGAATCCCACCGGTAACGACACGGTCGACTATCCGCTCTGTTACCCCGGCGCCGGATACCCGGGTGAGACGCGACAGGACCGGGCAATCAAGATTACCAAGGTCGATCCACGCAACCTGCCAGACGATCTGCGTGACGCCGATGGCATCCGCTGCGGGTACATTCCGAGCGACAGGGTCTACATGGTTCCTGGCCTCGGCAACCCGAACGCGCCGGAATCCTCATCGGTGTACGTCCTGGACGTGGCGGATCCAGCCAAGCTCACTCGACGTGAGATCGTGAAGACCGGGCCCCTGGTTGGCGCGCGTGAGAACGGGATCGATGTCTACAGCGGCAGTCATCCCAACGCCGTCGTCGTCGGCCGGCGCGCAATTTACGTTGCGAACGGCAACAACGACAGCATCTCGATCGTGGACCCGACACACTACGAGGAGCGGCATCGGATCGACCTGTCGCCCCTTGACGGTCGTGACCGCACGTTGAGAGGTGTCCAGCCAGTGGGTCTGGCGCTGAGCCCGGACGGGGAGTACCTCTATGTCGCTGAGGCCGGCATCAATGCCGTAGGTGTCATCAGGCTCGACGGCATGAGCGGGCACGTGCTTGGGCACATCCCAACGGGCTGGTGGCCGAGCGCGGTGCAGGTCAGTGCCGACGGCAGCACCCTGTATGTGGCCAATGCGCGCGGCCGGGGAGCGACGCCCAATCTTGTTGGCGAATCCCAGTCCCCCAAGTTCACGGCGATGGGAACGGTGAACATCATTCCAATACCTTCCGACCAGCAATTGGAAGCCTACACAGATCGTGTGTATGCCAACAATGTTTTCGTTGCAGGCCAGGTGGCGAAAGACTCGAACAATCCGATCCCGAACCAGCTCGGAAAAGCGAGCGCTCAAATCAAGCACGTCATCTTCGTCAACAAGGAGAACGCCACTCACGACCTGATGCTCGGCGACATCACGACGACGCGCTCCGGCGTACCGGTGAATGGCGAACCGGCGTTCTCGCTTGGGTACGCTGCGACTCCGAATCACCACGAACTGGCGTTGCGGTTTGCGTTCAGCGACAACTTCTTCCTGGAGCCTTCCGTCTCGTCGGACGGCCATCGGTGGTTGACTGGTCAGTACACAGCCGAATTCGAGGAAACCCATTGGCCCGCTTCCTACGGCGGCCAGCGCAGGGACTCGGGCGACGATCCGGCGGTTTTCACGGAGTTTCCCGGCCGCATTGGTTTCACCGACGCCAACGCCTCTCCTGAGCCTAATGACTACAACGAGCAGGGAGGCATTTACCTGCACCTGAATCGCTACGGGAAGACGTTCGTCAATTTCGGTAACGGCTTCGAATTCGCCGTGATCGATGAGCCCGGCGGAGCAGAGCCCACCGGCGCGCGCGAGCACGCCAACGTCCCGATGGAACAGGTGCTCCGCGACAACAGCGATCATCTGTTCCCGACGTACAACACCCACATTCCGGACGCCCCACTGCCGGAGGACCCGGCGCGCTTCAGCCGCTTTGGGCGTTTCAAGCAGGTGTTCGAGAGCCAGTACGTCGACCGCGCGAGAGAGCGCTGCAACCTGCCGCAGTATGTTGACCTGTATTACCCGAACGATCATGGCGGCGGCGCGCGCGACATCAATCCGACCGGCCCGGATTGGTCATTCAAGCGATTCGTCCAGGACAACGATTCGGCGCTGGGGCTGACCGTCGAGCTCATCTCACACAGTCCGTGCTGGAAGGACACCGTCATCTTCGTCGTGGAGGACGACACGCAGAATGGCGCCGATCACGTTGATGGACACCGTTCGATCTTCCTGGCCATCGGACCGTGGGTGAAGAAACAGTACGTCAGCAAAACGCATACGAGCCTCGCCAGCGTGTTCAAGACGGTAAACCTGATCCTCGGCCTGCCTCCCCTGAACCAATACGATGCCGTGGCCACCGATCTGCGCGACATGTTCACGAGCACGCCGGACTTCACGCCGTACAACTACCAGCAAGTCCAATACGCCAGGGGAGCCAGCCCAATCTGGCTGGCGTTGAGCAGAGACGTCGACTTCAGTCGGCCGGACGCCGACGAACTCAAGCTGGTCGCGGCCATCATGAAGTCCGAGGGACTCCCGCGGCAGAAGACAACGACGCAGCCGTTGCCGCGTCGCTAGGCCTCCCAACGACCCATTCACAAAGGATCCGCCATGAGGAAACGATCACTGCAACACCTGCTCACGCTGAGCGTACTCACGGCTGCAGCACTATTCGCCCTGTCAACGAGTGCCGATCTACAGGGGCGCAAGGATGATCGTCAGGACCGCAATGGACTCGTCGCGCTGCCCACCGGCCAATATGTCACGCCGACGGCGATGAGCGGTGCAGTCCAGCAGAATTTGAACCCGGGTCTCGCTGCGTATCCGGACTTCGTTGCCGGTGAGGCCGTGCGCTCGCAGCTCAGTCCGGATGGCACAACGTTGGCGGTCATCACTGCCGGCCAGAACTCGCTGTACAAGCCGGACGGTACAGTCGATGTGGCCAACTCGACCCAATTCATCTTTCTCTATGACGTGCAGGGTGCCCACAAGGCCAAGCCCCTGCTCACGCAAGTGCTCAAGCAGACGAACGCCCACGTAGGACTAGTCTTTTCGCCCGATGGCAATACGCTCTACGCCGCGGGCGGCAACGACGACGCGGTGTATGTCTACGCGAAGAGCGGCGGCAGCTTCGCGCCCGCCGCACCTATTGCGCTGGGCCACTTCGCGCCTGGTGCGACCGGCAGCGCCCGCAACAAGGGCATTGGCCTGAGCGTGCAGCCCAACGCCAGCGGCATAGGCATCTCCGCCGACGGTCATACGCTGGTTGTCGCCAACAATTACAACGACTCGATCAGCGTGATCGACACCGCAAGCCGCCAGGTCCGATACGAGCACGATCTGCGCCCGTATTTCGCCAGCAATGAGGGTAGCAACGGCGTTGCTGGCGGCACCTTTCCGTTCGCCGTCGTCGTGAAGGGAAATGGCACGGCCTATGTGTCTTCAGACCGCGATCGTGAGGTCGTGGTGGTCGACGTTTCCTCACCCACCGCGGGCCATCTGATCACCCGCGTCAAGCTTGACGGAAACGCCCTCGGGATGACGTTGGACGCTTCACAGTCCAGGCTCTATGTGGCACAGGACAACGCCGACCAGGTGGCGGTCATCGAGACCTCGACCAACACCGTCACGACCCGAATCGATGCGCGCGCACCGACGGACCTGCTTCACGGCCGGAAGTACACCGGCGCCGCGACGTCCGCGGTGACGCTCTCCCCAGATGGCGACACGCTCTACGCGGTCAACAGCGGAGCGAACTCCATAGCCGTCATCCCGCTGATCGGCGCGAGAGCGAACAGGGTCAACGGCCTGATCCCGACCGCCTATGAGCCGCACGACGTCACATTGAGCGCCGATGGCTCCTGGATGTACATCATCAGCGGCAAGAGCGTCACCGGCCCGAACCCCGGTCACCTCGCCAGCAGCACGGCCAGCATGACGAGCATCATCTACCCGGGAGGGAACGCCGCGGCCGCTGCGGCCTCGAGGGCGTCGAACCAGTACCAATTCCAGTTGGAACGGGCATCCCTGGTCAGTGCCCCCGTGCCGACCTCGAAGGATCTGCGAGACCTGACGGACAGCGTCGCGAGGAACAATTTCTACTCCCCAGAGAACGTCGACAAGAACACGAAGGTGATGCAGTTCCTGAGCAAACGCATCAAGCATGTAATCTATGTCGTGAAGGAAAACCGCACCTACGATCAGGTTCTGGGCGACCTGACCAACGGCGCGGATGGTGACCCGAGCCTGACCCAGTTCGGCCAATTCCTCACGCCGAATAATCACAGTCTCGCAAACAAGTTCGTCACGCTGGACCATTTCATGAACCCGGGCGACGGGAGCATGGACGGCTGGTCCTGGTCGATGCAAGGCCGTGTCACCAACACTGAAGCGATCACGCAGCAGATCAATTACGCCTCGGTCAACCGCGGTCTGTCCTACGAGTCCGAAGGCACCAATCGCAACGTGCCGGTCAATTTCGCGACCGTTGCCGCGCGCGACGCCGCGGCCGGGGTGGCGGGAACCACCAATTACAGCAACGCTTCGGCGGGTCTGCCCGGCGGCACCGCGAACCTGTTGGCGGGAGCCGCCAACCACGCGTCCGCCGACGCGCCGTTCGGCATCGAGGATGGCTATATCTTCAACGCGGTGCTCAAGGCTGGCGGAACTGTCCGTAACTACGGATTCCTGGTGAACAACATCGGCAGCATCGGCACGAAGGCCGCGCCGGTCTCCGATCCGTTCCTCTCCGGCATCGTGCAGGTCGCTCCCCTCGATCCGGCGTTGGCCTCGCTCACCGACGTCTATTTCCGTGGCTACGACCAGAACTATCCGGACCTCTGGCGCTATAACGAGTGGAAGCGGGAGTTCGACCAGTTTGTCGCCAACCGCAATCTGCCGAGCCTGTCGCTGGTTCGCATCAGCCACGACCATATGGGCAGCTTTGGCAGCGCGCTCGGCGGTGTGAACACGCCTGAAACGCAGCAGGCCGACTGCGACCTCGCATTGGGCCGGCTCGTCGAATCCGTGGCGAACAGCCCTTATGCGGCCGACACCCTGGTCATCGTCACAGAAGACGACGTGCAGGATGGTCCCGATCATGTCGACTCGCATCGCGGGACCGCCTATGTCGTCGGGCCGTACGTCAAGCAGGGCGTCGTGGTCAGCACCCGCTACAACCAGGTCAACGCGCTGCGCACGATCGAAGACATTCTGGGCACGCAGCACATCAACCTGAACACCGCCTTCCAGCCGCCGATGGAGGATGCCTTTGACATCCGTTCTTCCGGCGAGTGGACGTACACCGCCGAGGCTTCAACCGTCCTTGCGACCACCACGCTGGCGTTGGCGGAGCAGGACAAGGGTGTGAAGTTCGCAGCGGGACCGAACCTCAAGCCCGCGCACGATGCCGCGTACTGGGACCGGGTCACGGCCGGCTTCGATTTTTCCCAGGCCGACCAAGTGCCGCCGGCCCAATTCAACAGAGTGCTGTGGACAGGCATGATGGGTAACAAGCCTTATCCGGCTTTTCGTCATCCGTTCTCCGTGCAGTGAAAGATACGCGTCGGGGCGCCATGGACACTGTATTCGGGGCAGTTCGATGAACCGCGCAAGCGCCGCCTGAGTCGGGACTTCACCATGCCAATCGGTCAGCTGCTTGACCGCCCTCAAGGCCGCGTGGAGCGAGGCTGGCGCGATCAGGAACCAAGGCGCAGCGTTGGCAACATGACCTTCGAAAAGGAGCCGACGTAAATGACCCGCCAATGGCGTCCAACGTCTGGAGTGGATCGAGCGGGCGTCCCCCGAATCGAAAGGTGCTCACGAATGATCTCTGACTAGCGCGACGCTATCACCCGACTTCGATTCCATCAAGTCCGCCTAACGCCTGTTTCACTACTCGGCGAAGGCGTCATCTGGATGGCATTAGAGTCAACGCTGGACCACGTGTAGCGGTCTATCGAAACGCTGCATTCGGGCCGCTTGGCATCGACATTGGGGGCTGCAGGGGACTGCCGCAGCGATTCTTCTCGTTGGCGCAGACCTGAGCTCCGAATTGACAGTTCAAGAGTCAGGCGACGCAGATGCCGCGTACAGCAACCTTCTCGAACAGATGCGGCGATGCCACGACACTGTCTGGATACTGCGCCAGCCGACTTCGGAAGTCCGGACGTCCGAACGCTGTTCTGAACGCTTCGACCGACTCCCACACCTCGCGCGGCTGCCCGCCGGAACCGCCGAAATTGCGGTAGTCGAACGCGATGGCGATGAAGCCCTCTGCGCGGAAGCGCTCGGCGAACGGGGCCAATCCTCCTGCCTTGATTCCGCCGACGCCGTGGGCCATGACCACGGCGGGGTGCGGGCCGTTGCCCTCGGGCAGGTAGACCCACGCTTCGATCGCGTCACCCGACGCCGTCGGGATCTGCACGGTGATGCCGTTCGCGGAGTTGTGCGGGGACATCATTTCGCGATTCCCTCCCTTCGATGCCTGATGAGAACACACCAAGGCGGCACCAACGACCAGTTCTTCGATGAAGCGCAATGGGAGAGTTATCGACGACTCGGCCTGCACATCGGCCATCGCGTGCTGACGCCAGAGCTGTTCGATCACCTCCGGCGCGTGCCGCCACCAGCCTGATGTCGGATGTGTCGCGGAGTCGTTGGAGTGGACGGCCCCGCGACATCGAATCGTCGCTGCGCTACGCGGCCTGACGGTAGACGTGCCCTCCGCTGAGTTTCACGACGTCATCGACCGGCCGAGTACTCTTCTCGTCGGCTTCAACGATGATGGCGGTCATTCCGGGACGCATTTCCTTGGTGACTGAATCGACAAAGTCTGAATCCAGCGCCTCGGTCACCGCGTCGCCCGTAAGTCCGCTCATCGCACCTATCGCCGCGCCAATCGCCGCACCAGGTGCCCCCCCGATCAGTCCGATTAACGCGCCGCCTAAGGTGCCGATCCCCGTTCCCCACAAGGGTCGTTCCTTGGCTTCGATCAACGAGAGGTTTCCCTTATCGTCTTTCTTGACCATCACGCCGGCTTTGGGCTTGAAATCGGTGATCCCCTTGTCCTTGAGCGCTTTCAGCGCGGTGGCGGCGTCGTAGGCGGCGTTTGTATTGTTGAAAGTTGCAACGATGATCTGGTCAGCCATGTCAGCCTCCTGAGACTGCGCGTTCACGACATGCTGTGAGTGCTCTCCGTCTCGCGGAAGATCTCGTCTTGTCGCAACGCGGTAAGTTGTTCTTGCGGTTGGGTGTTTTTCGAAACGGATACGTCACGTTACGAGTCTTCGGCGCGCGCATCGCAAGTCGCGTGCCGATCCACAGGCGCCCTCCCTCGCGCACGTTGATGGTCTGCGAGTCCGTATCGCGACAAGAACGAAGTGACCGCGGAGCTGGCGACATGGAAAATCGCCGCCGCTTTGCAACACTCTTGAGAAACGCCAACACCGCATTCACCCGCTTCTGATGTGTGATCGACCGGTAACTATCCACACTTTCTTCACGATCAACTACTTGCGCAAGGCCAATTGGGGTCCCACGCAGTCGATGAGTGCGATCACCACGGCAACGCATCCGCCGCCTTCCCGAAGGGACCCAGCCGCGCCCAAAGAAATTCGCCACCGCGCAACGACTACCGCGAAGTCATCGCGGGTATCGCCTTTGCGGCCTGTTCGACAATCGTCACCACCGCCCGCGGCTGCGACACGTACACCGCGTGGCTTGCTTTGACTTCGACCACCGTCGAACCCGCTCGCTTGGACATCGCGCGTTGGGCGTCGGGAGGAATCATTCGATCTTCGGTCGTCAGTAAGTACCAACTGGGTTTCGTCCGCCACGCCGGGTGACTGATGGTGCCGTTGACGGCCTCGAGGCCCCACGGAACCTGCGCGTGGCCATGAAGGCAGCGGTGTCCCCATTCACGTCGGCAGCAAAGGACGTCGCAAACTTGGCCCTGGCGAGCAGGAAATATCCATTCTGCGGCGGCAGGATCGGGGGGACCGGGGCCGCCCGGCGGCGGATCCATCACCTCTCTGGCTGTCTACGCAGCCTCTTTGCTCATGTGTGCCGATCGATCCTTCAGATAACGCGTCACCTCGTCCGCCTGCGCGGCCGGGAGCGGCAACTCCAGCACCGTCCCGTCATAGACGGCGAACAACGTCTGCACGGCGGCCGGATTCGAGGCCTCGATCAGCGCGGCGATCACCGAGTCGCCAGGCTCGACAAGCGTGCCGAGGTCGCGGACAACCGTCCTCTCGGCGACGGTCTGGTCCTTCCACGATCCTGCAGCGATCGCCGCGATGGTCGCCCCGGCGACGACTCCCAGCAGTGCGCCGCCGCCGATGATGGCTGCCCCCGCCATTGAAGGATGGACGGCGACGAACGGAATCGCGAGCACCATGCCGACGATGGATCCGCGAAACGCGCCACGCGCCATCCCCTCATCCTTCGTCAGCGCGTCCCCTTCCTGCACGTGCAACGTGCCGTCAGCTTCGCGGTGCACCGCAATGCCGTACTCCATGCCGATCTTCCACCTGGTTTCGAGGTGCCGAAGCTGATTGAGCACGTGCAGCGCGCGCGAGGTATCGCGCTTGAAACGGATGACTGTTGGTTCCGGCATCACGCTCCCCCTTCAACGGCTCGCTTGATTGAGCCGAGCGCGTCTTGTCCATGACGACCTTCCGGAGCACGGAGCCTTTCACGCCGGTGAGGCCATCCTGCCCGGAGCTCTTGAGGGTGATCAGGCAGAAGCCGCGGCGTGATGCTGAACCAGGCGAGCGGCTTTGACATGGTGTGCCTCATTACGCGGCAGCGGCGTTCTCGCCGCCCGAGCGTTCAAGCCAGAGAATGCGGAGAACCGCGGCGGCGGGTACCGACAGGATGACGCCGAGCAGGCCGCCAATCTGCCCGCCTGCCATCAGCGCGAACAGAACGGTGATCGGTTCGAGCGCCAGGCGATGACCCATGATGCGCGGCGACACGACAACGCCTTCGACGGTCTTCCAGACGGCAATGACGACGGCCATCCAGATCCACGGCGCGCCCGCGAGCCAGCCCCCGAGAAGCATCATCGCGGCCGCGATCAGCCAGCCGGCGATCGGTATGAACTCCAGCGCGCCGCCGACAATGCCGAGCACGAGCGGATAGGGATAGTGCAGAAACGCCATCGAAACGGTGTAGACGACGGCCGACATGCTCGCCAGCGCAAGCTGGGCGCGGACGTATTGCGCCAGCATCGTGTCAATGCGCTCTATAGTCGCCCTTGCCCGTGCCCGGTCTTGCCGATGCGCAAGCAGATCGACGATGGCGTCAATGAGCGCGAAGCGATGGCTCAGGAAGAAGATCGCAATGAGCGGCACCAGCAGCAGCCAGCCCGTATTCGCGGCTGCACCGCCGAGCGAATGGCCGATTCGTTCCGCAACGCTGGCAATCTGGCTGGCGTGGTCGGCGAGGAACTGATGGTCGGTGAGCTTCGCAACCATGCCGGGCAGCGCCGCTTCGAGCCGCTGCAGCTGCCCCGTGATCGCGGGCGCGACCATCAGTCCCAGCGCGGCAACAATGGTCACGCCCACGAGATAGACGATGCCGATTGCGCTGTTCCGGCTCGACGCGCGCGGTGTCAATCGCAGGTGCACCCACGTCACCGCCGGTTCGAGCACGTACGCGAACAGCAGCGCTAGCACGAAGACTGTGATCGTGGTCCTTGTCGCATACGCAATGCCGGCGACGATCGCGAACAGCGCGATCGTCGTCAGGATATTGCCGGCGCGATCGTCGAGTTCCACCATTTCATCCTCCCGCTCATCGCAGGAACTGCTCGGTCGCGTCCTTGGGTATGGCAATCGGCTTCGCGCTCTTCGGATCGGCATTGAACTTCGCGAAGACGGCCGGTTTTTCGCGGAAATGTTGTCTCAGCGCCTGAACGCGGTGAGCATTGCTGGGATGATCGGACAGGATCTGCGGCATCTGCGACAGGTCGGCTTTGTCGAAGTCCTGGAAGAGCCACACCAGGCCCCAGGGGTTATAGCCGCTGCCGGCACAGACGTCGGATCCCGTCAGGTCGGCAGCCGATTCGGCCTCTCTCGAGTAGCCAAGCGAATGGAGCTTGCCGATCAACGTGATCGCGAGGATGTGCGCGGCCGACGGGCCGAGCAGCACTGCGGCACCAATCTCACGCCGCTCGATGCGGCGCTCCTTCTCGATGAGCGCCATCGAGTCGTGATGGATGGTATGCGACACCTCGTGGCAGATCGTTCCGGCGAGCTCCTCGGTGTTCTTGACGAAATAGAGGAGCGAGTCGGTGACGTAGACGTTGCCGCCCGGCGTCGCGAACGCGTTCGGCGACGGCTCGTGCACGAGATAGAACTTGAACGGGCGGCCGTAGTACGGCTGGGCCGTCCGCGTGATGGCGGCCGCGATCGGCTGGAGCGGTTCGTAGAGCGGTGATGAGGAAACGATCTCTCCCTTCCCTTTCAGCGCATTGAACACCTGCTGACCAATTTCCTGTTCATCGCTGAGGTTGAAGGTCTCCGACGCCCGCGACGAGCCGGCGCCAATGCTGGCCAGCACCGCCACGATGGCAACACAGAGCGCGATGAACAACCGTCGGGATGCTGTCTTGAGCATGGCGATCCTCCTGCTCGGCCTTCGCGACGTCCGACGCTCGGCGCCAGACGTCGCGACCTGTGCCGTTCCTCAATTGGTTCCGTTGGGCTGCGCGATCTTGTTGGCGATCACCGCCCGGGCTTTCCGCAGCGCGATACATGTCCTTCGTGAATCCCACGACGATCAGCTCTGACATTGGCGTCTTCTTCACAGTTCACGTGGTCATCAGGCGCTCGCGCGAATCTCGCGAGGACTCGTCACTCCCACTCTCTGTCGACAATCAGGGCAATTCGTGTTCCTACGCCGAGCATCGCGCAACGTCGAAATCGCCAGCAAATCCGCACGCCATGCCGTCGGTGCCAACCGACGCTGGCCATCTGCCAGACGCTGGCCACAGGCAATCGCATCCTCGCCGGCGGAGCCGTGAGCGGCGCCATCGGGCTGGCCTTCATCATCCGAGCCGATACGGCGAATGAAATCGACGACATCGTCACGGGTCTTCCTGTCTGGCCCCGCATGGTCACGACACTCACGCCGCTGACAACGTGGTCCGAGCGTGCGAACGCTCTTCGTCCCCGTCTCGAGCGTTTGCGCGCTGGCAAGATGCTCGGCGAGGCGCACGCGTCCGGAGTTGCGCGATGAACTTCGTCGCCCTTCGCACGCTCACCGGCGACTGTGCCGGCAATCCGGTCGCAAGAACGGCCGAGAGGAGCTGTCATGAATTCACTGATGAGAAAGCTACTGGCGAGATTGTTGAAGCCAGCCTCTGAGGGGGCGGTTCCGCTAGCCGTCAACCAATAGTCGTCATCGCCTTTACCACAGGGATATTGACGAGTTTTTCATGTCCAACGACCACCGACCCGGCGCACCAGCACCACTGGACAAGACGGTCGCAACGGTTAAGCGCTCTGGGACGAAGACGGCTCTGATTACTGGCGCCGCGGGTGGAATCGGTCTCGAATTGACCCGCCTCCTTGCCGCTGACAGCTACAACTTAGTCCTTGTCGGACGCGATCGTCACGGGCTGGAACGCGTAGGGGCGAGCCTTCGGGCGCTGCATCAGATCTCTGTCCGATGTGAGTCGAGGGACCTGTCTGAGTCGCGAGCAGCGAATCAGTTGTGGGCTGACCTCACGCGCGCGGGAATCGCGATTGACGTCCTCGTCAACAACGCGGGCGTTGGTATGTATGGGTTACTCGACGAACAAGATCCAGACGAACTAGACCGAATGCTGCAGCTGAACATGGCCGCGCTCACCGTGCTGACCCGCCTGGTGCTCCCGGGGATGCGACAGCGACGCTGGGGACGGATTCTCAACGTGGCGTCGATCGTGGCGTACCAACCAGGCGGACCACGGATGGCTACGTACTACGCCACCAAAGCCTACGTCCTTTCTTTCTCGAAGGGCCTCGCCAGGGAGCTCGACGGCAGCGGAGTAAGCGTGACGGTGTTGTCGCCGGGGCCAACCGAGACGTCTTTTGACGACAGGGCTGGGGCCACTCTGAACGTGCTCTACAGACGGCTTCCGAAGATGACCGCTGCCGCCGTCGCCCGCGCGGGATACGACGGCATGAAACGGCAATCGATGGTCGTCATTCCCGGTCTCATGACCAAGCTTCTCGCCCTCGCAGGCGAGCTCCCTCCACGGCGGATCGCATTGGAGATCAATCACCTGCTCTGGAAGCCTCGTCCGAAAGGAGTGTTGTAATGCCATCGCTTCTGACAGTCGCGGTTGTGGGACCGACAATCCTCGTTGTGAGTGCGATATTCGCCGTTCTCTGGCGTGAACGCACCTCGGTTCGTCAAAGTGGGATCGCGCTCGCGGTCGGAGTCGTCCTGGCGCTGTGGGCAGGGATCGCCATCGTGCTAGCGAAACAGGGCACCTTTCGCCAAGCGGCTGGGGACACATCGTTTCCGCCTATTGGGATCAACTTGATCGTGGTGTCGACCATGCTTGCAGCGGCGCTTGCGGCATCGCCCTCCCTGCGCGCGATGCTCTGGCGCCAGCCGAGCCTGATTCGTCTGAACCTCTGGCGCTTCGAAGGTCTCGTGTTCTTGACGCTCATGGTTCTGGGCCGAGTACCGGCGCTGTGGGCAATCCCCGCCGGTGCGGGAGACGTTCTGATAGCAGCGACCGCACCGTGGGTCGCTCGCCACGTCGAGACGTTGCGCGGCAGGCGGCGCGCGATCACCTGGAATCTACTCGGCGTGCTCGATCTCGTCGTCGCAGTGGCGCTCGGCGTCATGACCAATCCTGGCGCCGGACAGGTGTTCACGACATCTCCGACGTCCGAGCTGTTGACCGAATATCCGCTGGCCCTGGTGCCGACGTTCCTGGTCCCGCTCGCGTTCATGGTTCA
This sequence comes from Vicinamibacterales bacterium, assembly GCA_036802945.1. Lineage (GTDB taxonomy): Bacteria > Acidobacteriota > Vicinamibacteria > Vicinamibacterales > UBA2999 > Gp6-AA40. The sequence goes on from DAIRVG010000031.1 coordinate 35,818, forward strand.
CGCCGTTTCGCTCTCGCAGCTGTTCCGGGGGAGCTGGGCCCGGACAGCTACAGAGCGGGTCACGCACGGGAGTGTCAGCCGGCCGAAAGTCGCGTGATTGATCGCGCCGCTTCGCGTGCGCCGGTCAGAGCCTGCGGCTGCACAAATGCAAGAAGGTCGACGTTGAGACGGTCGGCATGCGTGATGAACAGGCCATGTGCAGCGTTCTCGTACACGATGAGCTCGTTGTCAGGCACCAGTTGCGCGGCTTTGCGACCGCAGAGATCAATCGGCGCCTGCCTGTCTCTGTCGCCGTGGACGATCAGGGTCGGGACGGTGATCGCCCGCAGTTCGGTGCGGAGGTCAGTCGCGAATCCAGTGAGGAAGAATTCGACGGTGGCCGTGGCGGAGCAGTCCAGACATTGGCGAATCATGAACTGGACGAACTCGGGCGACACCGCGACACCTGGAAGGCATTCCTTGGTGCGAGCGCCGCATTGCCGCTTCGCTTGTCGAGGTCCGCGCCGCCGAGCAGAAACATGTACTTCGCCATTTGGCTGGCACCTTTTCAATCCTAGGACTTTGGCTCCTCTCCCACGATTGTCGCCACCACTGCCGAATAGTCCAGGTCGGCCGCCCCGCGTTCTATGGCCGCATCCAGCCACGCTCTCGCTGCGGCGGAGACCTTGAGGTCGCGGTCGACAGCGGACGCAGCCTCAATCACCAGACGGAGGTCTTTGGCGGCGTGGCGTAGTTTGAAGTTGGGCGGATAGTGATCCGACTCGATATTGGACCGCTTGGCCCGCACCACTGGGCTCAGCTGCGAGCCTTCGAGCATGTTGAGCAGCGGCGTTCGACCAAGCCCCAGCCCCTCACCGAGTGCCAGCGCCTCGCCAACAGCGGCGATCGACGCTCCGAGCACCAGGTTGGCGACCAGTTTCATAGCGGCGCCGGCGCCGAAGCCGCCCACGTGTCCCACTGAACCGAGCGACTCGAGGATCGGCCGCGCGCGCTCGAAGTCTTCGTCGCTGGCGCCGACGAAGATCTCCAGGCGGCCTTCGGCGGCTTGGCTGACGCTGCCCCTGACGGGCGCGTCGACGACGGCGACGCCCCGCGGGAACTGGGCGGCGATCGATCGGATGGTATGCGGACCGACGGTCGACATGTCGATGTACACCTGACCCGGGCCAAGCGCTCTCACCAGGCTCTGCTCGCCGCTCAACACGACGTCCGTCAGCGCCTCTGGGGTTGCCACCATCGTGATCGCAAACGCAGCGCCGGCGCCCGCCTCCGCTGGCGATTTCGCCACGGTGGCGCCTCCGGCCGCTAACGGCTTGGCACGGTCCGGCGTGCGGTTCCAAACCGTCAGCTCGTGGCCGGCCTGGAGCAGCCGCGCGGCCATGGGCGCGCCCATCTGCCCGAGCCCCAGAAACGCGATCTTCGCCATGACTGGCTACCCTCCCTGGATTCGCGCCACTGCCGCCTTCAGCGTTTCGGCGCTCCGCTCCAGCGCGTGCCGTTCTTCCTCGGACATCGCTGGCTCCAGGATTTGCGTGACACCTGTCTGCCCGAGCACGCTCGGCATCGAGAGCGTGACGCCGTACTTGGGGTTATACGATCCAATCGGAATCACCCCTCGCTCGTCGCGCAATACGATCTCCGCAATGCGAGCCGACACCATCCCGATGCCGAACTGGCTGGCCTGATTGCCTTCGATGATGGTGATATTGGCGTACCGCACTTCCTGCTCGATGCTTCGAGTGAGCTCCTCAGGACCGCGACCGGTCTGCTGCAGAGCATCCAACACTCGAACGCCTGCGACCTGCGCCGAAGACCACATGAACACTTCTGACGTTCCGTGCTCACCGAGGACGTTGGCTTCGACGGATGTCGGATCGACATTCAGGTGCCGAGCGACGTGAAAGCGGAAGCGCAGGCTGTCGAGAAAGGTCCCCGTGCTCAGGACCCGCGTGAATCCGAATGTGCGCACGAAGTCGGCCAGGGGGTCCGGCGGATCGGTCACGACGAGGATGACCGCTTGCGGTACTGTCTTGAAGATCTCGGGAAGGATTTGCCGGTAGATAGCAACATTCGACTCGAGCAGCTTGAGCCGGCCTGCCGGATCGTTGCGATTGGTCGCCCCGCCGCTCTTTTCGTTCATGCCGGCGGTGATCATGACGAGCGCCGCGCCGGCCAGGTCCGAGTACTCTCCGTCGCGGATCTGCACGGCCGAAGAGAGCGCCGCACCGTACTGAAGGTCGGTCACCACGGCCTTCGCCCGGTTACGCTCTCGGTTGACCACGACAATCTCGCGCGCGACGCCGCGCAGGATGCTGGACAACAGGCAGGCAGAGCCGACGGCGCCAGCGCCGATTACTCCGATTTTCATCGAAGAGACCTCAGGTTATACGCTAGCACTGGAGCATGTCATGCAATCCACAATTCCTTACCGCACGCTGGGCAGGACAGGCGAAAGAGTCTCCGCGATCGGTCTTGGAGGCTGGCATCTCGGACTGGAACGGGTCGACGAGCCGCTTAGTGTCCGGATCATTCGAACGGCGATCGATCGTGGCATCAACTTCCTGGACAACTGCTGGGACTACAACGACGGCGCGAGCGAGACCCGCATGGGAAAGGCGCTCCGGGACGGCTACCGGCAGAAGGTCTTTCTCATGACCAAGATCGACGGACGATCCTACGCAGAAGCGATGCGGCAACTCGACCAGTCGCTCGAGCGGCTGGAGACCGAGTGCATCGATCTCGTGCAGCACCATGAGATCCTGCGGTACGACGATCCACATCGCATCTTCGACGAGGAAGGCGCCAACCGTGCGCTCGTCGACGCGCAGCGAGCGGGGAAGATCCGGTATATCGGCTTCACGGGACACAAGGATCCCCACATCCATTTGTACATGCTCGACGTGGCCCGAGAACACGGCTTCCTGTTCGACACCGTGCAGATGCCGCTGAACGTCATGGACGCCCATTACCGCAGCTTCGGCAAACTCGTCCTGCCGGAGTTGGTGAGACAGGGAATCGGCGTCCTCGGGATGAAGCCGATGGCCAACGGCATCATTCTCAATTCGAAGACTGTGTCGCCGATCGAGTGTCTTCGCTATGCGCTGAACTTGCCGACTTCGGTGGTGATCACCGGCGTGGACTCGATGGAAATTCTCGATCAGGCCTGTGAGGCCGCTCGGACGTTCCGTCCCTTGAGCGATCCGGAGTTGACGGCGTTGCTGTCCAAGACCGCCACGGCGGCCGCGCGCGGCGAGTTCGAGCCCTTCAAGACCTCGTCCATCTTCGACGGTACTGCGCAGAATCCGGCATGGCTCGGGGACGAACCGCAGCGGCTGCAGGATCTCATGCCGTAAACCAGCTGGGAGGAGATCTCATGAACGCGGCTACCGGCATCGTGGATGATCAGACGTCTCTCGTTCGCGCGCTCATCGGGTTGACGGTCGTCACGGGCCTCGTTGATGCGATCAGCTTTCTGGGTCTTGGCCGCATTTTCACCGCGAATATGACGGGGAACGTTGTCTTTCTTGGTTTCGCGGCCGGCGGTGCGCCTGGCATCTCCGCGGCTCGTTCGATCGCCGCATTATGCGCGTTCGCCGGTGGGAGTGTGTGTGGTGGCCGGCTGGTCAGCAGTCGCGAGCGGACTTCGATTGCTCATCTGCTGATCACCACGTACGTGGAAACGGCCCTGCTACTGACTGCTGCCGGTGCGGCCGCATTTGCGGCGGGCGATGCGTCGCTGGCGGCCACATATGCGATTGTCCTGTCCACTGCGGTGGCGATGGGGCTAAGAAATGCTGTGGTTCGGAAGCTGGCTGTTCCGGATCTCACGACGACCGTGCTGACCATGACGATCACCGGGCTCGCTGCCGACTCGTCGCTCGCCGGCGGCCATGGCGGCCGCTGGGCGGGCCGAGCGTTGTCCATACTCGCGATGTTCGCGGGTGCCCTTATTGGCGCTATCCTTCTCCGCACCTTCGGCCTGCCGTTGTCGCTCGTGGTCGCAGCGCTGATCGTGGCCGCTCTGTCGTTCCATCTGCGCTCGCACGCGCGGGCGAAGCTCGCCACCTAATCCCGCAGGACGGTCTCTTCGACCGCGCCGCTTTCAGGGCTGGAAGACCTGGACGCTCTTCTGCGGCTTCGTCAGGTTCTGCGCCACACTGATTTCAAGATGATCGAGGACTTGCGCAAGGCGCACGCGTCCACGTCCGTTCCAACCTGCGATCGCTTAATGGGGGAGTCGAGTTGCGGACATCGCCGCGGAGGCCGCGAACATAGCAGACGTCAGAACCGTCAGCAACGCGGTTGGGAAGTCCTGCGGCGTTACTGAGGGACCGGACCCAGTCCGCCCTCCGCTCCTGCGCGTATACTCACGCACGAGATTCTAATGATCACGATCCTTGGAGCAGGCGGCGCCATCGGCAACAAACTCGTCAAGCTTCTCGCGGCGAAGAACCAGCCGTTCCGCCTGGTTGGCCGCAATCCACAGGCGACGTCGGGCGCGACCGAAACCCTCGCGGCTGATCTGACGGATAGAGATCAAACCGTTCAAGCCGTCGCGGGCTCGAGTGTCGTGCACCTGCTCGTGGGTCTCAAGTACGATCGGAGGGTCTGGCAGGACATGTGGCCGCGGATCATGAGCAATACCATCGAAGCCTGCAAACGCGGCGGCGCGAAGTTGATCTTCTTTGACAACGTGTACATGTACGGCAAGGTGAGCGGGCCAATAACCGAGGAGACACCGTTCAATCCGTGCAGCAAGAAAGGGGAAATCCGCGCGAAGATCGCTACGATGCTGATCAACGAGTGGAAGTCGGGGGCGCTCGCCGCGATGATTGCCCGATCCGCCGACTTCTACGGCCCCGACACGCAGAACGCCGTTCCTAATCTTCTCGTCTTTCAGCCTTTCGCCCGGAAGCGCAAAGCATCATGGCTCGTGAATGATGCCGTTCCGCACTCCTTTACCTACACGCCGGATGCCGCGCAAAGCCTGGTGCAGCTCGCCGGGCGGCCAAACGCCTGGAATCAGACGTGGCATGTCCCCACCACACCCAATCCACTCACAGGGAAAGAATTCGTCTCGCTGGCGGCGAAGGAATTCGGCGTAGTGCCACGCCATCGCGTGTTGAGCCGGCCGATGCTCCGGATTGCCGGCTGGTTCGATCCGCTTGTCGCCGAATCCTACGAGATGCTGTACCAGAGCGATGGACCGTATCTCTTCGATTCCAGCAAGTTCGCCAGAGAGTTCGGCTTCGCCGGTACGCCCTACGCTGACGGCATTCGTATCACTGCCGCCTCATTCAAGCGAGACGTGCACCGATAGATCCTCGAAAGTCGCCAAGGCCTACCCACGGTGGACGCCCCTGCGTCCGAGCGGCCAATGGTGGCGCACCTGGTGGGCGCACTTCGAGTTTACCCGCATAAACATTGATGTCATAACGACGTCGGCCTCAGATCGACGCGCATAGACTGGCATCGTCCACTCTACCGCGCTCGGGTTGAAGGAGGCCGAGATGAGACTGATCGGGTGCGACTTACATACGAGCCAGCAATCGATTGCGATGCTGGATCGCGACACCAGTGTTGTTGTCGAGAGGACGTTGAAGCACGAAGGCGAGGCAGTCCGGGAGTTTTACGCCTCGATTCGGCCGCCGGTCGTGGTCGGGATCGAAGCGACCGGCTCTCTATTCCAGTATCCGGAGTCTTTCACGAGACACGCGGCGGCGTTTCTGTCCTCCAACTCCGAGTCGGCCGCGTTCTGAGCGCGAGCGGTAGGTGCAATGAACGCGATCAACGCCAGCGCCTCCGGCCAGTTCAGAATCGGAGACATCACGGTGGACAGGCATTATGGGTGACAAGCCCTATCCGGCTTTTCGTCATCCGTTCTCCGTGCAATGAAAGATCGCGTCGGGGCGCCATGGACACTGTATTCGGGGCAGTTCTCCATGGCGTCGGTCCAGGGCATCGTTCGGAGTCTCTCTGGCGTAGGCCGTCACCTGCTTCAGGCTGCTCACCACCGTCTGTCAAGAACGCGTTCGTTCCGATGGTGGAACGACGGGACGAGTACCGAGCCGGCGAAACGGCTGAGCCCTCCGTGTTGCACGCTGTGATCCTGTTGTTGTCTTCGCTGTCACAGGGACGCCATCGCGGCGTTGCGTCTCGCAACTAACCTGCGGGTTGTGAAGAGCGTTGCGGTGCCGCGGCGCTCGCGTAAACAGCTCCCTGTGCACTGGAGGTAGATGATGTCGCATCGCGTTCCGCTGGCCCTTGCGCTGGCGGTGATCACCGGCTTGCCGGCCCTCGCCGTCAGCACCAAATTCCCGGATTTCACGCCACTGACGAGTTCGGCACTTCCATTACCCGTAAACGGTCCAGACGAGGCAACACCGATCACATTGCCCAACCCGAAGTGGAGCCAGAGGACGGTTGCCGATCGGAGGACGCAGAACAACCTGGTGATCAACTCCAACTCTGGCAATTGGGACATGATCACGTCGAACGAAACCGGTCCCGATGCGGGCCGCTATCTGTTCATGCCCTTCGAAACGGGATCGGCCGGCGTGCAGCGCGTCGACCTGCAAAATCCGCACTACGAGCAACGTACCGTGACGATCGTCGCACCAGGCACGCAGGGGTTTGTGTCTGGTGACGCCTCGCGCTGGACACCGTGGGGTGGCTACCTCACCGCCGAAGAGTCGTGGGGCACCGGGAGCGTCAAGGGTCGCCTTTTTGAAGTGACCAATCCGATCACTGCTGGGCCGAACGGCGGCGACTTCGTGTGGCGGACCATCGTTCCGCGCGTATCGCACGAAGGGCTCGCGTTCGATGAGAACAACGCCATGTATTTCGTTGACGAGCTCAACGGCGGCTCGATCTACAAGTACGTGTCCACAAATCCGGATGCGACGAGCGGCGACGACTACTTCGCGAGCGGCCAGACGTTTGCCCTGAGGGTCGGTGCGGGTGGGCAGTTTGAAGGAAACAATGGTCCGGCGATTATTGGTGCGGCAGCGTGGGTGGCCATCACCAACCCGACTGGTGGAGCGCTTGCCGGGATATCGACCCTGCTGCCGGACGGCACGATCGACGGTCGCGCGGCGGCTGACGACAACGATGTCAGGGCCACCGGCTACAACCGGCCCGAGGACATGGTGCTGCAGACCCTGGCTGATGGCACCCAGTTGCTGTATTTTGCCACCACGGATTCTGACGTCAACAACAGCGGCGCCGATGGGACCAGCCGCGTCTACAACCTGAATCTCTCGACCAACGAGGTCAGACTCTTCGCCGCGCCGCAGTCGACTGACGTGGCCACCGGCTCGCCGGTCGGTGGGAGCCTGAGAAATGCCGACAATCTCGCGATCGACGCGGAAGGCAATATCTACATCGTCGAAGACCGCGGCGGCGGCTCCGACGACGACATCTGGTTTGCGGCAGACTGGAACAAGGACGGCGACCTGTTGGATGCGGACGAAGGATTGGCGCGCTGGGCGTCCAATGGTGCCCAGGGCTCAGAGTTCACGGGTTTGTACTTCGACCTGAGGAATCCGAATAGAGCGTTCGTGAACATCCAGCATCCGGCGAGTGATGTCGACCGCCTGATCGAGATCTCGGCGTCGCCGCAGTATCAGCAGGGCAACAAGCCGTAACCCCGGATACCCACACGCAGCCACCCGGCCGGTCAAGCGCCGGGTGGCCGCCTGACCCAGTTTGAATGTTGCGCTATCGAATCGAGCATGTTTGGCGAGCGCGAAGCGCGAAGCCAACTTGCCTGAAGGCGAGGCGGCAGCGCGTGACATCAGGAAGTAATGCGGCGCAACCCAGGCGCAACCAAATGGGCTCTAACGTCATACACCCTGATAGCGACGCAAGCGACTTAGATGTGATGCCTGACGATCAGTGCTCGGCCGAAGACGCGCTCGAAGCGGTCGTCAAAATCCTTTGAACGCTTCAGACTTCTTCGCCATCAGCTTCACCTGATCGAGATTTACCTCAGGTTCGGGTCGGAACAGCCCGCGGCGGTAGGGCTCCTTGTCCGAAAACTCCCAATCCGGCGGGCCTACGGCTCTGCGGCCGTCTTCTCGTCCCTGAGCTGTGCCCGCAGCAGCGGCAGCTGCTGCTGATAGCCTGCCGCATCGCCGTAGTCGACGAACTCGCGGTAGTGCGGATGCGGCGCGCGCACGCGCTTCGCGTGGCGGATCGGGCACCAGTACTGTTCCGTGCGTCCCGCGATCTCGCGGACGTATGCCAGAACTCCGTTCGCATATCCGCAGTAGCCGCAGTTCACCTTCTCGATCAGGTTGAGATAGGCGAGATGCTGACGATCGAAAACGATGTAGGCATCGCGACGGACGCGGGAGATGCCGAAAATCGGAAAGCAGATCGCTTGGTAGAGGCTGATCCAAATGTCGAGGATGGCGATCGGCACGATGAGCGAATAAATGACGGGCGCGACGAGCAGGTGCAGCGGATTGCTCTCGCGCAGGTACGCTGGAATGCTCTGCTTCAGCTGCCGATGCGCGGCGCGGACATCCTGCTCGAACCGGACCCTGCCCGCATCGATCCGATACCGCCAGTGCTCGCGGGCGTGATTGAGCTCGTGTTCGATCTCGCGTTCGATTCGGAAGGCGCGTTCCAGGAGATCGTCGAGCGGCGAAGGCATGACGTGAGTATGACCGAAGCTGCGTATGTCCGTGGGCGGGTCGTCGGCCCGGCGCTGCGTCCGACACACGGCATCGACTCCGGGCGGTTGATCTTGTCCTTCGGGAAGTAGGCAATCAGCATCGTATCGGTGTGATGCTGCCCTGCAACTTGTAGAGCTCCATGGTCTGCGTGACGTCGTTGAACACGCGTTTCTCGGTGACTCCCTCAACTGACGGTCGCTTTGTCGGCGCGGTCTTCTGCAGGCGATCCGGGTTGACGGTGTGCTTGTTGATCTTCTGGTCTGCTGGCGGTGCAGCCACCACGAACCAGCGGTTCCAGCGCGACATGCTCCTTGTGAATTGATAAGAGCAAGCGTATATATCATTTCTGTTCATTGATGAACGTCATGTCGTGTGGTGTGCACATCGTAGGACGCCACGATGGACCAAGTCGCCAATGCGCCGTTGACCGTCACTATTCCGAGATGATGATGCGACGTGCCAGGGAGATGACGATGGGATACGTGAAAATCGAAGCGATTGCGTTGTTGCTGGCCGCGTTCCTGCCGGCCGCCGCTTATTCCCAGTCGAGGCAGCTTCCGCCGGGCGCGTTCGCAGAGAACGTTGAGTTCATCAGCTTTACCGATCTGAACGGTCATATCCCGTTCAAGATGTCGATCCATCAGGCCAATGGCCGCTGGTACATGTACGCCGGCGCACAGGACGACCGCGGGTGGAGCGTGCTCGACATCACGAATCCGGCCTCACCCACGGTAGTGAACTGGATTCCCGGCCCGAAGAACACTCGCACGGTTCAGGTCGAGATCGCGGAGGGCAAAATGATCACCGCGCTCGAAAAGTCGCAGAGGGGCGGGGATACCGATCCGAACGCGCCCTATGACGAGGGAGTGCTGATTTGGAGCCTGGAGGATCCGGTCCATCCCAAGGTACTGGGCCAGTACAAGACTGGGGGCCTCGGCACGCACCGCAACGCGTATTTCGGCGGTCGCTACATGCACCTGGCCGCGGCCATGAGAGGCTATGCGGGAAACATTTACGTGATCGTGGACATCAGCAATCCCGCCAAGCCGATGGAAGTGGCGCGGTGGGCTCCCCCGGAACTCAAGCTGGCCGATCCTAACGCGCAGAATACAGCGTGGCCGCACGGATATGGGCTGCATGGACCGCCGATGGTCGTGGGAAACCTGGTCTATTTAGGTTTCGACTCCCAGTTGGTGGTACTCGACATCAGCGATATACGCCATCCAAAGCAAATCGGCTCGCTGCGCTTCGATCCTCCGTACCACGCGCTGTTCGCCGTCCACACGGTCCTGCCGTTCCCAGGCCGGCAGATTGCTCTCACGAATTCGGAAGGGGGATGCGCGGACGGGCCCTCGCAGGCGTCGTTCGTCGACATTGCGGATCCGTCCAAGATGAAGCTGTTGTCGCTCTTCCCGGTCCCGCAGCCTCCCCCCGGCGCACCGTACTCGAACTTCTGCGAGCGAAGTACCGGCTTCGGCGTGCACAACGTCAACATGTTGTTCCACAACCCTCTCGTCGATCGATCCGACAACATCGTGTATATGACGTACACCAATGCGGGTCTGCGGGTGTTTGACGTCTCCGACGCCCGCTTGCCACGTGAAATCGGCTACTTCGTTCCTCCCAATCCCAAGACGGAGGCCGGCGCGCCGGCCGGAGGGGAGGGGAGCGTCTCCAATGGCGCCGACGTCATCGTCGACACGCGCGGTTATGTTTACATGTCGGACCGCAGTCAGGGCATCTGGGTGCTTCGCTATGCCGGCCCGAAACCCAAGTTGGCGAAGCCGGTGGTGCGGTACCCGCTCGCGGAAACCCGGATCAAACAGGAGGAAGCCGAACGGCGGCGGCGCGCGGCCAGTCGCTAGCTGTCCGCAATAGTACAGTGGAGGCGGAAGGAGTAGATAGAAGCCTCACGGTGACTGCACTAGCCTGCCATCAGTCTGCTCGCACCCACGAGTCCGGCTCACGAGGATCACTCAGAAGAACGGCGCTTTCAAAAAGCTCGAGGAATCTTGAGAATCAGCGCTGATCTCGAGTGCGCGGAATGTTCCTGCATTGTGCGGTGGGGAAGTCACCTACCCGCGTCTCGCGCGAATTGAACACGCGTCAGGCCGTGCCAGCACTGATGCGCATAGCGCGTTACCTAAACGCTTCGGCGTTAAGCAGGACCTATCGGCTGAAACGCGAAGTGCAGCGTCGGCGTAACGCGCCGGAGTTAAGCCGCGGCGTGGCCGTTGAACTACTCAACCAAACTGTTTGAGGTCGCCGCCTTCAACTCCTCGTTAGGTGGCTAGTCACTCGATGCGAGCCCGGGCCATTCATCGACGATGGGTAAGTGGGCAACAAGTGGCCGCAGGTCGGATGAGTTTGCACAGCGACGGGTTCGAGGCTACGCTCGGGAGCGTGCATCAGAAGGCGACCCACAAGGAGACGCATTCATGCCCACGCCATCAAAACGTCTCGATACGGTTGTACTGGTTCATGGCTTCTGGGTGACACCGCGAAGCTGGGAGCACTGGATTCCGCGCTATGAAGCCCATGGCTACCGCGTCCTCGCTCCAGCGTATCCGGGGTTCGAGGTCGAGGTCGAAGCGCTCAACCGCGATCCATCGCCCGTCGAGCGTCTCACGGTTCCCGCGATCATGTCGCACCTCGAAGCAGTTGCCGGGCGATGCGAAGCGCCACCGATCCTCATCGGTCATTCGGCAGGTGGCGCCTTTGTGCAGCTACTCCTCGATCGTGGCTTTGGGGCGGTTGGAGTCGCGATCAACTCCGCACCGACGGAAGGGGTGCGCGTCACGCCGCTATCGCAGGTCAAATCCACGTTCCCGGTGCTGAAGAGTCCCGCGAATCGCCACAAGGCGGTGGGGTTCACGTACGATCAATGGCGCTACGTGTTCACGAACACCTTCGACGAAGCGGACGCGCGCGCCGCCTACGACCGCTATCACGTCCCGGCTTCAGGGGGTATTTTCTGGGACAGCGTGCTGGCGAATTTCATCCCCGGGCCCCAGGAGATCGCGGTCGACTACAAGAACGACGCCCGCGCGCCCCTTCTCTTCATCTCGGGGAGCGACGATCACTTGATGCCGCCCGCCGTCCAACACTCGAACGCTAAGCATTACAAGTCGAACACGATCACGGAGATCAAGGAATTCCCGGGACGCTCGCATCTCATGCCCGCCCAGCAGGGGTGGGAGGAGATCGCCGACTATGCGCTGGCGTGGGCCGAGAAGCACAGTACGCACCAGCCGCAGGGCGCTCCGGCATCTTGATGAGATGGGGCCGCTTACTAACAAGTAGGGCGAGCTACATATCACGGCCGACCCTGCGGGGCCGGCAGCATAATGCCAAATGGTCCCCGTCGAAGAATGTCTGCAACTCTTATGGTCAAGACACTTGTTGAAGGACGCGGGCTCCCGTGAAACCTGATTAGAACCTGAATTTGGCCGACCCGCATAACACCGTCTAGGTCGCCCGCACATCGCAGCAGATAGGTCCTGCCTTGTCGCGAAGTGTTTAGTAACGACTAAGCGCTGACCCTCCCAAAATGGCTCGGTGGTGGGCGCACCTGGTGGGCGCACCTCGAGTTCACCCGCATAAACATTACGCTAACTATCCTCCGCAAAAAGATCGAGGATTAGCGAGAGCCCCGCGCGCACGGGTTCTGTTCGTAGGTTCGATCATTGCGTCGGGTTGGCTCGTTTTC
>DAIRVG010000032.1:0-47739 GCA_036802945.1 Vicinamibacterales bacterium
CGCACGGCCAGGGGAATCCGCTCCTTGGGCTCCTTCCACGGGAACATGCTCACTTCGGCCTTCGGCGCGAGCATCGCGGCCTCCATGGCGACCTTGTACGGATGCGCCGGGATATCGTCCGGCAGGATCAGCACGGGTGTCTGGCAACTCCGCACGAAGTCGCGCGTCACGGTGATAACGAAGTCGGGGTTGCTGCGGTACATCTTCGTGAGGAATTTCTCGACCGTCGCCATCGTGACCTCGGGATGGCGCTTGACGAAGTCCGGTCCCCACCCCTGCATGTTGGTGTCGTAGCTGAGCGTGGGCATCTCGGGACGCCAGCCGCTCGGCTGCGCCAGCACCGCCGCGACAACGCGATTGGGCGCGCGCTTCAAGAGGTTCCAGATGAGCGGGCCGCCGATGCAGAAGCCCATCACCATGAACTTGTCGATGCGCAGGTGATCCATCACGGCGAGATGGTCATCGGCGAATGAATCCCACGGCCGGTCGATCTCGAGCGGACCGTAGGACTGCCCGGCGTTGGCGGTGCGCAGGTCCGACGCGACGCAGCGGTACTCTCCCTTGAACTCCCCGATCGCGTCGAACGGGTTGATCAAGCCGGCCATCGTCGAGTTCAATCCCCCGCCGGCGATGAGCAGCAACGGGAAGCCGGAACCGGTCTCCTCGTAGTGGATGCGAACCGGGCCTTTTTCGTAGAACTTGGCAGCTCTTCCCTGCCCGGCCTGCTGAGCAAGCGCGCGCGGTGCTGCGGCCATCGCCGTCGCCGCGGCGCCCGCTTTCAGGATCTTGCGTCTGATGGGATCCATAATCGGCGTCCTCCTCGAACGTTGTTGTGGCCGGTGCGGCTTACGAATTCTTCCGAGTCCTCGGGCGCGTCGTCATGCACGTCTGGGATGCGGCATTCTAGCTCAATGGATCTACATCGTGCTCACGATCCCACTTCTCCTGAGCTACACTGCGGGACCAGGCCGGAGGGCCTTATGAAAGCACGGTTGCTCGCTCGATGGTTCGCTGCGCTTGGCGTGGTTGCCCTGTTGGTCCCGGGCTCGGCGTCTGCCGCCGACGTGCAGGTGATGATCTCGGCCGGTTTCTATGAGGTCTATGCCCAGTTGGGCCCGGCGTTCGAGCGCGCGAGCGGCCATCGCCTGGTCACGACGCGCGGCCCATCGTTGGGCGACTCTCCTGAGGCGATTCCCACCCGCCTCGCGCGAGGCGAGACCGCGGACGTCGTGATCCTGGATGGAGGATCCGCCGACGAGCTCGCGAAGCTTGGAGTGGTGCGCGCCGGCAGCAAGGTTCTTCTCGCCCGGTCGCAGATCGGCATGGTGGTGCGCGCCGGGGCCGCGAAGCCGAATATTGGCAGCGTCGAGGCGTTCCGGAGGACGCTGCTTGCAGCGAAGTCCATCGGCTACTCGGACAGCGCCAGCGGCATCTATCTTTCGACCACGCTGTTCGCGAAGCTCGGCGTCGCCGACCAGGTGGCGGGCAAGAGTCGAAAAGTACGCGGGCCACCGTCCGGCGAACCAGTGGCCGCGGTCGTCGCGCGTGGGGAGCTGGAGATCGGCTTTCAGCAGGTCAGCGAGCTCATACACGTCCCCGGTGTGACCTTCGTCGGGACGATTCCGGCCGAACTCCAGCCCGCAATCTCTTTCGCCGGAGCGATCACCAGTGCAGCCCGGCAGCCGGACGCGGCTCTCGCACTGCTCCGCTTCCTCGCGTCGCCCGAGGCGGCCTCGACGATCTCGAAGGCCGGGCTGACACCGCCTGCAGGACGGTAGCTCGCGCAGGCTGTGACTTTGCTGGCGCGCGACAACAGAGCGACAGAACTGGCGCCTGCCGCTCTGGCCACCGTGAGATGCGGCATGTCCGCCGCAAAACCGGCTTGATCCGAACAACCGAGCTCCGCCGCCGAGCGACTGAGCTTGTCGGCCTTCGGCGTGACTACGGTTTTGCTTCGGACACGCCGCATCTCACGGCGGCCAAAGTGGACACCGCGTCTACGTAGAGGCCGGCCGATGCGCCCGAAGGAAGGAACGTACCTGGCGCACGGCCAGGGGAATCCGCTCCTTCGGCTCCTTCCACGGGTAGATGCTCACTTCGGCCTTCGGCGCGAGCATCGCGCACTCCATGGCGACGACGTACGGATGCGCCGGGACATCATCCGGCATGACCAGTACGGGCGTCTGGCAATTGCGCACGAAATCGCGTGTCACGGTGAAGACAAAGTCGGGGTTGGTGCGATACATCCTGGTCAGATATTTCTCGACCGTGTCCATCGTGATGTCGGGCCGGCGCTTGACCAATTCCGGACCCCATCCGGTCATGCTCCCATCGTAGAGGACACTGGGCATCTCCGGCCGGAATCCGACGGGCTGCGCCGGCACGGCCGCGACAACGCGATTCGGCGCCCGCTTCAAGAGGTTCCAGATAAAGGGACCGGCGATACAGAAGCCCAGCACCATGAACTTGTCGATGCCCAGGTGATCCATCAGACCGAGATGGTCATCGGTGTGTGAATCCCACGGCCGGTCGATCTCGAGCGGCCCGGTCGACTGGCCGGCATTGGCGTTGCGCAGGTCCGCGAAGATGCAGCGGTATTCTCCCTTGAACTCCTCGATCGGGTTGAAAGGGCTGGTCACTAAGCCGGCCATCGTCGAGTTCAACCCGCCGCCGGCGATGAGCAACAACGGGAAGCCGGAACCGGCCTCCGCATAGCGGATGCGAACCGGACCTTTTTCGTAAAAGCGCGTCGCAACTCCTCCTGGCCCGGTCTGCTGAGCAAACACGCCCGGCGCTGCGGCCATGGCCGTCGCGGCGGCGCCCGCTTTCAGGATCTTGCGTCTGATCGGATCCATATCGGCGTCCTCCTCGATCATTGTTGTAGCTCTGTCGCGCGCAGGTTCAACACTTCCCCCACCCGCGCCCTTCATCCAACGTGCTGCTACGCGCGCGCCGGGACTCGCTTCCCTCCCAGAACGGTGGCGCTCGGAAACAGTCGCTGGCGCCCGGCCCGCTTGTTCTCGTAGTTGTCGACGAATTCGAACGACCCCTGGCGCAGCTCGAGCACTGCGATATCGGCGGGCGCGCCCACATTGAGCGTGCCGCGATCGCGGAACACCTCGAACGTACGCGACGCATTGATGGTGGCGCGCGCAATCACCTGATCGAGCGACATGCCGAAGTCGAGGAACTTCGACATGACGTTTGGAAAGTCGATGACCTGCGCGGTGCGCCCCTCCGGCGTCCAGTCGGTGGAGAACGTATCCGGCCAGAAGCCCGCCTGCATCACGCGCTCGACGATGTCCCATCGGAGATGGCCGTTGCGTCCATTGCCGAGATCGAACCAGACGCCGCGGCGTCGGGCCGCGAGCACTTCCGGCAGGATGCGGCCGGTCTCGTCGACAATGCTGTTCGGTGGCGGCGCGAACATGTGGGTGACGATGTCACCGGGCTTGAGCAGATTCATGAGCCTCGGCAGCGGCGAGGCCGTCTGCCCCATGTGGATCATTACGGGTAGATTGAAGGTGGAGACAACCTCCTGCGCGCGTCGCAGCACCTCGTAATCGTTGGCGCCGGCGACATTCCCCGAGAGACGCGCCTTGACGCCGGCGATCACATCACGGTTCTTCGCGATGGCGTCGCGCGCCGCGCCGATATCGGCGCGGCTGATGTCCATGGTGTCGCCCTCCGGCAGGATGCCGGCGCGCCCGATGTTGACCAGCACGCGGCAGGGTTGCGGCGCCGATTTGGCGACGGCAATCACTTCCCCTATGCGATCCGCGCCCTGCGATCCCGCATCGACGAACCCCGTCACCCCGTCCGCGAGGCAAAGCGCGGGGCCTTCCTTGACGCGCCCGGCGTGGGAATGGATGTCGATCAGACCCGGAACGACGAGCTTGCCGCGTGCATCGATGGTCTCCGCCGCGTCGTCCGCGATGTTGGCCTCGACCGCCGCGATGCGGCCGCCGGCGATCGCCACGTCGCGGATCGCGTCAAGCCTGAGCGAGGGATCGAGCACGCGCCCGCCCTTGACGATCAGATCGTACCGCGGTGGTGCCGCAAGGACGTGAGTCACGCGGGCGAACATCGCCGAGCCCGCAGCGGCTGCCCAGACAAACTGGCGCCGGTTCATCATCATCAAAGGCCTCCAGTTCGCACATACTACCTCTGGGGCGCCTGACGGCAGCCAGGAACCTGTCAGGTTTTCAACCTGCTGGCCGGGCCGGGCGCCGTTGCTGGGATAAGGCCGAGGCAAAGGACGCTATGGGCTTCTGCGAGCATTGTGAAGGACAGCGGTTTGATCGGGCACAGGTTCTCCGGGCCCTGCGGGCCGCGCGAAAGACCGTGCGAAAGCACAGTCGCGCCGATGAAGCGCTGCGTGTGGCGATTGAGGCCGTGCGCGCGCTTGAAATTCCCCACATGGAGCGCTTCGACGACACAGCCGACGGGCCGAGCGTTCACTGAAATGCTTCTGAACGGGTGGCTTCCAACAGGAGGGGGGTTATGAAGACGCGCAGGATCGGACTCGTGTGTCTGTCGGTAGCGTGTGCGGTTGCTGCCTTGGCGACCTTCTGGGTGGTCCGGGCGCAGCAGCCGGCCGCCGGACCACGGACGACGCTGTTCGAGAATGCCCGCCTGATTGTCGGCGATGCGAGCGCGCCCATCGAGCGCTCGGCGTTCGTCATCGTGGGTCAGAACATCACTGCGATCGGCAAGGCTGGAGAGATCCCGTTTCCAGCCGGCGGTGTTCGCGTCGACTTGACCGGCAAGACGGTCATGCCGGGATTCGTCGATGCTCACGTCCACGTCGGCTACGCCACCATCACCACGGGCGAAGGCACGACGGACGATTGGTCGATGGAGCACATGCTCGACCATCTGGATCGGTTCGCGTACTCCGGAACTTCGATGGTGCTGAGCCTCGGCAGCGACAGGCCGGATTTCATCGATGCGCGGTATAGCGACAATCCGACCACGTTCAAGGATCTGCGGAACGTGTCCGAAGAGGATTCCTTTACCGGCGCCCGATACAACACCGTCGGGCGGGGTCTGGCCTGGCCCGGCACCGGCGCCAATCGGAGCACGACGTTCTATCCGGTCGTGAGCCCGTGGCTTGCCACGAACGCCGTGCGTGAGCTGGCGGCGCAGAAGGTTCCGTTCGTCAAGATCTGGCAGGAAGATCGTAAAGGATTCAAGGACCCGGACAGCGAAGAGCCGGCCGTGCTCACGCCGGCAAGCTTACGAGCGGCGGTCAGTGAAGCGCACAGACTCGGTCTCAGGACGATCGGCCACATCAAAACGCTGGCGCTCTGGAAAGACACGTTAGAGGCTGGAGGCGACGCGGCGACCCATCAGCCTATGGATTTGCCGGTCGACGCCGAGCTGCTTGCGCTCGCCAAGGCGCATCCGAATTTCAAGATGATTCCCGCGATCACACCAAGCTTTGTGGGCGGCAGCGCGCCGCGCCGGCCCGGTCAGAGACCAGAATGGATGACCGATCCGCTGCTCAACGCGCTCGTGTGCCCGGTCACTGTTGAGAAATGGGGCCAGACGTTCGAGAAGAACAAGACGGTACCGCCGCCGACCGGTGACCTCTCTGTGCAGAACATCGCGACGCTCTACAAGGCGGGCGTGCCGGTTATTTTCGGCAGCCACGATGCGGGCGCCAACCGGCCCCTGGGCTGGGGCAGCCAGATGGAACTGGAGGCGTTCGTGCACTGGCTTGGCATGACGCCTCAGCAGGCGATCATTTCTGCCACCAGCGCGTCGGCCGATTTCCTTGGCGTCGGCGACCGGCTGGGGAGGATGGCCGTGGGCAAGGGCGCCGACTTCATCGTCCTGGACGCCAATCCATTCGATGACATCAGGAACACGCGAAAGATCAGCCAGGTCTATCTCAGAGGTAAGAAAGTCGATCGCGAAGGCATGAAGGCCAAGTGGGCGGCTCAGTGCAAAGCCGCGGGACTCTAGCGGGCTCCTGGCTGCGTCCGCTTCACTTGCGCGCGACGGCGATCAAATGAGCGCTCGCGCCAAGCAGACTGGGCTCGGTCTCGATGCGGCGCAGGACCCGAAGCAGCCGCTCCCGGGAGGCGGCGTCGTCGAGCCATTCATCGAGAGCGTCACTCACCCACCCTGGCCCCTCAACGGCGATCGTACTGTCGAACCGGAGGCCCGCCTCTTCAATCTCCGCCCGGATCTCCTCTGGTCTGTGGAAGTACGCGGTGGTGAACCACTCGGGGCGATTCGTCGAGTTCCGATGGATCCCGTCGGTGAGATCCTGCTCCACGATTGCCGAGAATGCACCGTCCCGGAGCGTGCCACCCTGGATTCCATCGCAGGCCGAAGCAAACCTGGAGATGTATGCCGAGAGAAGCAGCCCGCGCGGAACGAGCACCCTCCGCGCTTCGGCGAGCGCAGCCGTCCGATCATTCCGGTTGGTCAGGTGATAGAGCGGCCCGAACAGAAGGACCACATCGAACGTTTCGTCTGGCTGCTCGAGCCTGCGCGCATCGCCGACCGTCGCGCTTGCGAGCGGCGCTTCAGATGCAGTCGACAACACGCGCGCGCGCTCGACGTGAAGAGGCACTGCGTCGATCAGATGAACTTCGTAACCCTGACGGGAGAGCGACAGGGCGTAGACGCCAGTCCCGCCGCCAACATCGAGTATCCGGCACGGCGGAGGAGGCATATATCGCCCCATAATCTCCTCCGTTCGGATCCGCTCGAGCCGACCGAGAGAACGGGCTAGCCGTTGCTCTTCCTTTCCATCTTCGTAGTGGTCCAGGATTTCGGAAGCGACCATGGCGATAGCCTACATCCCCATATACTGCGGATTGAACCCAGAGCCTTCTGAACGACATTGACCGGCGGCCACGACAGACCGAGAATCTTCCAGCCTTCGTCAGTCGAATGGAACACACAGAGGAATCGAGCGTCATGAATAGCGACTTTTCACGGCGGGACTTCCTGGCGCTCATGGGAGCCGGGCTCGTGGCCTCGACCTCGGCCGCGCAGGCGCAATCGGGGCAAAGGCTCTACGCGTATGTCGGCTCCTGGACCAAAGGGCCATTCGGCGTCGGTGGCGGCGGCGGCCTTCATGTGTTCTCCGTCGACATGAGCAATGGCGCCCTCACCCCCGTCAGTCGAACCACAGGGCCTGAGTTCGAGAATTTCAACGTCGGATACATGGCCGTTTCCCCGAACGGGCGTTTTCTCTACGCGAGTAACGAGGTCGAGAACTACGACGGCAAGTTCAGCGGCGGCGGCATGCTGACGTTCGCCATCAACCCGAAAGACGGCTCAATCACGCATGTCAGCACACAGCCGTCCATGGGCGTCTATCCCGCATACGTGGCCATCGACAAGGCCGGCTCGCGGGTGATCGTTGCCAATCACGGCAACTACGATCCATCCGTGAGGGTGGTCAAGAAGAATGGGGTTCCAGAGATTGAGAAAGTCTGGGACGACGGGACAGTGGCGCTGTTTCCGGTACGACAGGACGGCACGCTGGGACCCGCCTCTGACGTGGCTATCCTGGAGAGAACGCAGAGCGTGGACGAGTACTCGCAGCGCAGCGCGCATGCCCACTCGGTGAATTTCGATCCCAGCAATCGCATCGTGTTCGCGTGCGACAAAGGCACGGACCGTGTCTACACCTACCGGGTGGACCGGGCGGCCGGCACGCTCACGGGCGGCAAGACGTTCCCGACGGCGCCAGGCGTCGCGCCACGACATTCGTCCTTCCACCCGCGTCTGCCGTACGTCTTCGTCGTCAACGAGCGGGAGTCGAGTCTTTCGTCATACCGCTACGACGTGAACACGGGCGATGTCAATCTCGTTCAGACGGTCCCAACGATTCCGGCAAGCTACACCCAACGGAGTTCGCCGGCCGACGTACACGTGCACCCGAACGGAAAGTTTGTCTACAGCAGCAATCGCGGCCATGACAGCATCGCCATCTTCGGCATAGACGAGGCGACAGGACGGATGACGTTGGTGGACATCGTCCCCACCCAGGGCTCGACGCCGCGCGCGTTCAACTTCGACCCGTCGGGCCGGTACATTTTCGCGGCGAATCAGGGCACCAACAACGTCGTGACCTTCGCGGTGGCTGCCGCCAGCGGGAAGTTGACGCCAACGGGCGCGAAGGTCGAGGTCCCGAAGCCCGTGTGCATCCAGTTCGCGACGCTGTAGGAGTCAACCTCACTTCTCACGCGGCGTGAGTGCGCCGCGGAGCTTGTCGGCAAGGGATCCGAACCCCTCCGAGGGTGCAGCATCCCCGCGTTCGGCATACTCGCGCACTTCCTCGGCCTCGTGCGCGTCCAGCACCGCTTTGACGCTGAGACGAATGCGGCGGCCCGTCGGGTCAACCTCGAGGACGACGACCTCGACGTCGGCGCCGACCGGAAACGCTCTGGAGAGATCCGCTTCCCTGGCAGCGCCGGTCTCGCTCAATGGGATGAGACCAGTGCGCCCCGGGGCGAGGAACACGAACACGCCGAACTTCTCGTGACGCTCGACCTTTCCCGTGAGACGCGCGCCCGGCACGATCTCAGGTTGGGATGACGCCGCGCCGGCGGCGCGCGCCGAGCCCTCCGGAACGAGCGCGACGCCGATCCGCTTCTTCTCGAGGTCGATGCTCAGGATCTCGAATGCTCCCGTCATCTCCGGGGCCATCGTGCTGGACCATCCCTTCGATCGCCCCGTGGGAGCGAACGTGGACGCGTGCGCCAACGCTTCGACTCCGGGCTCGAGCTCGACGAATGCCCCGAAGTCCGCGAGGCGTGTCACGCGGCCGGTGCGCACCTGGCCTATCTCGTACGTTTCGTGGACTCTCGACCACGGATCGGCGGTGAGCTGCTTCAACCCGAGGGAGATCTTCTGCTTGTCGTCGTCAACCCGCAGGACCTTGACGGTGATCTCGTCGCCGGCCTTGACGACCTGCGACGTGTCCGATACCCGGGACCACCCCATCTCGGATACATGCAGCAAGCCCTGCACGCCGCCCCCCAGGTCGACGAACGCACCGAACTCGCGCACGGAGGTGACGCGCCCGGTCATCACCGCCCCTGGGGCGATCGATCGCCGGATCTCGGCGGCGCTCGCGCGCTGCCCCTCTTCGAGAAGCGCACGCCGCGAGACAACGAGGTTCCTGCCGCCTTCCTTGTACTCAATGATCCGGAATTCGTAGACACGGCCTTCGTGCGCCGACGGGTCCGTCCGGAGGGTGTCGATCTGAGAGGTCGGGCAGAAGGCGCGCTGCCGGGCGATGCGCACCTCGTAACCACCCTTCACCGCCCGTTCGACCTTCCCCTCCACCGGGAGACCGGTGTGGAACGCGTTTTCGAGCTGCCGCTCGGTCGCGGCGCCTCGCGCCAGCTTCCGCGAGAGGATCAGCCCTCCAACGGTCGACACCACCATGGCCTGAACGCGGTCGCCAACGGCGACCTCGAGAGCGCCCTCGGCGTCCTTCAGTTCGTCGATTTCTATCGTGGCTTCGCCCTTGCCGCCGACGTCGACGAACGCCACCTCCGGACCAATCGCGACGATCGTGCCCTCGATGGTCTGGCCCTTCTCGACGCGCTTCGCTTTGATCGAAGCCTCGAACATCGTGGCGAAATCTTCGGTGGGCTCGGTCACGGCATGCTCCTCACATTCGAACCCGCTGCTTCTCGAGGCCGTGGCGCTGACAGTCGGGAACGAGTCTGGTGATTATACGAGGCGCGGGTCGGGCGCTCTGCGGCTTCGAATGGGAGGATCATCCACGAGGTGTGGGACCGCCCGGGTCAGGAGCTGAAGCCGTGGTCGCGCGCGAACACGATCGCCTGCGCACGGGACCACACACCGAGCTTGTCGAAGAGGTTCGATGCATGATTGCGGACCGTCTTTTCACTGATCTGCAGGCTTTCAGCGATGTCCGTGTTGCTCAGCCCGTCGGCCATGAGCGCAAGCACCTGACGCTCTCGCGGGGACAGGGCCGCGAACGCCGAGTCGCCTACGGCTTCCTCGGGCTGCAGAAATGCCAGAACGGCCTCCTTGAAACGCTGCCACGCCGGTTCGTTCTCGAGCAGGATGTGATTGCGCGAGTCGAGCTCGACAAACTCGGCTCCCGGAATGCTGCTGGCCATCAGACGCCCCTCCTCGATCGGGATTGCCTCGTCGGCGCGCGCGTGCAACACGAGCGTTGGCGTGCGCACTTCACCGAGTAACGCCGTAATGTCTAGCGCGGAGCGCGTCTCGAACAACTTCGCAGCGATCTCGCCGGTGGTCGTCTTCAGGCAGAGGTCGTTGAACCATTGCAGCTGTTCGGAGCTGCCGCCAGGAATGAAGCGCGACGTGAAGACCTGCCGGAACGTCGGATTGTCCTTCCCCCACGCCACCCGCGCCAGGTCGATCATGGCGCGGTGCGCCGCCTCGATTTCCGGCGTGCCACGCCGAAACGCGCCGCGCGCGTAACCGCCATAGAGAATCATCCGCGCGACGCGGTCCGGATGCCGGACAGCGTAGCGGATGCAGGTCGACGCACCCTGGGAGATGCCAAACAGTGTCACCGGTCCGGCCGGTCGAGCGGCCTCGATGACCGATTCGAGATCCGCAGTCCACTGGTCGAGTGACAGTGCGCCGCACTGCCAGTCGCTCATGCCGCATCCCCGCTCGTCCGAGCGTACGAAGTGGCAATGCGCGGAAAAGAACTGGATCCAGTGTTTCCAGACAGGGCTTTCCCACTCGTATTCGAGATGCGTGAGCCAGTTGGCCGCTTTGACGACGACCGGGCCCGCGCCCGATTCGGCCCACGCCAGGCGCGTTCCATCCGAGGCTTTGATGTAGCGAACGTGCTGGCGAAGCTTCGTCGGCGTGGTCATCTGCCTGACTGGGACATTTGTCTGACGTCCGGGCCAGCAATCTTAGCCGAACCGGGACAAAGCACCCATGGCCCGCTCGTCATGGCCGGTGCATTCTCCTGGGGAACAGGAGGAATGCCGTGCTGAAACGTTTGCTGCTCTTTGTTTACGGTGTCGCGTCGTATCTGATCTTTCTCTTCACCTTTCTCTACGCGATCGCGTTCGTCGGAGGGTTCGCCGTGCCCAGCCGCCTCGATGGCCCCCTCCAGACGTCATTGCCCGAGGCCCTGGCGATCGATTGCGCGCTCTTGACTATCTTTGCCGTTCAGCACAGCGTGATGGCACGGAAGTGGTTCAAGGAACGCTGGACGCAGGTCGTCCCGTGGGCAATCGAGCGCTCCACCTACGTGTTGTGCGCGAGCCTTGCGTTGCTCCTGCTGTTCTGGCAGTGGCGTCCGATCGGGATCCAGATCTGGTCCGTTGAGAACGCCGCTGCCGGCATCGTCCTGTGGACGCTGTTTGCCGCCGGCTGGGTGACCGTCCTGACGGTGACGTTCCTCATCAACCATTTCGACCTGTTCGGCCTGCGACAGGTGTGGCTGCCCCTGATTGGCAGACCGTACGTGCGAGTCTCCTTCCGCACTCCTCTGCCCTACCGATTCGTGCGGCATCCGCTCTATTTCGGCTTTCTCCTCGCATTCTGGATGACGCCAAGGATGACGCTCGCGCATTTCGTATTTGCCTTCGCAACAACCGCCTACATCGTTCTGGCGATTCAGTTCGAGGAACGAGATCTCGTGTCCGAACACGGTGCGGCGTACGAGGAGTACCGGCGCACGGTGCCCATGTTGTTGCCCGGACGCGGACGACTGCCGGCCACGGCGTCGGCTGTCAGAAAAGCGCTCCACTGCGCCATCACAATCCCGGAGAAATCCCGGCGCAGTCCCGGGACTTCTGACCGACGCGCCGGATAAGTTCCTTTTCACCATTTTCAGGTATTCCAGGAGGCTCTATGAAAGTCGAACGATTGACGATGCAATACGCGTATTCCCTGATCGGCGTGCTCGTGCTCACGGGCTTTTGGTCTTCCCACGCACTGGCGCAAGATGCTCGCACCCAAATATCGCAACATCACGGAACAACATCGGACCAGAAGGCGCCAGCGAGTGACCTTGTGAAGGTTGTCCGGGAATCGACCGAGCGCTTCCGTGATGTGAGGGTGGCTGAGGCGGAAGGCTACCAGCTTCTATTCGGCTGTGTCAGCGGAGCCGACTACGGGGCGATGGGGCTCCACTACGTGAACCTGTCGCTGGTGGGCGACGGCGAATTGGACGCGACGCGACCCGAGATCGTGATTTACGAGCCCCAGCCAGACGGTCGCCTGCGGCTCATCGGCGCAGACTATCTCGTATTTGCGAACGCCTGGGATGCGGCGCACCAAGGTACGCCCCAGATCATGGGACAGCTCCTGCATCTGTTCGAAAGCCCGAACCGCTTCGGGCTGCCGCCTTTCTACACGCTCCATGTCTGGGCATGGAAGGACAATCCGAACGGTACGTTCGTGAACTGGCACCCCCAGGTGTCGTGCGACGCCTTCAGCGGCCAGACTCCATGAGTCGAAGCGCGATCTCCAGAGGAGGGCAGGCCGCCCGGCTTGCCCTCCTCATCAGTCGTGCCTCCGCCGTGCAGACATTGCCGGCGGCGATGCGAGCATAACTGGAGGAGCGAAGCCGGACCGACCGGTCGTATCGAGCCGGACGTATATGCCGCGCGCCAGACATTTATCTTGCCGGTCCCAGTCGGTCCCGCGCACCGCCGCGCCTTCACCTGGCGACAACGATGAGAAACCGCTCTAACCCGCACTAATACGGGGGAATCCAGGGGTCACGCCGCACCTGCCATACGAGGGCGAGTTGGTACATCCGTTGCCCTTGCTGGGGTCGAACCCCGAATGAGGAGCCAACTTTTTTCTCGACTTCAGCGCACTCGACGATGGCGGCGAAAAGCCGCGCGCGTGGCAGTACCGATGCTGCTCACACTTGTGCCTGCGCTCGCCGCGATAGTGGTGTGGGTTGGAATGGAGACCGCCAGCCCCGTCGATAGTGCTGTCCCCTCATCGATAATTGCCGCGGACAACGGCGAGAGCGCGGTTCCGGCGGTCCAACCGGTTTCATCACCGCGCCAGGTATATCCATATTCCGTCGTATCGGGAGGCGTGTATTCGACGGAAGAGTTCGCGGCAGCGCGCAACGTCGATCCGGTGGTGGCGCGCCATTACGACGACGTGGTGCCAGGCACCCTCCGCGCCGAGCGCGTCGATGCGCCTCGTCTGGCTTACATGTCGTACCGCGTCGGCGATCAGATCTACTGGACGAAGCGCAGGGTGATCCTCCATGAAGGCGAGCAGATACTGACGGATGGCGATACCACGATTCGCGGGCGGTGCGGCAACCGTCTGTCAGAGACTCCGATGGTGCCCACATCAGGGCAGGAGCCACTCGCGGATGTGTTCGACCGCCCCGTGGATGCTATGGAGCATGCGACGCCTGACGGCTCTCGACCCGGCGTTGTCGCCAGACCGGCGGCCGGCGGCCGCCTGTCGGCGATGTCATCGTCTCACCCGACTCTTCTCACGGGAGACCCCACAGGGTCAGACGTGATCCCGGAGGAGACTGGGGCACCCTTTCCAGGGCCGCCATTCAGTAGCCTAACGCTGGCTCCATGGATATGGCCGCTGCCGGCGGGGGATGACGCCAGCGGTCATATCCGGGACGTACCCGTGCCGGACCTCGACGATCATGACCAGGGACCCGTTCCAGCCACGCCCGAACCGATCGACTCCTCACCCGCCGACGGCGGTCGCGGATCATCACCGCCCAATCCTTCCGACGGACCCGCCGGTCCGTCCGTCCCACCCGGTGGTCCGCACGGTGAACCTGGCGGTCCATCTGGCGAACACCACGAACATTCCGAGTCGGATTACTCCGGGCCGAGTGGGCCCCCCAGTCCGCCAGGGCAATTGGGCACCTCCGAGTACTACGGGCAACCGAATGCGCCGTTACCGGTTCCGGAGCCTGCTTCGTTGACGCTTCTGGCGACCGGCGCGGCGTGGTTGTTGTTCAAGGGCATTCGCGCTCGCAGTCACAAACGGTAGCACCGTGCCTGTCACGCTCATCCTCACCATCATGATTGCGTTGGTAGGGTTCCGCGCTGAGGCGCAGCAACGGACGCAATCGGAACCTCAATTGGTGGCCGAGGGAGCGATGGCACTTCAGGAGCGTCGATTCGACGTGGCGCTGGAGATATTCGGCAAGGCGATCAAGCTTCGACCACAGGATTCCAGGGCATGGCTCGGCCAGGGCGTGGCCGAATACATGATGGGCCGAAACGACACAGCAGAGACCTCGCTGAAACGGGCGCTCTCATTGGAGCCTCGTCTCGCGGACGCGTCGGTGCTGCTCGGTCAGCTGCAGTACACGAACGGCCGCCTGCCCGACGCGATCGCCACCTACGAGGCCGCACTGAAGCACCTGCCAGGCGACCCGGGCCTGCTCAAGACTCTTGCAAAGTGGCGAGCCGAGGACCAGGTCGAGAGTCGATTCTACGAATCGCGCGGCGCGCATTTCCGTGTTCGGTTCGAGGGGCCGGCCGACGATCTGCTCGCGCGCCGCGTGGTCGAAATGCTTGAAAAGGCCTATTGGCATGTCGGCGGAATCCTGTCTACGTATCCACCGCAGACGATCGAAGTGATCCTCTACACGGTCGAGCAATTTCACGACGTGACGCGATCCCCGGCCTGGGCGGCGGCGGCCTATGACGGCAGCATCCGCGTACCGGCGCGCGACGCGCTGACTCGACCCGGCGATCTGGAGCGCCTGCTCACCCACGAGCTGGTGCACGCCTTTGTGACGAGCCTTGGCGGACGAAGCGTGCCCGTGTGGCTGAATGAAGGGCTCGCAGTCGCGCTCGAACCGGACGGTGTTGAACAGTCCGAACGAGCGCTCGCCGCCACCCCAACACGCGTGCGGCTCGAGACGCTCCACGAGGGGTTTGGGAGGCTCTCCGCGTCACGCGCGTACGTCGCCTATGCCGAAAGCGCGATTGCGGTGAAGCGGCTGCTGAATTTACGCGGGGCACCCGCTGTCGCGACCCTCTTGACGGACCTGGCGAACGGCGCTGATTTCGCGACCGCGTTTCACCAGCGCATGGCGATGTCGTACGACGACTTCCAGCAGCTCATCACCCGGCAATAGGGCTTCGACGCCGGCACCGCGATCAGAGGTGCGACGACCGCCATCGAGAGCGGCGCGCGAGTGCGCGCCGACTCGATGTGAAGCGTGATGTCAGAAGTTCTGCACAGCCTTCCGGCGACGCAGGCGGCGGCTAACCAACGCGAGTGCCGAGCCCAGGAGGAATAAGGTGCCAGGCTCAGGAACTGCCTGCGGCGTAATGTCGTCGCCGCCATCCGGGTCTCCCCAGATCGAGATGTGCGAGAACCCTCCCTGATTGGGCCAGAACCCCGTCAACAGAATGGCGTCAGTACCATTCCAATTCGCCAGGTCGTAGAAGTAGTAATCCGGATTTGCGTTGCCGTCCTTGACCGCCAGATAGCACGCTGGGCAGTTCGCGGATAGTCCGCCGGTGTACGTAAACGTCGCGTCCGTCCCGTTGTACACCGTCGCATACGATCCCGCCAGCGACCCCTCTTCCCCGCCCGACGCTGCGTCCGCTTTGTACAGCAGGTCGTCCGGCTTGATCAGTGACGCTCCAAAGATGGTGTTGATGCATTCGACCTCGCAGTTGCTCGGTCCATACGGACCTCCGAGCGCAAGGTCGCCGTTAATCATGTCGCTCGGAGTCAAGCTCAAAGCGGCCGCCTGTTGAACATTGCCGAGTAGCACACACACGGCGAGCGCCAGTGCGAATCGCATCCTCATGATTCTGTTACCCTCAAATTGCTGTCATGCCGTAAGAAAGTCCAAGTTGCGGTCCTGCTGTTGAAGCGAGAGCAAACGCGTGACCGTTTTCGAACGATCGGAATTCGGGGCTTTTTCAGCGAATGCGGTGGCAGATCGAGACGACAGTCCGTCTGCAAGCAGACTCTGGTCGCCGGGGATGGGGCGCATCGATGGACACGGAGACGGCTGCCATGAGGCAGGCGGTGTGCACGCGCGTGAAGACGTGCGAATCGCTATGCGTACGCCGCGTCGCGCGCCGGTCGAACGGTCGGACGTGGCTTGCGAAATTCGCGGTAGTCAACCACGCACTCGTGTGCGGCGAGAAAGTTCATCAGCTTCTTGTAGTCAGCCGGCTGCATTCCAAACAGCTGAAGGACGGTTCGATAGCTGCCGTCTGACGTCTCGAGTGCGCGCCGCAACAGATGCCGAAGGTCAGCGCGCGTGATGTCCCGGTTGATGAACTGGGTGTACACGTCATCCCAGAACCGCTGCTGACCCGACACGAGCAGCGCAAACAGCTCATCGGAGCGCCTCCGGCGCCGGTCCTGCGGCGAATGGAGCTGACTGCCGGGCATTGATGCGACCGCCGGAGGAAGGTGTTCTGCGTTGATCTGTTCGCCGACCGCCATCGAGACCATCTGCTCGACCACGTTCTGGAGCTCGCGGACGTTGCCTGGCCATCGGTACCGCTCGAGAAGCGACAGCGCGTCTTCATGAATCGTGAGATCGCTCCCGGCAGTCGCCATGGCATGCCCGATCAGGGGACGGATGTCCTCCTTGCGCTCGCGCAGTGGCGGTACCGTGATGTGCACCACCTGAATCCGGTAGAGCAGATCTTCGCGGAACCGGCCGTTTGCCACCATGGCCGCCAGATCGCGGTTCGTCGCGGAGATCACGTGCACATCCGCGCGAACGACGGCCGCGTCCGATCCGACTGGATGGAATTCACCATTTTCAAGGAACCGCAGCAGCAGGCCCTGCATCCGTATGCTCATCTCGCCGATTTCATCGAGGAACACAGTGCCGCCGTGCGCCTGCTGCAGTTTGCCGACCTTGTCACGGTGCGCCCCCGTGAAACTGCCCTTGACGTGTCCGAACAGCTCCGACTCCAGGAGCGATTCCGAGAAGCTGGCACAATTGATCGCCACGAAACGCTGCTGCGCGCGCGGTGAGCGACTATGGATGAATCGCGCGACGACATCCTTACCGACGCCGGTCTCACCCGTGATCAAGACCTTCGCGCCGCGCTGCGCGACGCGCGCCGCAATCTCCAGCACCCGTCCGAGCGCGGGGCTGTTCCCCACCACAACAGGCTCTTCGGCGTGAATCGCTCGTTCGTTACTCTGAAGTAGTCGCATCCCTTGGCCTTTGCTTATACGTCAAATAAGTCGCGCGCCCGATAGCGCGGAGTCTCGACGGTCGGATCCCGGGGCACCTGGAATCTTCCGGCCGGCTGTCGACCGTCTGCGCCACCGGTCAAATACCACACCGCGAACACCGCGATGATTGTCCACAAGCACACGGTCGCAATCATCAATGCCGTTCGGTCGGAGCGTGAAGCCGGTTGCATGATTTGCAGGTTCCGACCCGGTTAGAGCAAACCGGTCGCCAGGATTCGTTCCACAGGAGGAACGCACGCACCGCGCATCGTTGCGCACATTTTCTGGCGGGAATCTGGCCCCAACCAGTCTTTGCGGACAATCGTCGCCGATCGGTCGCCGCGCGCGGCCGTTGCGCGCGCGATCGACACGGACTCTCAACCCTAAAGTCTGCTGGATGGATGACTGGCGTGCGAGGATCCTGTCAACCCTCGCGCGGATGCACGGTGCGTGGGGGGACCCCACCGTCCCATGCATCCGCCACGTGGGCAGAACGTCCGACTACTCTTCGCTTTCTGCGCTCAGACGGGAACGACGCCGCAAGAGGTAGAGCACAAGGAACGCGACGGCTGTCGCCGCCAACATAGCTGACATCATCTGATTGCTCCTCCAATTGAGCCTCCAGCGCTGAAGGCATGTGTGAACTTCACGACTGCGGATCCAAGGGTGACGACGTAGAGAGCTGGGAAGAGACAGAAGACGAGGGGGAATACAAGCTTGACGCCGATTTTCGCTGCGCGCTCTTCGGCGCGCTGCTTCCGCTTCGTGCGCGACACCTCGGCGTGCGTCCTCAGCGCCTGCGCGATGCTCGTACCGAATCGGTCGGTCTGGACGAGCATGGCGACAAGCGCACGCACGTCGTCGACCTTGGTACGCGCAGCGAAGTTCTTGAATGCCTGGAGCCTCGGTTTGCCCGCCCGGCACTCGACGTTGATGAAGCGCAGTTCCTCCGCGAGCGCCGGATACGCGATGTACAGTTCCTCCGCGCACTTCATCATGGCCTGGTCGATCGCCAGACCCGCCTCGATCGACACGATCAGCAGATCCAGGGCGTCGGGAAGCCCGTTCTGGATTTCCTTCTGACGCTGCCTGATGGCCCTCTCGAGCAGGAAAGTGGGTATGAGATAACCAACAATGGCGGCGAGAATTGCGAACACCAGACCACGGCCGAATCCCATGAAGAGGGCCGTGACCACGAAGGCGACGACCGGAATGGCGATTTCCAGAATCAGATAGACGGCAAGGTGCGTCGGCTTGTGGTAGCCGGCGCGCGCAAGGCGCTGCTGCTGGCGAGACATCTCCTTCGGGGACTTCGGTATGAAGGTCTTAACCCTGTCAAGAACCGGACTTGATTCCTCCGAGAGTGTCGCCACCTGTGCGCTCGCTTTTGCCGGCCCCCGCAGCAGGTCCTTGATGCGACGTCGCGTTGGCGACGCAGTATCCAGCGCCTTGTACGTGAGCGAGGCTGAAACCAGCCCCACGGTCGCAAAGACCATCGCGAGCGTCACAAGCATCGTTATGTCCATGTGTGTCCTCAATACTCGACGTCGACGATCTTCCGGATGACGAGCGCACCGATGATCTGCATGACGACGGCGGCGATGAGCATTTTCTGGCCCAGGGGATCGCCGAACATGATGTCGCGATGTTCCCTGTTGATGGTCATGAGCGCCGCGCCCAACACCGGAGGCAGGCCGACCAGGACCCAGCCGGTGATTCGTCCATGTGCCGAAACGACCCGCATCTGCCGCTTCACTTTGAAACGGTCGCGCATGACGCCAGCGAGGTTGTCCAGAACCTCGGACAGATTGCCGCCAGACTCGCGCTGAATGAGCACGGCTGTCACAAAGAAGCGTGCGTCAAGCACCGGGATCCGCTGCGCGAAATGGGTCAGCGCATCGGGCATCGCCATCCCGTAGTTCTGCTGGTCGTACAGCAGCTTGAACTCGGGCCCCAGCGGCTTTGGCATCTCCTCCGCGACCATCTCGATGCCGGTGGTGAAGGAATGGCCGGCGCGCAGCGCACGAGACAGGAGGTCCAGGGCTTCTGGAAACTGCTCCTCGAACTTTCGAAGACGAATCGTTCGCTTGTATCGCAGCGCCGCAATCGGGGCGTAGGCCATGGCCACCGCGCCGACGGCGGCGAACAGCAGCGACCCGGTAAAGTGATGGATGAGCGCAAGCCCCATACCGGCGAGACATCCACACATCAAGACCAACCGGCCCACTGTTGTCGCGGTTCCCGACTGCTCTAGCAGCTCGTGAACCCACGCCGCCCGCCCCCTGGTGTGCTGCAGCACGGAGTCGAACGCGGCGACAGTGCTCATCACGCGCGCGTCCTTGAGGAGCCGCGCAGCCCGGGCCGTGTGGACCTGCTGAACCTTCCCCAAACGTCGAAACAGCGTGCGCTCATGGTGGCGTTCGGGCCGGACCACAAACAGCCAGTACCCTCCGCTGCAGAGCAAGAGGACGGACACGAATGTCAGGAGTGGGACGATCACCGCCACCTCCGCTCGTTACTCGGAGCGTTCACGCTCTGGACGTTCTCGAACATGTCCATCCCGAGCGGGAATCCCGCCGTGGCAAGCGCGTCCGCGCACTTCGGCCGGATGCCCGTCGCCCTGAACGCGCCGACGACCTTTCCCTCTTTGTCCACTCCACTCTTCTGGAACGTAAAGATCTCCTGCATCGTGATGACGTCCTGTTCCATCCCGGTGATCTCGGCAATCGACGTCACTTTACGGGTGCCGTCGGCCATGCGGTTGATTTGGACGACCATATTGACCGCCGAAGCGATCTGCGAGCGGATCGCCTTTTCCGGAATGTTCAAATTGGCCATCGCCACCATCGTGTCGAGACGGTACAGGCAGTCACGCGGGCTGTTGGCGTGAATCGTGGTGAGACTTCCGTCGTGTCCCGTGTTCATCGCCTGAAGCATGTCAAGGGCTTCCTCACCGCGGACCTCGCCGACGACGATGCGATCGGGGCGCATTCGCAGCGCGTTGATCACGAGCTGACGCTGGCGCACCGCCCCCTTGCCCTCGATGTTGGCCACCTTTGTTTCGAGGCGGACGACGTGAGGCTGTCGAAGCATCAACTCGGCCGCATCTTCGATGGTGACCACGCGCTCGTGGCGGCCGATGAAGCTCGACAGAATATTGAGCAGCGTGGTCT
Source organism: Vicinamibacterales bacterium (assembly GCA_036802945.1). Taxonomy (GTDB): domain Bacteria; phylum Acidobacteriota; class Vicinamibacteria; order Vicinamibacterales; family UBA2999; genus Gp6-AA40. The sequence goes on from DAIRVG010000032.1 coordinate 20,352, forward strand.
TGCCGGCGCCCGTGCCGCCCGAGACGACAATGTTCATACGCGCGGACACGGCTCCCTGCAGTAAGGCCAGCATCGGTGCGGTCAGCGACTCGCGCCCCACCAGGTCGGTGGCGGCGAGCCGATCGGTGCGAAATCTCCGGATCGACATGGCCGGCCCATCCAGCGCCAGCGGCGGAATGATGACGTTGACGCGCGAGCCGTCCTGCAGCCGCGCGTCCACCATCGGACTCGATTCGTCCACACGGCGTCCGACCGCGCTGACGATCCGCTCGATGATCTGCATGAGGTGTTTGTCGTCACGGAACACGACATCCGTTGCCTCGAGACGTCCTTCACGCTCGATGAACACCTGCGATGCCTTGTTGACCAGAATGTCTGAAATGCTTGGATCCGCGAGGAGCGTTTCGAGCGGACCGAGCCCGAACAGCTCGTTGAGGACATCGGAGACCACGCTCTGTCGATCCGACAGACTCAGCGGCGCGCGCTGACTCTCACGGTCCAACAGGGTCTGAATGACCGTGCGGATCTCGGGTTCCGCGTCGGCACGCGACATCTTCGTCAACCGATCGAGGTTGAGACGGTTGAGAAGGTCCTGATGAATTCTGCCCTTGAGCGTCTGATACTCGGGCTTGCGCGTGTCGGTCGGCGTAGCGGCAATCATTCACGTCACCTCTGGGTTAAGCTCGACGCAGCACAAACCGCGTGAGCACATTTGATTGGCGCGCCGTGCGTTCCTTCGACAGCCCCGCCAGGTCCCGTGCGAGCGTCCGACACACAGTGGAGAGGCGATTCTGCGTCTCGAGCACAAATGGCCGTCCGGCATTCACCGCCTCGGTCGCCGCACGGTAGTCGCTTGGAATCCGATGTGTGACTGAGCCGCCCGTCGCCCGTTCCACATCCGCATGCGGGATGACCGAGTCGCGATCTCCGCGGTTCAAGATGACGGTGACGCGCGCGGCGCCATATCGCTGCCGGAGACTGTCGGCGAGGGGTCCGGCGTGCCGCAACGACGCAAGTTCCTGAGTGGTGACGACGCCGAGTCTGGTCGCCATATCCAGCGTGTTCAGGATGGCTGGGTCAGCTCGGGGAACGTCGAGGACCGTGACGCGATACGTGCGTGCGGCCATATCGAGAAGCGCGCGCAACCGGTTTTCGTCGATCGCGGGCAGCAGCCTGTCGGTACCGCTCGAGAGCAGGTGCACCCCGGACGCCGTTTTCTCGACGACGCCTGAAAGAAACGACGCATCGACCTTATGGACGTTCTCCAGGGCGTCGGCGGTGGAAAACCGGGGGTCCGCACCGAGCAACAGGGCTGCATCCCCACGCCCGATGTTCAAATCGACGAGCAGCACATCGCCGCCCGACACCTTCGCCAACGCTGCGGCGGTGTTCACCGCGAGCGTGGTGGTGCCCACGCCGCCCTTTGCCCCGACCAGGGCAATGAGCTGGCCCGAGCCCTCTGTTGCAGCGTCGGCCAGCATTCGCCGGAGCGCATCGTCCAGGGCCTGAGGCGAAATCGGCTCGGGAATACACTCGCTCGCACCCGCCCGCATGGCCTCGAGCATGAACGCCGGTTCCAACGCTTTCACAACGAGCGCGACCCGCGCGCTCGGATGAAGACGGCAGAAGACAGGCACAGCCGACGGGAGATGGCCGGACCGGCGGAGGTCGACGACAACGGCCCTGGGAGCGTCGTCGATGCCGCACGCCTCCAGTTCGCCGAGCGTGATTCTTACTGGCGTGACGCGCCGGGCACGAAACTGATCGACCAGCGAGTCGTCGTCAGTGATGATCGCAATCTGGGTCACAATTACCTCACGAGCTGGACGACTTTCATGAACGCAGCTTCCGGCGCGACATTTCCTCCGCCGCCCACCTTTAGGCCAGGAACCGTGGTGAAATAGCCCCTGACGTTATTCCCCTGCATTTGTTCGAGAAAAAAGCCGAGGATGTTGACGATACGGACCTGTGTTCGGCCATTCTGCTGACCGTCGAAGAAGTATCCGGTGTCGTAAATCGGAATCGCCACGATCCGTGGGCTGACGCTCGCGCAAGGAGTAGCGGCCTGCGCGCAACTGTTTTCGACGGACTTCGTGCTCGAGTTCCACGTCGCGTGCGGATCCTGCGCGATGAGGTCTTCCATGCCGTGAGCCGTGGGACCGACCTTCGCGCCAGGCTCGGTCGTCACCTCGGTGTCGATCCCGATCGGAACTCCGTTGCACCCGGCGATGTTGTGTTGGTAGTCCTTGCCACCGGAGCTTTCTCCGTCCCAGGTCGGCAACGCGATGGGCAGGAAATTTCCCGGCGCGATTGCATCGCTGCCGTTCCCGAACTTCAGCGTCACCTGTAGTCCGATGTCGGTCAGCTTGAATCCGGGCCTCGAATAGACGTCCGGGTCCGGCAGCGGATTCCCCTTGTTCTTTCCGCTCTTGACGACCCTTTCGAACTCATCGTCCAGCGTCCAGACGGCGTCGAGCGGCGGGTTTTCGTCGTGGTTGTCGATCCATTTGTCCGGGATCGCCCAGGGCTTGAGACAGTCGCTCGCGTCGGCGATGGCGGCCTGCGCGGTCGCTGTCGCGCGTACGCCCTGTTCCGACAAGCCGACCATCTGGCCGAAGAACATCGGCAGCGGGTTGCCGCGGGCCACGTTGCGGAACACGTCAACCCTGAGACACGTCGGGGTACCATCCGGGCAGGGTGCGGGATAGGTCGCGTTCACCGTGTTCGCAACGGCGTCCGGATTCTCACCCCAGACGGTGTTCGCGGATGCCAGAGCAATCGCCGATTGTCTCGCTTTCAGCCCGGCGTTATCCGCCGCCCCGGGATCGAATGCCAGCGCAACCGCTCCAGACAGCGCGCCGGCGTCCGCCGCGTTCTGCGCCTGGCGGCGGCCGACCCACATCACGCCGTAGTCGAACACGAACGTCGCGAAGGCGATAAGCGCCACGAGTCCCACGGCGACCTGAAGAAGAATCGCGCCGTTTTCGGATCTCAGTCGTGAGAACTGCATCTTGTCTCCTTTGCTTTGCGCGTGACCGCCGACTAACGACTCGCGCTCGGCATCGGCGGCGCGTCCACGGTGCCGCCGCCACCCTGCAACTGCGCCCCGATTTCGTCATCCGGCAGGAAACGTCCCGGAAGCGTCGGTAGCGGCGGCACCTCGTCGGGATTCAGCGGTCTGACGAGGCGTGGCGTGATGAGGACGAGCAGCTCCGTCCGCTCTTTCCGATCGGCCTTGCTCTTGAACAGGTGTCCGATGATCGGAATCTGACTCAGGATCGGCAGCGCCGCGTTGTCGGTCTGCGCCTCGTTGTCGATGAGACCGGCGATGGCGAATGACTGACCGTCACGCAGCTCCACTTCGGTTGACGCCCGGCGAGTCGTCAGCGCGGGGATGCGGAACCCTTCCAGGAGGATGCCGTTGTTGAAGTCGAGCGAACTGACCTCCGGCTCGACGCGCAACCGAATCAGGTCGCCGGCAATCGTGGGCCGGAACTTGAGCCGGACGCCGAATTCCTTGAACAGAATGGACACGGCACCCGTGGCGCCCTGGACGACCGGGACCGGGAACTCACCGCCGGCGAGGAAGCTGGCCTCTTCGCCGTTGTGAGCGACCAGGTTCGGTTCCGCGAGACTCTGAAAATATCCAGTTCCCTGAAGCGCCTTGATCAGCGTCCCGATGTTGTATTTGTTGTTGAACAGGAACAGGTTCAGGAAATCGCTGAACACCAGGCCCTTTTCGTTGTCGAAATCAGGCGCCGGAAACTGCTGCGTCGTGCTGCGCCCGACCCAGTTCTTGTACCCGTCAAGTCCGGTGAAGAACGACGAGCCGACCTCCATCAAGGCCTTCCGGTTCACCTCGGCAAAGCGCACCTGCAGCATCACCTGCTGCGCATCGTTGGCGCCAGGCACCTGGAGCATGTTGATGATGTTCGCCTTGGGAGCTGATGCCCGGGCGACTTCGGCCGCGCGCAGCATGATGGCCGTCGACGATGCGCGCCCCGACAGCACAATGGCGTCGGCGTTGACCGTCACGCTGATGGGCTCTCCCGGGAAGAGCTGATGCAGCTGCTGCTCGAGCGCGGCGATGGGTTGCTCGACGACGAGGTCGTACTGCACGCGACGGTCGCCGCCCCAGATGATGAGGCTGATGACGCCTGGCGCTTTGCCGTCGATGAGCACCTCGCGCGACTGAATGGGGACCGCGTCCGCGACTGCCGGATTCGTGACGGCGATCCGCGTGATGTCGAAGTCCGTTGTCAGCACCGTCGATCGTCCGGCGGTGAGCGTGACGCGTGGATACTCGATCGCTGCCACCGGCTCGGCCTGCGCCGCGAGCGGCGCGGTCGATCCCGATGCGCCCTGCGCCGCATGCAGCGCGCCAGGAATCGCGCAGATCACCACCGCGTCAAGAACAATCCGTCGGAGCCTGCTCATCGATCTATTTCGAATATTCATGTCACCGCACCACTTCTTCGCCACGCTTCGCGGCGCGAATCATTTCCACTTTGTAAACAGACGGCACGATTGCGGCGGGGACAACTGCCGGCGCCACGCGCTTGGAAGGCACCATGCGCTCCTTCTTCACATCCAGCACTGGCTCGGGACCCGTGCCGCGCATCAGGGCGGCGAGCTTGATACCGCTGGTTGCCGTCGGTTCGACGTCGAGCGGATTGCGCAACGCAAGAGAAATCTTGCCTTCCGCCGCCGCCAGCGCGATGCGCTCGCCATCAGCCGGTAACACCGCCAGCGTGACGACCGTTGACTCCTGTGGCTTTCCGTCCTTCGCCTGTTCCTGGTCGAGTCGCGTGCCCGCGGTCAACACTTCGACGTTGCTCACGACGGTCCGCGCCATCGGATTCTGACGGGCGCTGTCGGTTCCGTCCTCGCGCACGGTGACGAGCACGTCTACGCGGGTACCAGGCAGGACGAAGCCCGCGACGCCGATCACTTCGTTGACTCTCACCGACATCGCCCGCAATCCCGCGGGGATGACGGGCGGCAATCCGGCGCCAACGCCGGCAACGGCCACTTTGCTTCCCGTGATCGGCTCGTTCTCGGAAATCGTGGCAATCACGCCGCGGTCGATGAGCTCCTTCGGATCGTGAAAGGCGCCGGGCACCGCCGTCCGCGTCGGCCAGGCGACAACCCTCAGGTGATCCTTCGTCAGCCGCGTGCCAACCGGAATCATCGCGGCAGCAACGACCACCGGCTCGGTGCCGACTTCGACCTGGTGAATGGGCATCGTCTGAATCGCGCGGTATACGCCAAAACTCGCGGCCGCGGCCGTGACCACCGAAACCGTCATTACGATGAGAGTGCGATAACGCTTCATGTCGTCTCCTAGATGTCAGGGACCTGGAACTGCTTGCGTTTCGCTGCGCATCACGGACGAGGCGAACAAGTCCACTGAGGTCAGCGAGCCGTCGAAGAACGGAATGATGAAGGTGAGCGACGGCAGACTCTGCGTGACGGTCACATCCACCTGGCACGCCGTGAGACTTCCGGCCGGCGTGGCGAACGTCACAGGGGCCGGCACGATGTTGCCGGCCGGAGGCACGGCGATGCCTGCCGCGGTCAGGTAGGCGACAACGCGAGCCTCTGCGGGGCCCCCGTCCGCACATCCGTACGCCGGAAGGACTCCCACTCGGGCGCCTTCACGCGCGGCGTTCGTCACGGTCTCCCAGCTCCGAAACATGAAGCCGAAGTCCACGATTCCCGCCAGAATCATCAGCAGCACAGGCGTGATGATCGCCATCTCGATGAGTTCGGAGCCCTCTTCCGAGCGCCCCAGCCGTCGAATCCGTGATGTCATCGCATCCATAAGGTCACCACTGTCCCGGCAAATATCGGCAACGCATATGCGAGCCGTGGACCCTTCCCCCGTTCGAGCGTCACGCTCGGAACGGGACGTACTCCAGTCAGGCACCACTGGGACACGAGGCCCCACACGTTTCGCAATGCCGTCTTCAAATATCCGCGCATGAGCGCCACCATCAGCGCGATCACGCCGCCCGCGATCGATGTATAGAGAGCTACGTAGACCACCTCATTCGGTCCAAGCCACGCGCCAAGCGCCGCCAGCAGCTTGACGTCTCCTGCGCCCATGCCCCCCAGAAGGAAGAAGGGGAGAAAGAGCGCCGTGCCAACGAGCCATCCGAAGAGCGCGCTCTGCGCACCGGTCGAACCGCCCATGGTTGACTGATAGATCACGGCGACAAGCGCTGCGCCGAAGGTGAGGACGTTCGGGATCCGGCGGCTTCGTACGTCGGTGACACACGCAACAAGCGAAATCGATACGACAGTGAGTGCAACGATGCTTGACATGACGTCTCCTACGGTGCCGGCGGAACTTCCCACAAATTCTGCACTCCGGTATTCGAGTCGGTGTAGGTTCCACCGATGGCACCGGAGATCGCGTTGAAGCCGGCGATGCCCGCCACGGCAATGAAGGCGGCGAGCAACGCGTATTCGATCAGGTCCTGGCCCGCCGTGTCCGAGAGCCACCATTGAAATCGCCGTCGCATGTCAGAGCTCCAGTGTCTTGGCTTCGCGCCACAGCGAATGTGCGTGTGGCGCGAAGCCCAGGTGTCGAGCGAGTCTTTTACGCAGCGAAGCCGTTGATGGTGTTGCCGAGCAGGGTGAACCAGGCCGACAGACCCTGGCCGAGGATCGTTGCTCCGCCGATGGCGACGACCGCCACGAACGACGCCAGCAACGCGTACTCGATGAGGTCCTGACCCTGTTCGTCGCGAACGAAACGTGAAAAAAGATTCTTCATTCTCTTGTCCTATGTGCAGCGCAGTTGGTCACGTGTACTGATGGCCGCGCCGTTCTCACCATTCAGCAACGCCGTTGCCACGCCGCCCCATCACGGGTGCGCGCATGGCGGACATCCGTTAAATCACTGGCTCGTTGACGGTTAGTCCAGTGCGTTGGTCGATCGCGTCGATCGCCTCCGTCACGTCCTTTTCCCGTCCGGAGTCGCCGCGGCCAGAACAGTGTCTGTCCCCGACAAGAGGTCCCCTGTCCAGCAATGCTTCCAATCTCGCAGCCGCGTTGCGCACCGATGTCGGCAGCGGCGCGTCGAGAGGCAGAAACTCCGCGCCCGCGCGCCAGGGCCAGGCTCCGCCAGGGACGTGCACGGCCCTGCACAGACGAACCGCGTCGCCCGAACCGCGTTGCACGCCAGCGATGTCCAGCAACGCGACGGCGCCTTCGCCCACGTACTCCGCCAGTTCGAGAAGACAGCCGTTCGAACTCACATTGACGGCGCGCGCGGCGATGCGTCGGACGAGAACCGCAATCGCCCCCACATTGCCTGGGATCTCGCCGGCAAGGCGGCCCCCAGCGGCTGCCGCACCGAGCACGCGAAGCACGACGCGATTCCGCACCAGCTCGCTACCGGGCACGACAGCACTGGCGGCAACCTGCACGCGAAGCGCGATGCGCCGTCCCGCCGTGTCCCGCATCTGAATCGTCTGTTCGCGCGGTGTGGGCCGCGTGGCGGCAATCACGGTGATCTCACCGGCGTTCGCCCGCTCAATCTGCACGTCTTGCATGAGCCGCAGCGCCCCATGGGCGCCGGGACTGATGAACCGACTCGCTCGCCGCCGATCTGACATCTGTAGAAGCCCTCACACGCGCGGCTCGCACGCCGCGTGTTTACGTTGCCCGGCGATGGAGCAACGCGTATGCCCGTCGCCACGGCGATCGCATGAGAGGAGGTATTCAGACGAAATCATTCCGGGAAACGCTCGATTGACGCGCAAGGCGCGCGTGGGTCGTGCGTTCGCGAACGCGGCCCAGTTCTGCCCGCGCGGTGATGATGTTCTGGTGCGCGTGAGATGCGAGCCGCTTGGGTCATGCGCGATCCCCGCCGCGTCTTTGCTGACCGCCTCCAGACATTCATCTGGTGACCGTCAGACGCTCCCTCCTCCCTCGAAGCGATTCGCGCGAAAGACGTTCGACAAACGTGATGTTTCGACACGCGCCGCTGCTGGCAGTCCGCTTGCTCCGCGACAGTGGGCATGCCGTATTCGACCGAGTTCACCAGCATCGCGCCGCTCTCCCTCGACCGGGTGTGCGTTGTCATACCCGCGTTCAACGAAGAGACGCTCGTGTCGCGATGTGTCGCCAGCGTGTTGCGCGCGGGGCTCGCGGCCAGTCAGGTCTTCGTGATCGATGACTGTTCCACCGATCGCACACGGGAGGCGCTCGCCGACTTCGACGGCATCAACGTCATTGCGAACCCGGAGCGACTGGGCAAGGTGCGAGGCCTTCAACGGGCGATCGACATCTGTCAGTTGCCTGAACGCTTCGAATTCATGTCACTGCTCGACGCCGACAGCCACGTCGATCCGATGTACTTCGACGCCGTGCTGCGGACTTTTCGCCGGCATGCAGACGCCGTCCTGGTATGCGGTGCGCCGCGCAGCGAGCGGGCGAGCTGGATCACGGCCTTTCGCGGGCTCGAATACGCCATGGCAGGCTGGATTTACAAGGAGGGCCAGGCGGCCATGGGCGTGATCGCCGTCGCGCCAGGCTGTGCGTCCACGTACCGAAGCTCAGTCGTTCGCATGTTGGATTGGAACGGCGGAACACTCGTCGAGGACATGGACCTGACGGTGCAGGTCCACCGTCGCCGGCTTGGCTCCATTCAGTACGCGCCCGGCGCCCTGTCGCATACGCAGGATCCGCAACGGCTGCGCGACTACATCGGCCAGATTACCCGCTGGTACAGCGGCACCTGGCAGGTCATGCGACTGCACCGGCTCGGCCGCCGCACGCAGCGGATCGATCTCGAGTTCGCACTGCTTGTCAGCGAAGGCCTCATCTACTCGGTGCTGTGCGTACTGCTGCCCGTGCTCGCCTTTCTATTTCCCGCAGTGCTGCTGCGGTGCCTGCTGTTTGAACAGCTGCTCACGGCGACGACCGCCCTGGCGACGGCCATTCATCTGCGCCGTGCTGACATTTTTCTTTGGTGTCCCACGTTCGGCGTGCTTCGCCTCGTGAATTGCTTCGTATTGGTACGGACCTTCTGGGCCGAGGTCATCCGGCAACAGACACTGCGTGTGTGGTTTACCCCAGAGCGATACCAGCACGATGGATCTACGAAGTGCGCGCTTCGTGGATCTGAGGAGGTGGCGTGTGCGTAGGTCGATAGTTCTCATGGCGCTCGTGTGCGGCTTCTCGGCTTCCGTGGCGCGTGCACAAAACGTGATGCCACCGCCAGCCGTGGTCGCGTTCCCCGGCTCGTTCTGGATCTCGGCGGGAGACGCCGGACCGGCAGAACCCCGGAACATGCTCGGACAGGGGGCGCTCGAACAGGGTTTGACGGTCTGGCAGGATGGCGCGTGGTTCCTCATTCCCTATGTCGGGGTGTCCATGACCGCCGATTCACAAGGGTACGACTGGAACAACAAACATCCGACCACCGTCGCCATCAAGCTCCAACGCCGCGTCGCAAACGGAGTGATTTTCGGCGGCGGCGGAATGATGTTCGAGCGCGATTTGGCTACCGGACGTGATCGACATTTGACGGCGTCGATCACCTATTGGTCCGGATGGCAAGGCAGCAGCCGCGCGAACGCGGGTGGCTTGCCGCTCGAATTTCCGGGCAGTATCAACGCGACGGCGGGCCGACTCACCGGCCGTGACCCCGAGAACTGGATGTCGTCGGTCTCGCTCCAGCAAGGCATCGTCGCCTCACGATGGCGCGGACTTGCCTTGGTCCCGTATGGCGGCTCGCGCGCCACCTTCGACACGAAGCGACGTGTGTGGGAGAACCGGGTCACGTCAGATGCGGGAGTGAAGCTCACGCGCGCACTGACTGGCGGAGTGGTCGAAATCGGCGTCGCTCAGCGGCATCAGTACGGAATGCTGACGCATCAGAGCAGCGCCACCACTGTCGGTTTCATCAATCTGTGGATCGGCTGGAACCCCAGCGCCACGTCACATCGCTGAGGCTGCAATGTATTTCCAAACATTTGGCGGATCCGCACTGTTGCACCTTCTGGCCGCACATCCCAAAGTCGTCGCTCTGTTCGGGATTGGTGCCACGGTCGCGATGCTGATCAGCCCGAACGGACCTGGCCGCGATATTGGAACCGGTACCCACCTCGCTCGAATCGAGGCGGCGGTGGGTTCGCAGACCGCGGTGACCGACGCACGCCAGTTTGCGGCGGAACGCGCCGCGGCAGGAATCGTCGAACGCCAGGAGCGCGGCGAGATTGCGGCAGCGATTGCGCACACCCTCGACGTGTGCGGGGCCGGATGCACGGATATCAGCACCGCACGGATCGTCTCGGACGCCATCCTGCTGCGGCGAGTCCTCGTCTTGTACGAACTCGACAAGGCCGCGCGCGCGCCGGCACATCAGGCGGTTCAGGGCACACCTTCGGCGGTCAACCGCACCCGGTGACGGCCACATCCACCATTCGTAGAAGAAGGACTTCCGTGCGGGTGATCACGTGTGCGGTGCTGTCAATGGTTGTCTCTGGGTGCGCCGTGCATCGATCGGCGGCGGTCGCCGTCGCGCCGCCGGCGAGTGAGACCACTATGCCTCAGGGTCAGGCTGTACCACCGCCGCAGACCCTGGAGAGTTTCATCGCGAAGGTGCGCAAGCTTTCTGCGGAAGCACGACCCCCCAGGCCGGCCGCCACAACCATTGAAGGCAGCGACGCGCGACTCGCCGGAGCGCTTGCTGCGGCCATCGCGGCTCCGTCGCCCGAGCGGTTCCGAGAGGTCGCGTCTGAATACGCACGCATTGGCGTGAATGATCGGGCCTACGAGTACCTGATGCGATCGGTCGCGATCGACCCGCATGACGCCGCCGGCTACGACGCCCTTGCCAGACTCTGGAGAGATTCGGGCTTCCCGCAACGTGGCCTCGGCGACGCGTATCGAGCCGTTCATTACGCGCCCGCCTCGCCGATCGTGCACAACACGCTCGGAACGCTCCTGCAAGTCCTCGGCAACCGCCACGCCGCTCGTCTGGAATACGAGCGTGCACTGCAACTCGACCCGGCGGCGGTCTACGCGCTCACAAATCTTTGCTATGCGTGGCTCATGAACGGCCACAGCGGGCAAGCGGAGACGGCCTGCGGGCGGGCGTTGCAGCTCAATCCGCGCTATGTGCCGGCACGGAACAATCTCGCGCTCGCGCACGCGGTGGCTGGTGATGTCGCGGCGGCGCAGACCGCCTTCGAAGACGTGGACGATCCCGCGGCCGGCCTCTACAACACCGGTCTCGTGCAACTTGCGCGACGCGAGTACAAAGACGCGCTCGAGTCGTTCACACGCGCAGCGGCGCTGCGTCCGACCATGCGTCTGGCGGCGGCACGAGTCCGCCAGATCCAGCAATCGTTCAGCACTGGAGCAGGTGAATGACAGTCGCCATCGAAGTCGCCGCGTCTCCCTATCTGGCGGCGCCCACGACGCTCGCGGACGCGGGCTTGTCTCAGGATCTCGTCAGTCAGCTTGCGCTGAAAATGCTTCACACCGGATCGGAATCGACGGGCCTTCAGCTGGCGCGACGGCTCGGACTGGAATACTCGGTCATCGAGCCGTGCCTGGATTTCCTGAAGCGGTCGCGTCACGTCGAAGTCTCGAGCGGCCTGTCGTTCGGCGGGCCGTCGTTCTGCTATCGGATCACGGACGAAGGCCGCAGGCGGGCGATCCTCCTGTTCGAGCAGAGCCAATACGTTGGCGTGGCTCCGGTACCGCTGGCGCAGTACCAGCGGTACATGGAACGGTATGGACGTGCGCTGCCACGGACGGTGACGCGAACCCGCGTCCGGGAGGCCTTCTCTCACCTCGTCGTGAGCCAGAAGGTTCTCGATCAGCTTGGCCCTGCCGTCGCTGCCGGGCACTCGCTGTTCATCTACGGCCCGCCGGGCAACGGCAAAACCGTCATATCCCAGGCGATTCGAAATCTCCTGGACGGCGAGATCGACATTCCGCACGCCCTCGAAGTCGAGGGGCAAATCATCACGTTTTTCGACCCCGTCAACCACGAACCGCTGGCCGTCGCGGAGCCGGCGTCCGACCTCATCACGAGTGAAGGGCGCGATGAGCGATGGATCCGTTGCCGTCGGCCGTTGGTGACCGTCGGCGGCGAGTTGACGTTGAGTGCGCTTGATCTCACGTACTCGCCGCTCATGGGCTTCTATACGGCGCCGGTGCATGCCCGCGCCAACGGCGGGGTGCTCGTCATCGATGACTTCGGACGTCAGCACTGTTCCGCACAGGACCTGCTGAACCGCTGGATCGTGCCTCTGGAGAGCCGCATCGACTACCTCACGCTCCAGACCGGACAGAAGTTTCAAATGCCGTTCCAGCTCCTCGTGGTGTTTGCGACCAATCTCAAGCCCGCGGACCTCGTCGATGAAGCGTTCATGCGCCGTATCCACTACAAGGTGCTCGCCGAGAGCCCGACGCCGGATGAATTCCTGCGCATCTTCCGCGACTGCTGCGCGCAGGAACACTTGACGTTCGATGGCACGCTGGCCGCCCGGCTCATGGACACGTATCTCCGGCCGAAGGGTATTGCGCTGCGCGGATGCCACCCTCGCGATCTGATCAAGTACGCGCTCGCACACGCCGAGTATCGCGACGAACCGCGAGAGCTGACGTATTCGCTTCTGGAGGCCGCGTGCGACAACTACTTCGTCGACGGCATGCAATAGTCGATCGCCGTCGCTTTCGTGGCGCCGCCGTCGCAATGGGCATGGCGATCGCGACGCTCTCGCTGTGGGGGGCGAGCGACAATCCGAGTCCGACGGTCCGTATCACCTCCCCGCTCGGACGCACCGATCTGCCGGGTATGGTGCGGTTCGTCGCCCGCGTGACTTCGTCCGACAAGACGACGCCGAGCGTCGTGCGCTTTTACGTGGACCATGTGCTGCTCGCGTCCGACAGCGACGGTCCCCCGTACGTCGCCGAATGGGAGGACGTGAATCCATTCGAGTCTCGTACCCTCGCGGTAGAAGCGGAATTTACCCCCGCGTCGATCGCTCGGGACGAGATCGAACTCAAACCGCTCGATCTGATCGAGACGGCCCAGATCAACAGCGTCGGGCTTGACGCCACGGTTCAGGACCGCGGCGGGCGCTACGTCACCGGGCTGACGGGCAGCCAGTTCGAGCTCCGCGAGGACGGAGTGCCGCAGTCACTCGACTCCGTATCCGCGGAGGAAGTGCCGGCCACGTTTGCGCTGCTGATTGACACCAGCCAGAGCATGGCCCGAAGCATCGATGTCGTTCGCCGGGCTGCCGCGCGGCTCACCGATTACGCGCGCCCTGACGACTCGTTCGTCGTCGCGCCGTTCAAGCACGGCGTGTTCAACGTCACCGGACCAACGAAGGATCGCGACACCGTGGCCGATGCCATCGCCGCGGTCCGACCTGCAGGCGGGACCGCCATCCTTGACGCACTCATGGCCGTGGCGACTCGCTTCGGCAATGCGGATCAGCGGCGCGTGATTGTGTTGATCACCGACGGGTATGACGAATCGAGCGAGACACCGATCGAAGAGGTGCTGGCCGTTCTCAAGCGCTCGCAGGCGACGGTGTACGTCATTGCCGTGAATGGCATCGCGGGCGTCTCCATCGACGGCGAGACGCTGCTTCGCCGCATCGCGAGCGAGACCGGGGCTCGAGCCTTCTTTCCGTGGAACGGCGCGGGGATGGCCGCCGCCCACGCAGCCATCGCTGAGGACGCGCGGAGCCGGTACCGCCTCACCTACACACCGACGAATCAGCGGCAGGACGGGACGCAGCGGACAATCGAGCTCGTCGTCAAGGACCAGGCCTCGTATCTGGTGCGCGCCCGCGCCGGATATGTCGCGCCCTCTCCTCCGCCCGTTCGCGCATCGTTGGAGTTCTCCGCGACCGACACGTCGGAAGACTACGTCGATCTCGCGCGTGAGGACCTGCAGGTCGTCGAGGACGGAATCGCGCAGGACGTCGACGTGTTCCACGAGGCGGTGGCTCCGGTGTCGATCGTGCTCGCGCTCGATTCCAGCGGCAGCATGAAGCCGTTCGCTGCGGCGGCTCAGGACGCTGCCCGGACCTTCGTCGCGGCCGTCCGTCCGCTCGATCAGCTTGCGATGACGACGTTTGCCGATGGCGTCACACTCGTGCACGGCTTCTCGTCGGATCGGGCGGAGTCACTGCACGGCATTGACAGTTACGTCGCGACCGGCGGGACCGCACTCTACGACTCGCTATCAGATGGTCTGACTCAGCTCGCGGCACGTGATGGCCGCCGCGTGCTCGTCGTCGTCAGCGACGGTCGTGACGAAAATGCCGCGTCGAACGGGCCCGGAAGCCGGCGACAGTGGGCGGACGTCCTGGCACAGGCCCGTGCGATAGACGCGACCGTCTATCCGATCGGCCTCGGGTCGAAAGTCGATGTCGCGCGGCTCAAACAGCTCGCCGAGCTGACAGGCGGCGACGCGTTCTTCGCCAGTCAGGTGTCGGATCTTCCACGTCACTACCTGCGGATCGTAGAGGCGATGCGGCGCTCGTATGTCGTCGGGTACACGTCGACGAATCCGGCGCGGGACGGGGCATGGCGCAAAGTCGAGATTCGATCGCTCCTCACGGGCGTTCACGTGCGCAGCCGCGGCGGCTACTTCGCGCCGCCCCAGTAGTCTCCACGACGCACGGAGCTAGAGGAAAGCGAATGTGTGTGCGCACGGGTGGAAATATGCGCGAAGAAACCGCACGGCATAGAGGAGAGATCACGTGCAGCTAAGAGATGCTCGAACGACAACGGCGGGTGCGGGACAGTGGGCAGATATCGCCCATCCGTGGAACCCTCGCAACTATCCGGTCGCGGTTGGCCGGAATGGAGCCCGACACCACGCTCGCACCGCGCTCGATAACCTCGAAAGGGTTGTCCTCGCCGGGCTGCTGGGCGTTCTCGCCTGCCGACTGGTGCCGCACCTGGCCGACAGGCCGATGAATGCCTTTTACCTGGTGGCCGAAGCCGTCGTCGTCCTGATGATTGTGTTCCGGGCGGCGACGAATCAGGTCAGTGTCAGGCCCGCCGATTGGTTGATCGGCTTCGGCGGGACCTTCCTGCCCCTGTTGGTCGGACCCGGCCACGGCGCCGGATTCGCCCATGGCCGCGTGTTGATGGCGATCGGGCTTGCCATCTCAGTCGGCGCCCAACTTTCGCTTCGTCGAAGCTTTGGAGTCGTGGCGGCCAACCGCGGAGTCAAGACGGCGGGGGTGTACGCCGCCGTTCGGCACCCGATGTACGTTGGGTATTTCTTCACGCAGACGGGGTTCCTGCTGACGAACCCAGGCGTCTGGAACGCCGCGGTTTTTGCCGTGTGGGTGGGATGCCAGCTCTATCGGGTCCATGCTGAGGAGCGCGTGCTTTCAACCGACCCCGCGTATATCGCCTTCAAGAATCGCGTCCGCTATCGGCTGCTTCCCTTTATCTACTGAGGGTCAGGCGTTCGCGTTATCTACTGAGGGTCAGGCGTTCGCGCGCGCAGCCGCGGAAGCGACTTTCGCTCCGCCCCGGTGATTCGTCCTCACGCTGGTGAGCGACTGCGCGCCGTGTGCGGCGGAGAGTGCGGTGGGTCACGACGAGACGCGCGACGCAATTCTGGAACACGGCGCTAATCACAGGCGAACGAAGGCGTTATCCGACGTCTGACGGTCGACGTGTCCCGTCATGCACCGCGGGTGCAAATCCGTGCGTGCCGCGGACGTCGGCTAAGTACCTTTGGCGACAACATGTTAGTCCAACCGACACACAGCGCTGAGCTGGCGTCTCGCTTGCTCACGCCCACATCGAGTGCACGCATGATCGACACTGAAACGGACCACAACACGGCGGCGCCTGCTGCGACGCGGGTATCGGCGTTCTCCCGCCACGGGAACTTCGAACCACCGATCGTCGTCGGTTCGAGCGCCGCGCTGCAGTCACTGCTGCGTGTCGCCTCGAGGATTGCGCGGCGTTCCGCGAAGGTGCTCATCACGGGCGAGAGCGGCGTTGGCAAGGATGTCATCGCGCGGTTTATCCATTCCCAGTCCAAGCGATCCGGTCAGAAATTCATCGCGATCAATTGCGCCAGTGTGTCGGAGACACTGCTCGAGTCGGAACTGTTTGGTCACGTGAAAGGCAGCTTTACCGGCGCCCATCGAGACAAGGTCGGCAAATTACAGCAGGCGCACGGTGGAACCATGTTCCTCGACGAAATCGCCGAGATGAGTGCACGCATGCAGGCGTTGCTGCTGCGCTTTCTGGAAAATGGCGAAATTCAGCCTGTGGGGTCTGATGCGCCAGCGATTCGTGCGGACGTCCGCGTGATTTCCGCAACACACCGTGACCTCGCGGCCATGGTGGGCAAGGGCGAGTTTCGGCAGGATCTTCTGTATCGAATCAACGGCACACATCTGCATGTTCCGCCGCTGCGCGAACGCAAAGACGATATCCGTGAGCTTGTCGCCTACACCATTCGCCGGTGTCAGCTGCCGATCACACTTACCGACAGCGCAATCGATGCGCTCGAGCGCTATGGATGGCCTGGAAATGTACGCGAGCTGCAGAATGTCATCGAGCAGGCCGCATCGATGGCAGCCGGCAGCGAAGTGACGCCGGCGGATCTACCGGAACGAGTGATGGTGATTCAGCATCGCGCCGGATACCCGGGCGCGGAGCGCCGTCGGCGAATCGCAGACGACCTCTACGACGGTCTGACCTCAGGCGGCTACCGGTTCTGGGAGGACGTGCACCGACTGTTCACGAGCCGCGACCTGTCACGAGCCGATCTTCGCCAGTTGATTCGACGCGGATTGACCGCGACTGGCGGCAACTATCGGGCCCTGCTGCAGCTCTTCGGTCTCGAACAGGAGGAGTACAAGCGGCTCATGAATTTCCTGGCGGCTCATGAATGCGTGGTCGACTACCGGGAATTCCGGCAGATGGCGAACAACGCCAGTGCCAAGTGAGCCCGAACCGCTTCTGACGATTGCGCCCGAACGCGGCGATTGCACGGAGGTGTCGTCCGCGTAGCGCCGTTCGAGTACCGCTACGGATGCTGCATGCCATCTGAACGTTTCCGTCCCGAACGCTGCACGAGTGCTCGGTTGCACGGACATGCACGTTCCGAGACCGCTCCCCACGCCAGTCACTGCCGCCTTCTGGACAAATGGAGAAAAGTCCGAGGTGGTGGCGCCTCTCTCGTGCCGCGTCGTGCATCGCCGTGTGATTTTGGTGGCGGCCGCTTTGCGGTTGTCAGCAGCACCGCATCTCGCGGTGGCGGCCGGTAACGGCTCGCACGAGAGGAGATTCATGAAAGCCATCGCAATAGTGTCACTCGCGGTCGTTGCCTTGTCGGCCGGAGCCGGCGTAGCGAGTGCGACTACCGTCCCCCTTAATCAGTGCGCCATTTTGGAATTGTGCAGCCAGGTCACCGTCACCACGACGCTTGTCGGTACCGAGATCGACGTAGACGTGCTGGATGTGCCGGGAAGTCCGGCGTTCGGTCTGTTCGGCGACACCGGGGCCAACCGGGCCTTCGGATTCAACGTGGTTGATCCTGATGCCGGCGTCGCCATTTTCAACGTCACATCCGGCTTCAGTTACGCGGGTGCCAGCGTCACGGGAATGGGAGGCGGCTTGGGAGATTTTGAGTTCGTCATCAATGGTCCCCACGGCGGAACGAACGCCTCGCTGCCGCTTCATTTCCGCGTGGGCCGCACCGGTGGATTTGCGTCTGATCTGGATCTGTTCGAACCCAACGCGCTCGGCTACTATTTCGGCGCCCACGTTCGAAACAACGTGTCCGGTCTGAGCGGTTTTGCGGGCGCGCAGGACCCCTCATTCACGCCCCCGAATATCAACGCAGTTCCAGAGCCAGCGTCGCTGATTCTGCTCGGTACCGGGCTCTTGGCGGTTGCACGACGGTTCCGCCGTTCACGTCGAACCGCCGGTGCTCTCTCGAGGTGAACTGCGAGCGCGTGCGTTCACGGTAACGCGACGTACAGCGCCCGCCCCTCCGTTACTGATCGAGTAGGGTGAAGCGCGCATCGACCGACTCCTGCGACGCCTTCAGCGGTCAGACTCCGTGAGTCGAGTTACCTGTTGCATTGCGTCGCGATGGAGCTGTACCCGTTCCGTGTCGCCATGAGACGGGAGGGGGTGAGCGTGGAAGTGAAGGCTATTCGCTTTATTGCGTTTTGCCCCCCATCTGCACTTCAAAGCCGTCCGGATCCGGAACGTGGAAGCTGCCTTCAGTCGCTCGTATCATCAACCCGCGGCGCTTCAGCTCCGCTTCAACCGCCGGCTTGACTGTCTTGTCCGTGTCCCAGTTGGCCAGCGAGTACGCGACGTGATCGACCCCCACTTTGCCGCCAGGCCGGCTGCTGGCATTGCGAGCAATGAGAATGTTGTCGCCGAACGTCAGACGGCACTGCGTTTTTCCATCGTCGTTGGTCACCTTCATCCCGAAGAGACCCGAATAGAAATCGCGCGTCTTCCGGTAGTCGGCTACCTGCATCGAAACGTGGTTGATATAGATGGCATTCGCGGGGGCAGCCGCCTCCGCGGGACCCACGGTGGACGCCGCCGTCGCCGTGAGCGCCAGGGTCCGAATGAGCTGACGACGCGACATCTTTCCATGTTCGTAGTCATGAAGCAGCTTGCCGATGATGTGTTCCATTCGCTTACCCTCCTCTGAACCGAGGTTTCGAAGTTACTCTTACGGCAGCCCCAGCGCTACCCATTCGGGGGAATGCTGGTTATCCCCTACCGCTACGACAATGTATTGCTTGCCTTGGTGCATGTAAGTTATTGGCGCGCCCGTAGTCCCCGCCGGCAGATCCATCTTCCACAAGGTTGCACCGGTTGCCTTGTCCAACGCTTTGAACCCGTTCCCTCCGTAGCCGGGCGAGATCGTGGCCGGCATCCCGGCAGGCAGCCGCGGGCCATTTGACGACATGGCTGGCGAGCCCTCCCCAACGAACAGCAGGGTCTTGGTCAGGAGCGGCGCGCTGCGCCCCGGGTTGCCGAGCGGCGGCAGGTTCAGATGTTTGATCGCTGGATGATCGCGGGGGCCGTCGCCGTTGGCCACCATCCAGCGATGCTCGCCGCGATTGAGATCGATGGCCGTGATCCGTCCGTATGGTGGTTTGAACAGCGGAAGACCACGGGGCCCGCCGATCCATTGTCTCCCGCCCTTCGTGTACCGCAGATTCGTCTGCTTCGGATCGCCAGGTACGATATCGGCGACAAATGGCGTCGCAATCGATGGAACGTAGAGCGTTCCGGTTTCCGGATCGAACGCCGCGCCCTGCCAATCCGCCCCTCCGACGGAGCCGGGTAACTGGATCGTTCCCTTCTTCGCGTTCGGGCCATCACCTCGAATCGACGGCGGAGTAAACAGGGGACCCGTCACGTACTGCTTCGTGATCGCGATCGCTTCCTGTCGCAGCTCGGGCGTGAAGTCGATCAGGTTGTCGGTCGTCGATCCCTGTCGATCGAACGCCGCTGGCTTGGTCGGGAACGGCTGCGTCGGCGACGTCCGCTCCCCCGGCGTGGTGGATTGCGGGACCGGACGTTCTTCGATCGGCCATACGGGCTTTCCCGTGACACGATCGAAGACGTAGGCAAAGGCCTGCTTGGTCACCTGCACCACGGCCTTGATCGGGCTGCCGTCCACGGTGATGTCGGCGAGGATTGGAGCCGCAGGCGGATCGAAGTCCCAGAGGTCGTGATGCGTGAGCTGGAAGTGCCAGACGCGCTCCCCGGTCTCGGCCTTGACGCACACGAGACTCTGGCCGAACAGATTGTTTCCAAGGCGATGGCCGCCATACATGTCGCTGGTCGGCGACGTGATCGGCATGTACACGTAGCCAAGCTCTTCGTCGGCGCTGAAGAGCGCCCACACGGGGGCCTGGCCCGTGTACTTCCACGAATCGTTCTCCCAGGTCTCTACACCGAATTCGCCGGCCTGCGGAATCACGTGGAACTGCCAGCGAAGCTTTCCACTGCGGACGTCGAATGCGCGAACATCGCCTCGAGGCTGCTCCTTGCGCCCCGGGGTGTCTGTCATCGACGCGCCGATGACGACCACGTCACGGATGACGAGCGGCGCGCCCGTCCACCGATAGTCCGTCATCAGGGGGCCGAGGCCGATCTTGAGATCCACGCGACCACCGTTCCCGAAGTCGGAATAGACCTTACCGGTTTTGGCATTCAGCGCGTACAGGTATTCGCCTCGCTGCGCGAGAATCCGTTCGTCACCACCGCCGGTCCAATAGGCAACGCCGCGCGTGCTGTCGCCGGCGAGGTCGGCTGACGCGAACGGTTCCTGCACCCAGCGCGTCTTGCCCGTGGCCGCGTCGAACGCCTCGATCAGCCCTACACCGTTCGGAGCGTAGAGCACGCCGTTGATCATGAGCGGCGTGGCGCGGAAGTTCGCCGGAATCTTGAGCGCGGGATCCTTCGCTTTGAGGGTGGCGTCGACGGCAGGACGGCGCCAGAGGATCTTGAGATTTGTGACGTTGTTCTTGTTGATCTGATCGAGCGGCGCATACTTCGTGCTGCCGCTATCGCCGTTATAGCTCCGCCACTGACCGTCCTTCGTGCCGTGCTGCGCCGCCGCGGGCGATAGGCAGGCAACCAGCACTACTGCGATCGTTCCGACACATAGGTGCTGGCGCATGAGACGTCCTTAATAAGTTTGAAGTGCGAAGGTCGAAGTAAGAAGTAAGTTGGAAGTGAAACGAGCAACTTCAAAACTTACTTCGAACTTCACACTTCAAACTTTAAACTTCATTTGACGGTCACATCCACGTCGTAGGTTGAAAAGGTTTGGCCATCGCTGGCAATGGCTCGCAACCGGTAGGGGCCAGGCACAGCGAAGCGTACCTTCGTTTCCAACGTCGCGGGTTTTCCATAGAGACGCTGACTCATGATGTCGGGATCGAATCGAACCTTGCCCGCGCCTCGGTACACAATCCAGCGGACCCGTACACCCTGTTGAAGGCGGCCGTTCGGATCGGGAATCGGTTTCGGCCGTCCATCGTCGGTCGCGGTTGCCGTCAACGTCAGCGTATCCGAGACGTTGATCGTTTGAGCAGGGCTGCCGGTCATCGCCGGTGGCCGATTCTCATGGTCAAGATCCGTCTCGTTCGTCCCGGACGTCATCAACGACGGGTCACGCGCGGCATTCTTGGCAATGAGATCCTTGTCGACTTCCCATTCCGGCTGGAGCCACCCTTTTGCCTGGTTCGTTTTCCCGCGGGTCGTCAATGTCCAGATCGCTCGCCGGTCCTTCGGCCAATCCGCTGGCACGACCACTTTGAAGACCCACCATCTTCGCGCCGGATCGAAGTGTGTCGGCTGGCCTCGATCGCCGCCCGGCTCAAAGGTGTTGTCCGGACCGATCGGGACATCCAGCTCCTCGGTCGAGTTTCTGTTGAAGTAGCCGAAGTGCAGCGTATAGGTTCCGTCGGAGTTCCGCTCCCATCCGTCAAATGTCGGACTGACGTCCTGTCCCCTGGCATAAGTCGTCTGCGCATCCACTCTCGTATGCACCGCCCCGGCGAGAAGAAGGACGGAAGAAGCAACCGCCAATATGCACTTCTTCATTCCGACGTCCTTTCTCAGCGTGTGCTCACGGGTGTGGCACGGCCGGCTCGGCGCGCCTCGGTTTCCTTTTTGAAATCTTCATCGGACATGAAGTACCAGCTTATCCACGCCGACGCCATTTCATCGATGGTTCGCTGCCCGTATGTGATCTGCGCATCCGGATCCGGGTTGAACGGGTTCTTCGCCGTGTTGTCATGCCACATGATCGAATGCAGAACCGTGCCTGCCGGCAGCAGCGGCGCCGCATCATCCCTGTAGACGTAGTTGAGGTGCCAGTTGAAACGGAACTTGGCGCACGAGAGCGTCTCGACCTTTCCTGAAGGGTAGATGGCCTCGAGGCACTCCGCTTTCCCGCGGTTGTGCATGTGCGGCTGGAATGACAGCAACCGGGCGGACTTCTTGAGTGTGAGATAGCCATCCGACCTGATGTTGTCGGTGTGAGGCCGGATATCGACCTGCGGCGCACTCACCGTGGTCGAAGAAATCACATGTTGCGGGACGTACCCTTTGGGATAGAACTTGAGACCGAGTGTCACGTTCGTCGCGGTGTCTTCCTTGCCAGTCGAATGGAGATGCATCTGGAAGTTGATCTTCGTCCCCGCTTTGATCAACCGGCCGGAGCCGTCCGGGAACACGTCGCCCTCCTTGCCGATCGCATACTCGTTGAGAAAGACTCCCTGCTCGCCAACCTCGAGCGAGCCATCGGTTCCATCGAGCTGACCGCTGCCGAGACCCGCATCCGTCGGCTCGACGATCGAGGTCCGGATGTGGTGGATGACCGTGAAGCCCTTCGCCGGAATGATCTGAACACCCTTGATGTACCGATCTTCGGTTAGATGGGGATCCACGAGAATGTCAGGCCACTTATCGGGAGCCTTGGCCGCCACAATCACGTCGTTCGGCAGGGACACGATGAGATCCGGCTTGCCGATCTGCCATACGTCAGCGTCGGGGAACTGGCGGGGTGGCGGCATGTCGGCGGGATTGCCCTCCGGCGCTCCGGCGTCTACCCATTTCATGATGGTTGCGATGTCGCGGTCGGTGAGCGAGCGATCGTTGCTGAAGTGCTCGACGCCGACGTTCTTGTCAATGAACCACGGCGGCATCTCTCGCGCGACGACTTTCTGCTTGATCGATCTGGCCCAGGGGCGCGCCTCGGCATACGTCAGCAGCGACATCGGCGCGATGCTACCCGACCGATGGCACACCTGACAGTTGTTCTGGAAGATCGGCGCGATGTCTTTCGTGAAGGTGACCTGCGGTTGACTGGACGCGGACTGTCCCGCGTTCATCGAGGATGCAGCAACCGTGAGGATCAGCGCAAACGACGCCGGAAGGGTGAACCGCATGACGTATCCCTCCTCGCCTTCGCCCTGCGGGCTACGGCGAAGCAAGCCAAGAAACGAGGGCACGAACAGAGGTGCCTTATTCTGCCACCAGTTGCGAATTAGGGCCCGTTATTTCAGCGAGCGCGGCCTAGTCGTCGTCCATCGTCGGTCCCCACGTTACCAGCACGATCATCGCCACGTCTGGCGCTATAATCGCCGCGTAGTGACTGCCCACCGACGGCTCGGCGTCGGCCTTTCGCTGATACTCGCAACCGCCTGGCTGGGGACCGTCCGGACGCAGGGCACTCGATCCGCGCTTGAAGGCTACGTCGCTTCACACCAGCGGGCCATCGTCTCAGAGTTGGTCGAGCTGCTGTCGATTCCAAACGTCACCACGGATACCGAGAATATTGGCCGCAATGCCATGCTGTTGCGCGAGATGCTGCGCCGGCGCAGCTTCAGCACCGAGATCCTCGAAACCGATGGCAATCCGCTGGTCTGGGGAGAGCTGAAGGTTCCTGGTGCCAAACGCACGCTGCTGATCTGGGCGCACTACAACGGCCAGCCGGTTGATCCCAAAGGCTGGAAGCAGGCCAACCCGTTTGTCGCTGTCCTGCGGGGTGGGCGTCTGGAGGATGGGGCGAAAGAAGTACCAGGATTCCGGAACCTCGACAAATTTGATCCGGACTGGCGCCTGTATGCGCGGTCCGCCGCCGACGACAAGGCTCCAATTGTTGGCCTCCTGGCTGCGGTTGATGCCTTGAAGGCCGCAGGCGTTGCGTTGTCCTCCAATTTGCGAGTGGTCCTGGACGGTGAAGCGGGCTCACCGAGCCTCGCGGCAGCTATTCCGCGGTACCGCGACAAGTTGGCGGCAGACGTGATGCTCCTGTTGGAGGGGCCGGTCCATCAAAGCGGCCGGCCCACAATTGCGTTCGGCGCCCGCGGGTTTCTCGACATGGATCTCACGGTCTACGGTCCGAAAGTGGGAGTCAACAGCGGTAACTTCGGGAACTGGGTGCCGAACCCTGCCCTCGGGCTGGCGCATCTTCTGGCGTCGATGAAAAACGATGCAGGGCGAGTACTGGTGAAGGGCTTTTACGACGGCATCGATCCATTGCCGCCGCAGGAACAGGCGATGCTCGACGCGGTGCCTGACGATCCAGTCAGCTTGATGAAGCTATTCGTCATCGCGGCACCCGAGCGGTCGGATCTCTCGCTGCAGCAAGCCTTGCAGCTTCCTGCCTTGAATATTCGCGGGCTGTCGAGCGCCTTCGTCGGACCCGACGCACGGACCATCATTCCCGATCGCGCGGTGGCTTTTATTGATATTCGACTTGTGAAGGAGACCCCTTCCAAGGCCATAGCGGAAAAGCTGCTGGCTCACATTCGCGCCCAAGGCTTCCATGTCGTGCAATCAGAACCGGACGATGCGATCCGCACCCTATACCCTCGCATCGTCAAAGTCATCTTTCGCGGCGCGGCTGAAGGGTTCCGCACATCCCCGCTGGCCCCGGAATCGCAGCTGGTGACCGAGGCGGTCGCGCGGATGCTGGGCGAACGGCCAATACAGATACGCACGATGGGTCAGAGGATCAATATCGCGGACTTCATCGAGGTGATGGGCATTCCCGCGATCACGCTTCCCACGGTGAATTTCGACAACAATCAGACCGCCGAAAACGAGAACGTGCGCCTCGGCCACCTCTTCACGGGTATTCTCACGATCGCCGCTGTGCTGACGATGTGACCAGACAGCTCTAGAGAGCAACTGTCAATACCACGTAAGCTCGCTATAACGCCCAACACCCAACTTCCAACTCCCAAGAAGCTTGTTGGGAACGCCTCAGTGCCTCGGTGTTCCGTCACAGCGAAAAAGTCTAGAACCGGAACAGTCGCGTCATCTTCACCACGAACGACCGACTCTGCAGCCTTGGGAATCCGGTGGCGATGGTGTCGCGGCCGTCAGAGAACACGACGAACAGATCGCTGCCGGGCTGGTACTCCCAGCGGAACCGCGCGTTGGTGGAGAGCGCGGCGTTGCTGGAGTTGTATTGAACGAGTGTGCTCACCGCCATGCGCGTGGTCATCGTGAAGTTCACGCGAGAGCCGATGAGCCGGGTCGTGAACCGGCCTACCGGGAGGTTAATCCAGTCGAGCGTGGCACGCGGCTCAATCGAGAACTGTGAGGTAATGTCCACACGCCCGTTGAACTCGGCCTCGGTGCGCGTCCCGCCGTAAAAGGTACCGCGCGACGCCGAGAACCGACCCGACACCTTCTGCGGCCCAAGGTAGTACTCGCTCCGAATCCCCTGAAAGTTGTACCCGCCTGGAAGGATGAAAACCTGTTTTGAAATTTCGAAGGGCTCCTTGATCAGCTCGTAGTTACGCGTGTAGTCAGTGGTCCAAAAGCCGCCGCCGTTGAATTCGACACGCGCCGAGGCCTGCGCCTCGCGGCTTTCCAGCGTGTTATCGAGATCGGTGATGTAGTCGAGGTAGCCTTCCGCACTCACCTTTCGCACCGACTTGCTCGATCGCGGTCGAGGGCTGAAGCGACCCTGCGCGTAACTACGTCGAAAGCTTTCACGTCGGAGAAACCCGATCTCAGGATTGAATGCGTCGCCGACGGACAGATGTTCGACATTCATCCCGTACCGATCGGCGGCGTAGGCGAACTGCGCCATGTAGCTCGACTCGTCGCCCCGGCGTCCGGGCGTCCGGCTCCGGGCGTAGTAACTGTTGAACGTCACGTTCTCAAAGAAGGCGAGCGCCGCATCGACGCCGACGACCTGGTTGGCATCGCTTCCGACGAGACGCGGCGCCCGGTGCGTGCCGATGAATCCAACGGCGCTGCGCCGGAGGATGTCGCGTCGCACGCGTACGACGGAAAAGTTTGTGGCCGCCGCTCCCGCTCGCTGCGATTCCTTGGTTTCAATATTCAACAAACCAATGGTGTTGCGGCCCGCGCGTCCCGTCACTCTGCCACCCGCGAGAATCGGGACTTCCTGATCTTCGCTGAGACCAATCCGCCGGCTGAAAAACATCACCGGCATCAAACTCGTCGCACCGCCGAATGCCTGGTTTTCTCTCGCTGGAGGACCAAAGCCGAAAATGCCCTGGCCCTCGAGGAAGAATTCGCGCTTCTCGGGGAAGAAGAGGCTGAACCGGGTCAGGTTCACCTGCTGTTCGTCTTCCTCGACCTGCGCAAAGTCAGTGTTGTACGTGAAATCGGCTGTCAGACCCTTGGTCAGCCCGTATTTCAAGTCAAGTCCGGCATCGCCCGTGAGATCGTTCAACACAGCGGGTGTGGCCTGGCGGTTCGTCGTCACCCCGGAGATCGCGTACGGCTTGATTTCGAGATTGCGGCCCTGCGGCGGGACCTCGATGCCGACGAGCGTGGCGGCGGAGGACAACTTGTAAATGCCGCGACCACCGTACGAGGCCGGAACGCCGGAAAGATACGATCGTTCGTTCTTCCAGGGGATGCGACGTTGAATGTTGAAGCCCCAGGTCTGCGGGCCGCTCGCTCTGTACCGGAGCGATTTCAACGGGATGACGAACTCGGCGCTCCAGCCTACGTCGGTCCGCGCGGCTTTGACGTTCCACACGGTATTCCAGTCCCTGTTGAAGTTGCGTTCGTCGCTCACTTCCTGATCGCTGAGCGCGCCAAGCGCATTCGTTTGAAAGAGAACACCGCTGCGACGATCGTAGAACGTATCGATGACGAGCTGGACGTTGTCGTTTTGAAAGATGTTGTTGCTGTCCCGACGCATTTCGTTGGCGATGACGCGATCCGGCTGGTCGTCGAGACAGCGTACCGCGAAGTAGATGTTGGTGGCGTCAAAGAAGATCCAGAGCTCGGTGCGCTCGGTTGCCGGCTCTCCCTCGTGCGGCTCCTGTTGCACGAAATCGCCGATCGCCGGCACCTGGCTGTAAATCTCATCTTGCAGAAGACCATCGATGATGAGTGGCTCGGTGAGGCGGACCGCCCGTATGGTGACGTGCCCCTGGGCGTCCCGTGACACGACCTCTGGAGCGACGGGGGCGGGCGGACCGTCGATCAACGTCGTTGGAGCGACGGGCGCGAGCGGGCCGTTGAGCAACGACCCATCTTGAGCGAACGCGGGCGATACGGTGGCGACGCCGGCGAGCACAAAAATCAGCGGTATTGCCCGTAAGGGGCTTGCGATCCCACTCATGGGCCCGGCCAAGGTATCACGAGAGGCTTACTTTACCGCACACGGCGTCGGGTTCCATTTCGAGCCGTCGGGCAGCTTTTTGAAGGCGTAATTGACGATCCACGGCTGGGTGAGGTACTCAGGATCGTCAACGATCTGCGTGAATCGGATCCACTGACTGCTATCGGGTAATTCCATCACGCGGAAGTACTCGGTGAGCGCCGCGTTGCCCGTGTACGGCATCCCGTTTTTCCAGTAGTACCCCGG
>DAIRVG010000033.1:0-6702 GCA_036802945.1 Vicinamibacterales bacterium
GTAAGGCCTTGTCCTACAAATGACAGGGCATCGCAATGAATGTCACTCTTTCGGCGTCTGCCCGGTCTCCACGCCTGGCCTCACGACGTAGTGCAATGGAGCGACGGTCACGCCAGCCGCAGCCAGCTGCCGCCACGCCTCGAAGTTCAGGTCACTCTTGAGCGTTCCGGCGGTTTTCAGGTGTTCCGTGCTCCACACTTGAAGCTGAAAGCGAAGCGCCGCAGGCCCAGCCTCGACGAATTCCACGTTTGGCGGCGGGTCGCGCAGTACGTCGGCGTGTCCAAGGGCGGCTGCGATGAGCACGCGGCGAACCACTTCGGGGTCCGACGAGTGCGACACGTGGAATGGCACGAGATAGGCCGTCAGCCGGCCGGGGCGGCTCCAGTTCGTCACCCGTTCGGAAATGAACTGGGAGTTGGGCACCACGATCGCCACGTTCTCATCGGTCACGAGCGTCGTGGCGCGCGCTGCAATCTCGCGCACTTCACCGACGGCGCCGGCGATCTCGACGCGGTCGCCGATCTTGATGGGTCGCTCGAACAGGATGATCAGTCCGCTGAAGAAGTTGCTCATGATGTTCTGGAGTCCGAACCCGAGCCCGACTCCAATGGCGCCCACCAGCACGTTCAAAGACGTCAGATTGATCCCGGCGCTCTGAAGGATGACGAGGGCACCAAGCGTGATGACCACGTAGCGGACGATGGCGCCGAGCGCCTCTCGCATACCCACGTCAACCCCGCGGTGCGCCAGCACATGGTCGATGAGCCAACGCGTTACGCGTCGCGTCGTCCAGACCAATAGAGAGATCAGCGTGATGACCGTCAGCAGTTTGAGGGGGGTGAACTCGCTGCCAGCAATTCCGGCGTTCAGGAACGCTCCGAAACGGTCGAGGACGTCAAGAACGGGTTGCATTCAGCTGGCTGTCCAGGTGCAGGTGGCTGGTACGTTGAGTATATGGGGTCGGCGCGGCCATCGTGGAAGGCCGGGCTCGATTTCGTAATCCTCTTCTGGGATCCGCTCGAGCCGCATCCGCATGACGTGGACGTGAAGGCGCTGCTACGGATCGCGGTGGTCTACAACATTCCGATCGCGTGCAACCGCTCGACTGCCGATTTCCGGCTGTCGTCGCCTCCGCGATCTCTTTCCTCACCCCGCGGTCTCATCGACGGGGTGGTGGAGGATTGTGCAGCTTCGGCACGGATGGCTCGTCGGTGCACCGAAGTGTGCCACCGTGGATCAGGCTTGTGCCAATAAGGACCACGCGCATCCGTGCAATCTTGAACAGACACCTGAATTTACTGGGGATTTCACGCTGCGGACTCCGGCATCACGGATGCTCTCGTCTGTGACATGTCGACGGATCGTCTGCGCCGGTCGCACCTCGCCCACCTTGCACTGGTGGAGGGTGTCATCCGCCAGTTCGACGACATGTGCCTGACTGCTGCAAACTCACGCCGCCGCATCCAGGACGACATGCGTGCCGCCCGCACTCGTGAAGAACTCGCCACCGACAGTCCCGCGGTGATCCGACCCCGTACGCGCAAGGGCGCGGCTCTCGCGCATCTACCCGGTCGAGGTCAATCCACGCCATCGAACTCGAGACGCTAGGCCGACTCGTCACACGGACGAAGCGGTTCGAGGGCTCGTTTCGTGATCCGATCGCGCGCAACCTGCCAGACCGCCGATTTCCTGTTGTCGTCGTCGCAGCCCGCACATCTCCGGTTCGAGCGGAGATTCGCCGACCGGTGGGCTGGGCCACGTGCCGCGATCGCCTGAGCCGCGGTAACCTTACGCGACCTCGACCTCGCCGCGCGGGCGATCGATCTCCATTCCGAAGCGCATCCGCTTGAGATAGAGCCCTTTTCGCGAGAGGCCGAGCATCTTCGCGGCCTCATCGACGCTGCTGGTTTTTGACATCGCGGACTGCACCATCGTGCGTTCAAGATGCTGCACAGCGGCCGTCATCGGTTGATCGATGCGGACGACGATCTCGCTGTCGTCGAGGATACGTTGCGACGGCGGGACGGTCCTTCGCGAGGCAGCGATGCTCGACGACAGATGCTCCGGCATCAGAACGGCGCCGGGCTCGGCCAGGGCAGCCAGTCGACGCATCTCGTTCGCGACCTGGCGCACGTTCCCCGGCCACCGGTACAACACCAGGTATTCCATCGTTTCTTCGGAGAGACGCAGTTCGCCCTTGCCGCTCTCCTTCGCGTACTTCTGCAGATAGTGGTTCGCGAACGACGGGATCTCGACACGACGATCGCGTAGCGGCGGGATGTGGAGCCGCACGATGTTGAGGCGATAGAACAGGTCCTCACGGAAGCGGCCCTGCGACACGAGCGCGTCGACGTCTGCGTTGGTCGCCGCAAGCACGCGCACATCCACGCGCTGCGGGTGCGTGTCACCGATCGGGTGCACTTCGCCGGATTCGAGAAAGCGGAGGAGTTTGGGCTGAATGTCGAGGGTGCTCTCACCGATCTCGTCGAGGAACAGCGTGCCGCCGGCGGCGGCGCGGATGACACCGGCGAAGTGCTCCGTCGCGCCGGTGAAGGCGCCTTTGCGGTGCCCGAAGAGCTGCGCATCGAGCATTTCGCGCGGCGTCGCGCTGCAGTTGAAGGGCAGGAACGTCTTCGACGCGCGAGGGGAATAGGTGTGGATCAGGCGCGCGATGACTTCCTTGCCGGTTCCCGTTTCACCTGTGATGAGCACGGGAATATTTGCCGCGGCGACGCGCCGCGCGGTGGTCAACAGCGTCTGCATGTCCTCCGCGATAAACAACGCGCCCGCCTGCTCCTCGATCGGGGTCGCAGGCCAGAGCGCAGAGCGGTTGCGCTCTTCCTGTTTGGCTTTCTCGAGCGCCAGCGCCGCACGGCCAATGCGAAATATGTCTGCGAGCAACACGGCGCGTGTAGGATCGTCTGGGATTGTGCATTGAAGAAAAACATTCGAACCAGAGGCCTCGCCGAGTCGCAACACAGCCACTCTCGATCCGGGTTCCGACGTTACTTTCTTTCGCGTTTCGACTACGACGGCATCGGATGCGCATCCCAGCGCGTTGATTGTCGATGCGAGCTCGTGTCCGATGAGCCGGGGACTGTATGCGAGGTCTATTGCCGCAGCCAGTGCATTGGTTACGCACTCGATGGTCGCCGGCATCACTGGTGCGGTTTGTTGCGTAACTTTGAGCGCATCTCGGGCTTCTTCGACCTCTAACGGAGCTTCCTCAATTTCCAATCTCGCCGCGACCAGTCCTTTGGTCGCCCACAGGCGAAACGCTCGGTTTTTGAGTTGATTCGTCAGTCGGGTCGAATCTGGCAGTACAGACGAACAACCGTAATAGTACTGACCTTGCAGATCACGGTGGCGAGCCACATCCGCTTTACCGGCGCTCAATATGCGGCTCGCCGCTTCGCGGTTTCGCCCCATTCGAGCCAAAACCTGAGCGGTCGTTAGGTGCAATGCCGCAGAAAAGGGAAGATCGCGACTAAGAGCTTGCTGACTGTCGCGTTCAAGTGCTCGAAGTTCTTCCAGTGCGTCGATGAAAGCTCCACGACGTATGAGCAATCGCGCACTCGTGATTCCCGCCCACCGAGTGATATAGCCAGGGACACCGTCTTCGCCTACCTTTTCGGTGCGAAGTCTTGCCAACTGAAACGAGCATTCATCAAGTTGGTTCAGGGCGAGGTGTAGTCGAGCACTTGTTTCGCGAACTGGTTGCTTGCGAACTTCACTGATGTCTGGATCCTTGAGAATGGCGGCTAGCGTGCGTTGAGCGCTCACGAATTGCCCGGTTTGCAGCTGTATGTAACCGAGCGAACCGTCAATGATGAGCGAGCGGAGATTGCTGCTGGCGGAATAGGCATCCTTCGCGGCCTGAATATAAGTTTCTGCCTTCTTGAAGTCGCAATTCAGCGAAGAGACGCAGGCTCTGTTCAAGAGTGAATTGCCGAGAATCCAGGCATTTGGCTCGTTCTCTAATAGAGATTCTGAAAGCTGGCAATGTCTCCACGCCTCATCGACGCGGCCCGTCTGGCCTTCGAGAGTCGAAACGCAGCAATGGAGGTATGCAGTCGCGTGCCTCGAGCCCGCGACAATTACCGCCTTTCTGACAGAGGGCAGAATGCTCAGGACGACATCGGTTGGATGAAAATCGATATAGAAACGAAGTAAATGAAGGTAAGTCCACGCAATCCGCTCTGTATCTTTCGACTCCGCAGCAAGCCGTAGAGCCGACGGAAAATGCTTTGCCGCAGACGCGACGTCTCCGTTTCGCCAAGCGGCCAGGGCCAAGACGCACTCCGCATGCGAACGAATCGATGGATCGTAGGTCTGCTCCGCATAACGGCGGGCGAGTTCATTGGCGGCCGCCAGGTTTCCAGCAAGCGCCAAAGCATTCGCAAGCTTTAGACGTTGACGTACAGCGACGTTTGGGTCGCGCACAAAGATTGAACCTGCGAGGTCAATCAGTTTCAGAAACTCTCCGCGTTTAAAGAGGGCGTCAGCGTCTTCGCAGGTGATCGTCATAACCCACCTCGTTATGGACCGCTGGAGTGGGAGTGATTAACGTTTCTGGAGAGGAAATGCTACAACGCCGGATGGCTTCCGCGATAGCCGTGAGATTTGATTCTGAAGCTCCGTCACTACCTGTTCGAACACGTATCGATCGGACTCTTGAAATGCCCCTTCGCGACATGCGTACGCGGTAAGAACACCAAGGAGCTGCTCTCCGTTCGTCACCGGGACGCTTAGAGTGCAGCGGAGCGGGGGCGAGTAGCGCGTTGCAATTTGCGCGAGGTCCAATGAAGCATCAGCGTTCAGCGAGACGCGCCTTGTCGCCGCTGACCACCCAGTTACTCTGGTGCCGACCGCGATCGACAGCCCTTCCAGGAGTCCCTGGTTGTCACCGACGGCATTCTCGCAGGTCAGGAGATCGAGATCTTTATCGTAGCGGTAAAACGCAAAAACCGTCGCTGCAGTTAGTTGACGTAGGCATTGCGCAGCCGCTGTCAACGCCTCGGCCGACGACCTCGCGACACCCATACCCCTGCGGTACGTTTCCAGCACCGATGTTTCTGAAGCATTGACCCTTATGCGTTCGAGAGGTGTCTGAGAGGAGGTCGATACGGGATCCAAAAAGCTGGAAACATTCAAAAGCCCGATGGCCTCCTGGCCGGCTCTCATTGCGGCTGGCGCGATTTGAGGATATGCCTTAATAAACGTATCAACCACAAGCGGATCGTACAAAGAACCGCGCGCTTGAATAATTGTTGCGAAGGCGTCTTCAGTACTCAACCTGGGTCTGTACGGCCGATCAGAAGTCAACGCATCGAAGCAATCCACGACGGACAATATCCGCGCCCCGAGTGGGATATCCGTCCCCGATATTCCAGCCGGGTAACCGTTGCCGCCCCACTGTTCGTGGTGGTGTCGAACGATGGGTACGACAGGGTAGGGAAACTTAACCGCGGACAGTAGGTCAGCGCCAATGTCCGCGTGGCGTTTCATTTTGTCGAATTCCGCGACAGTCAGTTTGCCGGGTTTGTTGAGGATGTGCTCAGGAATGGCCAATTTTCCGACGTCGTGGAGGAGAGCTGCAGCCTCGATAGCTTTCAGTTGCCCCTCATCTTTTACTCCGAGAAGCTTGGCTAGCTCCAATGCGTAGATCTGAACCCTGCGAATGTGGCCATGTGTGATTTGATCTTTCGCATCGACCGCCATCACCAAAGTTTCTACCGTCGACAAGTACAGGTCACTAAGCTGCTCGACGTGCCTTTTCGAATCTTCAATGCGGCCGAGTGAGGTGCGATGTGTTAGATAAGTGATGAGCAAGAGCGGAAGAATGATGCCGATTGCGGTCAGATCGACGGAACGCGTGTACGAAACCAGCAGTGCCGCAACGGATACGCCGCTAAAGTAGTTGAGACTGAACCACGGAAAATTCTGCCACCAGAGCGACACGACATTTGCGCGCCTTTCAAATGCCAATGCCACCGCAATGAGCCAACTATTTAGCAAGAAATACGAGGACGCGAGCGCGAACAACTGCCAAAGGTGATTCTCGAGAGGAAACAGATGGCTCAAATCACCCGGGCGTACGCCTGCAAGCCAGAAGAAGGTGTGAGACGCTATCCATATTGCTAACGCAACTGCTGACAAGTTGAATAGCGAACGCAATGGAGATCGTGAAGCGTCGCTGAGCCATAGCGACATCACGAAACAGTCGAAAGCAACAATGACTGTCGCAGGTGCCGGGCCGAACAGGAGAACCGACGCAAAAACGAAAGCGTCGGAGACTGAAATGCGTGCCGCGATCGAAGGAACCTTTACGGAAAAGGATCCGGTGAGAAGCGTCAGCGCTGCGAGGATTACCCATTGATTCGAGACGGGTTCGACAACCAAGCTGACGGCAGAGTACGCGGTTACTGCTAACCCGGCGCCGATGACGGCGGCGAGGTACAGATATCCCATTCGGGAGAGGCGGTTCTGCGGATTCATGGGCCGGCGGTGGAATTACGCCGCCTCTCCTATCGGTCTATTCGCCCCAAATAATTAGTGTTCGCATGTATCCCTCCAAGATCGTTCAAATACTGAACTTACGGCGCTAGTCGCCCCAGATGATGTGGTCGCCCCAGATGATGTGGTCACCCCAGATGATGTGGTCACCCCAGATGATGTGGTCACCCCAGATGATGTGGTCAC
>DAIRVG010000033.1:6802-32103 GCA_036802945.1 Vicinamibacterales bacterium
CCCCAGATGATGTGGTCACCCCAGATGATGTGGTCACCCCAGATGATGTGGTCACCCCAAATGATGTGGTCACCGCCGACCGACGTTTCAGCGAAGCTGAGCCCGCCAGTCGTGATCTGCTCGCCGGCAATGGACGTTGTACCGGCGTCTTCGCCTTGTGAACCTGCCAATGACGCGAGCACGTTCAAACTGCCGGCGCCCTCTTGGATGAGTCCGAGCCCTGGAAGGCGTTCCGAGCCAAGCTGCAGCAACGCCCGGATGGCCTCAGCCTTCGCGTTTGGCCGCGCCTCGAGCAGAAGTGCCGCGGCGCCCGCCACCACCGCCGACGACATGCTCGTCCCCGACAGCTCCAGCGTCGCGTCCCTCCCGGCACCCGTCACCAGCTCCGGATGCTCCTTCGCGATCACCGTGCCCGGCGCCAGCAGGCTCCGAATCCGGTTCCCCGGCGCCAGCAGATCCGGTTTGATCAAATGGTCGAACCGCGTCAGCCCACGCGAGCTGTACGTTGCGATCACATCGTCGGACCGGAACGCGGTCCCCTTCGTGTTCACCGCACCCGCCGTGATCGCGTAGGGACAGTTGCCCGGAGACGTCACGCCGCCAAGAATCTCTTTGCCTTCGGCCGTCTTCCCCAGGTTGCCGGCCGCCGCCACGGTCACCACGTTCACCCGCCACGCGCGCTCAATCGCCTGGCACACGGGATCCTCGTGCCACGATTGCTCGACCGCCGCGCCCAGTGACAGGTTGATCACCTTGATCTGATACCGCTGCCGGTTCGCAATCACCCAGTCGATCCCCTCGACCAGGTCGCTGACGTGCCCGGACCCGTCCGCCCCCAGCACCTTCACGCTGACGATAGAGGCGGCGGGTGCGACACCGCGGGTTTCGTTGCGCGCCAACGAGCCGGCCGCCGCGATGATCCCCGCGATGTGCGTTCCGTGACCCCACTCGTCGCGGCCGGAACCGCGCGGATCGATCATGTCGACACGCGCCGTTACCTGCCCGCCCAACCCGGGCACCATCGTCACGCCCGAATCGAGCACGGCGACCCCGATGCCTTGGCCGGTGACGCCGGTGTGCCTCGGACCGAAATCGCCCGACCACGCCTGGTCGGCGCCAATCGAGACGTCGGTCACTGCCATCTGCCCGCGAATAATGTGATCGCCGGAGAGCTGGGGAATGTCGTTGTCGT
Organism: Vicinamibacterales bacterium; assembly: GCA_036802945.1. Classification (GTDB taxonomy): domain Bacteria; phylum Acidobacteriota; class Vicinamibacteria; order Vicinamibacterales; family UBA2999; genus Gp6-AA40. Next base: position 7,995 of record DAIRVG010000033.1, read on the forward strand.
CCGCCACCTCGGCGAGGCGCCCCGCGGGAACATCGAGCACCGCGCCGCTCGACAGGCGCCGCCGCACGCGGAGCCCGTGACGAGCGGCAATCGCATCTACCTGAGCCGGGCTTCCCACGACGATGACCGCGGTCGCCGTCGCGTCGCCGGAATCAAGATGTCGTTTGAGATCGTCGGAGACGTGACTCCGGCGGGATTGAGCGCCGGCCGGAATGGCGGCGGCGATCACGAAAGCGGCTGCGCAAAGCAGCAGCCGCGCGGCGCACAGCATCCTGTCCTGGGGGGAGGAGGCGGAGAGCCTGAAGGTCACCATGGGTTCGGTCCTTTTCTGCCGGCCTGTGGCCGGTTGATGTGATTAGCGGCCCAGCAGGCGCGCTGTGAACGAGGCCTGTGACGCGGAGGCGGGAAACGCCTGTGGCCGGAAGCCGAGCTCGATGAGCGATTCCACAAGCACGCGCTGCGACCCGCCAATCGTGCGGATGGTCTGGAGACGGCCGTCGCGGATCCTGTTGTAGATGGTGCGGCGCGATACGTTCAGAAGCGTCGCGGCCTGATCGATCGAGACGCTGCGTCCCAACCGGGGTTCGACGGTGCCTTCATGAAGCTCTATAGACATGTTCTGGATAGACACGTTCTGGGTTCCTCCTAGCCCGACCAATCGCAGGAGGGATGCCAGTAAAAGATGTGCTCAGGTGGTGCCGAACTAATCCGTTGCGCGATAACGAGTTGGACGCAGTGGTGTGCGGCATGTGCGTTCGCGCCGATATGTGGGCCGAGCCAGCGTATTGACTCGCGCGCGGCCGCTAGGCAGCGGCATCTTCGGTGACAGATCGTTCCGGAGGCGTTTTGCACACAAAATGCTCCTTGTGTGCACGACATCGCACGAGCCGGATCATGCGGCCAACTTCTTGGCCCAGGGTGGCAGAAATTGATTCGATGAAAAGACGGCTCCTTGGGAGCGTCGTTACGGCCGCCATCCTCCTGGGAGGCGTTGTCTTCTGGCGTTCGACCACGGCGCCGGAGCTCGCGGACGGCGTTGCGACGCCGGCCGCGACCCGCGGCGGACAGCTTGTAGGGTCGATTCGCGCCGTGCCTCGATCTTTCAACCGGATCGTGGCGCGCGAGCAGACGACGGAGCTTCTGAGCTTCCTCACCCAGGGGCGGCTGGTCCGGATCAACCGATCGACCTTCGACCTCGAGCCATGGCTGGCGGAGTCGTGGGAGGCGTCGCCCGACGGCCTTACCTTTACACTGCACCTCCGTCCCGGCGTGACGTGGTCCGACGGCGCACCCTTCACCTCCAGGGACGTCCTCTTCACGCTACAGGCGGTCTTCGACCCGAAATCCGAAAGCGTCGTGGCTAACCAGTTGACCGTCGCCGGCAAGCCGATCGCGGCAACGGCTCCCGACGATCACACTATTGTTCTGACCTACCCGGCGCCGTCAGGGCCCGGGCTGCGGCTGCTTGACGCGCTCGCGATCATGCCGAAGCACAAGCTCGAAGGCGCGCTGGCCGCCGGCACGTTCGCGAAATCGTGGGACTCCGCCACGCCGCCGTCGGACATGGTCGGCACCGGTCCGTTCCTGCTGCGCGAGTACATCCCCGGGCAGCGGATCGTCCTCGACCGTAACCCACGTTATTGGCGCAAGGCCGCCGACGGCACGCAGCTCCCGTATCTCGATCGCATCGTTCTGCAGGTCGTGCCGGACCAGGATGCCGAGCTGCTGCGGCTGCAGTCGGGCGATCTCGACCTGACTCAGAGCGAGCTGCGGCCTGACGACTACGTGGCGGCGCGCCGCGCGGAGGATCAAGGGCGCCTGAAGGTGCTCGAGCTTGGCGTCGGCGCCGATGCCGACGCCTTCTGGTTCCGTCTGAAGCCAGAGGCGTGGAAGAACGACCCGCGGTTCGCCTTCGTGAGCAAGCCGGAGTTCCGGCGCGCAATCTCCCACGCGGTCGATCGCGAGGCCTTCGCCGAAAACGTGTTCCTCGGCGCGGGGGTGCCTATCTGGGGACCGATCACGCCGGGTAACCGAATCTGGTTCTCGCCGAACGTGCTGCGCTACCCGCACGACGTGAACAAGGCAAAGGAGATCCTGAAGGGCATCGGGCTCGAGGATCGCAACGCCAACGGCATCGTCGAGGACGCGGGCGGCAACGAAGCGCGCTTCACCGTGATTACGCAGCGCGGCATCGGATGGTACGAGCGCGGGACGACGGAGCTGAGGAACCGGCTTGCGCAGGTGGGGATCGCGCTCGAGATCGCGCCGATCGACAACGGCGCGCTCATCAAGCGGCTGCTGTCGTCGGACTACGAGGCGATTTACTACCGCCCTCTGCTGACGGATCTCGATCCGGCCGGGAACATGGACGTCTGGATGAGCGGCGGCTCGGGTCACTTCTGGAACTTGCCCGGGCCAAAAGGCCCGGGCCTGCCGGTCGAAAAACCGGCCACGGAGTGGGAGGCGCGGATTGACACGCTGATGGCGGAGCAGGCGTCAACGATCGATCCGGAGCGGCGCAAGGCGATCTTCAAGGACGTGCAGCAGATATTCGCGGAGAACCTGCCGGCGCTCTATTTCGTGGCGCCGCGGATCTATTACGCGCACAATGCGCGCGTGCGGGGCGTGACGCCATCGGTGCAGCGGCCACCGGCGCTGTGGAGCGCCGACACGATCGCTGTCTCTGGCGCGCCGTAAAGGCACGCCCTACACGATGGCCCGTTTTCTCCTTCGTCGCCTCATCTTCGCAATCCTGCTCATCGTCATCGTCTCGTCTGGCGCCCTCTTTCTCACGCGCCTGGCGCCGGGTGACGTGACCGCGAACCTCGGCGCCTTCGCCCCGCCCGAGGAGGTCGCGCGGATACGCGCCCGCTTCGATCTCGATCGCAGCGCGGCGGCGCAGTGGGGCGGATGGGCGCTGCGCGCAATCCGCTTCGACTTCGGCGACTCCTTTCTCTACAACCGTCCGGTCGGTGGCCTGATTCAGCGCGCGGCGGGCAACACCGCGGTTCTCGCCGTGGCGGCCCTGTCGCTCGCGACGCTCCTCGGCATCCCGCTCGGCATCATCAGCGGCAGTCGCCGCGGCGTGGCGCCCATGCTGATTCGTGGCGCATCGCTTGTCTGCCTGTCGATCCCGCCACTGCTGACGTCACTGCTCCTTGTCTTCGCAGCCTCGCGCACCGGGTGGCTCCCCGCCGGCGGGATGACGTCGGTCAATGCCGTTGACGCGGGCTGGTCATCCTGGGTCCTTGACGTCGTGCGGCATCTTCCGCTGCCGGCCATCGCGCTGGCGCTGCCGATTGCCGCCACGTTCGAGCGGCTGCAATCACAGTCGATGGCGGAAACGATCCATCAGCCATTCGTCGTCGCGGCGCTCGCCCGAGGCGTGACATGGAGGCGGCTCGTGATTGGCCACGCGTGGCGCGCGTCCCTCCGCTCGATGTGCGCCATCTACGGCCTTGCGATTGGCGCACTCCTTTCCGGCTCGTTTGTCGTCGAGTACATCACCGCCTGGCCTGGTCTCGGACGGCTGATGTACGAAGCACTGCGCGCGCGGGACATTTATCTTGTGGCGGGATGCTCGGCCATGGGCGGAGTCTTCCTGGCGCTTGGAAGCCTCGTTGCGGATCTGCTGCTGTTTGCCGCCGACCCGCGCGTCCGCGAAGGGCAGTCGGCGTGAAGAAGACGGGCCGCGCGCTGCTCATCGCGATCGTGCTCGTGGCCGCCGGCGCACCGCTCCTGGCGCCGAACCCGCCGGACCGGCAGTTCACGCAGTACCTGTTCGCGCCACCGACGCACGTCCGTCTCTTCGATGGCGGGTTGACGGCGCCCTATTTCTTTCCGTTGCGCATCGTGAATCGTCTCGAGCGGCGATTCGAGGAAGACGAGAATCGACCGATCCCCATCCAGTGGTTCGGCAACGGACATCTGCTGAGCGTGAGCGAAGGGGAAGACGCGCCGCTCCTGCTGCTTGGCGCGGACTCGTACGGGCGCGACATATTCTCGCGGCTGCTGTACGGTGCGCGCGCGTCGCTCGGCCTGGCAGCGCTTGCCACACTGGCCGCGATGATTTTCGGCGCGGCGCTCGGCGGCATTGCCGGTTACGCAGGGGGCGCGATTGACGAACTCTTCTCCCGCCTCTCTGATTTCGTGCTCGTGCTGCCGGCCACTTACGTCGTGCTGGCTTTGCGCGCCGTGATGCCGCTCGTCCTGCCCGCGCAGACGGTGTTCCTGCTGCTCGCAGGGATCTTCGCCCTCGTCGGCTGGCCCGTGGTTGCGCGAGGCGTTCGCGGCATCATCGCGTCCGAGCGCGAACAGGAATACGTGGCCGCCGGACGCGCGGCCGGCGCTGGGCCACTGCGCCTGCTCACGAAGCACCTGCTTCCGGCGGCAAAGGGATACCTGACGACACAGGCGACGCTGCTGCTTCCAGCGTTCATCCTGGCCGAGGCGACGCTCTCGTACGTCGGCCTTGGGTTTCCGGACACGGTGCCGACGTGGGGGACGATGCTGCACGACGCGTCCAACGTCGCGATGCTCGGCGAGGCCCCTTGGATGCTCGCGCCCGCCGCGGCAATTTTCCTCGTTGTGCTCGCGGTGAATCTCCTGGTTCAAGGCAGTGGCCGCAGCCCTGTACAATTGGAGCCATGAAACCCTTCGAGAGCGCTCAGGGCAAGCGTTTTGCCGGCGTCTTCACGCCCATTGTCACCCCCTTTACTACCGACGACGTCCTCGACGAAAAAGCGCTGCGCAGCAACGTCGCGCGGTGGATGACGACACCGCTGACCGGCCTCGTTGTGCTCGGCTCCAACGGCGAGGCGCCGCAGCTCGAGGACGAGGAAGCCGATCGCGCAATCGAGACTGTCCGCGCCGGCATGCCGAAGGATCGGCCGCTCATCGCTGGCACCGGCCGCGAATCGACGAAGGCAACCATCGAGGCGACCAGCCGCGCCGCCGCTCTTGGCGCCGACGCCGCTCTGGTGCGCACGCCGTCCTTTTTCAAGAACGCGATGACCAGCGAGGTCTTCATACGCCACTACTCCGAGGTGGCAGACGCGTCGCGCATCCCCGTCCTCCTTTACAACGTGACGATGTATACAGGCGTGACGCTCCAGGCTGATGCGGTCGAGCAGCTGTCGGCGCATCCGAACATCGTCGGCATGAAGGAATCGGGGAACGATCTGCTGCTCATCAGCGAATGCGTCTCACGTACGCCGGATGACTTTACGGTGCTCGCTGGTTCGGCCACGACCTTGTTTCAATCGCTGTGCGCGGGATGCGATGGCGCCGTTCTCGCGGTGGCGTCGCTCCTGCCTGATGAGTGCGTGCGCCTGGTGCAGCTGGTGCGCGAGAACAGGATTGCCGAGGCGCGCGCACTGCAGCGCTCGCTGATGCCGATTGCGCGATCAGTTGGCGGCGGCTTTGGAATTCCAGGACTGAAGGCGGCACTGGATCTGCTTGGCTTTACCGGCGGAATGCCTCGGCCGCCGCTCCGGCCGGCGTCGAAGCAGATTGTCGAGACGATTCGAGGTCAGCTCGACGCGCTGGGTGTATTGCCCGTGCGTGTCTAAGACGGGCTCTGAGACAGGCCACAATAGACACTCTGAGACGGGCCTACCGAGTCGGCTAGCCACATGAGATTGAGATCATCAGTCGCCGCGCTCGCAGCAGTCCTCGGCTTACTCGTCGCGTGCGCGACGAATCCTGCCACCGGCAAGCGCCAGATCTCGCTGATGAGCGAGGCGCAGGAAATCTCGGCGGGGCAGGAAGCCGACGCGCAGGTGAAGATGGAGATGGGGATTTACAACGATCCCAATCTCCAGGAATACGTCAGTGGCATAGGGATGCGCCTGGCCAAGCTGTCGGAGCGGCCGAACCTCCCCTGGCACTACACCGTTGTCGACAGCCCGGCTGTCAACGCGTTCGCGCTTCCGGGCGGCTACATCTACGTGACGCGCGGCATCCTGCCGTTCCTCAACGACGAGGCGCAGCTCGCGGGCGTCCTGGGTCACGAGACCGGGCACGTCACCGCGCGACACTCGGCGCAGCAGTACACGCGGTCCATCGGTGGAACCATCGGTCTTGTGGCCCTCGGCATCTTCGTGCCGGCTGCCCGTCCGTTCGGCCAGCTCACGGAGCAGGCGCTCGGCGTCCTCTTCCTGAAATACAGCCGTGACTTCGAGCTGCAGGCCGATCAGCTTGGCGCGAAGTACGCGGCAGCGGGCAACTGGGATCCGGCAGGCGTCCCCGACATGCTCGCGACGCTTGGGCGTCTCGACGAAGCATCCGGGCAGAGCCACGGCGTCCCGAACTGGCTCGAGACGCATCCCGATCCGCTTTCGCGCATCAAGGAGATCCAGCCGGCCGTCCAGCAGCTCACGGCGGGGCGCACCGGCCTGGTGCGCGACCGCGACGCGATGCTGCGCGCCGTTGACGGCATCATCTACGGCGACAATCCGGAACAAGGGATCGTTCGCGCTTCCTCGTTCATCCATCCAGGGCTCCGGTTCAGGATCGACTTTCCGACCGGCTGGGACATCGAGAACAGCCCCCAGCAGGTGGTTGCGAAGGCGCCGGGCGCCGACGTCTACCTGTTGCTCGAGGATGTGCCGATGCCGCGCGGCAACAACATCGAAAACATTGCCGTGAGCTCGATGCAGAACGCGGGATTCAGGGTCGTCAGCGGCAGCCGCACGACGATCAACGGGCTCGACGCGTTCGTCGGCATGTACCAGGGACAGCTCGAAGGTCTCGGTAACGTGACCACGCGCGCCGCCCACATCGTGCACAATGGCAACGTGTACATGGTGGCTGGGTTCACCGCACCGACCCTGTTCCAGCAGTCCGACGCTGCGTTCCTCGCGAGCATCCGCAGCTTCAAGCCGATCTCCGCCGCGGAAGCCGAGAACATCCATCCGAATCGCATCGACATCTACGTCGTCCGACAAGGCGACTCGTGGCAGTCGATCGCGGCGCGTTCGGGCAACATCATCAAGACCTCGACGCTCGCAATCATGAACGGCTTCGAGCCTGCGTCGCAGCCGCCGATCGGAACGCGCATCAAGATCGCGGTGGGAGGCTGACCATCAAGCGGCGTCCTCTCCGCGTCATTGCCGCGCTCGCGGCCGTCGCGTTTGCGTGTCTCGCCTACGTCTACCTGACGCTGCCCGACGTTCGGTCCATGGCCAGGACAAATCCGACGAAGACGGCCTTCATGCAGGTGCGCGAGCGGGAAGCCGCCCAGGCGGGCAAGCCGATCCGCCATTACCAGATCTGGATCCCGTACTCCCGCATCTCGCAGAACCTCAAACGGGCGGTGCTCGTTGCCGAAGACGATGCGTTCTGGCAGCACGAGGGCATTGACCTGGAGCAGTTGAAGATCTCTATCCAGAGCGACATCGGGAGCGGGAAAGCGGTCCGTGGCGGCAGCACGATCACGCAGCAACTGGCGAAGAATCTCTATCTGTCTCCCTCTCGCGATCCGCTCCGGAAGCTGCGCGAACTGATCATCGCCCGACGTCTCGAGGCGGCGCTGTCGAAGGCGCGCATCTTCGAGATCTATCTGAACGTGATCGAGTGGGGGGACGGCATCTGGGGAGCCGAAGCGGCCGCGCGCAGCTATTTCGGAAGCTCTGCCGCATCGGTCGGTCCGGACCAGGCGGCACTGCTCGCAGGCGCGATCATCAACCCGCGGGTTTACAGCCCTGCGCATCCCAACACGCGGCTGCTCCGTCGGCAGCGGATCATCCGCTCGCGTATGGGCGGGTACACGCCGCCAGCCGCGGTTCCCGTGGTCGCTCCCACGCCCAGCGCTCCCTCTGAGGAGCAACCGCCGACGGAATTGCAGGCCGAGCCGGAACCCGAGTCAGAGGAGGAGCCGGATACGGCAGAGCCAGCGCCCGCTCTGTCTCCCTCGGATATCGCACCGACATCGTTAGATCCGGGGCCGTCCTCGCAGAACGAAAAGAAGTTTTAAGGCTGAGTGCAGCCGGGGGCGAGACCTGCCGAGATCACGGATCGAACGTCGGGAAAGAGTGCACTCGGAGCGCACTCCAGCTTGATGTTTGCGTAACGAAACCGTACATTAGGCGCGGCTCGTTCTCTACTCGAATAACTGAAACGGACTGGAGACCTCGCGGGGCTCGCTCTTGGTGTCCCTGCGCGGCCGACGGGATGATCAATTACACCGAGCGTATTTCGCTGCTCATGGAGGACGTGGTGTCGCGAGTGCCGACACTGTCGTTCATCGACATGAGCAAGGTGCTGGTCTTCGCACGTGGAGGACGCACGCACGCCGAAGGGGCCTATGCCACCTGCCACTGCATTTGCCTGCCGCCAAGCGAGCCCGGGTACTACTTCTGGCGTGATCGCAAGACGGGCCGCCTGACGCGTCGATCGGAGTGGTTCGTCACGAAGTCTCCGCAGGTCTCGATCGGAACGCAGTCCATCGACTACATGATCTCGTTCGCGCTCCCGCGCTTCTGCGAGCAGCAGCTGTCGCGTTCGCGCAAGTCGGTGCACTATGCCGGCGAGCCGAACTGGATCGCGAAGCTCGACACGATCGTGCACGAGCTCTATCACATCGATCCGGCGCATCCCGGGATCCGCCGCATGGAGCGAGCCGACGGAACCTACTCCGCCAACTGCCACGGGCAGCAGTTCTTCGAGAACGTGGTCGAGATGGTGAAGCAGTACCTGGCGACGAAGCCGGATCCGCAGACCTACGATTTCCTACAGTACGGCTTCGAAGAGATGAAAGAGCGCTTCGGCGGCGTGGTCGGCACGACCTTCCGATCGTTCCCGTCCTATCCGCAGCGGTACACGGAAGCGCTGACCCCCCAGCCCGAGGCAGCGGCGGAGACGGCCGACTGCCGGCTCGATCCACTGAAAGCGCTGAAGGTTGCCACGCGCTTCACCGAGAACGACCTGGTGATCCGAGAATTCCTTCCCAAGACCTCGCGGACGCTGATCCGCAAGGGCAAGTTCTGCGCCGCCTGACGGTCGCCACGAAGACCACAAAGACGTACACAACCACGAAGGTCACGAAGGACTCGAAGGTTAGAGCACGAAGTGAAGACATTACTTTGTGTTCTATTTCTTTGTGACCTTTGTGTGCTTTGTGGTTCCGTGCGTCTTTGTGAGCTGCATGGCTACTCGACGCGTCGGGCGCCCACAAACCGCGTCGCCCAGTAGGTGGCGGTGAACTTCTCGACGCGGACGACGCCGCGCGAGCTGGGGGCGTGGACGAACTGTTCGCCGCCGATGGCGAGGCCGACGTGCGACGCGCCGTCGCTGACGGTTTCGAAGAACAGCAAGTCGCCCGCCCGCACGTCGCGTAAATCGATCTGCATCCCTGTCTGAAACTGATCGCGCACTTCGCGCGGCATCCGGATCCCGCTCTGCGCGAAGACCCATTGAACCAACCCGCTGCAATCAAAGCCCGACGGATCGCTGCCGCCGTTGCGGTACGGCACGCCTCGCAGCGTCAGCGCGGTCGACACGATCGCATCAGGGGCTACGGGAACGGCTGGGACAACGACGGGTGCGCCCACGGCAGGCGGCGGTGTCGAAGATGGCGGGACTGGAGCGCCCGGGAAAGGCCGCGGACGCGGCGTGCCGCTGGTGGCGCAGGCGGCGGTGGTGGTGATGGCGATCAGAACGAGAAGCGCGCGTCCAAGTCCTGTCAACGTGAGTATTGTAACGGTCTAACCCCTTTTGTTAATTGGGTTTTTGCCTCTGTAGATTCTTGACACCCCTGCGGCTCTCCGGGCATCATTGACGAGCATATGGAGCAAGCGCTCCTTCTCAACGCCTCGTACGAGCCTCTGAAGGTCGTTCACTGGCAGAAGGCGATTACGCTCTGGTGCCAGGGGAAAGTGGAGGTGATCGCGGTCCACGACCGCGAGATTAGGGCGGTGTCCGTCAGCTTCAAGCTGCCCTCCGTCATCCGCCTCCTCCGTTTCGTCAAGATCAAACGCCGCTTCGATTACGTGCCGTTTTCGCGCGCGAACATTTACGCGCGTGATAATCACACGTGCCAGTACTGCAGCGACTCGTTCCCAACGTCGGAGCTGACGTTCGATCATGTCGTGCCGGTGGCGCATGGCGGCCGAAAGGACTGGGAGAACATCGTCACGTGCTGCGTGTCGTGCAATCGGAAGAAGGGTGGCCGCACGCCGGCCGAGGCGGGCATGCGCCTGCAGCGGCACCCGCGCAGGCCCGACTCGGCGCCGGCAATCCGGATCACCGTAGGTCTTCGCAACGCCCCTGAAAGCTGGCGCGATTACCTGTACTGGAATCTCGAACTGGACGAGAGCTGAGATCGGAAATCCTAAATCCCAAATCCCAAGCTCCAAATCCCAAGCTCCAAATTCTAAGGAATCCTCGATAGACTGGCGTGAATGCCTGCGACGCCCGCCGTGACCTCCGTTGTGCCGGATCGCGCGGTGGGGCGAGGCCGCGTGACGCTCCATGGTTCCGGCTTTGCCGTCGACGGTCTCTCCGACGTATTCCTCGGAGATGCCCCTGCCCGCATCTCGTTCGCATCCAGCCGCCGGCTCGTCATCACGATCCCCGACGAGATGGACGGGGGTCTCGCGGCGGTCCGTGTCGGCGACCTCACCCTCGCGCACGTCTCGATTGGGGCGGCGTGGGCCACCGGGCTCCACCAGGTCGACAACCCGGCCTTCGACCGCAACGGCAATCTGTTCGTCACCTATAGCGGGTCGCGCGGTCAGGAAGCGCCCGTATCTATCTTCCGTGTCACGCCAGCGGGCACGCGAGAGCCGTTCTCCTCGGGGATCGTGAACGCGACATCGATGGCGTTCGGGCCGGACGGCCGGCTGTACGTCTCGAGCCGGTTCGAAGGCGCGGTGTATCGCATAGCCGGCGATGGGACGCCTGAACAGGTGGCGTCGGACCTGGGTGTAGCGTGCGGGATCGCGTTCGACGCCGAAGGATGGATGTATGTGGGCGATCGGTCGGGAACCATCTTTCGCGTGCGCGATGGTCGTGCCACGGCATTTGCGTCACTGCCGCCGAGCGTCGCGGCGTTTCACCTTGCAATGAGCCCGAGCGGCGATCTCCACGTGACGGCCCCGACGTTGGGCACCTACGATCCGATCTACCGTATCGATCGGCACGGCCAGATCACCACTATTGCTTCGTCACTGGGGCGGCCGCAGGGGATCGCGTTTGGCCCCGACGGTCTGCTCTACGTCGTCGACGCGCTGGCGGGATCGAGCGGCCTCCATCGCCTGAATGCCGACGGCTCCTTCGCGCCGGTCGTCGCCGGTGGCACGCTGATCGGCCTCGCGTTCGGGCCGAACGGTGAGCTCGTCGTGACGTCGAACGAGACCGCGTATCGATTCGACTAGGAGCCTTACTCCCACAAGCCACAGAGGCACAACGGAGAATCCTTTTCTTCCTCCGTGACTCCGTGTCTCCGTGGCCCGTCTCGGTGTTCGTGGTTTAATTTCGACCACATGTCGCAGCTCTTCGCACGCAAGGCGATCGCAGAATTGCAGCCGGGTCCCGAGGGGGTCCAGTCGCTGAGGCGCGTGCTCGGCGCCGGCGACCTGATCATGTTGGCGATCGGCGCGGTGATTGGCGCCGGCATTTTCGGCGCGATCGGCACGGCCGCAGCGGGGCAGATCGGACCGGACGGCACCGTGATCCGCTACGGCGCCGGTCCCGCGCTCGTCTTCTCGTTCTTGCTGCTGGGCGCCGCGTGCGCACTCGCGGCGCTCTGCTACGCGGAGCTTGCCGCGATGATCCCGCAGGCCGGCAGCGCCTACGCCTACACGTACGCGACGCTCGGCGAGCTGGTGGCGTGGATCATCGGGTGGGACCTCATCCTCGAGTACGCGGTCGGCAACGTGGCGGTCGCGATCTCGTGGGGTGATTACTTCACGACGCTGCTGCGCGGCGTCGGGCTGCAGCTCCCGATCTGGATGACGACCGGCTATCGCACCGCCCTTCTCAGCTCGGATCCGGCGGTGCACAGCCTGATTGAAACGGCTCCGCGCGTGGCAGGCCTGCCGATCCTCGCGAACGTTCCCGCCTTCGGCATCGTCATGCTGATTACGTGGCTGCTGCTGCGCGGCGCGCGCGAGAGCTCCACCGCGAACAACATCATGGTCGTCATCAAGCTGCTCGCGCTCGGGCTGTTCATCGTGGTGGGGCTGATGAACATCCATCCGGAGTACTACCGTCCGTTTGCGCCGAACGGCTTCAGAGGTATCCATCAGGGCGCGGCGATCGTGTTCTTCGCCTATATCGGGTTCGACGCGATCTCCACCGCGGCGGAGGAGACGCGCGACCCGCAGCGGAACCTGCCAATCGGGATCCTGGGCGGTCTGGCGATTTGCACGGTCATCTACGTTATCGTGGGCGCCGTGCTCACGGGGATGGTGCCCTACACGCAGCTCGCCGTGGCTGATCCGCTCGCCCGCGCACTCCAGATTGCGGGTTACGCGGGGGCCGGCTGGATCGTGGCGCTGGGCGCTGCCGTTTCGATGTCAGCAGTGCTTCTCGTCTTTCAGTACGGCCAGCCGCGCATTTTCTTTTCGATGGCGCGTGACGGTCTGTTGCCCGCATGGGCCGCCCGTATCGACGCACGCACCCGTGTCCCGTATGCGACCACGCTGCTCACCGGAATCGTCGTGGCGCTCGCATCGCTCGTTGGTGACGCGGCGGAAACCTACGATCTCACCAACATCGGGACGCTCTTCGCCTTTGCGCTCGTTTGCACTGGCGTCCTCGTCCTTCGGGTCAAGGAGCCAGGACGCGAGCGGCCGTTCAAGGTGCCGTTCGTCTGGGTCGTCGCGCCGCTGGGCGCCGCCGCGTGCCTCTTCGTGATGGTCGGCCTGCCACGCCAGGCGTGGGAACGCTTCGGTATCTGGCTCGTTGTCGGAGCTGGGCTGTATGCGAGCTTCGGCTACCGGAATTCCAAGTTACACAGGCGGACCTGAAGGTCCGCCTCTACGACTTCTCGCCGTGTAGTTCTCGCCTCGTAGAGGCGGGTCTTTAGACCCGCCTATCGATAATCTCGCCTCGTAGAGGCGGGTCTTTAGACCCGCCTCTCAAGTAGAATGAAGGTTTCAGAAGTCCGTCAAATTCACAGCAGTAGGGTATGGGGCACGACTGGATCGCGGTGCGCGGTGCACGCGTTCACAACCTCAAGAATATCGACGTCGATCTCCCGCGCGATCAGCTGGTCGTCATCACCGGCCTGTCGGGTTCCGGGAAGTCGTCGCTTGCCTTCGACACGATCTACGCCGAGGGGCAGCGGCGCTATGTCGAGTCGCTGTCGGCGTACGCCCGCCAGTTTCTCGAGCAGATGGAGAAGCCCGACGTCGATCTGATCGAGGGCCTCTCGCCCGCGATTTCCATCGAGCAGAAGACCACCGGATCGAACCCGCGCTCGACCGTCGGGACGGTCACCGAGATCTACGATTACATGCGGCTGCTGTTCGCCAACATCGGCGTACCGCACTGCTACAACTGCGGCCGCGAGATCTCGGCGCAGTCGCTCGAGCGGATTCTCGACTTGGTGATGCTCTATCCCACTGACGCGCGCATCAACGTGCTCGCGCCGGTGGTCCGCGGCCGCAAAGGTGAGTTCAAAAAGGAGCTGCAGGCGCTCCGCCAGCGCGGCTTCACGAAGGCGCGCATCGACGGACAGTTTCGCTCGCTCGACGAGGACATCAAGCTCGATCGCCGCCGGAATCACAACATTGACATCGTCGTCGACCGTCTCATCGTGAGGTCGGGTCTCGAGCGCCGCCTGTCGGAATCGCTCGAGACGGCCCTCACGCTGGCCGGCGACATCGTCGTGATCAATTCGTACGAGACCGGCGATCAGCTGTTCTCGCGATCGCTGGCCTGCGTGACCTGCGGAATCTCGATGCCAGAGATGACGCCGCGCGCATTCTCGTTCAACTCCCCTCACGGCGCATGCCCCGACTGCCAGGGGCTTGGCGCGACGTATGACTTCGACCCGCGACTCATCGTCCCGGACGAATCGAAGTCGCTGCTTGGCGGAGCGATTGCGCCGTGGGTGCGAGGCGATCGAAAGCTGCTTCGCGAGGCGATCATGACGCTGGCGCAGACCTTCGGCATTGACCCAGACGCACCGTTCTCGAAGCTCCCGAAGAAGCATCGCGACGTGATTCTCTACGGTCCGCCGGCGGGTGCGAGGGTCGCAAAGGTGGCCACGAAGCCGACACAACCAGCGGACGACGAGGACGAAGAGGCGGACGAAGAATTCGAGATGCCCAAGCCTCGCCGAAGCAGCGCGAGCCGCGGCGCCGATCCGTTTGGAAAAGGCTTCGAAGGTGTGATTCCGAACCTGCGTCGGCGCTACGAGGAGGGCTCGTGGGCTGTGCAGGAGGACCTCGAGCCGTTCCGCACACTGCGCGAGTGTCCGCAGTGCAAGGGGCAGCGGCTGAAGCTCGAGAGCCTTGCCGTGCACGTCAAGGACCGCGGGATCGCCGACTACGTCAACCTGCCGATCAGCGAAGCGCTCGAGGTCTTCAAGGCGTTCGAGTTGACCGAGCGCGAGGGGCTGATTGCTGCGCGCGTGGTTCGTGAAATTCGCGAACGCCTCACGTTTCTGCATGACGTCGGCGTCGGCTACCTCACGCTCAACCGCAGCGCGGCAACGCTGTCGGGCGGGGAAGGGCAGCGCATCCGTCTGGCGACACAGATCGGCGCGAACCTGACGGGCGTGCTGTACGTGCTCGATGAGCCGTCGATCGGCCTGCATCAACGCGACAACCGGAAGCTCCTGTCGACGCTCGCGCGCCTTCGAGATCTCGGCAACACCGTAGTCGTTGTCGAGCATGACGAAGAGACGATCCGGATGGCGGACTGGGTGGTGGATCTTGGACCGGGCGCAGGCGAACATGGTGGAGAGGTGATCTTCCAGGGCCTCCCCGCGGACCTGTTGAAGAACGGCAATGGCTCGCTGACCGGCGCCTACCTGCGCGGCGAACGCGCGATCGCCACGCCGGCGTCGCGCAGGCCGGCGCTCAAAGGCGAGATCGTCATCCGCGGCGCCCGCGCCAACAACCTGAAGAACGTGGACGTGACGATCCCGCTTGGCACGCTGACGGCGGTCACGGGCGTCAGCGGGTCCGGGAAATCCACCCTCGTCAACGACATCCTCTATCGCTCGCTCGCGCACACCTTGTACAAAGCGGCCGCAGATGCAGGCCTGCATGATCGAATCGATGGCATCGAGCTGATCGACAAGGTTATCGAGATCGATCAGTCGCCGATCGGTCGGACGCCGCGTTCGAATCCAGCGACCTACACCGGCATGTTCACCTTCATCCGCGAGCTGTTCGCGATGATGCCCGATGCGAAGGCGCGTGGCTTCAAGCCCGGGCGCTTCTCGTTCAACGTGAAAGGCGGGCGCTGCGAGGCGTGCCAGGGCGACGGCGTCATTGCGATCGAGATGCACTTCCTGCCCGACGTGTACGTCACGTGCGAGCAGTGCAAGGGACGCCGCTACAATCGCGAGACGCTGGAGATTCGTTACCGCGGTAAATCGATAGCCGAGGTGCTCGACCTGACCGTGGACCAGGCCTTGCCGCTGCTGGAGAATTTTCCGCCGATCGCCAACAAGTTGCGCACGCTGCAGGACGTGGGGCTGGGCTATATCGAGCTGGGGCAATCAGCGACAACGCTGAGTGGCGGCGAGGCGCAGCGCGTGAAGCTCTCGCGGGAGCTCTCGCGACGCAGCACCGGGCGCACCCTGTACATCCTGGATGAGCCGACCACGGGGTTGCACTTCGAGGACACGCGCAAGCTGCTCGACGTGCTCAATAAGCTGGTCGACCAGGGCAATACTGTGGTGGTCATCGAACACAACCTTGACGTGATTCGCTGCGCGGACTACCTGATCGACCTCGGCCCTGAAGGGGGAGCGGCGGGCGGCCGGGTGATCGCGAGCGGCACACCCGAAGAGGTTGCCGCGAACCCGAAATCCGTGACCGGCAAGTACCTCCAGCCGCTGCTCGGGACCGCCGCCTAGCCGTAAGTCGCAGTTTTTCCAATGATCTGGTGTGTTAAACTCGCCACAACCCTCGCATAGATAGTTGTGGCTGAAGAGCCACAGTTCTTGACAAGTCGATCCGACACGTCCGCGCGATTAGCTGTGAACCACCGATTCCACTGCAGGTTAGGAGGGTCTCATTCGAAAGACACGTGTGGGCACTCTGATTGCTAAGGTAGCAGGCACTCCTCGCAGACGGCCCAAAACTACTAATGAACGCACAACGGACGCTTCGTCGACCTATCTCGTGCGCCGGGATTGGCCTCCATTCCGGTAACAAGGTCCGGTTGTCCCTCAAGCCGGCCCCCTCCGACTTCGGCATCCGTTTCCGCCGTTCCGATCTCGGCGGCCTGGAAGTGCCCGCGAGCGTCGGACATGTCGGCGGCATCAACCACGCGACGGGCCTCACGCGCGATGCGGTCAACGTCAACACGGTTGAGCATCTGCTGGCGGCGCTCGTCAGCCTCGGCGTCGACAACGTCATCGTCGAGTTGAATTCACCGGAAGTGCCGATCATGGACGGCAGTGCGGCGCCGTTCATCTACCTGATTCAGGAAGCCGGCATCAAGCCGCTTCCCGCGGCGCGGCGGTACCTGAAGGTGCTTCGCCCGCTCTCGCTGACGCGCGGCGACAAGCGCATCGCGCTCTATCCTTCCGACCACTTCAAGGTGACCTACAGCATCGCGTTCGATCATCCGCTGCTGAGGCATCAGTCCCGGACGATTCGCTTGAGCGAAGAGACATTCATCGACGAGATCGCGCCGGCACGCACCTTCGGCTTTTTGAAGGAAGTCGAGATGCTCCGCCAGCACGGGCTTGCGCTCGGCGGCTCGCTCGAGAACGCGATCGTCATCGGCGACACCGGCGTGCTGAACAACGCGCTGCGGTTCGACGACGAGTTCGTGCGGCACAAGATTCTGGACGTGATCGGCGATATGGCGCTCGTCGGCCACCCGATCATCGGCCACCTGGTGGCGCACCGCGGCGGGCACGCGCTCCACACCGAGTTTGCCGCGATGGTCCTGCAGGAACGTGATGCGTGGACGCTGGTTGAAGTGCCGAGCGACTCGGTCACAGCCCACGTGCCGATTGCGCAGCCTCTCAGGGAGGGCGCGCGCGCAATCAATTAGAAAGTCGAAACCACCAGAGCGTGGTGTTCCGGAAAACCTCCAACGCGTCAGGGCCGCGATCGATCATCGCGGCCCTTTTTATTTCGAAATCTTCTTCATGTACGCCTCGAGCTTGTCGTTCTCGTAGCGGACCGTGTTGAGGAACAGGCTCTCGACGAGATAGGCGCGCCGCTCTGCGTCGTCCATCTGGTCGATGAGATGCGTGATCTCGCCCATCATGTCCTCGAAGGAGCGATCGAGCTCCCGCCGGGCGGTCACCTCGCGGTACAGGATCTCCATGATCGCGAGCAGGTCACCGTCGAGCGAGACCGATGCGCCGGTGGTCGTGCGGATGGTTCGCATGGCTATGCTCCGAAGCTCTTCATGGCCGACGGCTCGTCGGCGTGAATCTCGAGGAAGTTCTGCGCCCCGGTCATCGTCAGCATTGTCTCGACGCGCTTCTGGACGCCGGCCAGCTTGAGGACGCCGCCGGCCGTGGTCGCCTGCCGGTACAGATCCATCAGGCAGCCGATCGTGGCGCTGTCGACGTAGGTGACGGTCGAGAGATCGAGCAGCACCTTGCGCTCGCCGCTGCCGATGAGGGACGTGATCGTATTCGCGAATTCGGAAAGCAACGGGTACATCAGCCTGCTCTCCTGGATGCGGACGATGGCGACACCCTGCGAGTGGTCGGTGGTCAGATTCATCCTGAAACTCCGGTTCTGGTGACGTTGTCCTGACGCTCGCGCAGCCGTGCGATCTGGCGTGCAAGCTCCGTCCGGCCTCGATTGATGCGGGACTTGACCGTACCCTCGGGTACCCCGAGCCGTTCCGCGATCTCCTGGTAGCTCAGCTCCTGGATGTCGCGCAGCATGATCGCGGCGCGCAGCGACGGGGTCAGCTTGTCGAGGGCGGTGCGCAGCATCGCGACGCGGTCGCGACGCTCGAGCATCGCCTGCGGCGTGTCGCCGCCGGTCGGACGCGCGAGCGTGACGACGTCGACGTCGTGGTTCACGAGCTCGCGCTCGCGGCGGACGCTCCGATAGTGATCGATGCAGAGATTACGGCTCACGCTGATCAGCCACGTCGAGAAATTTGCGCGGCGATCGAAGGTCCGCAGCGACTTGAACACCTTGAGGAATACGTCCTGGGTGAGGTCTTCGGCTTCTTCGTGCCGGCCGACGAACTTGTACGCGATGTTGAACACCTTGCGCCGATAGAGGCGAACGATGTGTTCCCATGCGGCCTGATCGCCGCTCAGACACCGCTCAATGAGAGGATCGATCTCCTGCGGCGGAGATGCGGCGTCAGAAGCCATCCGTGGCGTGCGAAGCGTCGATGGCGGGAATGCGCGCATGATAACATGCGATTCGCTCGTGTACCAACCGTTTCAACCCTCGGATCAGGGTCTTGCCTGCGACGGCGTCAGCATTCAATCGATCGTCGACCACGCGGGCACGCCGACGTACATCTACAGTGCGCATGCGATCCGCGACGCGTATCGCGCAATTGACGACGCGTTCGGGTCCTACCCCCACGCGATTCACTACGCGCTGAAGGCGAACTCGACGCTCGCGGTCGTGCGCCTCCTGCGATCGCTCGGCAGCCGCGCCGACGCGAACTCCGGCGGCGAAATCCGCGTGGCGCAGCGCGCCGGCTTCGCGCCGGACGACATCGTGTTTACCGGTGTGGGGAAGACGCGCGACGAGCTCGAGTACGCGATCGCGGAAGACGTCGGCACTATCAACGCCGAATCGGCGGGTGAGCTCGATCGGATTGCCGCGGTTGCGCGGACGCAGGGACGCGTCGCCCGCGTGGCGGTGCGCGTGAACCCGGACATCGACGCCAAGAGCCATCCCAGCATTTCGACCGGCCTGAAGACGAACAAGTTCGGCGTGCCGCTGCAGGAAGCGCGCACCATTTATCGTGAGCGCCGCACCATGGAGGGCCTGCGGTTTGTCGGCGTTCACATCCACATTGGTTCGCAGATCACGACGCTCGAACCGCTTCGCCGTGCCGCGGAGTCGCTCGTCTCGCTTGCGCTGGACCTGCGCGATGATGGGTTCAGTCTGGAGCATGTCGACCTCGGCGGCGGACTTGGCATCGCGTACGAGGGGCGGCCCATCATCAATCCGGCCGACTACGCAGGCGCCGTCCTTCCAGAACTGCGCCGCATCGGGCTGCCGGTAGTGCTGGAGCCGGGCCGCGCGGTTGTCGGCTACTCGGGCGCCCTTGTCGCGCGAGTCGTCGATACCAAGAGCTTTCCAGATGGACGCACGTTCGCCGTGCTCGATGCGGGCATGGGCGAGCTGATTCGGCCGGCGCTCTACGGATCCTTCCATCGCATCGTACCGGTTGCACCGCGACAGGGTGCCGAGACGCCCTGGGACGTGGTCGGACCGATTTGCGAGAGCAGCGACGTCTTCGCTCGCGATCGCATGTTGCCCCCGCTCGAGGTCGACGATCTCGTTGCGCTGCTCGACGCCGGCGCCTATGGATCGGTGATGGGATCGAACTACAACCGCCACCTGTTGCCGGCCGAAGTGCTGGTGGACGAAGGCAAATGGTCGGTGATTCGCCGCCGCCAGACGCTCGAGGACGTGCTCGCCCTTGAAAGCTAGCGGGGGACTACTGATCGCGTTCGAGGGGCTCGACCAGAGCGGCAAGCAGACGCAAGCCGAGCTGCTGCGCGATCGGTTGACGTCCGGTGGCCGGCCTGTGCGCCTGCTCTCGTTTCCCGACTATCAGACCGCGATCGGCACCGAGATCGCCCGCGGGCTCCGCGGCGAGCGCGACTACGGTCCGGACGTCATGCAGCTGCTTTACGTAGCAAACCGCTACGAGTGGAAGGCTGAGATCGTCCGTGAGAAGGAGGCGGGGACGATTCTCGTCTGCGACCGGTATCTGGCGTCCAGCGTGGCCTACGGCGAGGCCCATGGCCTCGACGCCGCCTGGCTGACCGAGATACAGAAGTACCTGCCGCAGCCCGACATCACATTCCTGCTCGACATTCCGCCCGACGTTTCGGCTCGGCGCAAGACCGAGGATCGTGACAAGTACGAGCGCGATCTGGCGTTGCTCGCGCGGGTCCGCGACAGCTATCTTCGCCAGGCGCAGGCGGGATGGGTGCGGCTCGACGCGTCCCGCGGTCGAGACGCGGTTGCAGCGGACGTCTTCGCCGAGGTGTGTACGCGCCTTTAGGCCAACGTCTCCAAGTGACGTTCGACCGGGTGTCGATTCACGTGTCCGTCGTTCGACGAATGGCTGAAGGAGAAAACGGTCGCATGAAAAAAAACGTCACTCCGAAGAACGTGGACGAATACCTTGCCCGCGTGCCGGAACCCGCTCGCGGCACTTTGAGCAAGGTTCGGGCGGCGATTCGGTCCGCCGCGCCGCTAGAGGCCACGGAATCCATCAGCTATGGGATGCCGATGTTCAAGTACAAGGGGTTGCTTCTGGGGTTCGCCGCTTTTACGAACCATTGCAGTGTATTCCCTGGTCCGGCGGTGATCGCGGCGTTCAAAGACGAGCTCGAGGGTTTCACGACATCAAAGGGCACGATCCGATTCCCGTCGGATAAGCCTCTGTCCGCGTCTCTTGTGAAAAAGCTGGTGAAGGCGCGAATCGCGCAGAACGAACGCACGAAGCGACGCTGATTCTCGCGGTGCCGCCCACATTCAAGCGTCAACGGTTGCAACCGTCAACGCGCGAACCTCACGCGCGCCGGCCGCCTTCAATACTCTCGCGCACGCATTGAGCGTCGCCCCGGTCGTCCGCACATCGTCAACGAGAACGACGATGCGGCGATCGAGCGGCGAGATACACGGAGAGAGGACGAACGCGTTGTGAACGTTGACGCGCCGGGACCGTGCCGGCAACGCCATTTGGGGCGGCGTGGACCGGACCCGCCACAGGGCATGCACGACCGGCCGATCCAGCGCGCTCGCGAGATCTGCCGCCTGGTTGAAGCCGCGCCTCAGGCGGCGCCATGGGTGGAGCGGCACCGGAACGACGCAATCGGCATCCTCGAGCAGGGCCGCGCCCGCCTCGCGCATCAGCCTTCCCAGCGGCGGCGCCAGTGACCGCCGTCCTTCGTACTTGTACGCGTGGATGATGTCGCGCAGCGCCCCTTCGTAGTGCCCTCCGGCTGCGCCGACCGTGATCTCGGCGTCGGTCCATGGCGGAGGAGGCAGGCGGCTGACGGCGCCCCAGCAGAGCGGGCAGACGCAGCCGCGTGACGGCGCGTCAAGAGGATGGCCGCACGCCGCGCACGATGGCGCGAGCGCGGCGGCCACGAAGGCGTCTACTCCTCGTCGGAGAATTCGTAGCGCTCGGCGCTGCCCCAGAGCCGCTCGAGCTCGTAGAAAGCGCGGCACTCGCGGCTGAACACGTGCACGACGAAGTTGAAGTAGTCGAGAAGGATCCACTGCGATTTCTCGATGCCCTCGGCCAGATGTGGTCGCTCGCCGAACTCGGCCCTCAGCGTCTCCTGCACCCCGTCGGCAATCGCATTGATCTGGCGCGGGTTCGTGCCGGTGCAGATCACGAAGAAGTCGGTGAAGCCGCTCGCCTTCCGCAGGTCAAGCACCACGACATCGATCGCCTTCTTGTCGAGCGTCGCGCGCACCGCGCCCGCCACGCTTTTCGGAAACTTCGGCGGTGTTTTCTTCCTCGTCGCAGCCGTCGTCGCGACGCTCTTCGTTTTCAAGCCGCTACTTTTCGCCATGCAAGTCGTCTACCGCTCCATACAAGTGGTGTTTGAGGATATGCCGTGCGACGGGTGCGGGAACGAGATCGTCAATCGGCAGGGCCGCGACGATCCGCTCTCGAATTGCTGTGGAGGAGACATCGTGCGTCTGCGCTTCCACGAGGAAAATGCGAGTGGGCCCATCGGCAACGCTTTCGCCGTACGGCGCGCCGCACATGCGCGCGCGTAGCTGCGGCGTGCGGGCGACCGCGGTCTCGATCGTCGTGCGGGGCCTGGCGATGACCACGAAGTGCGCGAGGTCGAGGAAGGAAGGGAAGCCGTACCACGCAGCAATTTCCGCAAATGCATCGGTGCCCAGAATGAAGAAAAGCTGCGATGCGCGCCAGCCCTCCGCGTGGAGCGAACGCAACGTGTCCGCGGTGTATGACGGTCCCTGTCGCACAAGCTCCATGTCCGAGACGCGATAGGCACTGCGCTCTGCAACCGCCAGCGACACGAGTGCGAAGCGGTGGTACACCGAGGCGCGCGGATCGATGGGCCGGTGCGGCGGGTCGTGGGTGGGAATCAGCAGGATTGTATCGAGCGACAACGCGGTGCACGCCGCGTCGCCCGCGTCGAGATGGCCGAGATGAATCGGATCAAAAGTGCCGCCGAAAATGCCGAGACGCCGCGCGCGCCTCATGCGTCGCGCGGGGTCCGCTTCGCCGCCACGAGCCAGTCGTCGTCGGGTTGTTCCGCAGCCGGGGGCGGCACGGCGCGGACGGCGACAATCTGACGCCACGCTGCTTCAAGCAGGTCGTCGAGCCCGGTGCCCGCCACCGCCGAGATCCGGAAGAACGGCAGGTCCAGTGCTCGGACGTGGTGTTCGAGCGCTTCGACGCGCGACGGATCGTCAACCGCGTCCATCTTGGTCGCCGCCACGAGCTGCGGCTTCGCCGCCACCTTGGCATCGAAGAGGCGCAGCTCCTCCAGGATCGTGTCGAAGTCCTGCACCGGGTCGCGGCCCGACGCGCCGGAGACGTCCACGAGGTGCACGAGGACCTTGGTCCGCTCGATGTGGCGCAGGAACTGATGTCCCAGGCCGTGACCGGTGTGCGCGCCCTCGATCAAACCTGGCACGTCGGCGGCCACGAAACTGCGATCGTCGCCGAGCCGGACGACGCCCAGGTTGGGAGAAAGCGTGGTGAAGGGGTAGTCGGCGATTTTCGGGCGTGCTGCCGAGATGCGTGAGATCAGCGTGGACTTGCCGGCGTTCGGGAACCCGACGATGCCGACGTCCGCGATCAGCTTCAGCTGGAGACGGAGGAACCGTTCCTCGCCGGTCACGCCCGGCTCGGTGCGCCGCGGCGCGCGGTTCGTCGAGGAGACGAATCGTGCGTTGCCGCGTCCGCCGCGGCCGCCTTTCGCCACGAGCACGCGCTGGCCTTCCTCGGTCAGGTCCGCCATCGGCGTCACCTCGCCTGACGCCGGATCCTTCTGGAAGACGAGCGTGCCGATCGGCACGGGAATCTCGAGATCGTGCGCGGTCTGGCCCGTTTTGTTTGCGCCCTGTCCGTGATGTCCGCCCTTCGCCTCGAATTCGGGATGAAAGCGGAAATCGATCAGCGTGTTCTTGGTAAGAGTGGCGACGATGAAGACGGATCCGCCCGTGCCGCCGTCGCCGCCATCAGGGCCGCCGCGCGGAACGAACTTCTCGCGGCGGAAACTCAGACAACCGCGGCCGCCATCGCCGGCGGTGACGTGGATGTCCACCTCGTCGACGAACATTCTGTGATCAGTATAGGGGTTGTCGGGATTGGCGAGGGCGGGTCTAAGAGACCCGCCTCGACACCGTAAATCTGCTGGCGAACTACTCGACTGGAATGACGGAGATACGACGGCCGTGCTGGCCGTGGTCCTCGAAGCGCACCTTGCCGCCAACTTTCGCGAACAGGGTGTGGTCCTTACCGAGTCCGACATTCAGTCCCGGCTCGAAGCGGCGTCCCTTCTGGCGGACGAGGATCGAGCCGCCGGTGACGAGCACGCCGTCGTGGCGCTTGACTCCAAGACGCTGCGAGTTGCTGTCGCGGCCGTTGCGTGAGCTGCCCTGTCCCTTTTTATGAGCCATGTCTATGTCCTGCTCGCCGGGTCTGAAGACCCGGCGCTACGTTCATCGAAGACCCGGCGCTACGTTCATCGCAGAAGACCCGCGCTACGTTCATCGTAGAAGACCCGCGCTACGTTCATCGTAGA
>DAIRVG010000033.1:32203-44904 GCA_036802945.1 Vicinamibacterales bacterium
GCAGAAGACCCGCGCTACGTTCATCGTAGAAGACCCGCGCTACGTTCATCGTAGAGGCGGACCTTCAGGTCCGCCTAAACTTGTATATCCGTGATCCGCACGCGTGTGAAGATGCTGCGATGGCCGCGTGTCTTGCGGAACCCCTTGCGGCGCTTCTTCTTGAACACGCGCAGTTTCGGGCCCCGCGACTCACCGTCGACCACGCCAATCACCTTCGCGTTGGCGACGAACGGCGCGCCTGCGACGATGTCGCCTGCATCCTTCTCGACGAGCAGCACCTGCTCACACGTGAACTCGGAGCCGACCTCGCCGGGGGTGCCGTCGACTTCGATGATGGCGCCTGGCGAAACCTTTACCTGGCGGCCACGGGTCTGAATGATCGCGTACACGGTCGTTCCCTCAGCTGTGATGGTATGGCCGGCCAAGCGGGACTGGCGCAAAGGACTTAGCTTAACAGGCTGGCGGCTGGCCTGACAAGGCCCGCCGGCCGTGGAGACGGACCTTCAGGTCCGCCTGGATTACTGGAGAAGGACGCGCGTTCCCTTGATTTTTTGGCTGCTGAGCGTGCTCAGGAAGCTCGGGATAAGCCGATCCATCAGCTCGAAGTAGGACGAGAGCGCCGGGGTACTTTGATTGGCGTTGTACAGGATCTCTTCGCGGAAGTTTTCCGAGTGCATGACGGTCCCCGTGCGGCCATCGATGAAGATGAACTTCGGCTGCAGGATGTAACCTTTCCGTTCCATGTAGGTCCGGACCGGCACCACGCGCCGGCGACCGAACGAGTCGTACACTTCTTCCTCACGCTGAACGATGCCGGAGCGCGCGTGCGGGGTGAACATGACGGTTCCCGTCACGATCAGCGGATTCTGATATTCCTCGCCGATCTTCTTCCAGTACTCCACGTCGGCGAAGACGTGCTCGTACGGCTCGAGGTCCTTGGCAGCCTTGATCGGGGCTGCTTTTTCTGACGTCGCCTGTTGCGGCGCCTCACCCCTGGGCTCAGCCTTCGACTCCGGCTTCCCCTCGGAGGCAGCTTCGATCTTGCTCGACTCGGTGTTCGCCTCGGGGGCGGCATCCTCGGCCGCCACTTCCATCAACGGAAGGACGTCGGTGTCGATGACGCGCAGCTCGGACTTGGTGCGCAGCTGGCTGCGCAGCAGGCGGGTCGTCTCCAGGTTTCCATCGACATCGTCGGTCCCGCCGGCAAGAAATCCGGCGACCAGCACGCGCTGGAACGCCGACACGTCGAGCTTCGGCTTGATAGGCGTCTCAATCGGAATCTCGTAGTAGTTCGTGCAGCCGGCAATCAGCAGGATTGCCGCGAGGCTACTGAGTATCCGGGTCCGGGGCGTCCTGACTATCCTTGCGAGTCGTCCGGTCATTTATTTCCTTGAAGAGCTCGTAGTTCTGTTTGATCAGCGCGTTATTCGGTTCGAGCTCCAACGCCCTTTCATACGCCACTCGTGCCTTTTCCAGGTCGCCTTCGTGCTCGTACGCAATGGCGAGATTGTTCAGCGCCTCGGCATATTTCGGGTCGATCTGGGAGGCGCGCTGCCACCGGTAAATCGCTTCGCGCCAGAGGCCTCGCTGCGCGACAGCGATACCGAACTCGACCTGTTTCTTCGCATCCGATCGCGCATCTGCCGCCAATGGCGCCGCGGCGGCGCTCAGAAGGAAAAACGCGGTCAGTAACCGAATGCGCATGCCGAAGTGCCTCACTATAGCCACCGCTCACGCGGGGCGCAAGCGCTTTGACTCTCAATAGCTTAGTCCGGATGAGCAAGCCATGTGCCACGGCACGCGACGGAAAAAGCCACGTTTAAGCAGACATTTCCGTGGAGACCGTCCTCGTACTTTCAATCCCTGTCCACAGTTTCGCATCACGTGTGCTGGAACTGACGCGATATAATCCCGTTGAGGTCGGGTGCACGGTGCAATTCGAGGTGCGCCATGACGCCCGACGACGCCGTCGCTCTTTCCTTCGCTTCCGCAGCTGATCTTCCTCGCGTCGGTCTCGGCGATCGGTTGCGCGCCGACGATCTCAATCTGCTCGAACTCGCGCATTCATTGAGATCGCGCGCGCAGACAGTTCGCGCGGAGGCGCGGACGCGCGGGATCGGAGTCATCGCGTGGAACGAGCCCGCATTTCCCGCATCGCTCCTGACGCTGACAGACCTTCCGCCCGCGCTCTGGTATCACGGGCGGCTTGAGGCCCTTGACGAGGTGGCAGTCGCGATTGTCGGCTCGCGCGCCGCATCCGCTGTCGCCATCGAAACCGCAAGCCGCATCGCGGCGGACCTCGCGTCGCGCGGCATCACGGTTGTCAGCGGGCTCGCGCGCGGCGTCGACTCATCAGCGCATCGCGGCGCGATCCAGACCGGCCGCACGGCCGCCGTGCTCGGTTCGGGCGTCGATCGCATCTACCCGCCCGAACACGCATCGCTCGCCGTAGAGATCGCGGCGCTCGGCGTCGTCATCAGCGAGTACCCGCCGGGTATGCCGCCGCTCCAGCATCACTTTCCGCAGCGCAACCGTTTGATCAGCGGACTGTCGCGCGCGGTCGTGGTAATCGAGGCCACCGAGAAGTCCGGCTCGTTGATTACCGCCGCCTGCGCGCTCGAACAGGGTCGTGAAGTGATGGCGGTGCCGGGCAATGTGCTCAGTGGCCGGAGCCGGGGCGCGCACGCCCTCATTCGCGACGGAGCAAAGATTGTCGAGTGTGCGGACGATATCGTAGATGAGCTCTGGCCGCTGTCGGCAGGATCGGCCGCGTCCAGAAGCGAGGTAAGTGCCAGACCGTCAGCTGTTTCCGTAGATCCCGTACTTCGCCGAATGGAAGTCGGACAGCTCTACGACGTGGACGATCTAAGTGTGCTCTCAGGCCTTGAAAGCGCGAAGTTACTGTCGCGTCTGATCGACCTCGAACTGCAGGGTCGGGTGCGCAGAGTCGGCGGTGGCCGTTTCATGCGCTCGTAATGAACGTGCTAGTGTGAAATGCAATTACCGGGGGCGTAACTCCGGTAATCGTGACGGCCGCGCCGTTGTCGCGGCCGCGTAACCGAGTTGGTGGCTTGTTGTGAATCGAGCCCAATCAGTCCGAACCGTCCACTAGATGGCAAAGCCACTCGTAATCGTGGAGTCGCCTGCGAAGGCGAAGACGCTGGGGCGCTTCCTCGGCGCGAAGTACCGCGTCGAAGCGAGCTACGGCCATATCCGCGATCTGCCCGAGTCCGCCGCGGAGGTTCCCAAGGAGATCAAGGAGAAGGAGTGGGGCCGGCTCGGTGTGGACGTCGAAAGCGACTTCACCCCTTACTACGTCGTACCCAACGACAAGAAGAAGCAGGTGGCACATCTGAAGTTGGCGGTCAAGGAGGCGTCGGAACTGCTGCTTGCGACCGACCCCGACCGCGAAGGCGAGGCGATCAGCTGGCACCTCACCCAAGTGCTCAAGCCGAAGATTCCGGTCCACCGCATCGTCTTTCACGAGATTACCGAGGACGCCGTGAGGGAAGCGCTCGAACATCCGAGCGCGGTCAACGAGGATCTCGTCAGGGCCCAGGAAAGCCGGCGCATTCTCGATCGCCTGTACGGCTACACGCTGTCGCCGGTCCTCTGGAAGAAGGTGCAGACCGGGTTGAGCGCCGGGCGCGTGCAGAGCGTCGCGGTGCGCTTGATCGTTGAGCGCGAAGAAGAACGGCGCGCGTTCAATACCTCGGTGTACTGGGATCTCGAAGCCCGGCTGAAAGGCGAGGGACGCGAGTTCATCGCGACGCTGGCGCGTGTGAACAATCAGCGCATTGCGTCGGGCAAGGACTTCGATCCGAAAACCGGGGAGCTGAAGAATCAGAATGTGCGCCTGCTCGATGAAGCTGCCGCTGGCACGCTTGTCGAAGCGATCCGCGCGAGCGTTCCGTGGACGATCACGAGCGTCGAGCAGAAGCCCGGCGTTGAGCGGCCGGCGCCGCCGTTCACGACATCCACATTGACGCAGGAGGCGAGCCGCAAGCTCGGGTTCTCCACCGAACGGACGATGCAGGTCGCGCAGCGGCTGTTTCAGGGCGTTGAAACCGGCAACGGTGAGATGGAGGGGTTGATCACCTACCACCGCACCGACTCGACGACGCTCTCCGACAAGGCGCTGCAGGAATCGGCGCGCGTGATCCGCGAGATGTTCGGCGCGGAGTATTACGACAGCCCGCGACGGTACCAGACGCGCGTCAAGAACGCACAGGAAGCCCACGAAGCCATTCGCCCGACCGATTTCAGGCTGGCGCCAAGCCGGCTCGAACGGGTTCTCGAGAGCGACGACCTGAAGGTCTACGAGTTGATCTGGAAGCGCACGATGGCCTCGCAGATGGTGGACGCCCGTGTGCTGCGCACCACGCTCGAGATTTCGGCGGACGGCCCCGGTGGCGATGTGGCGGTTCTTACCGCGAGCGGCAAGGCGATCGAGTTTGCCGGCTTCCGGCGCGCGTACGTCGAGGGCAGCGACGATCCCGCGGCGGAGCTCGAAGAGCAGGAAACCATCCTGCCGCAGTGCGCGGTGGGGGATCGGATTGATCGCGACGGTCGCACGGCGATCGCGTTGCTCGATACCGAGCCGAAGCGACACGAGACGGCGCCGCCGGCACGGTTCACCGAGGCGTCGCTCATCAAGGAACTGGAACGCCTCGGCATCGGCCGGCCGTCAACCTACGCTCCGACGATTGCAACGATCGTCCGTCGGGGTTACGTGTTTCGGCAGGGGAAGGCGCTGGTGCCAAGCTTCACGGCGTTTGCCGTGACCAAGCTGCTGCGCGACCATTTCGGCGACTTCGTCGAGACCGATTTCACCGCGGAAATGGAGGACGACCTCGACGAGATCTCGCGCGGCGAACGCGAGTCGGTCGAGTTCCTCCGCGAGTTCTACTACGGAAACAAGAAAAAGAAGCATCGTGGTCTGCTGGGCGCCGTCGAGCAGGGCGCTGAGAACGCGGATTACCCGGTGCTCGATCTGGGCGGTGAATCCGCGGATGGCGAGCCCGTCCGCATCCGCATCGGCCGCTTTGGTCCATTCGTGCAGGTCGGCGAAGGCGGACCGGGACGCACCGCGTCGCTCCCGGACGACGTGGCACCAGCCGACCTGACGGTCGAGAAGGCCTTGGAGCTGGTTCGGGTCAAGGCTGAAGGCCCGCGCACGATCGGTGTCGATCAGGCCACCGGCATGAACGTCTACGTCATGAATGGTCGCTACGGTGCGTACGTGCAGCTTGGCGAGACGCCTGAGGGCAAGAAGGCGGAGAAACCGAAGCGCGCATCGCTCCAGGCGGACATGACGGAGTCGACCATCACGCTCGAGGAAGCCCTCAAGCTCCTCTCGCTCCCGCGCGTCGTCGGTCTGCATCCCGACGACAACGAGCCGATCGTGACCAACTTCGGTCGCTTCGGACCATACGTCAAGCACGGCGACGAATTCCGGTCGCTGGAATCGGAAGACGACGTCTTCAAGATCGGGTTCGATGCCGCGCTCGAGTTGATTCGCGCGCCGAAGGTGTCGCGCCGCCGCCAGTCGGCGCAGAAGAAGGTATTGAAGGAGCTCACGAGCAACGGCACAACCTTCAAGCTGCTCGCGGGTCGATACGGTCCGTACGTGACCGACGGCACCACGAACGCGTCGATCCCAAAGAGCACGAACCCGGAATCGGTGACGTTCGAGCAGGCGGCCGAGCTGCTCGAGGCGCGTCGCAATGCGGCGCCGTCCCCGCGCCGCGGCGCGGGCGGCGGACGCCGGCGTGCGGCGGCTGCAGCCCCCAGGGCGCGCAAGACCACTCGCAAAGCCGCCGGAGCGTAGACTACTCGAAGCACAATGCTCAAGGCCCAATACTCAATGCCCAACGGTTGGGCACTGAGCATTGAGCTTTTGTGTTGAGCATTGAGCCTGAGCATTGAGCCTTGAGCATTTCCAGCATTCACATCATTGGCGGAGGCCTCGCCGGTTGCGAGGCCGCTTGGCAGGCTGCGTCGGCTGGCGTTCCCGTCGTGCTGCACGAGATGCGGCCGGTGCGGCCGACGGCTGTTCACAAGACCGACCAGCTTGCCGAGCTCGTTTGCTCGAATTCTCTGCGCGGCGACAAGCTTGATAACGCCGTGGGCCTTCTGAAGGAGGAGATGCGGCGGCTGGGATCGCTCGTGATGCGCGCGGCCGATGCGCACCGCGTCCCGGCCGGCGCGGCGTTGGCCGTCGATCGCGATCGGTTCTCTCAGGCGATCACCGAAGCCATCCAATCCCACCCGCTGATCTCGGTCACGCGCGAAGAAGTGGATCGCATTCCCGCTGACCCGGGCATGTTCCCTCTGATCGTTGCCACGGGACCGCTGACGTCCGACACGTTGTCGGCCGACATCGCCGCGCTCGTCGGCGGCGATCACCTCTACTTCTATGACGCCATAAGCCCAATCGTTCTCGCCGAGACGATCGACATGAGGAAGGTGTTCCGCGCATCGCGGTGGGGAAGAAGTTTGCGGGATCCGGGATCCGGGATCCGGGATCCGGAAAGATCGAATCCCGAATCCCGAGTCCCGAGTCCCGGGCCCGCGTGCGGCGTCGACGACGGGCAGGGCGACTACCTGAATTGCCCGATGACGAGAGAGGAGTACGACCGCTTCTACGAAGCGGTGGTGTCCGCCGAGTCCGCGACGGTTCACGACTTCGACAAGGAAAAGTTCTTCGAGGGTTGCCTGCCGATCGAAGTCATGGCGCATCGCGGTCGCGACACGCTGCGATACGGCCCGATGAAGCCGGTCGGCCTGGTCGACCCGCGCACGGGCCGTGCGCCGTACGCTGCCGTGCAGCTTCGCCAGGACAACCTCGCCGGCGATCATTTCAGCCTCGTGGGATTCCAGACGCAGTTGAAATGGGGCGAGCAGGGGCGCGTGCTGAAACTGGTGCCTGGGCTGGAGAACGCCGAGTTCGTCCGGTTCGGTATGGTCCACCGCAACACGTACATCAACGGACCGACCGTCCTGCGCGAGACGTGGCAGACGAAATTTCGTGACGATCTATTCTTCGCCGGACAGATCTCCGGCGTAGAAGGCTACGTCGAGTCGGCCGCGTCGGGGCTCATCGCCGGCCGCAATGCCGCGGCACTCGCGCGGGGCGAAGAGCCGCGCGTGCCTCCGCGCACCACGGCGATCGGTGCGCTTGCGTTCTATGTGTCGCACGCGGATCCGCGCAACTATCAGCCAACCAACATCACGTTCGGCATCATGACGCCCCCGCCGGAAAGCGGTGGCAGGCGCCTTGGCCGGGCGGAGCGCAAGATGGCCGTATCGGAGCGCGCGCTCGCCGATCTCGACAGCTGGACGAGCGGTGCGAACCCTTCGGGTCCGCGAGGCGAGGCGGAACGGCTCGCCCCCCTTGCGCCATCGTGAAAGAGCAGCTCCGGGATTTCCTTTCGTACCTTCGGCTCAATCGCAACGCCTCCGCCCACACGGTGGCGGCGTACGACAGTGACCTTTCGCAGTTCCTCGCGTTCGCGGGGCAGGAGACGGGCAAGCGCAAGAACATCGCGCCGGGCGATCTCAATCTCGATCTGATCCGTGGCTTTCTCGGCGAGCTGCATCGCCAGGGACAGGCGCGCGCGTCGGTGGCGCGCAAAGTGTCGGCGCTGCGCGGTTTCGCCCGCTACCTGCGACGGGAAGGATGGATCGATTCCGATCCCACCGCGCTCGCCGTTTCGCCGAAGCGCGAGCAGAAAATTCCCGCGCACCTGTCGGTCGATGAGATGTCGCGTCTGCTCGACGTGCCGGACGTCTCCACACCGCTCGGGCGCCGCGACCGCGCGATCCTCGAACTGTTCTACGCGTCAGGGATCCGCCTGAGTGAGCTTGTTGGCCTGGATGTCGAGGATGTCGATCTGAGCGCGCGCGCGCGCGTCGCTCGCGTGATGGGCAAGGGAGGCAAGGAGCGGATCGTTCCGTTCAACACGACGACGGAGAAGGCGATTCGAGCCTGGCTTCCCGACCGGCTGGCGATTCGCTCGGCAAGCCCCAGATCCCAAATCCCAAGATCCAAATCCCAGAACGATCCACTGTTTGTGAATTTCCGGGGCGCGAGGCTGACCGGCAGGAGCGTGCAGCGGCTCGTCTCGCATTACGTGAAAGGCTGCAGCACACGGTTCGGCATCAGCCCGCACGCCTTGCGGCACTCGTTCGCGACGCACCTAATGCAGAACGGCGCCGATCTACGCGCGATCCAGGAGCTGCTCGGGCACGTGCAGCTGTCGACGACGCAGCGGTACACGCACGTCAACGTCGCGCAGTTGTTGGACGTCTATCGGAAGGCACATCCGCGAGCGCACAAGTCCTGAGGCGCGGTCGTCATTGCCGCAGGTCGGTGCGATTCAATGACTGCGGTGCCCGTCTCGGCCTCGGTCTTCTGGCGTGTTGATGACCGCGGTGTCTGCACCGCGCTACACTCATGTGAACGTCGCCCAGCTGCTCAACGTGTTCCGGAAGGCGCACCCGAGGGCGAACAAGTCTTAGGAGCCGTCATGAAACCGCCTGGCGTATCCACCTCACGATGTCTTGGCCTCGCGCTGATCGTGCTGACCTGCTTCACCCCTGCGTATCAGGCTCAGTCACCGGGCAACTTGTTTCCGTACCCATACACGATCGATGACCTGGACAATGGACTGCGGCTGGTCACCGTGCCGACCGACTACCCGAACATGGTCGCTCTGTACATCGTCGTGCAGACCGGATCGCGCAACGAGGTGGAGCCCGGGAAGAGCGGCTATGCGCATCTGTTCGAGCACCTGATGTTCCGGGGCAGCGAGAACTACACTCCGGATCAGCGCGACGCAATCCTGAAGCGGGCCGGTGCGGAATCCAACGCGACAACAGGCCAGGACCGCACGACGTACTACGACATCTTCTCCAAGGACGATCTCGAACCGGTGCTGAAGCTGGAGGCCGATCGCTTTCAGCGGCTGAAGTATCCGGAGCCGGGGTACAAGACGGAATCGCTCGCCGTGCTCGGCGAGTACAACAAGAACAGCGCCGACCCGACGCAGAGGCTGGATGAAGTTCTCTATGAGACCGCGTTCAAGACCCACACGTACGCGCATACGACGATGGGCTATCTCAAAGACATCCAGGACATGCCGAACCAGTACAGCTATAGCCTTCAGTTCTATAACCGGTTCTATCGGCCCGAGTACGCGACGATCGTTCTCGTTGGTGACGTGACGCGCGCTCGCGCGCTCGCGCTGACGAAGAGATACTTCGGGAGCTGGGCGCGCGGCAGCTACGTGCCGAACATTTCCCCGGAGCCGCCGCAGTCAGAGGCGCGCTCGGCAACGGTCGATTGGCCATCGCCCACGCTTCCATGGATCGCGGTTGCGTTCAAGGGTCCCGCGTATTCCGATGAGAAGGCAGACAAGGCCGCGCTCGATCTCTTGTCGCCGATCGCCTTTGGACAGAACTCGGTGCTGTATCACCGCCTGGTGCTCGACGAGCAGAAGGTGGACACCCTTGTAGCCGACTTCGGCAATCATCCGGACCCGGAACTGTTCACCGTGTATGCGCGCGTGAAAGATGCGAAGGACCTTGACGACGTTCGTGGGCAAATCCTCGCCACGTTCGCGCAATTCACGAACGAAACCGTCGATCGGGCGAAGCTCGATGCGACACGATCCCGCATCCGCTACAGCTTTGCACTGCGCATGAACAGCTCGCCGGCCATTGCGAACGCACTGGCGCCGTACATCGCGCTTCGGCGGACGCCTGACACGATCAACAAGGTGTTCTCGCTTTACCAGCAAGTCACTCCGCAGGACATGCGTGACGTGGCGAGCCGGTATTTCAAAGAGAGCAACAGGACGATCGTCACGTTGACGTCGAGGGTGGCGACGAACTGATGGTCAAACAGCTCGCATGCGCTCTCCTGCTCGCCGCGCTCGCGCAGCACACGCCGTCTGCGCAGATTGCCAACGTGCTGCAGCCAGGCACGTCGCCGCTGATCGTGTTCCGCGTCGTGTTCACGACCGGCGCCGCGTTCGACCCGGCTGGAAAAGAAGGGCTCGCGTCGCTCACCGCAGCCATGCTTGGCGAAGGCGGCTCGCGCGCGATGACCTACCAGCAGATCGTCGAGGCCATGTATCCCATGGCGTCGTCGGTTGATTGGCAGGTCGACAAGGAAATGACCGTCTTCAGCGGCACGACCCACGTCGAGAACCTCGATCGGTTCTATGCACTGTTGAAGGACATGCTGCTCGACCCCGGTTTTCGTCCCGACGATTTCACTCGCGTGCGGGACGATGCCACGAACTTCCTGAAGGTGTCACTGCGGGAGGGGAACGACGAAGAACTGGGCAAGGAATATCTCTACAACGTGATCTATGCCGGCCATCCCTACGCGCATCACAACCGCGGAACGATCGGCGCGCTCCAGAAGTTGACGCTCGATGACGTACGCGCCTTCTATCGCGCTCACTACACCAGGGCCAACCTGATGATCGGCCTTGCCGGCGGATACCCGAACGGCTTCTCACAGAAGGTCGAGTCCGATTTTGCGAGATTGCCGAACGGCACAGCCGACAAGAAGCGCTTCGATGCGCCGAAGCTGTCGACGGGCACTCACGTGAACATCGTGACGCGCGACACTCGCTCCACCGCGATCTCACTGGGTTTCCCGATTGACGTGAATCGCGCCTCGAAAGACTGGCCGGCGCTGGCCGTGGCCGCCTCCTATCTTGGGCAGCACCGTTCGTCGAACGGTTACCTCTATCAACGGCTGCGCGAAGCGCGAGGCCTCAACTACGGTGATTATGCCTACGTGGAATATTTTCCGCGTGGGATGTTCCAGTTCACGCCCGATCCGAACCTCGCGCGCCAACAGCAGATCTTTCAAATCTGGGTTCGCCCCGTGGAGCCCGAGAACGGTGTGTTTGCGCTGCGCGCCGTCCTGTACGAATACGACAAGCTCGTTCGCGACGGGATGTCGCGCGAAGCCTTCGACGCCACACGTGAGTTCCTGGGGAAATACGCGAACATCCTGACCCAGACGTACGACGCCCGGCTTGGGTATGCGCTCGACAGCCGGTACTACGGCATCGCTGATTACAACACCTATCTGCGCGACGCGCTTTCGAAGCTGACGCTTGACGACGTGAACCGCGCTCTTCGGCAGCATCTGAAAACCGATCTGATGCGTATTGTCATCGTCACAAAGAACGCGCAGGTCTTCCGCGACGCGGTCGTGACGAATGAACCTTCGCCAATTGCGTACAATTCGCCAAAACCCGCGGCTCTCATGGATGAGGACAAGGTCATTCAGGCGTATCGGCTGAATGTACGGCCTGAGGACGTCATCGTGGTGCCGGTGGAGCGGGTGTTCGAATGACGGTGCGATCGAGCGCACCCAGCATGCGTTTGAGAGCAACCGTCCGGTAGCTACGCTGAAGAAGTTCTGCGACGAACCGCCAATCCACTGATCCATCGGCCCACAGACTCACCCACTGTCCCCGGCCGTATGGCGTGACGAAAAACTGCTTCAGCCGAAGGAGGCGTTCGACATCGACTGGGGGGAGCCGGAACGCAATCGAAGGCCGTCCTCCGATGATTTCAAATGTCGCAAACGCGCGTTTACCTGCCCGAAAGTTCGGGTGCCCCCATGAGGAACGCTCGGTCGTTTCGGGGAAGGACAGACAAAGAGAACGGAGCTTGCGGGCGACCGGGCGCGTCAATCTCGCGTCCGATTCTCGCCGGTCGCTCATGCCCAAGTGTAGTG
This sequence comes from Vicinamibacterales bacterium, assembly GCA_036802945.1. Lineage (GTDB taxonomy): Bacteria > Acidobacteriota > Vicinamibacteria > Vicinamibacterales > UBA2999 > Gp6-AA40. The sequence goes on from DAIRVG010000033.1 coordinate 43,974, forward strand.
GGTACAGACCGCGGGTTTAACTGGTGGGGATAGAACGGGCCGGCGACGCCTGCCCGAACGTGAACACGAACTGACCCGCCGTCGCTCGCGCGCGAAGTTCCCGCGAGCGTTGGCGAGGCCTCGCCGAAGCGCCACTATCGACGTGGCGGCGCAAAGGCGGGGAACGGAGAACCGCGAAGGGTGAACGACCGGTTGGGGCCTAGACCATCGCAGCCGCTGAAGGATCGTGCTGCTGGAGCGCCGCTCGGCGGCCGCGTGGAAAGTCGATGCCGAGCGTCTTGATCTTGTAGTTCATCACGCGCGGGCTGATCGCCAGCAGCTCCGCGGCGTCCTTCTGTACCCAGTTCGACATCTTCAGCGCTTCGATGATTGCCAGCCGCTCGACTTCCTCGAGCGGGATGCCAGTGGGAGGAATCTTCACGATCGACGAACCCTCGCGCGAGCTGCCCGGCGCCCCTGTGTCGCCCAGGCGGAGATCGTCCATCGAAATGTGCGAGCGCTCCGCGAGCAGCATCGCGCGCTCGATCGCGTTTTCGAGCTCGCGGATGTTACCGGGCCAGTTGTAGCGCATCAACAGCTTCAGCGCATCCGGGTCGAGCCCTTCCATTTTCTTCTTCAGCTCGCCCGCGAAGCGGCGGATGAAGAATCCGGCCAGCGCCGCGACGTCTTCCTTGCGTTCGCGCAGCGGCGGCATTTCGATCGCCACGACGTTCAGCCGGTAGTAGAGGTCTTCGCGGAACGTTCCCGTCTCGACCATCGACGGGAGGTCGCGGTTCGTCGCTGCAATCAGGCGCACGTCGACGCGCAGCGTCCGCGTGCCGCCCAGGCGCTCGAACTCGTGTTCCTGCAGCACGCGCAGGATCTTCGCCTGCGTGTTCGCGCTCATGTCGCCGATTTCGTCGAGGAACAGCGTGCCGCCGTCGGCCTGCTC
>DAIRVG010000034.1:0-44053 GCA_036802945.1 Vicinamibacterales bacterium
CCGAGCGAATCATCGAGTACCGCCAGAAAAACGGTGGCTTCAAGAAGATCGAGGACCTTCTGGAAAATCAGTGTTCAGGTCCGTCTTTATTGAGTGTTTTCCATTTCCTGATCCAGGGTCTTGTCTCCAGAAGTCGCTAGAAGTCTCAGTAAATTTCACAAGGTGCCAGGGCTGGTGGGCGCAGTGGTGGGCGCACCCAAGCGGAAATGCCGCGCGCGGGGAGTAGGCGTGGGCCCCGGTCGGTAGCTCGTCGGGCTCATGACAAAGATCGGGGGTTCAAATCCCCCCCCCGCAACCAACCTTTTTCCCCGATAAACCTTGATCGAAACACACCGGCCACCAGGCCGTGTGTGTTTTACGTGTGGTTCGGTTTTCAGGGTCGAACGGAACGCATCCTTAGATCAGGCCCGGGGTCGACTCCGGGAAATGGTAATCGCTGAACGTCAACGCGGGCCAGGAAACGATCCCGCTGAGGCGTAAAGATCGTCGAGTCCCTTTGCAATCCAGTTGCAAGCAGGGTCGCCGTCGACACCTCGCTGCCTTACAACATGGATGCACCCCGCCGGTACGTTATTGGCGAATTGAAGGTTGGTGAGAGAGCTGATGGGTTCGAACCATCGACTCCCCGCGTGTGAAGCGGCCCCACCCTATGGCCCGCTGATCCTTCCTCTGGATTGGCGGGCCCTTTTGACCGATCACTCCAAGAATTATGGCGCGTTCGGCCCCCTTCTTCCGGAAAACTTTGCAAGACTTTGCAACCGGCGAGGCACGCGTCACATTCAGCCGAGTAACCGTGCAATTAGAGATCGACGAGTCTTAGAATCGGCGTCCATCTCCAACGTCGTCCGTGTCTCGCCTTGTGATGGTGCGAGACTATCGCTCTGCGTCTCGCCAGATTTCAGTAAGTCTGAAAGCATCCTAGCGGCGATGCGCGCTTGTCGTCCATAAACACTACGGCGTCGATCGTTACCTATCTGGCACCGCCCCGGCCGGAGCATTTGGGTACGATTCACGCTCGATCAATCCCGCCAATCTCTGCCAGTAATTCGGTCGGTTTACGGATTTGTATCTCGGGGCAGGCGCATTCTATCGCCACGCGTCGAGGAAGAATGTCTCTGCTGTCGAGCGTGACGAAGACATCGCATTTCCCGACGATCGCACACATCACGTGCTTGGCGTCGGTCTCTTTCAGCCCTGCGGCCTGCGGCGTTGGTGCATGAATCCCGCTCCTGAGAAGTCCAGATTTGGATCGCTCGATGTCCTATGCGCCGCGACCACACTGACGGGATGAATTCGAGAGTCCATCCCACGTACAAGACCAAGTACCGCGTCGCGAACTGGGCCTCCTACGATCGTGCCCTCGTCGGACGCGGCGACGTCACCCTGTGGGTGTCACCGGAGGCGATCGCCACCTGGGAGCCCGTGGGCGTCGGCACTCGCGGAGGGCAGAAGAAATACTCCGACGTTGCCATCGAAACCGCCCTGACGCTCCGTCTCCTCTTCCACCTGCCACTCCGTCAGGCCGAAGGCTTCTTGCAGTCGCTCTTCGGGATGATGGGCATTGAGCTCTGCACCCCGGATCACACGACGCTCTCTCGCCGCGGTCAGTTTCTCGACGTCACATTGCGGCGAGTCCCGACCGGTGGAGGCCTTCACCTCATCGTCGACAGCTCGGGACTGTCGATCGTGGGCGAAGGCGAGTGGGCCAGGGCGAAGCATGGCGTACACGGTACGCGCGGCTGGAAGAAGCTCCATCTGGCAGTCGACCGATCAGGGTCGATCGTCGCCGAAGCCCTGACCGAGGGTCATGTCGATGACGCGACAACTGCTCTCGATCTGATCGATGCGGTCGACGGGGACATCGCCAGTGTCACGGCGGACGGGGCCTACGACTCGAGGGCCATCTACGATGCCGCTGGTGCGCGTGGCGCGACCGTCGTGGTGCCTCCGACCGAGACGCTCACGGTGTCTCGACGCAGACCGCGGTCGACTGCTCGCGATCGCATGATCAAGCAAGTGAGGGCGATCGGACGGCGTCGATGGAAGAAGGCGTCTGGCTACCATCGGCAGGCTCGCGTGGAGAACGCCTTCTTCCGGTACAAGTCGATTATCGGTGAGAGCCTTCACGCGCGCAGTCCGGCAGGGCAGGAGACGGAGGCCGTCCTCGCCTGCAACATCCTCAATCAGATGACTCAGCGTGGCAGGTCTGAGTCGTACGCCATCGGGAGGTGACCGGCATGGGCTGGGGTCGTTGCGGGCCAGCTCCGATTCATGCACCAACGCCATTCGGCGGCGTCCGCGGGCGCGGGGGCTTCCTGAATTACTACGAGCGAGCGGCGTGACAACCGGCGCCAGCCGGGCGCATACGCTCGGCCCACATCTGGGACATTACGGCGTCGATTCCGATCATCACCATTCGGTGAATAGGCTCAGGCTCAGCTGATCAGGGCACGGCTCAGGCGGACCGGTTCAATAACCGGAATGCCAGCAACTTGCTGTAGCTTCGCCCGCGCCTGCTGGTTATCGTCGGCGTTTGTGCTTCGCCGATGGGCGCGATCCGCGGCGCTTTTCCGTCGCCTTCGGACGTCCGCCCTTCTGGCTATCTGGCGCTTGCGCCCGCAACTCGTAGGAACTGCCGCCAACAAGCCTTTGACCGGCCCAGTGCTCGATGTGAAACGTGAGAACTTCGCCTGGCTTCACTTCCTTGGGAGGCCGAACGAAAAATGCCGCCGAGAATTTCTGTCCTGCGGGGACGATACCGTAGATGCCGGGGACCTCGTCCCGGTGTTTGACAGGATCCACGTCCAATTGGAAGCCGCGGCGCACATTGTATTGGGTCGGCCGGCCGCAGGATTCCTCCGGGCGCTCGGGAATACGGATTCCACTAGTCGAGACGAGTCGAAATCCCGAGAGTGACTGCTCGATGGGCCGGCGCGTTCGGAAAGTGGGGAAGAACGCGAGTATGCGGGCACCCTTAGGCATCACCCCGGGACGGAAGCGAATGTCGATCGTTGGCTCCCGGTCAAAAATGCTGAAGTCGATGAAGTAGGGGCCAATTCCTTCGTCGGCACCGCCTGCACCGGGCACGAACGCGTCTACGTGCAGGTTCTTCAGAGTCACGTTGTTGTCCATCGTGACCGCCGTACCAACATCCAGCGAGTTGGTCGTAACGTTGTCCTCGTCACTCTTCACGACCGCAAGCATGCATGTGTGTGTGGCGGCCGACCCCGGCACGTACCAACTCCACGAGGCGACAACTGGCTGGCCGGGATAGATGAGGGGAATCGTCCGTGACGGGCCCACGGGGTGCCACACCGTCGTATCGACCGGGTCGGCGTTCGGGAATGCCGTCCAGAAATCGGGAGGAAAGTTCGGCAATTGGCCGCTGGCATCGGCCCAAAAGGCCCTCACACGGACGTTCGTGGCCGGATTGTTTCCTCTGTTGTGAATTTGGACGTAGGCGCGGACCCAGGTGTCCCGGCGTGGATTGTCGTGCGTGAGTTCCTCGAACTGGATGTAGTCGATGTCACGAGTAGGCGTCTGATATACGTTTGTCGCCGGATCTGGACTGTCGATTTTGATATCGACCGATTGCCACCAGTACATCCATTCGCCCACGGTAAAAGGATGCTCGACGTTGGACGGTGGAGGCAGAGACCGCCCGGTATCCACGAAATCGTCTCGCAAGTACACGTCGACCAGGGGACAAGACGCCGAGTCGAGATGTCGTTCCCAGATCGAGCGCCCGTGTGTACCCGCGCGGATCAATCGCTGTGGACCGAACACCTGAAGATCCTGAACCGAGCAATTCGGCAACCCTTCGTCCCAGACGGTCCAGGTCGCGGCGGTGTTGGCATTGGTCGACCGAAACACGCCGACATCGCACCCAATGAACACGGTGTTCGGATTCGTTGGATCGATGGCGATGGCATTCACGGGGTTCGCCTGTGACAAGCCTGCCGAGATACTCGTCCAATTGGTTCCGCCATTCGTCGTGCGAAATACGTGATCGTTGGCGAATGACTCGCTGCCCTCCGAGAAGATCAGGTCACTGGTGCTCACGTATACGATGTTGGGGTCGGTCGGATGGACCGCGATGTCAGAGACCTGGCCGGCTGGAAGTACCGCATTGGTCACATTCGTCGGCGTCCAAACGCCCATGCTGAACACGATGCGGAACACCGATCCGTCTTGTAATCCCACATAGACGATGTTGCTGTTCGAGGGTGCCACAGCGATGGCTGTGATGTTGGTGCCGGTGCCGATCAGCGATCCGGTGATCGCCGTCCAGGTATCGCCGTTGTTGGCGGTTCGCCACAGTTCGTCGTAGCCGACATAGAGTACCGCCGAGTTGCTCGCGTCCATGACCATGGGAGGGTAGAACCAGTTGCTGTTGGTTGAGATGCCACTCTGTTTCTGGTTCCAACTGCCGGCAGAGCCGGCCGAATCACTGCGGAAGCAAGGGAACGAGTACCAGCGGGATTCGAACCATTTCCGGATATCCGTGGTGGAGTTGATTGCGGCATAAGCGCCGTCTCCGAGCGCGGAGTGTTCCCAGGCCGGATGTCCGAGGTAGCGCTGAGCGCCATTATCCTGCGTGCCACCGAGCATGATGGCGTCCCACAACGAGTGATTGGCGATGGCCCAGTACTGCAGCGTCGCCAGGTCCTTGTTGCGGTGGGTATAGGTCACACCGCCGTCATTGGAATAGAACACGCCCCCGTCGTTGCCGGCAAACACGAGGTTTCCATTGGTGGGATGGAACGTAATGGCATGCTGATCGGCGTGGATGCCGGGCGACCCGATACTGACGCGCGTCCACGCGCCCCCGGCATTGATGGTTCGCCAAAGATGGACTTCTCCGAACAAGACGATGTTCGGATCCGTAGGGTGGACGGCCAACACCAGGTTGTAAGCTGCTTGCGAGACACCAGGCGGCACGGTGGTCGTAGGTGTCCAGTTCGTGCCTCCGTCCGTTGTACGGTATATGCCTGTGAGATTGCTCCCGCTGGCGAACGCCGCATATAGCGTGCTCGAGTCGCTTGGGGCTTTCGCGAGAGCTATTCGTCCGCTGGATGCCGGCAGTCCGCCTCCCAACGTCGTCCAGCTGACGCCGCCGTCCTGGCTGCGGCGAACTCCAACACCTTTCTTGCCTACATAAAGTTCCGCTCCGCCGACGTTCGTCCAATCGACGACCAGATCGTGGCAGATACCCGGCTCGATCTGCGTCCAGTTGACGCCTTCGTCGGTGGATTCATAGACGCCCTGGTCGGTCGCGGCGTACATGTGCTGATTGTTGGCGGGATCCACCGCGATGGTCGAGAACGCCGCCCTGGTAAACGTCGGCGTACCTCGCACCACCCAGGTGTCGCCTCCGTCGTTCGAGAACAACATCCCCGCGCCGTAATAACTGTCGGACGTGTTCGGCTCGCCTGTCCCGGCGAGAATGCGTGTCGAGTTGCCTGAGGCGTTTGTAACAGAGGGGTCAACCGTGACACACCCGATCGCCAGCGACACCGCATAATCGCTCTTCGGCCGCCAGTTGAGACCGGCGTCGATGGATTTCCAAACACCCCCCATCGCCGAGGCCAGATACACGATGTTGGTGTTGTGTGGGTCATAGGCGATGCTGGTAACGCGGCCGGAAATGGGCGCCGTCGTATATGTGCTGGCGGTCGCGAAAACCTGGCCTTTGCGAACCACCGATGGACCTATCGGCTGCCAGTTGCACACGCCGCCGACCGGAGGCGCCGTGTCGTCCCGCTTCCGGGCTCGCATGCGGTCGCGATGCTCCAACGCCTGGATGCGGCTTCCCGGCCGGCGATCGACGCCATCTGGAAAGCGCTGGCGCATGAAATGCTCCTGTCGGCGCAGCCAGCGGTGCGTTGGACGGCCATCCTTCTCGAGTTCCTTCGAATCCTCGATGGAGAAGGACGCCGATATACCGGTCTTCTGGTCTCCGATGACCGCGGTGATCTGGTGCTGTCCGGCTTTAAGGCCCGGGATATTGAGCAGCACCATGAATTCGCCGCGAATCGGTTCCACGGCGTCGCGGCGGGACTCCCCCACAAGAATGCGCGCGGGCCTCACGGGCTTCTGGTCATCTACCAGAAATCCGATGGGACAAAAACCCCACTGCGCTCCAAAGACCTGGATCTGATATGGAAGGACGTATGTGTCGGGACTTATCCACAAGCTTGGCTTCTTACCAGCCGCAGCGCGCGCCGCTCGCTTCGAGACGGTCTTTTTCTTGCCCATGACTTGCTCCTTTTGTCTGGCGCCGCCAGAGCACCCTTGCCCGCGTAAGACCTCGATACGATCGACGTCACGCAAGTTCAGCGTTGCAAGCGCGGGGTTAAATGCACCACCCGAGGGAATGTCGTCAACGACGAGCAAGAAGGCATCGAGCTCTCGAAGTCCCCAGAACTCTGGCACCGCCGAAAGCTGGTCCCGCGTCTCCGCCAGGTCCAACTTCGACACCTGTGGCCATTGCGAGCGCTTCGCGGACGGTTGTCGCTCCTATTGCGCGCAACATGTCGCCGTTAATCACCTCGACCGACGCTGGCACATCATGCGGCGCTTCCGGCAGGCGCGTCGCGATCACCTCGATTTGTTCCGCTACGGCGAGCACGCCGCTTTGCGAGGTGGAGCTCCCCGATGTCTGTGCATGGGCGTTCGCTATGAGCTGGTCGCTGATTGCGGATGCCAACAGAATCGCCAAAATCGACGTTTCAACACGGGTCATCTCTTTCAAGAAAGTGACGCCCTACTCGCTTTGTGTCAGCTTTCATCGTCATCCTCATGATCGCGACCCTCGTCATCGCAGCAGGCGTCGAGGCTCTGCGCGCTACAACATTCGTCGTGGCGCTTCTGGCAAGATCCCTTGCTGCAATCGTCACAGCATTTCTTGCACCCACAGTCGCTCCAGATCGTGTAAGCCATCACGTCCAGAGTCTTCACGGGTGTAATCGGGTCGTCGCTCGTGATAACCAGCTCACAGCATCTCGGACACTTTTCGGTGGCCTTGTACCGAATCAAGACACTCAGGCACGAGCCTGGGTGCAGTGTCGCGGGGAATGGGTTGTTGATCAATTTCCAGTGCTTGCTCTTCCGCTTGAAGGCAACGCTCGTGACGTGCAGTTTGCAATCGCCTACGTTGCAAATCGAGAGCGTGCGCTCCCCGAGACAACAGGCCTTCACTCCCCCGATGCAAGTCGAGCCCGTGACGGCAAGTGTTCCGGAAGGCACGTCCCCGGAAACGCGAACGCTCTTCGCGCCAGTCGGATCGTCGCTGGTGACCGTGATCGTGCTTGACTTGGCGCCGAAGCTGGCCGGTTCGAAACGAATGGGCACTTCCACTGCTGTTCCGGCTGCGATCCGAATCGGGTAAGTCAGGACGTTCGGGACAACGAAGTCGCTCGCTGAGGACCCGACATTCGTAACCGTCAGCGTACAGGAACCGCTGTTCAGCAATGTCAGTGGTTCATCCACGAACGAGCCGATGCAGACGTGGCCGAAGTTGCCTGTGTTAGCGATGATCAGGTCCAGTTCCGGCGCGGGCGCCGTACCGGAGACGGCCACGAACCGTGGACTCGCCGGATCGTTGCTGACGATCGTGATGTTGGCAGCTTTGGCGCCAAAGCTCGTCGGCTGGAAGCGAATCGGTAACTCGATCGAATCGCCCGCACCGACCACGAGGGGAAAAGAGACTACGCCCGGCACCAGGAACTCCGGCGAAGACGAGCTGACATTCAGCACCCGCAGTGGACACGACCCGCTGTTGTTGATCGTCAGGTCTCGATCGACGAACCCCCGGAGGCAGACACTGCCGAAGTTGCCGCTGTCCGCAACTGCGGTCGCCATTTTGGCAGCGCCGAGAAGGCCCGTGGCTGATAAGTCGACAACCGGGGCGTTCGGATCGTTGCTCACGATTCGAATCGTCGCGGTTTCCAGCGGACCGGCGCTCGTAGGGTTGTACTTGACGGTGAAATCGACGTGCTCGCCCTCCGCGATTACCAGCGGCGTACCGGGCGTGGCCAGCACCGAGAAGCTGGTCGATCCCATCAGACGCTGCACGCTGTTGATCACCAGATCGCTCTGGCCGACGTTGAAAATCTCCAACGTGAGAAACTGCGGTCCTTGGCAAACGGTTCCAAACGCCAGGTCATGTTCAAGGTTTAGAGCGATCGAGGGTCCCTTCGGCCTGATAAATTCGAAAGCTCCCCGTCCATACGTGGCGGCTCGCAGCATTCCGTTCCTGAGCGTCAGGTCAAACACCGGTACGCGAGGAAAGTGAATGTCGTCCAGGATTGACCAGGAGGCGCCGCCGTCTACAGACCGGATCACCCCGAAGTCGGTACCGGCATAGATGGCGGTCGGATTATCGGTACCATCGAGCGCGATGGCGTTGAAAGGCACATCCAGATTCGGCGAGATGTCCGTCCATGCGGTGGCGCCAATGCTGGTGCGGAAGGCATGTCCTATGTTCCCTGGGCCGCCATTCAACCCGCCGAGCACGACGTAAATCAAAGTCGGATCGTTGGGATCGAGCGCTACGCGCGCCACATTCCGTGGCGGAAGATTGCGCGTGATATCGGTAAAGGTCACACCTGCGGGAAGCCCCACGGTAGCTGCCAAGGCATTGGTCGAGACGAATACTCGGTTGCCGACGCCGATGACCACGTTGTTGCCATTGGTCCTCGCGACATCCACATCGCCTGTGCCGGCAAACGGCGACAGAATGCGCCATGTATTGCCGCCGTCCCTGCTTTGCCAGAGATTCTGGCTGCCGCTGGCGTACAAGATGCCGGCCGCGCTGGGGTCGGTTGCAAGGGGCCCTAGGTAGCAGCCCGCGTCGCTCGTCGTGCCCCACGGCGTGATCTCGGTTGGGAACGTGGCCCCGTCGTTCGTCGATCGCCAAATCCGGGTGCACGGTGCCGGGGACCAGAAGCCGCTGGTGCAATACACTTGTCCGGCGGTCGTTCCGTCGTACACAACATCCCATCCGTCGCCGCCCTGGGCCGCCACCCAACCCAGGCCGGCGGCCCCGATTTTCGTCTGTGTCCCGTTGTCCTGAAGCGCTCCGACGTTATTGCTTCCCGTGGCGTCCGGCCGCATATCCAGGTTGTAGAACAGCCCGGTTTGCAGGCCTCCGGCACTCAGCGACGTCCAGGTGACGCCGCCATCCGTGGATCTGTACAGGCCGCCATCGTTGCCGCAGAACGCGATCGATGGAGTGGGGCTCGGCTGCGGAACGAAGGTCCAGGCGTGATTGTCCGCATGCACACCGGCCAATCCCGTGAATGTGTTACCTGAGTTGTTGGATCGGGCATGCCCGACCGCACCTAAATAGATGATGTCGTTGACTCCGTCTCCCGGCGAACCCGGATCCACCGCCATATGGAAGCTGTACCCGCCCTGCGTACCTGTAGGCATCCCGGTGGCGGTTCGTTGTGTCCAGTTGGCACCCTGATCCGTGCTCATGAACACGCCGACCGGATCGGGCGCGCCGCCCGTCCCCTCGAGCGTCGCGTAGAGCACCTGCACGCCAGCCGCGTTTGGGGGCGAAGTCGGGGGCGCGATGGCAACAATTGTTTTGTTGAAACCCGCGGGACTTGGGCCCACTGCCGCCGCTACCGCGGGGGTCGCCGCGCTGAGGATCTGTGCCCAGTTCTGCCCACCATCGTTCGATCGGAACACTCCGCGTCCGTTGACGCCCGCGTACAGGATGCGCGAAGCGGCGGGCGAGGACGTGTCGAGTACGAGAGAACGGGCGTCTCCGCCTGCGTTCACACCGGCAGTCCAGTTGCGTCCGCCGTCAATCGATCGGAAGCACCCGCTGGTAGATGACAGGTAGACACTGTTGCTGTTGACGGGATCGACGATGATGACGTTGATCCACTGGTTGACGAATTGAATCGCGTTCCCGGTGTTGCCCGACGGATAGCCCGACCCGAGCCGTATCCAACTCGCACCGCCATCCGTTGACTTAAACAAACCCGCCTGCGGATGGGCCGCTACGCGCGCACTGGTCCCCAAATAGAGCACATCCGTGTCATTCGGATCGATCGCGAGTGCGCCAGGCTCACCAACCGCGAGCGAGAGTTGCCGGTCGAACAACGGAAACCACGACGCTCCGCCGTCGTCGGTGCGCCATGCCCCCCCGCCGGCTGTTCCCATGTAAATGACATTCGAGTTCGCGGGGTTCACGGCGATGGCCGATACAAGGCCGTTGACCGCAGAGGCGCCCTGTGAGATCGGGCTCGGACCAATGGGAGCCCAGACCGTACCGTTGAGGCTCATGGCTTGTGCTCTTTATCGTTCTGGTTGTCCTCGTCGGATTTCGCCGGCTCGGATGGTTTCTCTGCGGGCGGTGCGGTGATGTCCGTCGGTGGCCGCACTACCGATCCCGGCAGGTTGTTCCATTGTTCCAGCGCCCGCCTCGAAGCGTCAGATGTTGGAGCCGGCCCTCCCTTCCACCGTCGCTCGAGAATTTCCTTGTGGACCTGGTGCTCCCTGCCTTCGGGTTTGTGCTGCGGGCGCTTCGGATCAGGCTCGTTGGGCTCCTGTTTCGGATCCTTGGGATCCTTGGGGTACTTCCTGTCTGCCATCCCCTTCTCCTTCCCTCGTTATTGCGACACTCCTCCAGACATTACGTAGCGGAGCACGGCGTGTCTCGGGTGTCCAGCTCCGTAGACGTCAGCGGATCCATAAGCGCGTCGCTTTCGCTGAGCGGAGGAATCCAGTGATTGCCGTGAGCGCTGTTGTACTACGCCCACAGAGTCGATCGAGGTTAGCGCGGTGTAACGAGAAGACTGGATCGGCGGATGACACGGAGGCTTCCGATATCGTGCCTCCCACCCAGATATCGGGACGGAGCCGCGAGTGCCGTTGATGAGCGCTGATAACCCGCTGTAGATCGTCTTGCACATCGCGGTCGGAGTTCCTGAAGCGATCGACGCAAGCCACCGGAGCAAGGCGAGCGAATGCCGTTGATGGGTCTGCGTCGACGTGCGCACTGTGGGGAGCACACCGCTGTCAAGCAGCCCAAGATGTTGCTCAGGCAAGGCAGTATGCACCGATCCATACGCGTGTCAATAGCCGCTGCACAGTCTGTGAATGATCGGGCACCTCAACGCGTGCTGGCATTAACTTCCATACTTGCGAACTCGATGTTGAACAGCAGAGCTTCGACGCGCGAGCGGCAATCACAGTCGCGAAGCGCCCAGCAGACGCTGTTCGGTGACTAGGTCTGGTAAGACTCCTGCAGGATGTCTTGCCCAGTTCGGGCCAAGCTTTCCTCGGCGGGTACAGAATGGATTTCCAGATTGTGCCTAGCAAAAACCCTGTCCTTGTTGCGAGCGTTGATGTTGGGGCCGTCTCCGCATAGTTTGCTCCCCGAGGACGCTCGTCTTGCTCCTGCTGACGGTTCGCGGTTCTCTGCACTCACGCGCCGCACTCCAGATGGAGGTGTTCGCGTTGCGGCACCAGCTTCAAGTGCTGGACCGAACGCGCCCTCGGCGGCTGCATCTCACGCGGACTGACCGTCTGCTTTGGGGTGGCTTTCGAATGTCTGGAGCGATTGGCGAGCTGTGCTCGTCATCGTCAAACCCGAGACCGTGATTGGGTGGCATCGCGACGCCTTACGTCTACTATGGCGCTGGAAGAGCCGTCGCACGACCGGTCGACCGGTCGACCGGGCGTAGCGCCCGATGTGCGCACCTTGATTCGCACGATGTCGACCGCCAATCCGCTCTGAGGCGCGCCGCGGATTCACGTCGCAAAACGAGGACGCGCCAATTCATCGCCCGATCCTCGCGCCAGGCGGCGGCCGCGTTGTGGCGATCCAGCAGGTCGGCGGACTTCATCACCGGTACGCACGCCGCGCGGCCTAAACCAAACTGTTCATCTCGCACTTACCAGCCTGAATCGTGACCGCCAACACAGCCGACGACCGCGCCCGGAACCGTCGACGACCGTTCTCGTTTTCGATGAGGGACCCGGCGCCCGTTGAATTCAATCGAAAGGCACGCATTCTTAAGAGCGGTCCGAAATTCCGACAAGATCGAGTTTTTGCTAGGCACAACCTCGTCGCGGCGCTCCCGATCTCGATCCTGACGACCTGCTCGATCCATCTGTCCTTTAAACGCTCGCACCGTCCGCCGTGAAAGTCAGTCTCGCGGACGGCGAGCAGAAGAGTCAGGACATGCGGATCGGAGGCTAGTGCGACACTATTTCTTTCCTTGACTCCATCCTGATCAGATCCCCACAATCCGACCGTCGATAGTTGTTGGATTGGAGGACCTGATGGCTCCGTCACGCGCACGTGCCAAGGCGGCGCTAACCGCCGGTTTGAATCTGAAGCGCAAGGGAATGCCGGCGTCGAAGTCGATCGTCGGTCTCGGAATCGTCGGCGGGCTGGCCGCGGCCGGTCCGTCCTTTCGGGTCATCAAGACCACCGAAGTCGATCCCTACGAGAAAGCCGCGAAAACGACCGTCACCGCCGCACTCGCGGCGCCCACCGGTGACTCGTTCGCCGGGACGGCCCGCAAGTCCGCGAAGCTCTCGATCTCCACGGCCACGACCGAGCCGTTCGCCAACGTGAAGGCGCTCATCGACACGCTGCCGTCGCACGCGAAGATGAAGAACCACACGCCAAAGATCACCACCGGCAGCACGTCCAAGCGAGTGACCGAAGAGGACCGCAACGTCCGCCTCAAGGCCTTCATCTACGCCGCGAGCAAGGAAGACGACAACGACTATCACCTGATCGTGGGCCAGTCGACGACGGCGAGCGTCGAGGTGTACATCACGATGGAGCTGTCGGGGTTGCCGGCGAAGTCGGCGAAGTCGTTCGCCAAGTTGAAAAAGGCACGCAAGACGTTCGAGACGTTCTTCAGCGGCAATCTGCCCGGCACGACGTACGACTTCTACGATCCACCGGTGCCGATCGAAGTGAGGGGCTCGCTTTTCTGGGACGCCAGTCACGCCACGGGCGGCCGCCCGGGCCCGCAGAGTCTCCGGCCGAAGATCCCGACCGTGTGGGAAGTGCACCCGATTTCGAGTCTGACGATGAATCCGTAGGTATGTCAAAGCGCAAGGCGCGTGCGAAGGAGCCTCCGGCCCGTCGGCGTCGTGGGTTGCCGACACCGGAGTCGGTGCAGGCCACGATTCCGTTCGTCGCGAAGGGCGGCGCGAAGTTCACGATTCTTCGGACCACTGAAAAAGACAGCTACGATCCGCCGGTGAAAGCTACGAAAGCGCGTCGCACTCCGCGGAAAACCGGGCGCCGGTAGTCCGCACAACCGGGAGCGAGTGACCATGGGCCAGCAGATCGAGCAGGACGTTTACGCCGCCGGGGTAGTGCATCAGTTTGAAAACGGCCGCGCGGGCAAGCACCGACCAGATCACCAGAATCGCCACGAGGATAAATGCCAATTCAGGCACGTGAGGCGGGTGATTGTGCGCGGGCGAGATTGCAGAACATGAAGTCAGCCCACGTGCCTCGCCTGCCTCGCCACATCAAAGGAGACTGACCGCGAGTACTTCTCAACCCCCCCCAGCCTCGCCCCGGCGCCTAACGTCTGGGTGATGCGCCGCGATCGCATCTCCCCACATCGCGTCGAACGATCTCCCCACATCAGTAGTGCCCGATCGCGATTCGCAATGTCGTTGTGTACATCCCAGACGCTTCAGAACTACAAGGATTCCCAGTGGGGTCGTGGAAGGCTTGCGAAGATGTTTGGAACGTCTCAACGCGACTGGACGTACCGGGCTGCCTATGAAAAACGCGAAGAGCGGCTAGACGCGTCGCGTGAACGGTCGACAAAAAACGCAGACGTTATCTGCGCCGACACGGGCGCCTCCGTGACGAGTGCTCGAATGTGGATCAGTTCACGTCGATCGCGGACGCGCAAACGAAAATCAAGGCATGGCGCATCAACGACAATGCGCGCCAGCCGCACAGCTCGCTTGGGCACCTGACACCGAAGGAGTTCGTTGCCCAACGTCAGGAAATGCGGATCGTCGAAGCCTACTAGATGTGCCGCTGACGCTTCCGATTGCGTCGGAACGCGACGTATGCGATGCCGGCGAGTGGAATGACCAATAGAAGGAACTCTAAGCTCCCGGAACCTCCGTCAGGTGCGATCCCGAACAGTTGCTCAATAAAATCCATCGCATCCTCCTTGCGCGCAGAGTCTGCGCTTCCATCCACCCGCTGTCAAGAAGGGAAGGGAAGGCACCACGGCTGAACGCATCACGCCCCGACCATCGATTGCAAAATCCACTTCCGCTCTGTCAAGGAGCCGATAGGCCTGCGAAGACCATGACGACAAATCAACGAATCAGGATACTGACGCAGGGGTCAGGAAGAGAACACGATTCACACCCGTCGTCATGTTCACGAAGAGAAGAACAAACGACGAACAGTGATCAACTCAACGAAGCCGTCAAGAGAATCTGATCAAGCGGAAACACTTGTTATTGCTTGCGTATATTCAGTAATACGAGTTGGACGAGGTCAGTGAGTCACGTCGTCGGTCTTACTCTTTGGGCGAGATCGTTCAAGGCCGCGCTTAAAACTCATCTATTTGCAACGCTAAGAAAATTCGTTGCTCCCTTGCAAAAATGCTTCTGATCGACTTATCGATCGGGTTTATCATCGGCGTTCAAATCTACGAGTAGTCAACCAACATGAAACGACCTGGCGACAAGCGGCCTGAGCCCCCAGGTGGACGTGCGGCGGAGCGCCTTCGACAATTCGAGGACGCGCGACTGCCGCCTGCCGAGCGCGAGCAGCTGGAGCGCGCGCGTACGGCACACAAGCCGAGCCGCTCGCCGACGGACAGTAAGAGTCGCCACAAGTAGGCGGCGACCGGCGGCCGAGGAGGAATCATGAAGGGACCTCTGGAGCAGACACCCGGAACACGTGCGACACGCCAACGCGCCCTGCCGGAAGGGGAAAAGTGCTCGCGCGGCTGGAGCTGTTCCTGTCCGCGAGAGGATTTGACGGCGACGTCGAGGAGGTGACCGGTCGCGCCGTTCGCGGCCGCAAACGCGGTCGGGCGCGGCGGACCGCCGAGCAACATGTCGGTGCGATCTACGCGTCGGGGACCGCGCCGGTCACCCTCAGCGTGGTCCTCGGTGGCGCTCCGGATGGGCGACGTCCCAACGCCCACGCTGGCGCTTCGGCGTCAGCCTGTGCTTTCACATGAGATATTCACATGAAGGTCGGCTGCACCTGGCTCCCGTTGATCGCGATCGTGACGTTGGGCGTCTGCGCTACCGCGTACGCGGAGGGTGGACTGACAGGGCTGGTCACGGACGCTCAGGGGAAGGTCGTTTCCGATGCGACCGTCTCAGTGATGACCGGCGATCGCACACTCGTTGTCTCCGCGAGGACCGACACGCTCGGCGCTTTCACGGTTCCGCCGATCCCGGCTGGTTCCTATCTCGTCGAGGTTCACAAGGGTCCCTTTGCAGACGGTCGAGCCGCGGTGCGGATCTTCGAAGGCCAAGATACGTCAATCAGCGTCACGCTGCGGGTCGTGTCGGTCACCGATCAAGTGACGGTCACGGCGGCGCGCGGCATCGTCGAACCTATCAGCACGACGGGTCAACCTGTCAACGTCATCACCGAGGAAGAAATCGCCAACCGTGCGAAGACAGTTGTGGCACAAGCGGTGGAGGGTGAGACCGGTGTGGCTCTGCAGCGCACGAGCCCCTCGATGGCCGGAGTATTCATTCGTGGACTCGTTGGCAACAAGGTCAACGTGTTCGTGGACGGGGTGCGCTACTCGAACGGAGCGCAGCGCGGCGGTGTGAACACGTTTCTCGACCTCATTGATGCCGGCAGCCTGGACTCGATCGAGATCCTTCGAGGTCCGTCGAGCGATCAATATGGCAGTGACGCCCTCGGCGGCAGCATCCAGTTCCTGTCGAGAGTACCGCTCGCCGCGACACGCGCCAGCCGCGTCGGTGGGAAGATGGCTCTTTCTGCTGGAACCGCGCATCGCTACGGCGGCGGCAACGCCCTGGTCTCGTTCATCGGGCCCGGGCTTGGTATTGTCGGCATTGCCTCCGGACGGAAGGTTGGTCTGCTCAGGCCCGGGAGGGGCTACGACTCGCACGCGGCGGTGACGCGATTCCTTGGCGTCCGATCGGATCGCCTGATGGAGGAGCGACTGCCGGTCACCGGATTCGACCAGCGCAGCGCAGCCCTGCGCGCGAACTGGACCCACAGCGATACACGCCTCGTCGCCGGCTACACTCGTTCTGACCAGGAGGGCGGCGATCGCTACGACCAGTTGCTCGGGGGCGACGGCAACCTCATTTCGGAGCTCAACGGTCTTTCGCTGGACCTCTTCTCGCTCCGTCTCGAGCGTTTGACCGCCGGGCCGTTCCAACACCTGTCATTCAACTATGCCGTCAACAGTCAGCGCGAAGAGCGCGTCAACCAGGGTGGTCAAGGATCGTCAACCGCAACCATCGGCCACGAGCCTGAGCGCACGACGGTGCACAGTGTGTCTGCCTCGATCTTCAGGCAGGTGTCCACTCGGACGTCATTCACCGCCGGAGGTGACACGCAGTTCGAGCGGCTCACGTCCGAAGCGTTCAACGTCAATCCGGGGACCGGGGCACGGTTTCCACGTCGCCCCAGGGTGCCAAGCGGCGCGACATTCAGACAGGGCGGCGTTTACACCCGTGCGGCGCTGGAAGCGGTGCCCGGCCTTGTACGTCTCGTCGGTTCGGTTCGCGTCGCCGGCGCTCGCTACGACGCGAGATCGTCTAACAGCCCGGTGGTGGCGGGGCTACCGTTGTGGCCGGACGATTCGCTTTCAGCGACGGGCATCGGTTTCCGGGCAGCAGCCTTTGTCACGCCGGATTCCAACTGGACGTTTTCGGGGCTGGTCAGCCGCGGCTTCCGAGCCCCGCACATGACTGACCTCGGCACCCTTGGACTGACGGGTTCGGGCTTCGAGGTCGCAGCGCCGGACATAGCCGGCATGAACGGGACGGTGGGGACAACGGCCGATTCGACAGCCGTGTCCACCGGCGACGCGGTGGCACAGGTGAATGCCGAGACGAGCCTCAATGTGGAGGGAACGGCCTCGTATGGCACCGCACGGTTCCGGACTGACCTCACCATCTTCGTCAATCACATCTATGACAACATCCAGAAGCAGGCGCTGATCCTGCCGGCAGGCGCCGTCGGGCAGTCGATCGCAGGCAACCCGATCGTGGCCCAGAACGCCAACGGGGTCGTATTCGTGGCACTGTCCACTGCACCCGTACTCGTGCGATCGAATTTCGACAGCGCGCGCATCTGGGGTGTGGAGCACGCGTTATCGGCGGATCTCGGCCACGGTCTGCTGGCCAGGACCGCGTTCACGTACCTGCGTGCCGAAGACACACAGTCACACATGCCTCCCAACATCGAGGGAGGCACGCCGCAACCGGATCTCTTCGTGACGGTGCGATGGACCCACTCGAGCAACACGTTCTATGTCGAACCCTATTTGCACAAGGCCTGGGCGCAGCCGCACCTGTCGTCGCTCGACCTCGCCGATCGCCGCACGGGTGCAAGCCGGAACGCGAGCAGCGTCGGCAATTTCTTCTCGAACGGTGCACGCAACCGCGGCTGGATTGGCAACGGACTGGATGGCATCTCCGGCAACGTCGACGACGTTCTGTCGATCACGGGGGAGACCCTGGCGCAGATTCGGGCTCGCGTGTTGGACGGCTCGACATCGTCGGCGCTCTTCACGGCGATTCCGGGTTACTTTGTCTACAGCGCGCGCCTGGGCTTCAGAGCGGGCTCACATGAACTCGTGGTGGATTTCGAGAACATCGGCGACGAAAACTACCGCGGCCTCAGCTGGGGCATGGACGCCCCTGGACGCGGCGTCTCCGTCAGGTACGGTTTGACGTTCTAGATATGAAAAGACCCGGGTCAAGGGGGCACTGTCAAGTTAACGCCGGCCACGGCGCACGTTAGCCGTTTTCGCGGACGCCGACGCGTCAGGCCGCTGCCACGGCATTCCACGTAATGAACGCGCCTGCACGGAGAAGTCGCTGATGGCCGGCACGAAGCCGATGTCGTCGCGGCCATTCGTTGTTGAGGTGACGGGCGGAGACCTTCCGGCCCACAGGTAGCGTAGGAGGCGACCGCGTCAAGGGCTTCAACGTGCCGCCACCGAGGTAGTACCCCGTCGTGGTGAAGAAGCAGGGCTGATTCCGCTTCCGTGTGATGGAGAAAAGCAATGCACTGGGTAACGAGCCGGAAGATCAAGATCAACCGCGCGGCCACGGTGTGGCTCATTCGTCGGTTCATCGATCCGGAGGCGGTTTTCGTGTTCGTCAGCCCAGGCGACGTCGCTGCCGAAGCGCAACGCCTCGGTGGGGTCGGCTTTCACGCACCGGGAACGAAATACCCCGCGCGCGATGGCGGCGGACGAACTCCATTCGAAGCCCTCGTCGAGGAACGGTGCGCCGATGACGCGGCCCTTCGCCGTATGAGCGCCATTGTCAGGGACGCGGATGTGCCGCGAGCTGGCGAGGTCCCCGAAGCAGCCGGGCTGCGACTCATCTCTGGTGCGTTCCCACTCGTTGCGAGCGACGACGAGGAGACGGTGGCGCGGTCCGCCTTTCTCTATGACGTGATGTACGCGGCCTTACGGCCGCCACAGAAAACACAGGCAAGCGCGCGCCACTCTCGATCGTGACGCACTGGCGGTGCGCCCGCCGGTCAGAGCGGTCGCTGCTTCCTCGATCGGCGTCTGACTGAGAGATAGATCAGGCCGCAGACCGGGACCGCGAAGAGCAGGAACTCCAAGCTTCCTGATCCGCCGTCCGGCGACACGCCAAATATCCGTTCAATGAAGTCCATGGCAAGTCTCCTCTGGCCGGATTCTCAAGCTAAAGCAAAATCGCGTCAAGGTTCACGAAATCCAAGGTAGGGAGTACATGATTTGACCGTCCGACGGTCATGGCCCGCCGTCAGATCACGAGGCCAACGCCGGAGGAACTGCCGCGCGGAGTGCGGGCTGGCACACCAGCGACCCACGATGGTCGATGACGTATTCGGCGAGCGCCTGGGAGAGGGCCATGACGGTTCAAGAAGTGCTGCTGAAGGCGTTGAGTGCGGAGGTTCATTGGTTCCGCGCGGCGGAGATTCTCGGGTCACCTCGGACCCTGCGGCGCTGGCGGGAGCCGTCAAATCATGTACGCCCTACAGTCCCGACATTGGTGCTTGACAAGCCTTCGGCGGGCGTCATAATCGGCGCGTTTGGGGGTATCCCCTTGACTAAGGTCGCCGCTATATCTTGTAGTGTCGCCGCCGCCGTTTCCCGCACCGGACATGCTTGACCCGCGCTGCGTACGGCACGGGGTCGACCGTGACGGTCTGCTGCACCAGTCGGTAGAACAGCTTCCCGCGATGGCGGGCCGGTGCGCCGATTGAAGCCGAAGGTGAATTCATCCAGGTAGTAGTCCAGATGCGCCCGGGACACCGCGCCCTGATGCGTGCCGAGCAGCCACCGCTTGAGGATCGAGATGACCCGATGGACGCGTGGCAGCAGCGCCGACGCGAGACAGCAGTAGGTAACTTGTGTGAGTGCGGCTTCTGGTCGTAGTTCTGGTGTGGCTGTCCAATCAGCGGTGAAGCGCCCGTGCGGGTGCTTATCGGCGACTCCCATGCAGGTAATGGCAAATGAAGCCGCGGCCCGCCGGACTGTGTGCCGTTGGGCGTGGCTCGAATGGCTTTGCCGTCTGTATCAAATTCTCTTCGACCGCCCGAACCGCGGCGACCCCTGCGTCTATATTCCGGAGCGGATCAGCAATCGTCCGGATCCGTGCATCTATGACCAATTCCTGCTGATGAGGCTGAATCAATCGGTCACCTGGGACAATCCTGACGTCGCTCTGTTCCTGGATGGCGTGGAGCAGTATACCTACGACTTGAAAGCCGCCACGAAGTACCGAGTGGTCATTACGGTTCACAACAGCTCGCGAGACAAGGCGGCTATTGGGACGTCGGTGGATGTGCGCTGGATTGAGTTTGGCGCGGGCGGCCAGATTCGGCATCCGATCCAAACACTGACGGCCAACGTCCCGGTGTGGCCGGGTGTGGCGCAGGTGGAAACGGTGTGGGAGACGCCGCCGACGCCCGGGCACTATTGCATTGAGGTGGAGCTGGCGCATCCCAACGACGGCAACCCGGCGAACAATATCGGCTGGAACAACACTCAGGTGAAGGCGGCGGCTTCGCAGGTACGGACGCCGGTGCGAATTTTTAATCGCTGGCCACAGGGATGCCCTCCCGTGCATGAGGGTGGCGGCGAGACCAGTTTGGTGCGCACTTTCGGGGGCTGGGGGGTGCTCGGAGCCTTGGGCGGCTATTCGTCGTCCTTTCAAATAGGCCATCACGAGTTAGCACTCGGACGTTCGGGATCCTACGCGCTGGCAGGGTACCTGGTTGGGGCGCTCTTTGGGTATGCCGTGGAGGCCTTACGCGCGCACAGCAGGCGGCAACCCGCCCGAGACCGGCAGGTATACGACGAGCCCCCGTGCCACATGGTGGAGCTCTTCGTCGACTCTTACGTTTTTAAGGACGCGGTGGGCAAACAGGCCGATCCGGCGTCGATGTTTGCGCCCCGTCCGCCCGCCTGGCCCGCCCAGGTGGAGCCCCGTCTTTTCCACTTTGCCCCGAACGAGGCCTACCGGGATGTGATGCTGATCGTGGATGCGCCGAACGAACGCGGGGCACCGGAGGTTTTCAACGTCAATGCATTTCAGGGTGGGATTCCGGCTGGCGGTGTCACCGTCACCGTGACCCGGGGCGGAGGCTAACCCATGGCTGGCTGTGACACCAAGACCAAGGAGCCAGGCAACTACAATTGGAGCGCCGATCGGATTACGGCCTGGGCATTGGGCGCCGGTGGGGCGGGCGCCGCCTGGGCGATCCTTGAAGCGATTGCCGCAGCCGCTCCATTTGGCTGGATGGTGATTCTGGCCGCGGTCCTTGCCTTTGTTGCTGGCGCGGGCGTCGGTTTTTGGCTCGGCAATGGCGTGGAATGGTTTGTTCGCCTGAAGGAGCAAAATCCGAAGACGATCACCGTGTCGGGCATGGTGATCTGCGCGGGCAAGAATAGCGGCGTGCCGCCGTTTTACGACAACGACTGGACGTTCAATCTGGCGCACAGTGGCCCGCCGGTGGATCTGACGCTGCTCGGGCCGAACAATGTGCCGTTGAGCATCGGAGAGGTGCTCACCCGCGCCGCGCCGGGGTCGGGCCAATCGCAGTCTTATTTTTCGCTGGATCCCAACAATGGGATGCGTCCGGTATTTCACTGTGAGATCGGTTCGGCCATTGGCGATTGGGCAGCGGCTGGGGGCGCGGTGGGTTCGGTGGCCGGGGCGGCCGTGGGCATCGCCGCAGGTATTGCCGCCTGCGGGGTGTTGGGGATCTTCACGTTTGGCATCGGCGCCGCCCTCTGCCTGCTAATTGTCGCCGCATTAGCAGCCGCCGGTGCCTGGGCGGGCGGCTTCGCCGGCAACCTGGTGGGTGGCGGTATTGGTTGGCTCGTCGATGAGTTTAGCGATTTTGACAAGAACGGGAAGGCAATCACCCAGGATTGCGTGGTGAGCCTGACGGGTACTTGGGTGACCGACAAGAGCCACCAGCACAACGAAATTCACGACATCTCCAGTTCGCAGATCATCGAGTGCGGGGACGCCATCAAGGATTCAACGCGTCCTCAGGGAATCGTCGGGCTGGTCGGAATCGGGCGCCATCCCAATGGGCCCGATCCTTGATGTTGGAGTTGGCTAGTTCAACTTGCGTTGGATCTCGACGGGAGGCCGCGCGGTATCGAGCTTATCAATCGGGAAGGTCCACTTCAGGGGCAAGGTATGAGAAGGTAGCTGTCGCGTGGCAGTATACGAGTAGAACCAGGTGGTCTCTGGCACTCGAGTCACCGCTGGAGACGTTCGCCACCGTCACAGGATAGATCCTGAGAAGTCGCGAAGTGTAGAGCTGGAGGCGCATGTCTACGGCTCTCGTGCGGCGGGGCGTTGGTGCATGAATCCCGCGCCCTGAGACGTCCAGGTTTGGATTCGCTCGATGTTCTGTACGCTGCGACCACACTGAAAGGATGAATTCGAGAGTCCATCCCACGTACAAGACCAAGTACCGCGTCGCGAACTGGGCCTCTTACGATCGGGCCCTCGTCGGACGCGGCGACGTCACCCTGTGGGTGTCACCCGAGGCGATCGCCACTTGGGAGCCCCTGAGCGTCGGCACTCGCGGAGGGCAGCAGAAGTACTCCGACGTCGCGATCGAAACCACCCTCACGCTTCGTCTCCTATTCCATCTGCCACTCCGTCAGGCCGAGGGGTTCTTGCAGTCGCTCTTCGGGATGATGGGCATTAACCTCGCCGCTCCGGATCACACGACGCTCTCTCGGCGCGGTCAGCGTCTCGACGTCTCATTGCGGCGAGTCCCGACCGGGGGAGGCATTCACCTTATCGTCGACAGCTCGGGACTGTCGATCGTGGGCGAAGGCGAGTGGGCCGCGGCGAAACATGGCGTACGCGGTACGCGCGGCTGGAAGAAGCTCCATCTGGCGGTCGACCGATCAGGGTCATCATCGCCGAAGCCCTGACCGAGGGCCATGCGATGACGCGACCACTGCTCTCCATCTGATCGATGCGGTCGACGGCGACGCCGCCAGCGTCACAGCGGACGGGGCCTACGACTCGATCGCCATCTACGATGCCGCTGGTGCGCGTGGCGCGACCGTCGTGGTGCCTCCGACCAAAACGCTCACGATGTCTCGGCGCCGACCGCGGTCGACTGCTCGCGATCGCACGATCAAGCAGGTGAGGGCGATCGGACGACGTCGGTGGAAGAAAGGGTCTGGCTACCATCGGCAGGCCCGCGTGGAGAACGTATTCTTCCGGTACAAGTCGATCATCGGGGCTGGCTTCGAGCGCGCAGCCCGGCAGGGCAGGGGACTGAGGCCGTCCTCGCATGCAAGATCCTCAACCAGACGACTCAGCGTGGCAGGCCGGAGTCGTACGCCGTTGGGCGATGACGGACCTGTGGGTTGGGATCTTTACGGGCTGGCTCCGATTCATGCACCAACGCGGTGCCAGGCGATGACGGTCTCAGGCTTGACGATCACCAGCGACGTTCGCCACCCAGTCCAGCTGCGGAAGAGGACGACCTAGAGGCACCGGTCCGTCTCGAGAGCCGCAACCGTCCTGGTCGGGCGCGCTGCAGCACCTGCAGTTGGTGCCGTAACGCCAAGACTTCGAGTTGGACCGCGACGCGCGAATGCGCGCTTGCTCGCAGGGTCAGGAGGAGCGACCCATTACCTGGAGCGTTTCGCAAGCCGCAGTGACTTCGATGTCACGCCGCAATGCTCTTCGCTGCCAGGCGTCAGGTGGTGGGGGATTACTCCCAAGCCTTGACCGCACCGTAGCGCTGGCTCTCGTCAGACAAAAGCCCAACCAAGTGACGGCTAGCGGTGGTGAGGACAGATCGCGTCGTCTTCACCTTTCGGTGTCGCGGTTTTCGGGGTTTGGGTCAACCTAACCGGGGGCGGCCGCGTCTCGCGCCATTCAAATGATGGTAGCCGGGCAGTTCTTTCCTGGTCATCTGGCGCTCGAGCAGACCGTCGCCACATAGGAAGACTCTGCCTGTTAGCTTTCCCTTGAAGCGGCGTTATACGGGTGAGGCACTTGACATATCGCCAAGTGCAACCTGGGAGAACACCATGGCTGAAGCCAAAGAACTGCGGACTGCATCACTCACTTTCGCCCGCGAGGCGGAAATCCCAGTGCTGACCGCGAGAGTCCCATCGACGCTGACCGCGGAAGAGTTCGGCCACGTCGCGAGGAACGCGTACGACCTCATCAGCAAGCTCACCGGACATCCGTGCATGTCGGGCCGGATCAAGTTCGCGGTGGACGACATGTTCCTAAATCCCCTCACCAAAGTGGATCTGCGCAACGGCCAGATGCTGTAGTCGGCGGATCGGATCGGCGGCCGGGCCGAGAGCCGCCGATCCGTTTTGCACGGAGTCAATCAGAATGCGCAAACATCGACCGCGCGTCGGGCTGCTTTACAACCCGACGACGCCGCAACTGCTGGACTATGCCCCGTCGCTCGTCGAGCACCTGTCCGTGATGCCTGATCGACTCTGGTTCGATTTCGGCACCGAGCCGATGCGCGGCCGGCGCTTCCATCGCCTCCACGAGGCAATCGACCGAGTCAAGCGCGACACTGTCGGACGAATGCTCGCAGGGCATGGCCTCGGCCTCTCGCTGCCGAGCGCCATGCCGCTCGACGACGCGATGGTTGCCGCCGTCGCGGATGTCTCACGGGATCTAGGCAATTTCGCATGGTACAGCGAACACCTGAATCTGTTCATTACGCCGAAGGGGGGCGTGCCGAACGCTCAGGCCGGGCTCGGACTGCCGGTCATCTACGACGAAGAGACATTCAGCATCATGGCGCCGAAGCTTCGGCGGTTGCGCGATGCGCTTAGCTGCCGTCTGCTGCTCGAAAACGGGAGCTTCTTCACGCCGGTGCCGGATCTCGATTTGACTGAGCCCGAGTTTCTCAACCGCCTTCACCGTCAAGGTCTGAGCGGCGTGCTGCTCGACCTGCACAACCTGCTGGTGAATGCGCGGAACGGAGGCGCTGATCCAATCGCCTACCTCGAGTCGCTCGACCTCGACGCAGTAGAGGAAGTGCACATTGCGGGCGGCGACGACGCCGAGGGTTTCTATATGGACAGCCACTCGACGCTGACACCCGACTACGTATGGGAACTGGCGCACGCCTACTTGCCGCGCTGTCGGAATCTTCGCGCCATTACGTTCGAATACCAGGAGTCGTACTTCGAGGAGCTTGGTCTGCCGGCGCTCGCCGCGGAACTGGAACGGATGCACAGGCTCGCTGACGTTTGTGAGCTCGTGCCGGAGCCGGTCGATGCTCGCTGACTTTCAGCAGGCGCTAGCGGACCTCACGTCTTTGCCGGAGTGGTGCCTTGCCGTTCGTGCTGACGCGTCGGTCTTGCATTCCCGCTACACGCTCACCGAACGCGAAGCGCGGCGGCTGCACACGATCGCGTGTGATGCCGGGATGTCGTGCGCCTGCACCGTGTACCGCATGAATAGGCTGGCGCCGCTGGCGATGAACGTCAGGCTTACGCTACGCGCGCTAGGCCCAACGGCGAAGCACGTGCTCTCCGACTACTGGCGTGACCACCCTCGCGGCCACGCGCACTTCTTCCTCGAATCGGATCGCTTCTGCAAATGGTTGCGGGAACGCCTCGACGTGGGCGAACAGATGTCGTCTGAGGTGCGGTCGCTCCTAGACCGCGAGAGCAGTGCGATTCGCGCCGCCGTCAGGGCCAGTTGCACCGAGTCCGATTAGGAATTGGGAGTGTACGACCGGCGCAAAAGACGGGAACCATGGGCCTGAGACGTCCACGACTCGGATTCGCGATTGTCTGTACGCAGCGACCACACTTGAAGGGATGAATTCGAGAGTCTATCCCACGTACAAGACCAAGTACTGCGTCGCGAACTGCGCCTCCTACGATCGTGCCCTCGTCGGACGCGGCGACCCATACTGCCCGAGCGAGCAATGGGTCCGCGCGGCCAAAAACATCCGTTATGCACACAAGCCGGCCTTCGAAAAATGGAAAAGCACGGCCCAGACGGAGCTCAAGAATCAGGTGCCGCACGCGCGGATTAGACAGACGCTCATGCAGAAGAGCCTCCTTCGGCGCACACCAAGTTACTTGGTAGCCCCTGTAGCAAGTGGCCCAGCCGTCGTCGCGTCAGAGGCGTTCAGGAAATGGATTCTCACCGGTAACCGTCGGTACGGTAACCCAATTGACGCAGCGGCTTGATTTTACTTGTCCGTAAGGGCCGCAAGTCCCGGCAATTCGCGCCCCTCTAGAAACTGAAGGAACGCACCACCACCCGTTGATACATAGTCGAAATTGTTGATCAGGTCTGGAACCTGTGAAGTGCGCTGGTGTCACCGCCGCCGGCGACTCTCAGGCCGGCAATTCGCCCGATCGCCTCGGCGAGTTTTCGGGATCAGCAGGTCGTTTCGTGACTATTCGCCGTCCCAGTTTTCCGGGGCGAGTCAGGACGACACCGGCCACCAGCTGGGCGTCCAGCGATCAGGCCACAGGTCATCAATAGTGGACGGCGTTTCAACAAATGCAAAGAGGCTGTATACCACGACGCCATCAGCGTAAGAGCCACCGCCCAGTCTTCTGACAACGAGTTGTTGAATCTGACGTGTGATTTCGTGCGCGAGGATCGAATGTCGACTGCGAATGGCGTCGACGTTTCGCCGGTGCAACTCGAGGAATTCAGCCTCTCCTTCGTAGTCCTTATTGCGGTCGAAGGTGGCGATGACGGTTCTGGCCCTCTGATCGAGGAGGACGATGTATTCGCCCGAGTCATCGGCCTTCGGAGAAAGGGCTTTAACTACTTCTGGGAGGGCGGCTTGTACGAACCCACCGACAGTAGTGACAGTGGCCGCGACCACCGCGCTTCGGG
Organism: Vicinamibacterales bacterium; assembly: GCA_036802945.1. Lineage (GTDB taxonomy): Bacteria > Acidobacteriota > Vicinamibacteria > Vicinamibacterales > UBA2999 > Gp6-AA40. The sequence continues at coordinate 26,593 of DAIRVG010000034.1, forward strand.
ACAACAGGCGTTTCAAAGCTTGTCGAGAAGCCATGTCACGCTCTCCTCTCAACGCCAACGGCTGCGACCGTGGCCGGTCCTTCCTTCGACTCCGACGCTGAACACAGCCGCGAGCAAGGTGTGTGCCGACGGGAAAGGTTCACACGGTTGATCCGGTGCGGGTACCTACAAGGCATTGGCCTGCGGGGCTGCGTCGCAAAAGTGCACCGTGGTCTTCGCCGGGCGCTTACGAGCTATTCGGTGGCGCGCATTTATGAGATAGGTTCTAGTCTTTCTTTGCGCCACTCTCCGCGCCGGATTCTGGCGTGGATTTCGACACAATGAATGCGATCTCACGGCTGCTGGTCAATGTACCTTCCGTTGCGGTGACCCTGGCGATATGGTTCGCCGGGGTGAGATTGCGGACCTCGACTTCCTGGCCCGTTCCGACAATTTTTCCGTCGAGGGACCATTGAATCTGATCGTTGGAAAGACGGGCGTCTCCATCGCCAAAGGCTTCGGCGCGTAAGCGGATGGGCGTCGAGTCTGGAAATGCCGTGCCGCTTTTTGGAGAGATAGCACCAAATGCGGGTGGCGCCGCGTTGACGACAATTGGCGCGAATACTTCTTCCGTTTCGTTGAAGCCATCATTCACGGTGATGCGCAGGCGGCCATGCTCGGTTGCCGAAAGCAGGCGGCCTGGTATCTTCCAGGAGCCGCGATTCGGCCCCATGAAGATGGGCCTGAAGGGTTTGTCTTCTCTCTCCGAAAAGGCGATTTGTACCTCCAGGGCATTTCCGTCCCTGTCAGCCGCGATCCACTTCAGATCGAGGCTTTCTGCCCGGGAAAGCGATACTCCCTTTTTCGCAAGTGCAAATCGGACGGAAGGCGCGGACTTGCTTCGCAGGCGTTTGGCAACAGTCTGACCCTTGTGTTGTATCTCGATTGAGGCGGCATCCCTGGCGGCGATTCGTGCGAATAGGAACTGGCGCGCCGGCTGTCCGCTCTCGTGATGGCCGGTATTGATTTGGATAATCGCCGGCACGCGCGCGGACTCTACACCCTGCGGGTTCCGGGCGACGAAGGCGTAGTCGTCACTGATCTGAGACTGGGCCGGCGTCTTCAATCTTTTATTGGGTACTGGTGCGATGGAGAGAAGTTGGACAGTCCCGCTGGGTTCAAGCAAGGCGGTTGCCATGACTGTATTGCCGATCGCTTCCTTCGTGACTGCCGTGTTGGGGGGAGCAGTTTTGAGAGGCGCGCTTGAGGAGCCAGTCATGGGGCCACTGATCGTGCCGGAGAAGAGGTCCAGGTAAGGAAACCAGCCATTAGGAAAAGGGCCGCCGAAGACGTTCCAGTTTTCTACCGAGATCCAAGCAGTATTTTCAGAAGCGCAGTAGGACATCAAGTCGAAGTATTCGGCCGGTCCGCCGGGCATTCCGTTCATGAGAATGTTGTACCGGCCAGTCCATACCCCGCTACTGTTTAGCAGGTTCTTGCGCCGGTCGAGACCGACGCCGTGAATCAATCCTCTCTCATCCGGCGGCCACATGATGAACAAGTCTGCGTCACAGGCGCCGCTCGCATGAAAGTATCCAAGGTCGTGAAACAATTCATGAGCAGCGGCTATGATAGGTAATCCCGAGTTTGCGATGGCGATCGGGGCAACGGTCCAGCCGATATCGATTGGCCCGAGGCCCACCCAATCGGCGTCCTGAGGATGTTGCGATTCCCAGATTCTCATCCGCGAATAGATTCTCGCTTGACAAATCGAGGTCCAGTTTCGGCAAAGCGCCGTCATGCCATCGAAACCCTTTGGCCCAACCAAATCGCTTACGTCGATGGTTCCAGCATATGGAAGCACCGTTACGTTTGAGGCGGGCGTTGGTAAGAAATTGAGCATGGGCTCAAAGACGACTGAGGGATCCGGGGGAGAATTCAGAGATCCCGTTGCGTCGGTAAAGGTGAGTGCTACTGAGGCGATTTTGAAGGAAATGGCCGGCCCAAAATTGATACCAACGACTGAGAACTCGTTGTTGGCCGTGCAGGTCGGACATTCCAGGGCGCCGAATGGGGGCAGCAGTTTTGCTTGAAGTCTCAGGCCATTGCCCTGTGTCCAGTCGGTGGGCAGAGTGAATACGAAAGCGCTCGAGGGATCCGCCCGCATCGAGGGCGGGACGCCTAAGGATCCAATGGTAATTGCAGTCGGCGAGCTATCGGGCAACAAGGAGCCAAGCGGGCTTTCGCCATAGCGCGAGTCTGGTATGAAGCCATTCAAGAGCATCCGAAAGCCGGCATAGGAGCCGGCAAACGGGGTGTTGGCGAAGACTCTTACGACAGTTGGCACGCCGCTTCGCAAGTTCACGCCGTTGTAAGGCGCGTAGCCGGTGGTGTTTAGTGGGATGTCGAGGGTTTGAATACCCTGCGTGATCTCCATGCCGACGACACGGAAGTCTGTTGGTGTGCTGATATCGATATCGGCGCGGCTCATTTGACTCCATCGGTCGACGGCGAAGACGGAGATGCGATGGGCGCCGGTATTAAGCGTATTCGGAGTCAGTGACTTCGTGAAGAATAGGGGCTGCCAGGCGGTGTTAGTAGATTTGATAGCGCTCATATCCTGCGTGCAGGCGGCAGGGTCAGGATCGGCAGCGGCATCGATATGAATACAAAATCCCTTGAGCGCGCCCACGGTTCCGACGGTTCCGCTCAGTGAGATTGTTTGAGCGGGATCGATCCATTGATTGCCAGTGGGAGTGTAGACAATGATCGCCGGAGGTGGCGGCGCGAGAGCCTGGATCGATACAGATTGTGTGCCGCGCTGTCCCCAGAAGTCGTAAACCGTTACTGAGAGCGTGTTCGAAACGCCGCTGAGGATGCCGTCTGGAATCGAGATATCGAAGGTGTCGTCCGGCCGCAGATCTGCGATGTTGCGGCAATCGTTAAGGCCTGGCGTTGGAGCATTGACGCGATAACAGAATGCGGCGAGCGCCCCGGGCACAGTGACAGTGCCGCGAAGCCGCAACTGATATGGAAAATTGCGCGGGGGGCCCGCGACCGGTTCATTAATGCTAATGGAGGGAGCCGCTGGTGTGGGGGGTGGCGTTGGCGGCACAGCGGGAAAATTGACAACGAGGTGATCGATCTGCGGCTCGCCGGGAAAGGGCGGATTCGCGTCATGAGCGGTATCTTTGCCATAGACCAACACGACGCGCACGATGCTTGCGCGGGGATCACCGATTGAGATCTGACGAGTAATGGGGGCACTGAATCCGCCCGTCGATAGCGAAGATGTATCGAGCAGAAGCAGGTCAGACGAAGTTGCGACGGGTTGGTCCTGATCGTTAAATCCGGTCAGCCTGGCATACATTGCGCAATTAGTACCTTCCGGAAAGCAGGAGGTCGCAATGGCATCAGCGCCAATGCGTATCGATACGCTGTCGGCACGCTTCCATAACCAGGCGCCGGCAGGCGCGGGCAGCGGTTGGCCGAAGCGGATTTCCATTCGATAGGCATTGTTCGTGCATTGCGGGGTTGCGCAGATTGTTGGGACTTTTAAAGCCTGCGTGCCCGAGAATGTGACGACTCGAGCCGGGGTAAACACTGTAGCGGAGGGGCGGAAGGTGATGTCGTCAACCTGTCCCACCTGGCTACCGAGTGCGAACGCTGGCGCGTCAAAATCGAGTGTGACTGTTTGTGCCAAGCCTGCGCAAGGCAGCATGGCCCATAGCCACAGGGCTAACAGAGTTCTGTAAGTAGCGACCATCGGCTAACTCCATACTTCCGAAATCGGAGCCGCTCACGGGCAGCGCTTGACTTCGCATGCCGGACTGACTCCCTTTTGCATGTCGACTGATACCCCGTTTACACCGGACACAATCCCACCGGCGGACAATTCGAGCGAAATGCTGTTCTTCGACAACAGCTTGGAGTCCGCTTTGTAATAGAAATACGCTGACGGGTCGGCAACTGCGCCGATGGCGACCGTAGCAGGCCCCGGTTCGTTGGCGTCTACCAGCCCGTTATTCGTAAACGCTTTTTGGGCGGTTACCGCTCCGGCGACGGTCACGACGCTTTTCGGTAGGAAATACAGTTTGTCGATGGTGGACTGGGCCGCTAAAGGCGCCACGGAAATCAGTAACAGCCACAGGGACGCTAGGGATCTAGCCATAGTCCAACTCCTCCTCAGGAATAGGCCGCAGTCTCGTAGGCCATGAGTAGAGGCTCAACATAAGCATTTCGTTATGTACTAACGCTGCAGACAAACGAACCAAACAGTTCGTCGGACCTGACGTTCTCGCCGAAGAGGGCGTAACTCGAACGTAGAATTACGTGGCTCATAAGTTTCGTACCCGCGTGGTTCGGGACTCGGCAACTGACGCTACTTACGATGATGTGGATCCGCGCCTTACCGTTTCTAACACCGTAGGTGCCACAAGCGATTTCCAATTGAAGTACGTCGCGCGGCTGATGCCGTGCTTGCGGACCAGATCGGCGAGCGGGATACCCTCATCACCGTCCTTCCAGATGCTGACGATCTGACTTTCCGTGAACCGAGACTCTCGCATGGCCACTGCGTTGGAAGTGCCGGAAAGTCCATCATTCTATGGTCTGGCTGACGGGGGAGCGTACGGTATCTCGCCCGATCAGTTCAGCGATGCTGTGCGGGCGTCGTGCCGATCAACAGACCAAACGTATTTGCCAATCCTGGTTCGTCTCGCGATTCTGGCTGGCACGAACCGAATCACGTCAGCGGGGGACATTTACCAAGCCGCCGTGAGAACCTTGCTTCGGTCCGACGATACCGCCTTCGATACGGCGGTCGGTCTGTGTATGACTACCTTCTGGAAAACAGGCGAACGAACGATCACATTCGCGATGGCGCCGGCCCCGCAAAAGGCGTTGCTGAAGGACTTGATCGTAGCTGGGCTCGTTGTCCCCGCAACACAGAGCCTCACTCCCGGCAATCCGGGCTCGGTGCGTTTCTTCCACGACTGGTACAAAGCTATTTGACGGCCGTTGGCCTTGCACGAGAGCTGGACTGGAGGACTCTCCTTGACGAGGCGGCGGCACACCCCCGGTTCGCCGTTGAAATGGCTGATTCGGCAAAGGCTTTGTCGACAGAGTTGTGCCAAATGTTCCTTCGGGTGTTTCCGGCCTCCGATGCAGTACGTCATGAACTGTTCGAACGGATTGTCCAACGCGCCGACGCTCATGATGGAGCGTTCAGCCGCAATTGGGTGGTGGAAGCAAGTGGAAATCCGCTGTTGGCATTTCGCATCGGATCTAAGATCGCCGGTGGCGAAGCGCTTACCATTGCGGCCGCCGAGTTAAGGGATCTGCCGGATCTGCTTCCTCTAGGTACCCTCTATTCGAGAGTTACGCGTCATTTGTGGACTGAGCTAATAGCCGACTATGAGGACGAGAATCCGGACAAACGCGGAGCCGTGGCCTGAGGTCCACGACCGCTGATAACAGCTTCGAGGGATCGAACCCGCTGATCGTAAATCCGTGGAGCAACGTCTCTTGCGGCATTATCAGCGCTCGCCGCGCATTCCACGTTTTGTCGACGCGGTCGGAACTTGCTGTCAAACACAAATATCAACTTGGTTCAGAGCGACAGGCGTCAGACAACCGCTTACAGGCGGCGGAGATGCGACAACAGTGGAGAGGTTCCGATCAACAGCGGAGGGCAATTGACTAGAGCGGCGTCGAAACGTATCGTTCTCACGAATGTCGCGACGCGACGAGATCATCCAACGCGCAAACAACGCATTCAATCGTGTGGTTGAGCAGTGCAACTCGACCCTCGACGAGATCCGCCGACAGCAACAAACCGCGTTATCTACGATTCCTGAAGCACGGACGGCCTTTGAGACGTATCAAAGGAGGATAGACGCGGCAGCTTCAGCCCGCATTCAGCGCGAACAGGACCTCGCTCAGGTCCGTGCTTCCGCTGAGGAAAAGGCGCAGCGCGATCAATTCGACGCTCAGACCGCTGCGCTCACGAAGTGGCGCACTTCAACTGACGCAGCGGAACAGACGCGCGCAGATGCCGTCCGTGATGCGAACCGTGCGTACGACGCGGCTTTCACCGCTGCGATGCACCTTGTTCTAAATCAACGTGATGCGGCGATCTCACGTACCAGGAATGTTCGCGATGATGCCATCACCGCTGCCCAGCAAGCTTTCGAGCGTGACAAAGCGAAAGCTTCGACTGCGAACGAATCCGAGACAGCGGCGGCTCAAGATAGCGCTATCAAAGCAATCAGCGACGCCAGGGCAATTGAACTGGAAGGACAGGCACAAGCAACGGTAGAGCGGGAACGAGCGCAGTCGGCTGCCGGTCAGGCGCTCACTAGCGCTCTCGCAGGAATTCCCCTCGCCGCCGCGATTCAGGAGGCGTTCGCGGGCAGACTGAAGAACGCTGAGGCGAAGTGCGAAGCAGACAAGTCAGATGTGCTCTCGCGAATGCGACAAGAGCTCAATAGTCCGGAGACGACGTGATGGCCCTCTCTTAGGTATGGGTGAATACGTTAACTCCCCATTACAGACGGCACTGTCAAGTTAATGTCGGCCGCGGCCACGTGGGGCGTTATCGCGACGCCGAACGCGTCAGGCCGCTGCCGCGGTGTTCCACGCAATGAACGCGCGCGATCGCAGAAGTCGCTGATGGCCGGCGCGAAGCCGATGTCGTCCAACGGTGAGTAGGTTGCGAACGACGTCGTGAACCGCGAGGAACCGCTGGGCCTGTCCCACCGATTTGAAGCGGCGCATGTGGCGCTCGCGCTGCCGGGTCGGTTGGTGGGAGACTCGGCCCGATTGTTGGCGTAGCGGCTTGTCGTGGACCACGGACGGCATGATGACCCCGTGCGCGGCGCGGTAGCTCCCGACGCGATCGGCTTGATCGACGGCCCGCCAGAGGTACTGACGCTGGCCGCGGATTGTCACGAAGAGTTCGTCCAGATGCCAGCTGTCGCCGACCGGTCCGGCCCGATGCCGGAGCCGCCGTGCGTACGCCAAGCCGAAGGTTTCGCATCAGTGCCGGATGGATTCGTACGACACTGTGATCCCGCGTTGGGCGAGGAGGTCTTCGACGTCGCGGAAACTGAGGGTGAAGCGGTAGTAGAGCCAGACGGCGTGGCTGATAATCGCGGGCGGGAACCGGTAGCGTGGATAGTGCGCCACATCGCCAGGCATCCAGCTACTGTGCCTCAAGTTGACAATGCCCCCGGCCGAACCGTGCGAGACACGTAGGGAAGACAGGCGTATAGTGCGCCCCCACGAGGGCCTTTCGGTATGCCATCCCCAATAGATCTGTTGGAACTGGTTCGACGCCCGAAGCGCCTCTTCGAGGGTCCGGTCGCCTGGTTGTTTGGGCGACAGTTAATCGGAAGCATTAAAAGCATCCTGCTGTATGCGGCGTACGGGAAGAAGCTCGATCCTAGAGACTGGATGGACGCCGGCGTCTTTCCCGATCGCGACCGGCGGACCGCACTGCAGTTTTGGCGTGAAAGAGCGGCCACGCCGCCCCGACAGGAGGTAGGCGCAGACGCCGAACGTTTCTGGGACGAACGCGGGGAGTTCTGGTTCGACTACATCGCCGATACCGGCGACGGTAGCGCGGCGACATACAGCGTCGCGTATCTGTGCGCAGGCGATCTCTACGTCAACAGCCGAGAAGAAGACGCTCTGCGATCGGAACCGTTCGTATGGACGGGCGCCACGAAACCGAAAGAGGGTTCGCAGGTAACCCTGCCTCGAGGTGAGTTTCTCTTGGTCGGGGGTGACACCTCGTACCACGTGTCCGACTACATCACTCTCGCCAACCGATTTCAGCTTCCCTTTACATGGGCGTATGAAGACTTGGTCGAGGACCTTGGGGACGCCGCCACGGGGCTGCCGAATCGCCCGTTATTCGGTATTCCCGGCAATCACGACTACTACGACCAACTGGATGGATTTCGTCGGCAGTTCCGGCGTGCAGTCGATGCCGAGCCTGGATTAGGTCCGCCGCCTCCTCCGGACCCGACCCGCCTGACTCCGCAGCTCTGCATTCCCGGTTACGTGCGGTGTCAAATCGCCAGTTACGTAGCGCTGCAACTGCCGTTCGAGTGGTGGCTCTGGGGACTGGATACCGAGGTGGGGCAGATCGATAAACGCCAGCAGAGGTTTTTTCGGCAGTTGTGCGCCAGCGGTGGCACCGACGGCCAAGTGTCACCGCCCAAGAAACTGATTGTCGCGACGTGTGCACCCACGACCGTGTTCGGTAAGTACGCATCCGTTAATGATGAAAAAGCGTACGACGCCATTGTCCAACTGGGCCTGCCGACGCCGTTCCGTCCCCGGAAGGAGGAGAACGGTAGTGTCACGGAAGCCGGCGACGCGCAGCTGAAGGCTGGTGGATGTCGGCTGGACCTCTCAGGCGACGTGCATCAGTACGCGAGGTACTGGGGACCGTGCCGCCCCGGTGGCCAAGCGCGGCTGCGGGCGAAGCAACAGGCCCCATCGGCAGAAAGCTACGCCTCGATCGTGTCGGGCCTCGGCGGCGCGTTTCATCATTCGACGCGAACATATCTCGACGAGGTGCAGGAACAAACCCTCTATCCGAACGAAGTCGATTCGACCAGCGCCATAGCGTCCCGGCTCCTTGCGGTCCGTCACATCGCGCGCGGCGGCTTCATCTGGCTTGCCGGCGCCGTCATTGCGTTCGTGATCACATTCGCTGCCAATGTTCCCCAGAGCAGCCGCGAGATCATCAACAATTTCATTTGGGTCAAGCGCCTCGGGCTCGTTGATATGGCGACCCCGGTGCGCCCGACGACCTTCACCGTCCCCCAAGGCGCGTCAAGCACGCAGTCGATCGGCGGGGTCATCCGCGCAGTCAACACTGAACCAGTCTCGCCCGCGTACACCGCGCTTGTCTGGCGCACGACGCGATGGATCGCGCCGGACGTGTCGACCTTGAATTGCAGCGCCGCCGATAAGGAAATCAGCCAGCGTCTGACGGCGCCTGTCTATTTCTATTGGCCGTGCCGAGTGCCTTGGCCAAGCGACTACTTGATTGGCCTCCTCTTGTTTCTCATCGCTCCCGCGATTCCCCTTGCGCTCACGTTTTCGAAACGGGTGTTCAAAAGGACCGCGCGAGGTGGGTCGGTCGGCAGCGATCAGAAAGGACCGCCGGTCGAGGCTCACGGCCGGGCCGCTGAGCGGCCGGCGGCAGCCGATACGGAAATCGACGCCGAACCTGCTGTCGCAGTGTGGACCGGAACGGCCCTCGCGACGCTCTCGATCTGGACAGGACTGGCATGGATGAAACCATACCGCGAGCACATCACACCGTTCGGCAGCAGCGCGGTCACCTTCTGGACTCTGTTGTGGATGGCCGCGGCCGTAGGCTTGAGCGTCCGGTACAGCGAGTTCCTGTTCAAGAGGTCGCATCGCCATAACGTCGCAAGCCTGGACTGGGTACCTGTCTGGGCGCTACCGATCGCCGGTCTGTTTGGCGGCGGCTTCGGATTGTGGTCATTCGGAAAAAACAATCTACCCGCGCTGCTGACGTCCGACATCGTGTTCATCGCCGTCTGTCTCGGCACCATCGTCGGCCTTGCCGCCCTGCCGTTCTATGCGGGTGGAGAGTTACTGCAAACGCGTTCGGCGACGGAACGACGCTTCGGGACCCTGGCCATCGGACTCTGGCACGCCTTTCTTCAACTCTCCATTCCGTTCGTATTGATACGACGCGGCGGCTGGCTAACATGGGTGGTTGCAGGCGTTGCCATGCTAGGATTCGGGCGTCTCGGGGGATCGCTGATCAAACGCGATCGGCCCTTGGCGCTGGCGCTCCTCTGGACCGCGTACGGGGTCGTCATGGTGACGGCACCGTGGTGGACCACTGCGGGCTGGTGGCCCCTCGCGAACACGCTGCGCATCGGACCTGATGGCTTGGTCGAAACCACGGCTTGGGGCGGACTTTCGCGGTCGCTCTTGGCGGCGATTGCAGGAGCGATCATGTCGTGCAGTCTCTTTGGCTGGTACTTAGCCGTCTGTTTCATGTTCAATGGACACAATAACGAGGCTGGTGGCGCTGCACGGATTGAGGAGTTCAAGGGATTCGTTCGGGTCTGTCTCAGAAGAGACTCCCTGACCGTCTATGCGATTGCTGTGGACGAGCCGCGGCAAAAGGGCATCCATCTTCAGCCGAAGATCGTGGATGTGTTCACGCTCCGATCAAAGCTTGGAACCGGTGACCCTATACATGAGCCGATAGCCACAGACCATGGTGGATAGGCAACTCCAAGCGACGTGGCTGCGGTCTAGGCGAGAGGATTCGCCCGGTTAGCTCCATCGCGCCACCGGACACACAACCCCGCAGCCCTCGTTGCGGAAACGCAAGCAGGTTCCAGGAGGTTTCATGGGCACCCCTCCTCCGCCGCCCCGGCAGCGAAAAGGGTGTTCGGATTCTGGCCGGCGAACGTTTACTGTATAGCCCGTTCGGCCAGATCCCGAACGGCCTCTTACCGCTTATCACCGACAACAGGCGTCAATGCGACACGACGGCCAGCCAAGGCTAGGAGCTATCGAAGTCATCGAAACCGGGGGTTGAGATATGCCAGATGACACGGCACCGGTCGATCCGAAAGGGACACCCGCGGGCGCGACAGTGAAGCCGAACGAGAAGCGCGTGCCACGCTCCACCAGAATCTCCGGCAAAGACAGGAAGACCAACTATATGGTCGCCGTGCTGATCTTTGCGCTCTTCCTCGGTTCTGCCCTGGTCTTCCGATCGGTTGCCAAGACCGGCGCATCCGATCTTGGCGTGTCGTGGTGGGGCGAGCGGGCCGCGACTGAGGCTCGCCTAAAAAAGATCCTGGAGAACGTGCTGGACGAGGAGGCTGTCGCCGCGTGGCTCGGCGGTCGACCGCCCACGTCACGGCTCGAGCGGAAGGATGGCGACCCTCCCAAGGCGTGGACGGTCGCGCAAAAGGCGGCCGAGTCGCTGACCTCCGAGGCTGCGCGCAAGCGCCTCGCCAGTCGCTGGTCGCGTGAGCTCGAGGGCAAGGAGGACGCGCTTCTGGCCAACGTGCGCGCCCACCGACTGGCGGCCGCGGGCGAGGAATCAATCCGCACCGGCGCAATCGAGCGCCTGACGACCGCCTATCGAACTGCGCTCGACCTCGTGTTTCCGCAGTGGCTCGGCACCGAGCTGTCGCCATCGGAAGTCCGCACGCTGCTGGTCGAGAACGAGCTGATCCCGGGGACGGTCGCGACGACATCGGCTGCTGCGAAGACCAATACGAAGCCAGCGGCAGCCAAGGTCGATCCGAAGAAAGCCACAGAGACGGCCAGTGCGACCGGTGATGTCGTGTCGGCCTTCGTCTCCGATCTTCACGCCACCGCGCTCGATCTCCTGAAGGACCCCGAGGTCACGTCGGAAATCCGCAGGGCGATCGACGACGACCTTCGACTGCGGTCGGCGCAGGAATCGATTGCCAAGGGTGTGGAGCAGGACCATGCCGGCCGGTGGATGTGGAGCCTCTTCGCCGCGCTGTCCCTGACTGCCGCCGTCTCGGCGATCGTCGGAGGATTTCCCTTCGTCCGGTCTCTCAACCCAACCTACGGGAAAACGGTGGTGGTCGTGTACGTGGTCTGCGTGATCTTAGGAGGAGCGATCGGCTGGGTACTGCCCGATGCCGGTCCGGCCTTTCTTGCCGATCCGCTGACGCGATTCAGCACGGTGTACGAGCTCGATCTGCAAACGCCGACGAGCATCCTGACCGCGCTCGCCGGCGCGGCGGTCCTCGCCCTGCTCGTCACGGCCTGGAGCTCGTTCCTCATCGAAACGACGACGGACCAGCACCTCGACGACCAGTTGGCGACGCTCCGCTGGAGCTTTCTCACGGCCTCGTTCCTGCTCGTCGTCGGCGTGATCGAGCTTTACGCGCTCCTGCAGTGGCCATCGTCATTCATGGGCGAGTTCGCTGCGGCGATGATCAAGACGGGCGCGCAATCGTCGGCTGTGTCCCTCGGCGCGATTGGCACTGTCCTTCTTCTGCTGATCTACCTGCCCGGTGCCCGCGTGCTGGAAATGGAGGCCCGTGCGCGGCAGGAGGAGCCGGGCTCCACGCCCGAACGGGTCGCGCAGATCAAGGAGATGCTGGAACGCCACGGCTTCGACAAGTCGATGACGCAGCAGATCGCGCGCGTGGCGCAGATCTTTGCGCCGCTGCTCGTGGCGCCGATGGCCTCGCTCTTCGGATTGATCGAGTAACTCGTGACCCTGGGCCGCCTAACGCTTGTCCTGTCCCTCTCTAGCGTGGTCGGCTGTGCCTATCCGAGGACTGCGTTTCTCGGTGACGGCTGGAGCCTGGCACGCGGATACCGGTTCACGCGCGTCGATGCGCCGACGGTCGCGTCCGGCGCGCCGCTCGAGGCGCGTCGGGCCGGGCTGGAACGGGCGGACAAGCTCTTCGTCGTGCTGTCGTTCTCGGGTGGTGGCACCAGGGCCGGGGCGCTCGCCTACGGCGTGCTCGCGCAGCTCGAAGGGGTGAGGATTCACCTGTCACCCGCGGGCGACCTCGTGGACTGCGCGAACTGGGACTCCGCGGACTGCAAGAAGCTCGAGCGAAGCCTCCTTGACGAGGTCGACGTCATCTCGTCGGTCTCCGGCGGCAGCTTCCCGGCCGCGTACTACGCGCTGAACCGCAAGGAGATCTTTTTGCCCGAGAGCCGGTTCCACCGGCGCTTTCTGTACCACGGCGTGCAACGCGATCTGCTGTCGAACGCCGTGTATCACCCACGGAGCTGGCCGAACCTGGGCTCCCGAATCGAAATCGCCTCCAGGTATTACCAGAAGCACATTTTCGGACGGGCGACGTTCCTCGATCTCGAGAATCGGCCGCGGCCGTTCATCGTCATCAACGCCGACGACATGTCCACCGGCAACCGATTCGAGTTCACGCAGGACCAGTTCGATCTCCTCTGCGGCGACCTGGCCACGTTCCCCGTGGCGCGTGCCGTCGCCGCGTCCTCGGCGTTTCCTGGGCTCCTGAACTCGATGACGATCAATTCGCACAACGGGAGCGACCCGAAGATCAGCCCCTGCAAGTACTCCGGTCCAGGCTCGCCCGACGCTGACGAGGACGCTCGCTGGGTTGAGGACGTGTTGAACAACAAGCACCTCGAGCGCGCGCGGTATCGCGCGGCGGCGGCATTGCAGTCTTACCGCGACCCGGCGCGGAGGTACCTGCATCTGCTCGACGGGGGACTGGCCGACAACGTCGGGCTCCGGGCTGTCTCGGAGGCGCTCGCGTCGGGCGATCGACTGAGCCAGTCATGGATGGGACCGGATCAACTGAACTTCGATCCGGATGCCGGCCGGCTCGTCGGCGGCTGGAGCCTTCAGCAGCTCATCAACGATGACCGTGTGAAGACGCTGCTGGTCATCGCCGTGAACGCGCGCACCGAAAAGACCACCACATGGGACTCGCACGCGCGCGGGCCCTCGACCTTCGCGGTGCTGGGCGCGACGCGCGGCACCCCGATGGGGAATTTCTCGAACGAGACGGTCGATCGCATTCAGGAGCAGATGGAGCAGCTCGTCAGCGACCGGGCGGCCGCCGGGCGCCATCCGATCGATGCATTCACGTTCGAAGTGGCGTTCGAGGACATCGCCGACGCAGAGGAGCGGGAGTTCTTTCTGAATCTTCCGACGAGCTTCTCGCTCACGGCGACGCAGGCGGATTGCCTCATTGATCGCGGTCCTCGACTGCTGCGCGATTCGAAGGCCCTCAACGCCGTCGATGCCGACGGCGGACCGTTGACGTTCGTCAACGTGGCCACGCAGCGGCTCTTCGGCAGAGTAATTCCCGCCGCGACACCCACGCCCGCGGGCCCGTGCCGCGTTCCGGCGCGTCGATAGGTGCGATAACCGCGTGGCCCAACTCATCCTGCGTTCCTGTGCCGGTGCATTGATCGTCCTGTTCGGCACGGCCACCGCCGCGCGTGCGCAAACGGGGGCGTATATCAGCGTGGGCGTGGACTATGGGATCGACACGCCCGTCTCAGACGACCTTGGCGACACGAAGGGCTTCGGCGTGTCGTTTCGCATCCCGCGGCCGGACGCGTGGAGCGCAGCCTGGGACTTTGGATCGGTGTCGTCGACGTTGTCCCGTTCGTTTGCCGGCACACCGACGGCGCTCGGGTCACTGAGCGTCCGACCGCTGATGGCGGGCGCGGCGTACACGGTGCGAGCCGGACGTGTCGAAGTGACCGGTGCGCTGATGGTGGGCGTGAGTCTCGTCGGGTTCGAGATGGACGAGACGGGTCGAGAGGGCGTGCGGCAGGCCTTCGGCGCGCCAGGGGCCGAGGTGGAATCGGGCGTCGCCTTGGCAGTCCAGCCGAAGCTCGTTGCCTGGTTCGACCTGAACGGTCGATTCGGGCTCACCGCCACCGCGAGCTATCTGCGGACACGGCCCGAGCTGTCGATCGAGACCGGCAGGACGACGCTCGAGCGCTTCCGCGTGAAGGCAGACACCGTGAGGATGAGTGCGGGGATCGTGGTGAAGGTCTACTGAGAGTTGGCTAACATGCCGAACAACGAGTTCATCCGCGTCGACTACGACCGGCGTCGCCGCGTCGTGATCGATGGGTCGTCAAACGGGTTCACGAACGAGACGATTACCGTGTCTCGAGGGCCGCACCGGGTCACGCTGGGCGTTCCGGTGAACTACGAGCCCGCCTTCCGCAAGCCGACGGTGACGGGCACGACGCCCGGGAATCCGATGCCGCTGGAATTCACGCGTACCGGCGAATAGCGCGAACATCAGCGTCCCGCGGCGGCGACCGACACCAGGCGCAGGACGGGACGACGGTCGGATCCGTATCGGTCCGTGTCCCGAAGCCAACTCCGCCGGTAACTGCAGGCGGTCGGCGGCGGTCCGTTAGTCTCTTTGACTGGACGCAATCACCATTCGTTGCAGCCTTGCCCTGGCGGGGAAGAAATACAGCTAGCCCGTACTGTCTAAAAACTCTGTCGACGTCGAAATCCGGGTAGATTCTGGCCCGTGATCCCGTTCCATCTGATGCTGGCGACGCTCCTGGGTTGGGTCGAGCGGGAGCAGCGCGACGTCATCCACTTCCTGCGCGAGGAGAATCGGGTGTTGAAGGCGCAGCTGCACGGTCGCCGGGTCCGTCTGACGGACCAGCAGCGGCGGCGGTTGGCGGTCCTGGGGCACAGCGTCGGTCGACGAGCACTCCGCCACATCGCGACACTTGTGACACCCGACACGATCCTGCGCTGGCATCGCGAATTGGTCGCGCAGAAGTGGACCTGCGGGAAGCGCCGGCCCGGCCGACCGGGCGTGCACAAGGAGATTCGCGCGCTCGTCGTTCGGATGGCGTCTGACAATCCGGGATGGGGCTATACACGGATTCAGGGAGCGCTCCGGTGACCCAAACCCCGAAAACCGCGACAGCGGAAAGGTGAAAACGAACCGATTTGTGGTTTCCTAAACGGGCCGGCCCGGCCGGTCAGAGGAGCCGCAGATGCCACGCAAGGGACGGAGCAACGAAGAGATCATCCACGCCCTCCACCAGGTCGAGGGCGGCGAGAAAGTCGCCGAGGTCTGTCGCCGCCTGGGCGTCAGCGAGCAGACCTTCTACCGCTGGAAGAAGCAGTTCGCCGGCCTCGGGCTGCAGGAGTTGCGCGAGCTGCGGTCGCTACGCCACGAAAACAGCAAATTGAAACAGGTCGTCGCCGACCTGACCCTCGATCGGCACATCCTCCAGGAGATCGTACGAAAAAAGCTCTAAGGCCTCGCGCACGCCGCGTCCTAGCGGAGTGGGCGCAGACGGCGTACCGTCTGAGCCAACGCCGGGCGGCGAGGCTGATTCCCGTGCGGCTTGAAACGTTGCGCTACCAGCACACGCGCGATCGGCAGGACGCCCTGCGGCAGCGACTGCGGGAGCTCGCGGCGGTCCGCGTGCGGTTTGGCTATCGCCGGTTGACCGTGTTGTTGAAGCGCGAAGGGTGGCCGGTGAATGCGAAACGGATCTATCGCCTGTACGACGATGAAGGCCTCACCGTGCGGACGAAGCCGCGCAAGCGGCTCGCCAGTCGTCCGCGCGTGCCGATATCCTCCCCAAGAAGATCGAGGAACATCCGAGAGGAGCGCGCGTCAGTGACATTTCAACCTGGCGGTATTGCGGTGGGGAAGTCGGTGCAAGAGTGCGGCACCTCCAGGCTGGTTTGATCACTACATGCTGCTTCTCATCGGCAACGTGACGAGTGCAGCGCTTGTTAGACCCCTTTCGTGCAAAGAAGCTTGATGCTTTTCCAGGCTGGCTCGGAGTCCCGATTTTGGAAATCGGAAGACCATTTCGGATTCCGCTCCAACTACGCAGATGACGAGTTCGCACTGACCCGTTATGCTGCGGGTTGCGACTGAACATTGGAGCAGGGAATTGGGCCGGGTTGCTTTCAGTCTGGAGAATGCCTCATGGAATCGACCAAACGCATTGAACTGCTAGAGCGCCGAGTGAGAGCCCTTATGGTTGCGTTCGTGCTGACGTTGGCTGGCTTCGCGATTACACTTCTTCGAGCGCAATCTCCCGTGACCGAGAATCTCCGTGTCCGTCAGATCGCCGTCGTTGACGCGCAAGGCAGGGAACGCGTGTTGATTGGCGCGCCACTGCCAGATCCCGTCGTTCGCGGTCAGAGGATGTCGCGAAATGGGGCGATTTCTGGTATCGCATTGATTGGTCCAAGCGGAAATGAGCGGGCCGGGTTCGCGACGTCGGACCGAAGCCCGAGTTCCGTCTTCATTGGCCTTGATAGTGAAATGAGACAGGAATCGCTCTTCCTCGTCAACGCCGACGGCGGAGGTCACATCGACTTCTATGATTCGGCGAAGAACTACGCTCGGATCGGTATTTCGCAAGGTCGTCCCACTTTATTCCTCCGAGACAAGGGCGCGACAGTTTTTGAACAGCCGGCGGCCAGGTAGCGTTGATTCGCGGAATGCAGAGCTGAAATCAGCGAATGCCGATAGCGTCCGCAGTCCATTCTGCGTCGGCAAGGACCCGCATCTCAGTGTCGTTGGGGACAAAGCGGACCTCGCAGGAAGCGATCTTGTTATCGCGGGTATGGTCCAGAGAACGGTTGGATTGGGATCGAAGGGAGGGCATATGCGGGTCGACGCGCGCTAACCGCGCTACGGAGACTGCTGGGACCGGCGCCGATGCGCGCGGGAGCCTCGCGTGCCGCTGCACGCGTCCTGATGTTGTGAATGCCCACGAATCAGCTCTTCAACGCATTCCAGTTCCTCTCCGGGGCTGTCGTCGTCCACGTCCAGCAGAATCGAGTCTCGCCGTGCCAGCGAAGGTCCCAACCGGCGATATCATCATCGAAGGAGAGCCGAAATGGGCAAGGTGTTTGAGGACATCGACGCTGACGTTCGTGCGTTCATTGAGGCGCAGCATG
>DAIRVG010000035.1:0-31342 GCA_036802945.1 Vicinamibacterales bacterium
GTACTGGCATAAGCCGACGCTTATCGCGGACGCGGCCAAAAAAAGGCCGGGTCCAAAAGGGACCCGGCCTGGATGTTTCGTGCCCTTCGTGTTGGCTAGAACGTCGCCCGGAATCCGAGCTGCACGGTTCGCGGCGCGTACGACAGGTTGGTGCTCGCGTTGGGCAGTCCGTAGCGCGGGCTGCTCTTATCGGTCGTGTACGACGCGAAGTTGGAGTGGTCGAACAGGTTGAACACCTCGAGGATGCCGTCGATCGACGCGCGGCCACCGAGCGGAATCCGCTGCTGGAACCGTGTATCGATACGGTGAATCGGATCCTGCACGAAGCTGTTGCGCGCCACGATCGAGCCATCCGCGCACAGCCGGCCAGCCGGACCCGCGCCCTGCTGGTCGCGGCGGTCACCGCCGCACGTCGTGCCCAGCCGCTGCCCCGATCCGAAGAAGTAGAGGCCGCTCAACTGGAAGCCCTTGCCGACCTGCCAGATGCCGTTGAAGACCGCCCGATGCCGCTGATCGGTCTCCGACAACCCGTACTCGGCGCCAAGATCCGGGGCGACGGGGAACGGCACTTCCGCCTGCCCGCTGATCGGCTGCGACGGCTCGTCGTTCCTGATCCGCGCCAGCAGGTAGTTAGCCGAGAACTGCCAGTTATTGCTCAGCCGCTTCGTGAACGCGGTCTGCAGCCCGTTGTAGTCGGACCGACCCGTGTACGCGTAGAAGCCGACGGCCCCCCAATTGGGGAACACCCGCCTCGAGAAATCCGAGAACGGGTAATTCACGCCCGTGGCCGGGTTGTACGTCAGGTTGGCGTTGGTATGAAGCACCTTTTCCTGGCGCCCCCGATTGTCAACATAGTCCACTTCGATCGCCATGTCCGACCGGAGCTGACGCTGCACGCCAATCGAGGACTGCCAGCTGATCGCGTGCTGGCCGTACGCCGCCGGTGGAGCGAGCTCTTCGGCGTCGCGGCGGAGGCATCCAGCGCGGCCACCGTTCACGTCGCACATCGAGGCCAGGGCCTGCTGGTAGTTCGGCTTCGGCCCATTGAACGGGTTGCTCGCGAAATCGGGCCGGCCGTCGTTCGGAAGGGTGACGTAAACCAGCTGGTTGATTCGGGTTGAGTGGGTGAACTGGCTCCCGATGACATCAGGATGGTACTTTCCGGCGCCGCCGCGCAACACCGTCCGATCCCCCAGTCGATAGGCGAGTCCCAGCCGCGGCTGGATGTTGTTGGTGTCCTGGGGCCGGTCCGGCAGCATCCACGGCAGGGCGACCTGCTCCTGGTTGTTCGCGTTCCAGATCAGGTCGTAGCGCAACCCGAGATTGAGCGTCAGGCGGCTGGTGATTGACCAGTCGTCCTGCAACCACAACGCGTTCTTCGGGTGGCTGTGGCGAACGGGCCACTTGTCGGCGATGCCGACGACGTAGCGCTGAACGATCGGGTTCAGCATGTCGAGTTTCCAGGTATCCGCGTTGAACGGATCGGGAAGAATCGATTCGAGGTTGGCTGGGAGCGGCCCGCCGCGCGCCACAATCTGCCCCATGCAGCGGGCGCAGTTATTGGAGACCATCTTGGCGTACAGCACCTCGCCGCCGAGCTTCATGTCATGGCGGCCGCGCGCGTTGACCGACAGCGTGAGGTCGTCACGCACGGACCAGATGTCCTGCATCTGCTGGCGCGGCCAGTTGTTGTTGCCGGCCACGTTGAAGCCGTTGAACTGAATGCGCGGGTGACCGTTGGTGATCCCCTCGGACGCGCGCCAGTGCTTCGACCACGTCGTCAGGTTGCTCTCGTCGAACCAGAAGCTCGACGGCCCGCCCTTGATCTCATTGAGGACGTTGTTTCCGAGCACGGACGTCAGCTGCAGGACGAGGTTGTTGGTCTTCTCATCGAGGGTGCCGGAGCCTGCCGGGTGATCGGCGCCGAGGTTCGAGAACGGACTCAGCACCTGCCCCGTGTTGCCCTTGACCATCAGCCGGTTCTTCGTGGAGAGCTGGTAGTCGAGCCGCAGGCCTGCGAGCTTGGTCGACTCGTTGCCCTTCAGCGTGATGTTGAACGCCGGAAACGCCGTGTTGGCGATCGACGTCTTCGGCACGCGGTCGTACTCGTAGTTGGCGAAAAAGTGGAAACGGTCCGTGATGATCGGGCCGCCGGCGGTCACGCTGTACTGCTGCTCCGAGCCGGGAAGCACCCTGAGAAGCACAGGGTCTTCGGCATTCCACCGCGAATCACGGAAGTACCCGCCGAACGTGCCGCTGAAGCGGTTGCTGCCCGAGCGGGTGATCGCGTTCACCTGCACACCTGCCGACCGCCCCTGCGTGGCGTCGAACCTGTTCGAGATGAACTGAAACTCGGCGATCGCATCGCGGCTGAAACGCGGCTGCGCGCCTGGGCCGATGTTGTTGGTCACCTGCTGACCGTCCATGTTCAGCTGGAACTCGCGGACATCGCCGCGATCCTCGATAGGCGTGGCGCCCGCCGCGTTGGTCCGGTTGCCCGGCGCCAGCAGCGCGAGCGAGGTCCACGAACGGCCCTGCACCGGCAGCTCCTGCATCTGCGCCGGATCGATGTTGCTGCCGATGGTGGACTGCGTGGTGTTGATGAGAGGCGCTTCGCCGGTCACCGTTACGCTTTCCTGCACACCGGTCGGGGTCATCTGGAGCTCGAGCGCGACCGTCTGTCCTACGAGCAGCGTCACGCCGCTGCGCGCGAGCGTCGTAAATCCTGGAAGCTCCGCGGTGAGCCTGTACGGGCCCACGCGCGCGCCGATACGAAAACCGCCGCGTTCATCGGTCACACTGAGGAACGTGTTGCCTGTCGCTTCATGCGTCGCCGTCACGGTGACGCCGGGCAGCACGCCGCCCGTCGAATCCGTCACGGTCCCGCTAATGAAGGCTTCCTGCGCATAGCCCGTGACGGGCAACGCCAAGATCGCGATGACGCCGAAGATCCACCTCACGACACCCAATTTCATGGAGTTCCTCCTCCGAGGAGTAGAGACGAGCTGGTAGTCGACTGCTACCGGGTGACGGAACCTAGCCCGAATGTGATGGAGGCGTCAACGTGAAAATGAACGCAAAATGACAGCCTGGCGTTCTGAATCAGGGGGAAGGGGCAAGGGGGAAGGGGTTAGGGGAAGGGGCTGTCTTCCCCCTTCCCCCTGACGTTATCGTCTACTAACGGGCGCAGGTGGCGAAGTGCTCGTCTGCCCTGCAGCGAGTCGCTCCATCGTGTCGTTCATCTTCAGAGTAGAGTCCGGCCGTACGTAAACGTTCTGTGTGACCGTGCGGTACCCCTCGAGGTAGAACGTGACGGTATGACCTCCCGGCGTCAAGTGCAGCCGTTTGAAGGCGCCGTCGAAGTCGCTGACCACGCCGGCGTAAAACCCATCGACGAACACCTCAGCGTCTTTGGGCGTGACCTGCGTGCGTACGTCTCCGTAGGAACGTCCCGCGACATAGGGATATCCCGCATACGGGTAGTAGCCCCAGAACGGGTCGTAGAACGGCGTATAGATGTGTGCCCGTGGGAAGAAGACGCCCCGCCCCCGCCATGACTGAGCGTTTGCGGATCCTCCCACGATCAGCAACGCCGTCGCCAACAGCACTGTTTTTTTCGTAATCCCACTCATGATGACCTCCTACGCGCCTACCGCGCTCGACAACGTCGGCATCTACTTGGTTGGACGGTTCGCGACGGACGGGAGGTGTTAACCGGCGGTTAATTCGTATTAAGGCTGGAGCCTGATCAAGGGGAAGGGGGAAGGGGCCCTAATCCCTATCCCCTTCCCCCTAACCCCTTCAGAATGAGAGCCGCGCTCCGAGCCTCATCTGGAATGGCGCCTGGAACTGCGGTGGATGCCCTGGAAGCACCTGAGTGATTGGCTTGCCGAAGTCAGGATTGGGCACCTGGAACGAGAGCTCCGTCCATTGGTCGTACATCTGCACTGTCTGGGTGTTGAAGAGATTGAACGCGTCGGCCAGAAACGTAAGCGATTTCGCGCGCCCCAGATTCAGCTTGTACGACGCGTGGAGGTCGGTGTCGGTCAGGACGGGAGTCCGCGTTCTGAAGCCGTCCACGGTCTGAATGCCCGATCCTCGCGGCGCGACGGGGATCTCCCCGCCGTTGTTGTAGTTCGGGTTCGCGGCCAATGGCGTCAGCGGCGCGCCCGAAACAAGGTTGAACGCGACGCCAACGTTAAGGCCTCTTGGAAAAACGTAGTTGCCGAACGCCTTCAACTGCTGCGGCCGGTCGAGCGGCAGGATGCCGGTCTGACCGAGATACCGGATGTCCCCGGAGTAGCCGAACTGTGGAACACCAATCGCGGTGTAGCTGGGATCGTTGGTCGGGAAGTCGTAGAGCGAGGTGTTGCCCGGATCGGACTGCCCGTTGTCGTCCCGGTAGAATCCCTCGAAGTTGCCCCGAAGCCGCGACCACTGGTACGACGCGAGCAGGGACCAGTTGTTCGTGAGCCGGCGGTCCAGCGTCACTTCCATCGCGTGGTACCTGTGCACGGGGTCGTCGAACGAGGCCCCGAGGAACGACGCGGACGCGGCAATGGGTGTGCTGCTGTTCGGATTCGTCAGTGTGTACTCGACGCTCGACGTTCCCGGCAGGCTCAGGTCGTACGCCACCATCGGAAAGTTCGCGATGTCTTCGAGCACGCGGCCGAGGTTCCGATAGATGTATCGGACGCCGACAGTCGTGTTCGCCGCAATCTCCCGCTGAGCACCGAGCTGATAATCCGAGGTGTACGACAGCTTCGCGTTGGGATCGATGGTGTCGGCGCCGGTTCCGGCCAGCACGAAGTGGTTGACGATGGCGGCGCCGGTGCCTGGATCGATCGTGGCGACGCCCTCGGGAATCGGCTGCGTGAGGCTCGCGTCGAAGTAATCGGCGCGGCTGGTGCTGTCGTCCGCCGACAGCGCACGGGCGGCGAGGTCGTTCGGAATCCTCGCGTAGAACACGCCATAGCTTCCGTACAACTTCGTCTTACCATCACTCGTGAGAAGGTAAGTCGCCCCGATGCGGGGAGCCCAGTTGTTCTTGAGCGTGAAATCGTTGACGAGCGTGCCCGCAAGTTTTTCCTGCTCGTACCGGATCCCCGGGTTGATCACGAAGCGGTTGGAGACGTTCCAGGAGTCCTGCGCAAACAACTGCGCATAGCCCTGGGTTGTCGTACGACCGGAATTGAAATTGGCTCGCGTGACGCGATAGATCTGCCCGAAGTTCGCGTCAGGGAGCACGGTAATCTGCGCGCCCGTCGCGGTCTGCCGTCCGTCCGGCGCGGTAAACGTGGGACCGGTGCGCTGGTTGATTTCGCTGTACCCCACGTCGTCGTACTCGAGGCCGCCCTTCAGATTGTGACCACCGAATACCCTTGTCGCCTTGAGCGCATACTGGCGGTTGACGCTGCGGTTGCCCGCTTCGAAGAAACCGATGCCGCCTGTCGTCACCGTCGGCGTCACCGTCTGATCCGTCACGCGCCAGGCATTTACCGAAGGAGTCTCCTCGACTCGATTCAACGCGCGGGCGAAATTGCCCTCGAGCAGCCAGCCGTTGCTCCAGGCGCCGCTGTACTGAACGGCCTGGTTGTGCCCCCCGTAGATGAGCGAGCTGTACGACGACGTGTCGGTCACCAGGAGCGCAGACTCCCGCTGCGGTCCGTTGGTCCCCTTCGACGGATCGCCGAAGAACGAGACGTCCACTCGCTGTCCGTTCTTCGGCTGCCAGGTTGCCTTCGCCGAGTAGGTCATCGTGTCGCGGATGCGATCGACGTTGCCGAGGTTTTCGAGCGGAAATCCGGCGGGCGCCATGAACGCCGTGACATCACGCGATGGATCGAACGCGCCGAAGAAGAACAGCTTGTTCTTCACGATTGGCAACCCGATCTCCAGGCCGCCGTCGTCCGTGCGCGTCTTCTCAGTCTGCACGCTGCCGTTGATACTTTGGTACTGAGTCGGAAGTCGCTCCAGCCCGAACGGATGCAGGTACCCGAACGCCGAGCCGCGAACCACGTTCGATCCACTCTTGGTGATGACGTTGACGACGCCTCCGGTCGCCTGGCCGAACTCCGCTTCGTAGCCACCGGTCTTGACCTGTACCTGGTCTATGAAGTCGAACGGCATGGCGTTGCCCAACGATCCGAAGATGATCGAGTACGAGCCGAGCGCGCCGTAACCCTGGTTGGTGACGTTGACGCCGTCGATCACGTATTGATTATCGAGACCGCTCCCGCCGGCTATGGACGGATTGGCGGCACCCGCCGTCGAGGAACTGCTGACCCCGGGCGCGAGATAGATCGTGCTTGCCAACGTGCGACCTAGCGGGACCTGCTGCAGGAACTCGCTCGACATCGTTGCTCCGCTCGTTGTCGTCTTCGCGTCGATGATCGGTACGGCGGCGGTGACCTTCACGGTTTCAGAGAGCGCCCCCACTTCCAGGGTGACGGGAAGGCTGACGGTCTGACCCAGACCGACCGACACACTTTTTCTCTCGACCACCTTGAAGCCCTGGAGCTCGACGCGAACGTCGTACTGCCCGGGCGTGAGGAACGGCACCGCAAACCGACCGTCGGTATCGGTGACGACCGTCTTGACCCCTTGAGATCCCGTCACGTTCACTGTGGCGCCTGGAACCGGCAGGCTCTGAGCGTCGATGACGCGTCCGCTCATTGCACCGGTGGTTTCCTGGGCGAATGCAATGCCGCAGGCGAGTAGCACGAACACAACGACCGCGGCTGACTTCGGCATAACCATCTCCTTTTCAATCACTGTCACCCTCGCGTATCAAACCGATTGGACGCTGAGGCGCCTTAAGCCGAAATGAGCTGTGGATTAATTTCGCTTCAGGACCCGCGCAGCCCGCCTCCGCTGAGGCTTCGGCGAGGGCCTCGCCGTAGCGCGCCGGACTGCGAGGCGCGGAGGCGGGCACGGACGTCAGGCAGGAGGTGCGAGCGCGCTTACGCGATTGCGGCCCTGTTGCTTGGCGATGTACAGAGCGTCGTCGGCGACGCCAAACAACCTTGCTCCGATGCTCACGTCGTCCGCATCACAGTTCTCGGATGAGTCGGGTGCCGACCAACTGTCGGCGTCCAGACATGCGAAGCCGACGCTGATCGACAGCGCTCCGGCCGCGAAGGATCTGCCGGCGAGCACCGGCTCGAGGGCATGAACTGCGCCACGCAGTTCCTCTGCAAATGTTCGGGCGAGGGTCCGCCCGCAATTGGGGATGGCGATCGCGAACTCATCGCCACCGTACCGGCAGGCGACTGCGTGGACCGGCAGTTGGGCAGGAAGTGTGTGACCAACGAGGCGAACCGCTTCGGCCCCGGCTAGATGTCCGTATGTGTCATTGATTGACTTCAACCGGTCCACGTCCAGCACGAGCATCGCCAGAGGCGTTCTCGTCTCGCGCGACGTGCGGATCATTCTTTCGAGGCGAGCCTCAAACGAGCGGAGGTTGTGCAAGCCCGTCAGGTCGTCTGTCGTCGCGAGCTGACGAAGACGACGGGCATCCGCAGACAGATTCGCCGTCACAGTCCCGACAACGAGTAAGAGGATCGTCTGCAAAACATCCGCGTCGCTGTAACCGGAGGTGAGGCGAGCGAGGTTGGCGACGTGGTACAGAAGGATGGCGACGATCGCTGTGCCCAGTCCTGCGCGACGACCAAGGCGGAGGCTCGCCAGGATGATGGGCAGGTAATACAAATGCTGGACAGGCGCGGAACCGGTGCGACGGTCCAGTTCGAAGACGAGCCATAGGGTCCCGCACACCACGGCTGTCGCCCACAAGACCATTCGCGGCCCAGGACGCTCAAAGTCGTCTGTGTCACTCGTCAACCGCATACGAAGGCAGGAAGTGTGACCGGCAGGCGCTGAGCGGAACGTGAAGCGGCGGTTAATTCTGGTTAATCGGGCGACTTACCGGGTTCATGCGCGCCCATCATCGGGGCGGTGCATCTTGGCGCCTGCCCGCAGGAACGCCACACACGGCACCCCCAGTTGGTCGCATCTGCGGCGCAAGTGCCGCGAAAACATTGGTTCTCTTTTTGCCCAAGGGAGAGACGAGCGTGGACCGATGCGTATTCTTGTCGTCGAAGACGACCGTAAGGTCGCGGGTTTCATCCAGGGCGGATTGCAACAGGAAGGGCACGCCGTCGACGTCCTGAGCGAGGGCAGCGGCGCGGCCGAACAGGCGTGCATGGTGGGCTATGACGCGATCGTGCTCGATGTGATGCTGCCCGGGAGGTCGGGGTTTCAGGTTCTCCGGGATCTTCGAGCGCGAAAGGCCGACATCCCCGTGGTGATTCTGTCCGCGAAGGATTCAACCGACGATCGGATCACCGGACTCGACAGCGGCGCGGATGACTACATGGTCAAGCCGTTCGCGCTCGCGGAGCTCTCAGCGCGCCTTCGCGCATTGCTGCGGAGAGGAGGGCCTCATGAGTCCACGCTGCGAGTGGCCGACCTGGAGATGGACACCGTACGGCGATCGGTTCGACGCGCCGGACGGTCCATCGACCTCAAGCCCAAGGAATACTCGCTGCTGGAGTTTCTGATGCGCCACAGTGACAGGCCCGTCACGCGAGCCCTGATCATCGAGCACGTCTGGGACATCCACTTCGACAGCATCAGCAACGTCGTGGAAGTGCACATCAACTCTCTTCGAAACAAGATCGACCGCGGCTTCGCCCTTTCTCTGATTCACACCGTGCGCGGCGTGGGCTACATGCTCACCGCCGGCACACCATGACACTGCGCTTCCAGACACGGCTGATTCTGTTCAGCACGGTGACGTTTGCGGTGCTTCTCACCGTACTCAGTTTCGTGTCGTACCGTCTGCTGGCCCGGCAACTCGATCGAGATGCCACGGCGGATCTGATCGAGCTCACCAACGGCCTCCACGGTTACCTGCGGTTCGAACGCGGCCTGCCGTTGATTGCATTCGACGAGAAGGACGCCGATCAGGTGGCGTTTGTTCATGATGCCACCCGCTACTACCAGATCTACGACGGCGCAGACGGCAGCCTGCTGGTCGAGTCCCAGGGTTTTGAGCCTCTCGGCCTCCACTTCACTCCG
This sequence comes from Vicinamibacterales bacterium, assembly GCA_036802945.1. Lineage (GTDB taxonomy): Bacteria > Acidobacteriota > Vicinamibacteria > Vicinamibacterales > UBA2999 > Gp6-AA40. The sequence continues at coordinate 9,082 of DAIRVG010000035.1, forward strand.
GACGAAGTGCGTGGATTCCTCCACGATCCCAGAACGTACGACATTCAGACCGCGTACGGCCGCCTGCGAATCTCGAACAGCCCGATCTCACCCTCCTCGGGCCGACGATACTTGCTCCAGGTAGGGACCTCTCTGCATCCCATCGACGATGCGCTGAGTCTCTACGTTCACCTGATGCTGTGGTGTGCACTCCCGAGCTTGCTCGTTGTCGTCCTCGCGGGCTGGTGGATGTCCCGCACCGCCGTGGCCCCGCTGACCGCACTGGCTGAGGAAGCGCGCCGCGTGAGCATCGGAACATTGGACCGGCGTCTTTCAACCCGGGGAGCCGGCGATCAGCTCGACGCCGTGGCGACGGCCTTCAATGAAACCCTTGCCAGGCTCGAAAGCGCCGTCGGTGAGATGAGGCAGTTCAGCTCGGCGCTTGCCCACGAGTTGCGCACGCCGCTGACCGCGCTTCGGGGTGAGATCGAGCTGGCCCTGCTGCGGTCGCAGACCGACAGCGAGCGACGGACAAGCGCGACCAGCCAGATTGAAGAAATCGACAAACTCACCCGTTTGATCAACCAGCTCCTGACGCTCGCACGCGCTGAGTCCGGACAGATTCCGCTGGCACACGAGTCGGTCGACCTGTCAGCCCTCGCTGCGGAGGTCACCGAGCAGCTCGAGCCAGTGGCGCACGTGAAGGCTCTCCAGATGAAGTGCGTCGCCGACCAGCGGGTGACGGTCACAGGAGACCACGGTTGGCTCGAACGGTGCCTGCTGAACCTGCTCGACAACGCGATCAAATACACGCCCCCGGGCGGCCGCGTCAGTGTACGTGTGTCGCGCGACGGCGACCACGCCAGAGTGGAGGTGTGCGATACGGGCGTCGGCATGTCTCCAGATGTCGTTCAGCATATCTTCGAGCGGTTCTATCGTGTCGATCCGGCGCGCTCGTCTGCAGTCGAAGGCTCGGGGCTTGGCTTGAGTCTGGTGAAGTGGATTGTCGATCGCCACGAAGGCCGAATCCAGGTGCGGAGCGGTCCGGGAGACGGATCGACGTTCGCCATCTGGCTTCCCGCGGCTTCTACTCTTTAACCGCAATTAATCTCGACTTCACGTTCTGTTCAGGTACGCCTGCGTCAAATAGCAGTAGATGATGCGCTGTCACCGACAGCGTCATGACGAAGGGAGAACGGTATGTTGTTGATCAAAAGAAGGACGGCGCTGCTGGCCGCTGCCTTCCTCGTATTGCTGAGTGGCACCGGGCGAGCATCGATCGTCGAGGTCAAGGTGCCGTTTCCGTTTCAGGTGCGTGGTCAAACGCTGCCCGCTGGTGATTACCGCGTGACGAACAATGGGGACGGGGTGATAGAGATCCTCGGCGAGCGGGGCACCAAAGCGGCCATGTTCGCCATGACCGTCCCCGCCCGCGGACAGGATCCCAACGGGGACAAGCCCACGTTGACGTTCAGGCGGGACGAAACGAAGTATCGGCTCACGAGCATCTGGGCATCGGGAACTGACGGACGAACCATCACGGGTAAGTAGGAGCGTTGCGCCAGGCGATCGAGGAGACGGAACCATGCGTCAACCTGTCAGGGCAATAGCCGCTATAGGAATACTGTCAGTGCTGACTGTGGGGGTCTCCGCGACGCCTGGCTCCAATGAGCCAAGCCAGACTACGGTCACGGAAAGGCCGGGTCTCATGCCAACCCACGCGATACGAGGCGTGGTAACGTCGGTGAGCGCCTCCGTTCTGGTGATCGCGCCCTCGGGCAAGGGAGCGGGCGCGATGCGGTTCGTCGTCAGCCCCTCGACGCACCGGGAGGGGAACATGGCGATCGGGGCGACGGTATCCGTTCGCTATCGAGTCGAAGACCAGAGGTTACTGGCAACCGCTGTGTCCACCCACCCCGAAAAGCAGCCAGGAGCCGCGAGGCTTGGCATTGGCCCTCGCCGGGACTAGACTCCGCCCAGGCTGTTTTCCGACCCTTGGAGCCCGCGGTGCACGAGACCAATGAGCGTTATCGCCGCCTGGTGGAGCTCTCGCCTGACGGCATTTTCGTCAGCGAGGGCACCCGCATTGTGTTCGTGAACCCGGCGGCAGTGCGGCTATTTGGCGCATCGACCGCCGAGCAAGTCCTGGGCAGGTCGTCGTTCGATCTGTTCCACCCGGACAGTCACGCACTCATCCACGAACGAATTAGCAAGCTGATGTCTGGTGAGAGCGTCCAGCCGACCGACATGAAGATCCTGCGGCTCGACGGGGCGACGACCGAGGTGGCAGTCACGGGCGCGCAGCTCGAGGACCCGGACCGCCGCGCGATCCAGGTCCACATCCGCGACAACACCGATCGCAAACGGACCGAGGCGTCGCTGCGTGAGAGCGAGGAACGGCTCACGCTGGCCTTCGCGGGCGCGCAGGAGGGGGTGTGGGACTGGAACCTCGAAACCGGCGCCGTCGTGTACTCCACTCGATGGAAGGAGATGCTTGGCTACGCCGACGACGAGATCGAACCACACCTCAGCGCCTGGGAGCGTCTGCTGCATCCCGACGACAAGCCGCTCGCCCACCGGCTGAACGAGAGCGTGATGCGCGGAGCGCGCACCTACGAGGGGGAGTTCCGCCTCCGGCACAGGGATGGCCATTACGTGGACGTGCTCTCGCGAGGTTGTCCGGTCCCGCACGAGCCCGGCGGCCCGCTCGTGCGAATTGTCGGCACCCACTTTGACCTTACCGAACGGAAGCGCGCGGAAGCGGCGCTGCGTGAGAGCGAGGAACGGCTCACGCTGGCCTTCGCCGGGGCCCAGGAGGGGGTGTGGGACTGGAACCTGGAAACGGGCGCCGTCGTGTACTCCGCAAGATGGAAGCAGATGCTCGGCTACTCCGAAGACGAGATCGAGCCGCACGTCAGCGCCTGGGAGCGTCTGCTGCATCCCGACGACATGCCCCGCGCCCGCCAGGTCCACGAAGGCGTGATCCGTGGCAATCCGACGTACGAGGGGGAATTCCGCCTCCGTCACAAGAGTGGTCATTACATTCACGTGCTCTCACGCGGCCTTCCCGTGCGCCCGGAGCCTGGTGGACCAGTGGTCCGCATCGTGGGGACCCACTTCGATCTCACCGAACGGAAACACGCCGAAGAGGCCCTTCGCCGTGCGCACGAGGAGCTCGAAGCGCGCGTCCGAGAGCGGACCGCTGAACTCGCACGCGCCAACGCCTCGCTGCGAGAGGAGATGTCCGAACGTGAGCGCGCCGAACGAGCCCGCACGGAATTGCTTGCGCGCCTGGTCTTTGCGCAGGAAGACGAACGCCGGCGAATCGCACGCGAGATGCACGACCAGTTCGGCGAACAGTTGACGGCACTCGGAAGGAGGATCCAGCTCCTCAAGGACGCGTGCGCCGATCAGCCCGAATTGTCCCTGCAGGTCGACGCGCTGGAGTCGGTCGCACAGCAGCTGGACCGGGACGTCGATCATCTCGTCTGGGAGCTCCGGCCTACTGCGCTCGACGATCTCGGCTTGCGCGCAGCGCTGGCCAACTACGTTCAGGACTGGTCGAAACGCGTGAGCATTTCCGCCGAGCTGCACACCTTCGGGCTGCTGGACGATCGCCTGGGCTCAGACGCGGAAACGACACTGTATCGCATCGCGCAGGAAGCGCTCACCAACGTCGCCAAACATTCGCGCGCCGAGAATGTGGACGTGATCCTCGAGCGGCGATCCGATCACGTCCTGCTCATCGTCGAGGACGATGGTGTGGGATTCGATCCCCTGGATGAGAGCACGGCGCCGCAGGGTTTCGGCCTGCTGGGAATGCAGGAGCGTGCCGCCCTGGTCGGGGCCACCATTCAAATCGAATCGGCAGTCGGCAAAGGAACTACCGTCCTGGTGCGAATCGATGCCGCCACGCCTAGCGGTAACACGGTGGCCCATGTCTGAAAAAGGTGCCCGGCTTCGCGTCCTTCTGGCGGATGATCACGTGACCGTTCGCCATGGACTCAAGCTGTTGATCGACGGTCAGCCCGACATGAAAGTCGTGTCCGAAGCCAGCGACGGCGACAGTGCGTTGAAGTGCGCACTCGAGTTCAAGCCCGACGTCATCGTCATGGATATCTCGATGCCCGGCATGAACGGACTCGTCGCGACGCGGGCGTTGAAACAGCTGCAGCCGGACGCGGCCATCGTGACCCTGACGCGACACAGCGACGATGCCTACCTGCAGGAACTGCTGCGAGCGGGCGTGTCGGGCTACGTGCTGAAGCAGAGCGCACCCACCGAACTGCTGCAGGCGATTCGGGCCGCGGGAGCCGGCCGCCAGTACCTGGATTCCGCCCTCGCGGCGCGAATCACCGCCGGCTTCCTCGCCAGAGAGAGCAAGCGGCAGAACAAGGCCATTGCGACGCTCAGTGAGAGGGAGGCGCAGGTCCTGCGGCTGATTGCCTCCGGGTACAGCAACAAGGAAATCGCGGGTCGATTGACGCTCAGCGTCAAGACCGTAGAGGCACATAAGGCCAACGCGATGCGAAAGCTCGATTTGAACGGTCGCATCGACATCGTGAAGTACGCCGTCCTGCAGGGATGGTTGCACAACGCCTAGGGATCTTCCCTAGAGGTATCCGGTCTCTTCCCGATAGGACACGGCTCACGTAGATAGTAGATTCCCGCCATCCGTAGGACCCCCTCCGGTCCGCAGGAGGCATTCATGGAGCACCAGTCGAAGCTCTTTGCCGGAGCTTCGCGCGAACCCGGCTCGCGCGACCGTTTTTCTCAGCTACCTGACGACTGGCGCCTGGCGCGAGCGGCACACGATGATCTCCGTCGCATGGGGATGCCGCGCGTAAATGTCCTTCTCGTAGGCGTAGGCGGGATGACCCGCAACGTTGTGGGCATGCTCCTTCGGGATCGCGATGAACCGATCGCAAGCTGGAGCCCGGGCGAACGCCTCCTGTTACCGCCGGTTGCGCGCGGCGGGACCGTGGTGCTTCACGAAGTGGGCGCGTTGTCGCACGACGATCAACTTCACCTGCTCGACTGGTTGGAGCACGCAGTGGCTCGAACGCAGGTGATCAGCACGACTTCCGGGCCTCTGCTGCCGCTGGTCCAGACCGGCGGCTTCATTGAAACGCTCTTCTACCGTCTGAACACGGTCTGCCTCGACGTGACCGCGTAAGACAGACGCGCTCTCTCCCCCAGCCCTCTAGGCGCGACGCTGACGGCGCGCCTGCCAGCCGACTCGTCCTTGTCGTCATACGGTCCAGCTTCAGGTCCGCGGTTTGTTGATCGCGCCGTGTGTGGAACGCGGATTGCCCCTGCGTTCCCGTCGTACAAGTAGGAGCGACCGATCGCAAACGAGACGAGCAGGTGCTCAATGAGGACGAAACAGCTTCAGGTTTTCGCGGTGCTCGCGCTGATCCTTGGAATCCCGGCGGCGGGACGCGCGCAGGAATCAACTCCAGGGGCCTCCAACAACGGCGTGTCATCTCAAGCAGTGTCGCCGCCGCCGGCAGACCAGTCGCAGACACCAGGTGACGTGCACGCGACCCCTACTCACACGGGGTTTGCTGCGCTCGCCCACTCGACATGGGACGACTTCAAGGCGTTTCCACGGCGCAAATCCACATGGGTGATCCTCGGCGTCGGCGCGGGCATGGCCGCTCTGGCGCATCCAGCTGACGACAACGTAAACGCACGCCTGGTCGGATCGAACGCCATGGGACGCTTCTGGGCGCCCGGGAAATACCTGGGCGCGGCGTATACGCAGGCGGCGGTTTCGGTCGGCCTCTACACCGTCGGCCGGTACGTGGTCCCAGCGAACCCAGACGGATCCAGGACGAACAAGTGGTCGCACATGGGGTTCGATTTGCTGCGTGCGCAACTCGTGTCGCAGGCGTTCGTGCAAGGAACGAAGTACGCGGTTCGGCGCGACCGGCCAACGGGCGAATGCTGCTCGTTTCCGTCCGGGCACGCAACGACGGCATTCGCAGCCGCATCGGTGATCGAGCGGCACTTCGGATACCGGATGGCAATGCCGACGCTGCTGGTCGCGACGTACGTGGCGACATCGCGGCTTCACGACAATCGACATTTCCTCAGTGACGTGATCTTCGGAGCGGCGCTCGGCACAGCCACGGGCTGGACCGTCGTCGGCCGGCACGGACGATCGAGCTATGCACTGAGGCCCGTGCCCGTGCCCGGTGGTGTCGCGCTGGAGCTCGCCCACGTGGACCGGGGAGCATCACATCATGGCCCGATGTAACGCGACCCAGACGCCTCTCAAATGAGGGTGGATCGCAAACGGGTCACGGTATGCGCAGGCGCGATCGCGGCAATGGCGATCTACGTCTTCGCGGCAAGCGGGCATGAGCGCGAGACGCCAAGGCCGTCGGCCCTCACGTTGCGCGACATGGCCCTGGAGCATGCGCGGACCCGCCTTGGCGACCTTCACGTCGAGTCGCTGACAGCTCCTCCTCCAGATCCGGGGGGCACGTTAAGCAGCGCACGCGTCACCTGCCAGTTCGTTCCGCGATCACCGAACGGCACATCGTCGAAGTTCGACTGTGCGCTGCCCGACGGTGAAGTCGTCATGGTGAAGTACGGGCGCGAGGCCGAGATCCACGCCGAAGTCGCCGCCACGCGCCTGCTCTCAGCGCTCGGATACGCCGCCGACCGCGTCTACATGGTTCCGAGCCTCAGATGCTATGGCTGTCCATCGAATCCATTCCTGGTGATGCGCACCCTCGATCTGCTCGGCTTACGCGAGCGCTATGTGGATGAGGACGAGCAGGACTACGCCGACTTCGAATGGGTCGCCGTCGAGCGGAAGTTCGAAGGCATCCCGATCGAGGACCACGAACGAAAGGGGTGGGCGTGGTGGGAGCTGAAGGACGTGAAAGCACCGATCGCAGAGCTCGATGCACTCCGTCTCGTGGCCGTGTTCCTCGCGCACTGGGACAACAAGGAGGACAATCAGCGGCTCGTCTGCGTGGATGCGACACCGCATGCGGCCGATCAGCCGTGCGCCACGCCGCTGCTGATGCTCCACGATGTCGGCGCGACGTTCGGACCGGTGAAGGCGAACGTCGCGCAGTGGGAGGCGACACCAGTGTGGAGCGACCGCGCCACATGCACGGTGTCGATGCGAGCGCTGCCCTATCAGGGATCCACGTTCCCCGACGCGCGCATCTCGGACGCTGCGCGCGTGCGAATCGGGCGCGACCTGGCATCGTTCGCGGACGCGGAGTTGCGGGTATGGCTTGCAGCGGCGCGGCTTCCGGAGTTGTACACGGCGACTCCCGACGAACGCGATCTGGCGGTATGGACGCGCGCGTTCAGACACCGTGTGGAGCAGATTCTCAATGGCGGCCCGTGTCCTCAGTGAAAGCAGGCAACTCTTAACGCCCCAGTCCCAACTCCCTGGGCGCGCTGCGCGTCCTGACGGTAGAATCTCAACGCCCAACTTCCGATTCCCAACTCCCAAGGCGCGCTTCGGGGAGCGATTCTTCTTGGGAGTTGGAAGTTGGGAGTTGGGTGTTTCTTATGGAGGACAGCATGGGACGTCTGAAATTGATCGCCGTGTGTACCGGGTTGGTGCTTGCTGGGCTCGTCGGCGGATTCCGGTTGGCGGCACAGGGTCAGGCGGCAGCCGCCCCCCAGGCGCCCGCGGCTGTTGCTCCCGCCGACACCGCCGCGCTGCGAGCACAGTACGAACAGTGGCGGAAGGACTTCAAGACCTGGGGTAAATGGGCACCCGTCGGACAGGAGACCAGCGGGACCTCGACCCTGATCACGCCGCAGAAGGTTCAGAACGCGTTGAAGCTGGTGAAGAACGGGATCGTCGTGTCGCTCGCACATGCCGAGCCGCAGGTGGTTGCGGCCGACGTCGGGGCCAACGGGATCTTTCACCGCGTGACGAACGGCATCACGGAGGGCGGCACGACCGACAACTACCAGGTCAGCTTCCACGGGCAGACGGTGGCGCACATCGACAGCTGGTGTCACTTCTTCGAGAACGGGCTGATGTATAACGGCGTCCCCGTGAAGGACAACCTCTCGGCCGAGACGGGATGCGTGAAGGGCAGCGTGATGAACTGGAAAGACGGCATCACCACCCGCGCCGTTTTGTACGACATCGCGCAGTTGAAAGGCGTCGACTGGGTGGATCCCACGACCCCGATCACGCGTGCCGATCTCGAGGCCTGGGAAAAGAAGTCGGGTGTAAAGGTGGGGCCGGGCGATATTCCCCTTCTATACATCGGCCGCTGGAAGAGACGCGCGGCGCTGGGTGCGTGGACCGGACAAGTCGCGGGGTACTACCCCGACACCATTCCGTGGATGCACGAACGGCTGCCGTCGTTCATCGGACACGACTTCAACATCGATTGGAATCCCCGACCGGGTTGGGAAGGCATGCGCAACCCGATCCACGTTGCCGTCCTCAACTGGATGGGCATCAACATCATCGAATGCCTCGACCTGGAGCAGGCCGCGGCAACAGCGCGACGGCTGAACCGGTACGAATTCGCGATTACGTTCGCGCCGCTGCCGGTCGAAGGAGGCACGGGATCGCCTGTGAACCCGCTGGCGATTTTCTAGACGATGTTTGCTGTGACGGAACACCCGCCTTCGCCGAGGCTTCGGCGGGCAGGCCGAGGCACTGGGGCATCGAGACAGACCAATTGAATTTCTCGGCGTCTCGGTGTCTCCGTGGTACGTGGCAGTGATATCACCTTCGCGAAGGCCCCTGACAGATCGACTGGATATCGACGTCAGCGAACACGGGCGCACCAGCGCGCTCGCCTATCGAGCGGATGGCGGGAACCGAGCGAAGGTGACGCTCGTGCTGGCGCACGGGGCCGGCGCCGGCCAGGACAGTCGCTTCATCACTCAGTTTGCCAACGGCCTCGCCTCCAGGGGCGTCGATGTGCTCACGTTCAACTTCCTCTACACCGAGGAGCGCCGTCGGATTCCCGATCGAACCGAGAAGCTCGAGGCCTGCTATCGCGCCGCTATTTCCGCCGCGCGGAGTCACGGTCCGTTCAGTGGGAACACCGTGTTCATCGGCGGCAAGTCGATGGGCGGCCGCATCGCCACACATCTTGCCGCCGCGGCGGGAAGCGATGCGGCGGCGAACGGAATCAGCGGACTCGTCCTGCTCGGGTATCCGCTGCATCCTCCAGGAAAGCCGGACCAGCTCAGAGCGGCACATCTCGAGAAGATCCGTGTGCCAGTGCTGTTTGTGCAGGGATCGCGTGATCCGTTCGGCACACCTGCCGAACTTCAGCCGGTTGTCGAACGCCTGAGCGCTGACGTCACGTTGCACATCGTCGAGAACGGCGATCACTCGCTGGCACCGCCGAAGAAGGGGCCGCTTACCGTCGACCAGATCTATGGCGATCTCCAAGACATGATCGTGGACTGGCTTCGCCGCTAATCGCGCGAAAGGGAATGCGTGTGGCGTCGCTAGCGGCGCTTGTGTCTGCGGAGCCGGCTAACTTGGCGAGGTTGATCTGCGGCGACGGCCTTGGGTAGGGGGCTGACCTGGGTCACGGTGATGCCGCCGGTCAGGTGCGCGATGTAGGGATCATCAACAGGAACAACGAGTGTGGGTCGAGTGGAGGCTGTCTCCTCCGCTGATCCGCACGTGATCAGATACCTCGCGAGGCCGTCTTCCACGTCGTACATCAGGCCGGGTACGAGACGGCTAAGACTGACTCCGTCCAGCACACCCACCATCGGTTTGAGCATTCGGACCCGCACTGGCGCGGAGCATACAAGATTTCGGTACTCCCAAAGCTGGACAATGACGGAATTAATTCCGAAGGTCGGCTGTAGACTTCGCTTCGGCGATGCGCGCGGCGGACTCAGCAGACCTTCCCCCCGATTGTGAATACCTCGTCGTCGGCTCCGGCGCAGGTGGCGGCACCGTGGCCGCGCGATTGGCGGAAGCGGGCAAGCGCGTCATCCTCCTCGAAGCCGGCGGCGACCCCCGCGAACTGAGCGGCGGCGATCCGGTTCAGCCCGACGTCAATCGACTGCCTCACGACTACGACGTTCCCGCCTTCCACGCCTTTGCCTCTGAAAACAAGGCGATGTCCTGGGACTTCTTCGTTCGCCACTATGGCGATGACACGCAGCAGCGGCGCGATCCGAAGTTCGTCGAGCGTCATGGCGGGTCGAGCGTCAACGGCATTTACTACCCGCGCGCGGGGACGCTGGGCGGGTGCACCGCGCACAACGCGATGATTCTGGTCTACCCGCACAACGCCGACTGGGACCATATTGCCGAGCTCACGGGCGACGTGAGCTGGTCCGCGGCGAGGATGCGGACCTATTTCGAACGGCTCGAGGACTGCCGTCATCGCCCCGTCCACCGATGGCTGTCAAAGCTCGGCATCAACCCCACACGCCACGGCTGGCGTGGATGGCTGCGCACTGAAACGGCCATCCCCATGGAAGCGATGCGCGACCGGCAGCTGGCGCGCGTGATTCACGACAGCGCACGCGAGGCGTTTCTCGAAGGCGGCAACCGAATGCAGCGCGTCGGCTGGTTCCTGAAAGGCCTGCTCGATCCGAACGACTGGCGACTGGTTCGGGAGAACGCCGTGGGGGTTCGCTGTCTCCCGCTGACCACCGATGGTCATGCGCGACGAGGGAGCCGGGAGCGTGTGCTGGACGTGGCGCGCCGGTTCCCGGATCGTCTCACGATCGTGATGAACGCGCTGGCTACCAAGGTCATCCTCGACGCCGATCGCAGAGCCATCGGCGTGGAGTTTCTCCAGGGAGAGCGGCTGTACCGCGCTCACACCCCGCCGAGCGGCCAGACCGGCAAGCGTCGCGCGCTGTATGCGTCGCGCGAGGTCATTCTTGCGGGCGGCGCGTTCAACTCGCCCCAGATCCTCATGCTGTCGGGCATCGGGCCTCCGGAAGTATTGCGCCGCCACGGCATCGAACCGCGCGTGCCTTTGCCGGGTGTGGGCACGAACCTGCAGGATCGCTACGAGGTTGGGGTTGTTTACCGGATGAACATGAAGGCCTGGGAGGTCTACAGGGGCGCGACCTTCGGTTCCACCGACCCGCAGTTCGCGGAATGGTCTCGCAGCCGAAGCGGCGTCTATGCGACCAACGGCGCGATCCTCACCTTGTTCAAGCGGTCCACGCCGGACGTTCCGCTGCCCGACTTGTTCTGCATGGCCCTCCTCGCTCGCTTCGAGGGCTACTACCCTGGCTATTCCGGTGTGTTCGCGAAGGATCTCAATGCGCTCACGTGGGTGGTGCTCAAGGGCCACACGAACAACCGCGGGGGCACCGTCACCTTGCGTTCAGCCGATCCGCTCGACACGCCGGCCATCAACTTCAACTACTTCAGCGATGGTGACGACGCCGACCTGAACGCCGTTGTCGAGGGGATTCGATTCGTGCGGCGCGTGACCCGCAAGCTGCGCGAGCGGGGATTGGTTGCCCGGGAAGATTTGCCCGGCGACGCGGTCGTCGACGACAAGGGGCTCGCGGAGTTTGTCCGCAGCAACGCCTGGGGCCACCATGCGTGCGGCACGTGTCCCATCGGCTCGCCGGACGCGGGCGGGGTATTGAGCAGCGACTTTCGAGTGCACCACACGCGGAACCTACGTGTAGTGGACGCTTCCGTCTTCCCCCGCATCCCCGGCTTCTTCCTTGTGAGCGCGGTCTACATGATCGGGGAGAAGGCGGCCGAGGTCATCCTGGCTGATGCTGCAGAGAAATAATTCCGGTGGAGCACAAACCCGTTGACAGTGAGTCCCGGGCAGTAGGTAGAGTATCTAACCCCCCTGACTGTGCGCCCGTATCGAGTTCCTGAAGACAGTCTGAAGCTGACTTGGTAACTACCTTGAACTCCGTGGATTCAAACACGAGTCGATCGGCGCCGAGAGCCAATACCGGCTCGGTGTTCCTGGACCGGCTGAACGACGTATTGACCTTCCTGGTCCATCTGGAAAGCCGGTTCGATCCATTTGTGCGCCCTGCGTTCGAGGCGACTCTTCGCGATCCGGTTGCAAGGTTGATCACGGCCTTGATCAACAGCCGGCGCCCCAACGAGGGATTGCGAATCGCCGAGGAAAAGCCGATCCCGGATGAAGAGGCCTATGTCGACTCGATCATCTCGAGCTTCACCCAGCAGATGCGTCTGCTCTGGAAGCCGGGCGGGTTCGAGCGAGGAGGAAACACGAAGACGCATGGCATTGTGCGCGGGGAGTTCGTGGTCCACGATGGTCTCCCTCCCGAGCTGCGGCACGGCATCTACGCGCAGCCGCGCACGTACAAGGCCTGGGTACGTTTTTCCGGGCCCGGCCCGTATGTGACGCCCGACATCGAGGATGTGGGTTTCATGAGCATCAGCATCAAGCTGATGGGCGTGCCCGGCCCAAAGTTGATGGACGAAGAGAAGTTCACACAGGACATGTTCGGCGTGTCACCGCCGACGTTCGTGACGCCGGATGTCAAGGCGAACGCGCAGTTGCAGGTCGAGAGCCTGAAGAACGCGCAGATTTTCTATTTTCTGAACCTCCATCGTTCGCACATCCTCGACCTCCTCATGCAGGCTCTGTGGATCAAGACGCAAAGCAGTCCGCTTGAAGCGCCCTACTTCAGTTGCGTGCCGTATCTGCTGGGAGAAGGCCAGGCGATGCAGTACTCGGTGTGGCCGAAATCCAGGAAACGGACGCGGATACCGCGGCTTCCCTTCCGCCCTCCCGACGACTATCTGCGGAACGCGATGGTCGCATCGCTCGCCGAAGGAGATGTCGAGTTCGATGTTCGCCTGCAGCGGCAAACCGACCCGCATCTGATGCCGCTCGAACACGCCGGCGTGCTCTGGCCGGAAAGGCTCTCGCCGCGGGTCTCTGTGGCGACGCTGCGCCTGCCTCGGCAGACGTTCAACTCCCCGGCACAGATGGCGTTCGCCAGACGCCTCTCGTACAACCCGTGGCATTGCATTCCCGAACATCGGCCGCTGGGCAATCAAAGCCGCGCTCGACGGCGGATGTACTTCGAGCTCTCGAAACTGCGGCACACGATGAACGCCGTGCCTCACTACGAGCCGACGGGAGACGAGGTCTTCGAGTAGCGCGGGATGACGCCGCAGTCGAGTTTCATGGTCCTGGCGGCGGTGAACCCGACGCGCGAGGCCGAGCTCCGTGGCCTGCTTGCGTCGATGAACACCGCGCCGGGCCGGGTGAAGCCTGACAACGCGCTGATACCGTTCCAGCGGTTCGACTCGCTCCATGTCGCACGGCTGCTCATCGTGGACGACAGGACGGTCGATGACGTTCGCGTCTATGGAATCCCTCCGCGCACCTATCCGCGCTATTTCTCGTTTCTCGGCGATGTCGATGGGGATGCGGATGCCTTCCTGGCGGAAGTGGCGAGCCGCGCCCCGGACGGCTTGCGAGCGCTGTTCTCATGCTGCGAAGGCTTCACCTCAGGCACTGACCTCGTCGCGTGGATGAAGGCACACACCGTGCCGACCGCGGCCGGCTACGTCAATTGGCGGGGGCGAACCGTGCAACAGGTTCGCGAAGAAGCGGCGTTGCGTGATGCCCTCGAAGAGCACATCCAGAACCATGCGGCGGCGCTGAAGAGTCTTCCGCCCAAGGAGATTCACGCGACATTGCAGCGCCTGGTCATGGCGGATGTCGCCGCCGGGCGCCTCACGCTATCACCGGAGCGCCCAACGCCGCCCGGCTGGTGGCTTGGCAATCTCCTGAATCTCATTGGCGTGCCGTTGTTCCTCCTGCTGACGTCGCCCCTGCTCATCGTCCTCGCGGCCATCGGCCTCATTCGCCTCCGCCGATTGGAGAAGACGGATCCCGAGCTGTGTCATCGCGCGGCACCGGCAGACTCCGCCGAGCTGGCACTCCTGGAAGATCACGACGTCACGAATCAATTCACCGCCATGGGAAGTCTGAAACCCGGCATTGTGCGGTTGTGGATCGCGATCCTCGTGCTGTTGATCATCGATTACGCCGCGCGGCATGTGTACAAGCGCGGCGGGCTGGCCCGCGTGCGCTCTATTCATTTCGCGCGCTGGGTGTTTCTCGACAACCGGCAGCGGATCATATTTCTCAGTAACTACGACGGCAGTCTCGAGAGCTACATGGACGACTTCATCAACAAAGTCGGCTTCGGGCTCAACGTCGTCTTCAGCAACGGCATCGGATACCCCAGGACGAACTGGCTCCTTCTGAACGGATGTAGTGACGAGCGAAAATTCAAGGAGTACCTGCGTCGCCACCAGATGCCCACGCAAGTCTGGTACAAGGCCTACCCTGGCTTGACCGCCCTGGATCTGGAGAGAAACGTGCGCATCCGGCAGGGACTGGAGTCGTCCTCGATGCGCGATGACAACGCCCGCAAGTGGGTGGCTCTCCTGTGACGGACCACGACGTCGACTACGGCGACGTGCAAGGCATCATTCGCTTCGGCTACAAGCGGATGACGGAGGGCTCCTACGCGCTGGTGCGCGTGAGGCATGTCGAAGGGGCTCGAGCCTGGTTGCGATCGGCGCCGATTACGAGCGCCATCACGCTCGACCCGCCCCCTTCTACCGCGATGCAAGTCGCGTTCACCGCTGCCGGTCTCGAGGCGCTTGGTATCTCCGGCTCGGTGCTCGCGGAGTTTTCTCCCGAGTTTCTCGCGGGCATCACCGAAGACAACCGTTCGCGACGACTGGGGGACGTTGGAATCAACGCGCCGTCGCAATGGGAATGGGGCGGTCCCACCCGGGTCCCGCATCTCCTGGTGATGTTCTTTGCTGAGCCCGGTCAGCTCGACGCCCTCGTGCAACGCACCACCGCAGACGCGTGGAGCGAAGCGTTCGACGTCCTGGGTTTCCTTGGAACCGCGAATTTTGACGGGGTGGAACCATTCGGCTTCGCTGACGGGATCAGTCAGCCACAAATCGACTGGTCGCAAGAGCGCGACGTGTCGACGGACGTGATCGACTACAGCAATGTCGTGGCGCTCGGCGAGTTCCTGCTCGGGTATCGCAACGAGTACGACAAATACACCGACCGACCCCTGCTCGATGCCGGCGCCGCGAGTGCCGGACTGCTCGCCGCGGAAGATGCGCCGGAGAAGAAAGACCTCGGCCGCAACGGCACCTACCTCGTGATGCGCCAGTTACGTCAGGACGTGCGGCGTTTCTGGCAATTCATCAGCGCGCAGGCCGGTGGAGATCCGAAGGAGGCCGACACGCTTGCGGCGGCGCTCGTCGGCCGCACAAAGGCCGGCGATCCCCTGGTGCCGATCCAGGAACAGGCCATTCCGGGCGTCGGGCCGCAGCCGGATCAGATCCGCCTGAATCAGTTCACGTTCGACCGGGACTCCGTGGGCGTCGGCTGCCCGTTCGGCGCGCACGTGCGACGCGCCAATCCAAGGAATACCGACTTTCCCGGTCGCCCGACCGGCCTGAAGCGCCTCATCGCGGCCCTCGGTCTTGGCCGGAAGGAGTTCAGGGACGACTTGATGTCGTCCGTTCGCTTTCACCGCATTCTGAGGCGCGGCCGCGAGTACGGCCCCGGCCTCTCGCCCTGGGACGCGCTCCAGCCGGCCCCACCGAACGAGGAGGAACGAGGACTGCATTTCATCTGCCTCAACGCGAACATTTCCCGCCAGTTCGAATTTCTCCAGAGTGCCTGGATGATGGGCACGAAGTTCTCCGGCCTGACGGGAGAGAGCGATCCGCTGCTCGGCAATCGCGAGGCGATACCTGGCTGCCCGGTGACCGACAGCTTCCTCATTCCCGAGGATGGGAGCGTGCGGCGGCGTGTGTCGGGACTGCCGCAGTTCGTGACCGTGCGCGGCGGCGCCTATTTTTTCCTGCCGAGTCTGCGGGCTCTGAGGTACTTCACTGGAGCATAAGAAGTTCGTTTCTCGCGCTTTCCTCGTTATAGAGGTAGAACCATCTGACGAATGCTCCGGCGCAACGGGAGAGGCGCATCAGGACAAAGGGCTATCGGAATGACGTCCGAGAAACCCGTTGACAGTCCGTCCCGCGCCACATGTACAGTTACCTTTCCGCAGACTGATCTGCGACTGAATTCGCAAGGAGTCCTCCGTGCCCATGGACGTCCATACGCTGTTTCAGATGACTCAAGGGCAGCTCGACGACCTCTTCACCAGGAGCGAGGCGGGGCCGATTCCGGACGGCCCGGCCACCGGCACGGCGATCATTGCACCCGGGACCGTCTTCACGCCCGAGATCGCCGCCGCAGTGAATCTCTTCGCCTGGCAAGGGAAGAATTTCGACTCGAAGCACGGCGTGCTGCGGAACCGGATCTCGGTGCTCGGCCTGAACGCGATCGTCGCCGAGGTCTACAAAGGGCCAAGCTGGCTCGACCAGAAGGAATGCATCATTCTCGATTACTCGAAGACCTCGCTGGTGGCCCAGTGGATCCGCGACGAGATTCGGCTGATCGAGCCGGGGACGTACCTCGGGAAGGTGTACGGGGGCAAGAAGCGGTTGATCGACTTCGCGCTTCAGTTCCAATAGACGCGAATCAGAGCGGAGGGCGACAGGGATGACGAGCACTCGCTGGCGCGCGATTGGTGTAGTCCTGCTCCTGGTTGTGGCTGCAGCTGGTGTCGCCTTCTTTGTCTGGGTCAGGAACAGGGCGCCGCAAGGGATCGCCGGCGAGGTCCTCGACGAGGCTCTCGGGACCGGGCGGGACGCGGCGACGTTTCCTGCCGCCGATGAAGACTATTTTCGCGACATGGACGGCGGCGTCCCGCTGACGCCCGACGAGGTCAAGGGACGGAACACCTGGATTGTCTGGAGCGGCGGAAACGATCGCTTCTGGGACGGGCTCAGCGTCACCGGCTACGGAGCGGTCGATTTCCTGAAGACGCTCTCGTCGCATCCGTCGGTGAAAAATAATCGAGACAACCGATGGGAGTATCTCGGCCTGATCAATGAGCCGTGCTACGACAAGGCCACGGGACCCGATCCGAAGAGGCACGGCCTCTGGCTGGATACGCGGTCCGCGAACTGCCCTCCTGATCCCTTCGAGAACGAGCAGAAGTATCCGGGCGTGAGCGTTGGCGCGCGCGGCACGACGATGCCGCGCGGGTCGTACTATGGATACGGCACCGGTGTCGTCGGTCTCAGGCTCTTTCCTAACCCCGCCTTCGATGCACAGGCCGAACGAAACTGGGACCCGGAGCGCTACTACAACGATCCGAGCTACTACAACTCGGACACGTTGATTAAGCCTTACCGCGTCGGCATGACGTGCGGGTTCTGCCATGTCGGCCCCAACCCCTCGAAGCCACCCGCGGACCCGGCCCACCCGACGTGGGAAAACCTCAGCTCGAATGTCGGCGCGCAATACTTGTGGATTGACCGGATCATGGACTGGCAGAACGATCCGACGAGTTTCGTGTTTCAACTCTTCCACACATCGCGCCCGGGTTCGCTCGATACGTCCTTCATCTCGACCGACAACATCAACAACCCGCGGACGATGAATGCCGTGTACCTGCTGTTGCCGCGGCTCATGCAGGCAAGGCGCTGGGGCAAGGAGACGCTGAGCGGCGGCGGCCTCGACAACCACCAGTTCAACGACTACGCGAAAGAGGGACCGCTCACGCAGTTCTTCGAGGCGCCGAGTACCGTCTGGACACCCCACGTGCTCAAGGACGGCGCCGACTCGGTGGGTGCGCTCGGCGCGCTCAACCGCGTTTATATCAATATCGGGACGTTCAGCGAAGAGTGGCTGCTCCATTTCAACGCGCTCGTCGGTGGCAAACCCGTCTCGCCGATCCGCGTCGCCGATGCGCGGAAGAACTCCGCCTACTTCAAGGCGACCGAAGCACAAACGCTGGACGTCGCGCGCTTCTTCCTGAAAGCGACCGCCTCGCACAAGCTCGCGGACGCGCCGGGCGGCGACAGGGCCCTCTCGACGAACGAGCAGGAACTGACGCGCGGCAAGATCGCCTTCGCGGAGAACTGTGCGCGCTGCCATTCCAGCAAGACCGTCCCGCCGCCGGTGCCCGGCCTCGATCCCGGCGGATGCGCCGGCAAGGACTATCTCCAGTGCTGGAACACCTATTGGGAATGGACGCAGACGCAGGCGTTCAAGGACAAGATGCGGGAGATCGTCCTGGCAAAGGATTTCCTCGACGACAACTATCTCTCGGCCGAGTTTCGGGTGCCGGTGACGCTGCTCCAGACGAATGCGTGCAGTCCGCTGGCGACCAACGCGATCAAGGACAACATCTGGGACAATTTTTCGTCGCAGACGTACAAAGACCTGCCGTCGGTCGGCAGCATCACGTGGTATCACCCATACACCGGTGCGCCGCAGACCTACGAGATGCCGGCCGGTGGACGCGGCTATACGCGGCCTCCGTCGCTGGCCAGCGTCTGGTCGACGGCGCCCTTCCTTTTGAACAACAGCGTCGGTCCCTTCGAGTCTTCGCCGTCGGTCGAGGGACGGCTGCGATCGTTCCAGGGTTCGATCGAACAGATGCTGTGGCCCGAGAAGCGCGAGAAGGACAGCCTGCTCGGCGACAAGATTCCAGGACGGATCGATCGTACAACGGAGACGACCTACCTGCGGGTCGCCGGCGGTTACCTGCCTGACTTTCTGCGGAAGCTGCCCTCGTCTGTGCTGCTGCCGAAGATATTCGCCGACGATGGGGGTATCGAGGTGGGGCCCATACCAGCGGGAACGCCCATCAATCTGCTCGCCAACCTGAGAATTCTCTCGGAAGACACGGATCCAGCTGCGCGACTCAAGTATCAGGCGAGGGTTGCCGCGCTGGCGGCGAAGGTGGCCGGTGATCTGGCGGCGCTGCCGAGAAACGCCACGGACGCGCAGGCCCGTGACACGTTCAAGGATCTTGTGGACCCCTTGCTCGCCTTGAGCAAATGCCCTGACTTCATCGTCAATCGGGGACATCTGTTTGGAACCATGCTCCCGGATCAGGACAAGCGTGCGCTGATCGAGTTCCTGAAGACGTTCTGAGGCCTCGCTAACTTCTCCGTCGATGGACGCGGCACGATTCTCCAGGACTCAAACGACACGTTTGCGAACGCGATTCCGCTCCAGTTGTTCGCTGAGGTGAGGGTAGAATCGGCGCCAGTATCACGCGCCGTCGCCGTTCGCCGATACGGGCGATTTGAAAGGGGAGGTCCAGATGCCCCAGTACACGTTCAGGCTTAATGGGCGCCCAGTCTCAGTCGAAAGCTGGGATCCGGCGCAGCCACTCCTCTACGCGCTTCGCGGCCCGCTGGCGCTGCACGGCCCCAAGTTCGGGTGTGGTCTCGGACAATGCGGAGCGTGCACGGTCCTGGTCGACAAAACGGCTACGCGCTCCTGCACGCTGCGTGTGAGTGCCGCGGCAGGACGCGAGATCACCACGCTCGAGGGGCTCGGCACACCTGAAAAACCGGATCGCGTGCAGGCCGCTTTCATCGCCGAGCAGGCGGCTCAGTGCGGCTACTGCACCAACGGCATGATCATGGCCGCCAAGGCACTGCTGGAACGGACGCCGAAACCGACGCTCGAACAGATCAAGCAGGGATTGGCGGGCAACCTCTGTCGGTGCGGGACGCACACACGCATCCTCAGCGCAGTTATGCGCGCCTCACAACAGGTGTAATCATGCTCACACACGCACCTGCTTCGATCTCGCGGCGCGATCTGCTGAAGGCGGGCGGCGCCCTCGTCGTGAGCTTTGCGTTTGCCGTCGGGCCGCGGCGATCCGAGGGACGGGGTGCGGCCCAGACGCCTGCATCCTCCGGCAATGCCGCCAGACCACTCGATCCAGGTGAAGTCGACGGTCTGCTCGCGATTCACGCCGACGGTTCCGTCACGCTTTACACAAGCAAGGTCGATGTCGGAACCGGCCTGAGGATCGCGCTGGCGCAGATGGCCGCCGAGGAGCTCGGCGTCGCGCCGACGCGTGTCTCAGTCGTCGAGGGCGACACCAGCCTATGCCCCGATCAGGGCGGCACGGGCGGGAGCACGGGCCTCACGCGTGGCGGTACAGAGATCCGGGCGGCGGCCGCGACCGCACGGCGCGCGTTGCTGGAGCTCGGCGCAGCGCAGCTCAATCGTCCGGCTGCCGGATTGACGATCACCGACGGCGAGGTGCGGCCGCTGACGGGCGGCGCCGGCGTCGGCATCGGTACGCTGATTGGCGATCGGCGATTCGCGCTCAAGGTCGACGCCAAGGCGCCGCTGACACCGGCGGCACGCCACACGTCTATCGGCAAGCCGCTGCTGAGACCCGACGTGCCGGACAAGTGCACGGGACGTCACGTGTACGTCCAGGACTTTACGCTGCCCGGCATGCTGCACGGCCGCATCATCCGTCCACCCGCGATCGGCGCGACTCTCGTTTCCGTGGATGAATCGTCTCTTCGCGGAATCCCCGACACGCGCGTCGTCCGGATCGAGAGCTTCCTCGCGGTTGTCGCGAAGGACGAGTGGGCGGCGGTGCGCGCAGCCGCCGCGCTCAAGGCAACGTGGACCAACTGGGAAGGGCTGCCGGGGCATCAGGGGCTCGACCGCTATTCGCGCACGGCCGCGCTCGAGCGGGATCAATCCATCGTCAATCGCGGCGATGCGCCGGCGGCCATGCGAGGTGCGGCGAAGACGCTGTCCGCGACCTACTTCTGGCCGTTCCAGAGCCACGCGTCGCTCGGACCGTCGTGCGCCGTTGCCGATGTGCGCGCCGATGGAAACACGACCGTCTGGTGCGCGTCGCAAGGAATCCACGGTCTTCGGACCAACCTGGCGAAAGTGTTCGGCCTTCCGCCGGAGAAGATGCGCGTCATCTTTCTCGATGGCTCGGGATCGTACGGCACGAACGGCGGCGACCACGTCGCGGCCGACGCGCTCCTCCTGTCGAAGACCGTCGGCCAGCCCGTTCGTGTGCAGTGGATGCGCCACGACGAACATGGCTGGGATCCGAAAGGACCGCAGCAGCTGCTTGATGTCCGTGCCGGGCTCGATGCGGCCGGGCGGATCGTCGCGTGGGAGACAGAGATGTGGGTGCCGAACGCCGCACCGGGCGCGCGCGCGCTCGTCGCCGCCGACGCCGCGCGGATCTCTCAGGAGCACGGCACAGGATCCGGCGCGATCACGCAGAACGGCGATCCTCCCTACGACACAGACCACGTCCGCGTCGTCGCGCACATGATCAAAGAGACGCCGCTGCAGCTGTCGAATCTCCGCGCGCCTGGCAAGATTGCGAACGTGTTCGCGGTTGAAGCGTTCACAGACGAGCTCGCGGCGGCCGCCGGCGTGGACCCGGTCGAATTCCGCATGAAGCGCCTGACCGATCCGCGCGCGCTCGAGGCCATTGGCCGGACGGCCTCCGCATTCCGCTGGGAGCCGCGCACCTCACCCAATCCCCGCGCGAGGCAGGGCAACCTCCTCGTCGGCCGTGGCATCGCGTACATGCGCTACAAGCAGGCCGAGAACTACGTCGCGATGGCGATGGAGGTGGCGGTCGATCCCGCGAGCGGGATCATCCAGGTGCGGCGCGTCACCTGCGCACACGATTGCGGGCTCATCGTCAATCCGGACGGGCTGCGCAATCAGGTTGAAGGGTGCATCGCGCAGACGCTGAGCCGGACGCTGCACGAAGAAGTCACGTTCGACCGCTCGCACGTGACGAGCATCGACTGGGCAAGCTATCCGATTCTGAAGTTCCCCGAAGTGCCCGCGATTGACGTGATCCTGATCAACCGACCCGACCAGCCGCTGCTTGGGGCGGGGGAAGCCGCGACTGCACCCGTTGCAGCGGCAGTCGCCAACGCGGTATTCGATGCGACCGGAGTCAGGCTGCGGACCGCGCCCTTCACACCCGAGCGTGTGAAAGCGACGCTGGCCCGCGGATAGACGAAGAAAAGATCCACCCATTCCGCCGCCGCCATATTGAACTCGATACGAGGAGGGGCAATGAGCGTCGCTATTCGTCGACGGCTACTCGGAGTCATTGGGATCCTGGCGCTACCCGTTTTCGCCTCCGCACAAGAAGCGACACTCAGTGGGACCGTGACCGATACCACGGGCGGGGTGCTGCCCGGGGTCACGGTGACGGCGGTCCACGAGGCATCGGGGAACACGTTTGAGGGGGTGACTGACGAGCGCGGGGTGTTCCAGATTCCCCTGCGGACCGGCGCCTATCGCATCACCGCGCAACTTCAAGGATTCGCGGTGATCACGCGAAGCGGAGTGGAGCTGCTGGTCGGACAGCAGGCGGTGGTGAATCTCCAGTTGTCCCCATC
>DAIRVG010000035.1:31442-43488 GCA_036802945.1 Vicinamibacterales bacterium
GACTCCATTGCGGAGTTCGAGTTCGTCGCTAACCGGTTCGACGCCAGCCAGGGGCGTTCGGCGGGCGTGCAGGTCAACGCGGTCACGAAATCGGGAACCAATACCTTCACGGGCAGCACCGCGGGCTACTTTCGGAGCGATCGTTGGAATGCCAGCGACTTTATTGTCAAACGCGTGCTCCCCTACTCGAATCAGCAGTTCAGTACGACCTTCGGCGGCCCGATCCGGAAGGACAGAATTCACTTTTTCGCCAGCTACGAATACGAGCGCGAGCCGTCCACGCAGACTTACACAACGGCGTACAGGAGCTTCAACCAGGACCTCACCGGAACGCGTACGGACCCGAAGGCTGGCGGGCGCGTGGATTTTCAGTTCTCGCCGCAGGTCCGGCTCATGGTACGCGGCAATGTGTCGCGGCTCTTTAACCCGTACGATCCGCGTTACACGGGCGGCTCCTCACAGGCGCCATCATCTACTGAGTCAACAGCACGGCCCAGCAACGAAGTCTATGGTGCGCTGACGCAGGTGCTCGGCAGCAGGGCCGTCAACGAGATCAAGGTGGGCTATGACGATTTCTTCTTCCAGGCGCTTCCCACCGCGCTCTTTGCGAATCATCCCGCCAATGGATCCTTCCCCTCATGGGCCGTCGGGAGAGGCGCGCCACGAATGACGTTCAGCGGCTTTGCGGTCGGGCAGTCGCACACAAATGCGCCGCAGCGCAACGGCCAGGTTCAGTACTCGTTCCGTGATGACTACAGGACCTATTTCAACTTTGGCGGACGCCATAGCACGCGCCTTGGTGGTGAATGGCTCCACCAGTGGGGACCGTATTTTCAATGCACCAATTGCATGGGGACCTATGACGGTGGCAGCAACAGGCCTCCGGCCAATTTCGAGTCGCTGTTCCCGAACGTTCTGGATGTGTCGACCTGGAACCTGGCGCCGCTGTCCCCTCTCTTCAGGACGTACTCGGTGGGCATCTCCGCAGCCGGGTTCAAGCAAAGGACTCCCAAGGAAATAGCCGCAGGGTGGGTGCAGGACGACTGGACGATGACGTCTCGCCTCACGCTCAACCTGGGGCTGCGCTACGACATCAGCAAAGGGCAGTTTGCCGAGCGGGTGGCGATCCTTCCGTGGGTACCCGCTGGACGTCCCATTCAGAAAAACAGATTCGGCCCGCGGGTTGGTTTCGCCTACACGCTGAACGACCGCACGGTGATTCGCGGCGGAACGGGAAAGTACTTCGCGGATGTTTCCGACCAGGTCTCATCCTGGACGGAACGGTATGGCGGCGGAGAAATCAATGCGCAGGTGGCGAATGATGGTCGCGCCGACTTTGCAGGTAATCCGTGGAACGGCAGGCCGCAGCCGACCTACGAGGAGGCCTTGAGGATTCCAGGTCTCCGGAAAAGCGTCTCGCAGATTGCGACTCCGGATCTGGAGGTTCCCTACAGCTATCAGTCGTCGATCGGGTTGCAACGACAGTTCGGCTCGACGATGGCCCTTCAGGCGGACTATGTCGTGAACAACAGCCGACACGAGCTCTTCCAGCGGAACATCAATCTGACCTACAACCCCGCTACTGGCGTGAACTATGTCTCCACGGATGCCACGCGTGCGGTGTATGCCGACTGGGGCGTTGTCAACGCGTACCAATCGCAGGGGTGGTCCAATTTTCACGCCCTGGAAACGGCGTTCACGAAGCGCTTGAGTCAACGGTGGCAGGCCTCAGGCACGTACACGCTCTCGATCTACAACGATGGGAACACGTCGCCAGCTCCGTCTCTCACACTGGCACAGGACCTTGGGCAAGAGTATGGGCGGGCAACGACAGACCAGCGCCACCGAGCCGTGTTCAACGGTATCTGGGACGCCGGGTACGGGTTCCAGTTGAGCGGGCTGTATTTTTACGGCTCGGGCCAACGCTTCGCGACCACCTACGGCGGCGGCGATCGGACTCGCCTGCGTCCCGATGGCAGCATCGTGCCGCGTAACACCTTCGTCGGTTTGCCGATCCATAAAGTGGATGCGCGGATTCAGCGGCGCTTCGGGCTCGGCGGCCGCAGGGGCATCGACGGCATCCTGGAGGTGTACAACCTGTTCAACCATGCGAACTACGGCTCTTACACGCTCGCGGAAAGCAATGCGAGTTATGGGCAGCCAATTCAGAACATTGGTCTCACGTACCAGCCGCGCATGGTGCAGTTGGGATTCCGCGTCGTGTTCTGATTCACTCTAGGAGGCCCTTGGCGCCACACTCACGCGCGCTCGCGCCCGTGTGCCGTCATCGTTTGCGCGGGCCTCTCGCCGTGTATCGCGCCAGCATGAGATTGTCGAGCCGCAGGTTCCGGGTCCAGATGAATTCGGCGTCGCCAAACAATTTCGTGTAGTCGGTGTACGCCCGCTGGTTCGTCACGGCGGAAGCCGGCCAGACGATCGCGGCCGGCCACCGCGCATCGTTGAACCGCGCCGCCGTCCAGTCTGGTGGAATCGGGTAGTGGAGCGCCAGGCAGGCGTTCGGCCCCTTCTGCGCGCACGTGGCGCGCACTCCCTGCAGGCAGAAGGTCGAATCGCGGCCGGTTGCGGTGACACGGACACAGCTCGGGTCGTCCAGCGGAGCGACATAAAACGTTTCGGCCCGCCAATCCGGATGGGTGCCATTCCCGTCGCTGAAGTAGGCCATCAGGCCCGCGTCACCGACGTTGACGGCTTCGTACTCCAGGCCCACTCCGAGGTGAGTCTCCCAGTCGACGCCCATGATCGCGTACGTCATCGGATACTTCGCCTTGAAGCGGACGACGCTGGTGTTGAACGGCGTCATCGGGAGCGAATCGCGCGCGACGAAACGGCCGTTGACGTAGAGCTCGAAGTAGTTGTCGGCGTGGATGAACCCGGTGATCTCGACGCCGTCCTCATCGATGACGACGGTCTTCAGCTGTGACGCATAGTCCGGAATGTCGCCCGTCCCGGTGCAGTTGTTGAAGACGTCAACGGCGATCGGCCCCTCGTTGACGGGCGCGGGGACGGTCCACTGACGCCCATCCGAGGAGGCAATCGTCCCGACGGTCACGGGAAACACCCCCGGCTGAACGTTGACCGGCTGGGGGCAGGCCGTGGGCACGCCCGCGACGGGCCTGCGAGTCGTGGCCATGCCAGTGGTTACCGAACCGCCCCCTGGCACTGCAGCTGCCGTGGTCGCTCCGGCCGCCGGAGCACCCTGGCGGGCGTGCAGCGCCTCATGGGCTCCGGAGAGCGCGACGAGGCTTAAACCCAGCGCCGAGACCGCAACTGCAATACGCATGGTGTGACCTCTTCACTCGCAATCGGATTCGACAGCCCGTTCCGCGGTTGCGGATGATCCTACCTTGACTTCTCGAACCGCGGCGAGCAGGATTCGCTGATGGAGGTGTCACGATGGTAGGCAAGGTGGTGGGAGTTGCCGTTGCCGTGGGCTTGAGCATGTCCGTGACAGCCATACCCGCCCGGGCACATCACTCATTTCCCGCGGTTTTCGATGCAGATAGTCCGGTAACGGTGCAGGGCGTCATCGCCGAGATCAAGTTGGCAAATCCGCACTCGTGGTTTTACATCGATGTGACAGATGCAACCGGCAAGGTGGTGCGTTGGGGGTTTGAAGGCGCGACTCCTACCTCGCTCGTCCGGAGCGGTGTCAAGCCAGGCACCTTCAAAGTGGGGGATCAGGTCACTGTGAAGGGCTGCCACGCGAGGGATACCTCGGTAAACATCGGCGCGGCGCGAGAGATCGTCCTCGCGGACGGACGGTCCTTTATTGTTGGGCCCAAGGGCAACGAGCCAAACTGAGGGTACGAAGGCTGGCTACGAGACGGCCTCCGCAAAGCTTCGGCTGTTTCCACAAGGAGATGTTTAACATGAAGCGCGCTGTGATGACTTCGTGGCTGACTAGCGGAGCCGTGATTGCGATCGTGTTTCTTGCTTTCCTCGCACCCGGACCCGTGTCGGCCCAGTCTGCAAATGCCGGCGCGGCGAACGCGGCGCCCGCGGGGCCTGCGCCACGCACGACCGATGGGCATCCAGACCTCTCTGGAGTGTGGTGGCCTGGGCGCGATCTCAACCCACAGACTTCAACCACCCAATACGCTCCCGGTAGAGACGAGGGCACGTCAATCGTCGGGCGTGATTCGTTTGGAAGTCTTTACCAGCCGTGGGCCATGGCGAAGGCCAAGACCCTCAGCGACAAGGATGACCCTGCTCTGCATTGCATCCCGAGTCTGATGGGCCCACCCCCCTTGGCTGGCAACGGCCTGGTCGGTCAAATTGTTCAGACCCCCAAGTTCGTGATTCTGCTGATCGAGACATTTCACGGCTTCCGCATCGTCCCGACCGATGGACGGCCACATCGTGACGATGTGTTGCCGTCGTACCTGGGCGACTCGGTGGGCCGCTGGGAAGGGGAGACACTGGTCGTCGACACCACGAACTTCAACGACAAGAACTGGGTCCATCACCATGGCGATGTGAGCTTTCACTCTGATGCGTTGCACATGATCGAGCGCTATCGTCGCGTCGACGCGGAGACGCTCGAAGTGGAAGTGAGCCTCGAAGATCCCAAGGTGCTCACCGGACCTTGGAAAGCGAGGAAATCGACCTTGAAGCTCGCGCCGTTCGACGCCATCATGGGAACCATTTGCGAGAACACTGAGACTGCTTCGCTGATGGAGAACGCGGCCAAGGACAACTACGGGCGCAAGAAGTAATCGCTCCCCGGCGCTTACGCGGGCAGTAGATCAGCTATGACGCGCGGCTCCGCGTTCGCCGCTGCGAGGCTGACACGACTGCGGGCGGAACGGCCGCTATGCAGAATAAACGCCGAATCGCCGAATTCGTGCGTTTTGTACCCGCGCGCTTCAGCCTCACTGTTCATCCGAAAAAGAGTGTCGTCGTCCTGAAACGCGCGCAACAACTCGTAGTGGCTGGTGCCTCGTTCGTGTATTCCGGACACGATGGCATCCACGACACGCAGCGCCGTGAGCGAACCGATGCGTTGCGTGGCGATCCCCTCTCCCGATCGGACCGTGCCGTCACGGTCCGCCGCATGCTCCAGGGCCCTTACGACAGTTGTCCCGATCGCAATCACGCGTCCGCCACGACGCCGCGACGCGGCAATCAGCGTCGCCGTGTGCGGCGGAATGTTGTACGGCTCATCGAAAGGTAGCAACTGGTCGAGTTCGAGGTCGCCGGTCGATGAAATGCCCGCGGCGTGGGTGACGGTCGCAAATCGTGCTCCGCGCGAACGGAGTAATCGGATGACCGTCCAGTCAAGGATGAAGCCTGCCGAAGGCGACTCGAACGCGACCGGCTGACTCGCGATCCGCGTCCATGTATCCCAGATCGCAATCGGCTCTGGGAGATGGGCGTACTGGATGGGGCGGCCGTAGCGCGAAAGCCCTTCCCAGATCTCACCTACCGGGTTTTGAAAGCGCACGTCTACCAGACGCTGGTGCTTGATCACACGCAACACGACGGCGCGCAGCGGTCCAAGCTGCAGTGCGTCGCCGGCATGCAGGACGGGCGGGTGCGGCCGGTGTTCAGTCGGCGTCCGAAAGTCACCGGAACCGAACACGACAGCCGTAAAGCATGTCACGCGTTCGGGCGACAGCGAATCTCGCGCCGCGAGCCGCAGTTCGATGGGGTTTCCTGTCGGCAGATGAACGCCGAACAGACTCGCCGGCAGCGTCGCCGCGTCGTTCGCAACCACGGTGTCGCCCTCGCGCACAAGATTCGGAAAGTCCGCCCGCGCATGATGCGTCACGTCGCCGTAATCATCGACGACGAGCAGCCTCGCATCCGGGGAGCGTTGTATCGGAACGCTGGCGCCGATCATTGAAGCACCTGTTGATCCGCTGCGACATGACCCGCGGTAACGGATTGGACCGCTGCGATCAGATCGGCGACCTCCCGCGCAGCCACGTCGGGGCGTTTCAGCGTTGAGCGGTCCGCATCGGGGACGGCAAGAGCGTGCATCGGCGTATCCATGTCGCCAGGGTCGATGGATACGACCCGGATGCCTTCCGGTGCGAGCTCCTCGTCCCATATACGACTGAGATGATGGAGCGCGGCCTTGCTGGCGCCGTACGCGCCCCAGTTCGGATACGCATTCACGGCGGCGTCGGTCGACACATTCACCACCAGCGCGTGACGTCCTTCGCGCGCCGACCCGGCAAGGGTTCCCAACAGGGCTTTCGTCAGGCGGAACGGACCGAGGACATTGGTCGCGAGCGCCAGTTCGAGATCCTCGCATTCGGTATCGGCGAGTGGGACGAGTGGAACCGGCCCGAGTGACGATGCATTGTTGACGAGCACGTCGACACCGCCCAACGCGCCGAGCACCTGTATCGCGATTGGATAGATGTCCTCCTTCTGAGAGACGTCTCCGACAATGCCGTGGGCGTCGGGTCGATCGCGAGCGACACGTTCCACGCCCTCCCTGTTTCGTGCCACGAAGGCGACGTGCGCTCCGCGGTCGAGCAACTCGCGGACGAGCGCGAGGCCGAGTCCCGACGTTCCTCCAGTGATCGCGACGCGCAGGCCGTCCATGTCCTGGCTCATGTGGCTCTCCTTGTTGATGCCATGATTGACATACCCAAGGCTACAAGTTAAAGTTAACTTTAAGTCAAGAGATTTGTTCGTCAACGACCATGGCTGACCTTCTGACGATCACCGAGGTATCGCGGCGCAGTGGCGTGGCGTCTTCAGCGCTTCGCTTTTATGAGGACCGCGGGCTGATTGCCTCGGAGCGGACCGGTACCGGTCACCGCCGCTACCCGCGCGCGGTTCTTCGGCGCATCGCGTTCATCGTCTTTGCCCAGAGGATCGGCCTGTCCCTGGTGGAAATCGGCGCGGAGCTGGCGAAGTTGCCGATGAACCGGGTGCCGGAACGATCGGATTGGGCGAAGCTGTCAGGCCAGTGGACGAGGCGCGTCGAGGAACAGATCGCCGAGCTCCAGCGGTTGAAGGCGGGGCTGACGGAGTGTATTGGATGCGGATGTCTGTCGTTGCAGCAGTGCCAGTTTGCCAACCCGGGGGATCGTGCCGCCCGCGCAGGCTCGGGACCGCGATTCTGGATTGGAAAGCACTGATCGCCTAAGGAGTGCCTCCGCCTCTTGCTCCGGCTCCAGCTCCGCGAGCCCCGGCGCCACCGCCACGGCCGGTTAGAGGTGGTGGTGGAAATCGGTCGTTGTACACGTACTGATAGCGAATCCCGTTTCCGTCTTTGTCGACGTATCCCATGGACTGCTGAAACAACCCTGGCTCCGGGTAGCCGGCAGGCACGGTTGCCTCCAGGATGTAGAGCTTGTGCATGTGCATGGAGATGTGGACGAAGGTGCGGGACTTGTCAACGTTGCTGGTGAGCTGAAGCTGCTGCGCTTCAACGAGGTCCATGAAATTCCACATCAAATGCGTCAGCTTGACGTCCCGCTGCAGGAACGTCCATGCGGCGTAGACGATCGCACCACCCCGGTCCATCTTCCAATAGCCCTCACCTGTGTTCATTGATCCGTGGCAGGGCTCCGCGCCCGGAGGGCAGGTTTTGACCCGCTCCTTGCCCATGGCTTCGATCCCGTTGTAATCGACGACCGTCATCGAGTAGCGCTCCTTGCCCCGCTCCACGCTGTAGACTCGCGCCGGCAAGGTGTAGCGGTATTCCGAGGTGAACGTGGTGTCCTGCACCTTCGGTGGACCCGGAAAATCCACTTTGAACCCATCTTCGCGACTGGCAAACTCGGTCCATTCCTGTGCGAAGACGGGCCTCGGCATGAACAGGACCAGCGCTACGAAAATCACTGCTATTGGACGCATGATGGGTTCTCGGACCTCTTCGGCTATTGCGTTTGCGGAGCTTTCCACCGCGCCTGCCACTTCGCCTTCAACGCCGCGCGGTCGACTTCCTGTCCGCGGAGATAGACTTTGTTGATTTTCCGTGTGTTGGAGATGCTGTCGATGGGATTCGCATCGAGCACGCTGAAATCGGCGCTCTTACCCGCCGCCACTTCGCCGGTATTGAGCTGTGCCACTGCAGCCGAATCGCGCGTCGCCGCGGCGATCGCCTCCGAGGGCGTCATGCCCATCGCAACCAGGCTTTCCAGGTTCATGTGGTTGAAATAGCCGATCCAGAACCGGGTCTGCCCGGTGTCGGTGCCGTTGACGATCCGCATCCCTGCCGCTCGGAGCTTCATCGCATTACGGCCGTCTGCCTCGAAATTCCGGCGGGCGCGCGCGACCTCCTCCGGCGTCATCTTCTTCAGCGGGTCGCCCCAGTGCTGCTCGATCTCGCGAGGAGGATAGGTCGCTCGCAACAGCGGGTCATCGAGCCACGCCGGGCGTGCGCCGCCCTGCGTATCCATCCAGGTCGTTATGAGGGACGGCGTCATCCAGATGTTCGGCCGATCGTTCCGGGCAATCCGGTCCTTGACGATCGCGATCAATTCGTCGTCCGCCGCCTCGCCGCCGCGGACCGGCACGTGAAGCCAGCCCTCGACGCCCGCTCGCATCAACTCCTTGGCATTCGCCAACGTGACGTTGTGGACGCCCACAGGAACGTTGGACTTATGCGCCTCGTCAAGAATCGCCCGATAGAGAGGTGGCGTCAGCGTCTTCTTGGTTCCGCCTCGGTCGTCCACCCAGATCTTGATGAACGCCGGCTTCATGGAGACATAGTCGCGAACGGCCGCTCGAGCCTCTTCGACCGTCGAGACCGGATACGACACGTCCATTCTGGACGGGTGGCCCTGCGCACCGGATCCTGGCCAGGCGATCCCCGGACCCGCCGTCCGAAACAGCGCTGCGCCGGGGACGATCTCTTCCCGCACCCGCAACGGCACATCGCCCCAGTTCGTCCGGCCGCCGCGCAGATCTGAACGGCTGACCAGGTCGCCGACACCGACGACTGCGCCAATCCCGTCGTACGCGAGAAGCTCTAGGTGATCGATCAGATTGTCGCGGGTGAAGGTCTCCTTCGACATGGTTCCTTCAGCGACGTTCTGGAACCCGATGTGGCCATGGAGATCGACCATCGTCGGCATGACCGTCTTGCCGGTCAGATCGATGCGCGCCGCGCCGGCGGGCACCTGCACCTCACCACGGCGGCCGACCTGCCTGAACTGGTTGTTCTCGACGATGAATGCGGAGTCCTCGATGGGTGGGCTGCCGTCGCCGGTGATGAGTCGCGCGCCCTCGAACACCGTTACGCCGGTTGGCCGCGCCTGTTCCTCCGAACGGGAGGAACAGGCCGGCACCAGCGCCAGACAGACCGCCGCGACGAGCAGGCGCGACGGGAGCACAGCAGCCTACTGAAGCAGCGCGGTGCTATTTCTCTTCGGTACGTATCCAACCGGGATGCGAGTGACTTCTTTCATCGACTTCACATCGACGACCGAGACGTCGTTCGTCACCGGGTTGGCCACGTAGGCGGTCTTGCCGTCGGGCGTCAGCGTCACCCAGCCGGCACCCTTCCCACTCAGCTCGGCGCCTCCCAGTACCTTCAAGTCAGGAAGCGAGTACGAATAGAGGTAATTGTTCAACCGGCTGCAGACCACGAGCGTCTTTCCATCCGAAGTAACGGCCATGCCGTGAGATGGATCGGATCCTTCCGGGACCGTTGCCTTCCCGGGGGGCAGATCGGGATTGTTGATGCGCTTGATTTCCTTGTGCGTAGCGAAATCCACCACCGCGAATCCATTGAGCCCGCTCATCTGAACGAAGATCCACTTGGTCGAGCCGTCCGGATTCCACGAGAACGTCATCGGCCGGACGCCAAGATCCATGTCGAGCGTCCATGCGGGCTGTTCGCTCTGCGCGTCAATCACGTTCACGGATTTCCCGGCGATCGAGCCGGCCACGACGTACTTGCCGTCCGGCGTGACGTACGCATTGTGGATGGCGCCCTTTGTCGGGATGGTCTTGACGTTCTTCATCGACGCGGTGTCAATCACGTCTACTCCACCCGGCGCCTGGGCGATTCCGACATACACTCGCCGCCCGTCACGTCCGACAGCCATGTTGTTCGGATGGCCGCTCAACGGAATTTTCTTCATGACCTTCAGCGTTTTTGCGTCGACGACGTCGAGCGTGCTTTCCGCCTCGTCGCTGATGTAGATGCGGCTGCCGTCCGGGGCGGCCCCAGCTCCATGGTTGACCTCGATCCCCGAGATCACTCCGACCACCTTGTTCGTAGCGGGATCGATGATGTGGACGTTGTCCCCCGCGCTGTTGGTTTGAATGATCCGGACCTTGTTGTTCTGCGCGGTCAGGGAGATCGTGCAGAGAACGATCGCGGCCAACACCGCGAGAGACCGACGAAGCGCCTGTGTAATCGTCATCTTCTTCAACTCCTTGCCGCTGCTATTTCGATGCGGTGGTCTGTCCAAGCACCCAGGCTTTCAGTGTCTGCCATTCGGGGTCGTTCTGCGAGCTGAAGTGCTTGCCGCCATTGTGATAGAAGTCGCCGCCAGCCTTCTCCTCGAGCGGGTGGAGCAGGAGCTTGCTCTGCAGGTTGCCGGGCATAACCACCCGCCGGACCGCCAGGAAGTTCTGGCGCGAGTCCTCGTCGTTCCACGTCGTGCTTCCCTGGGCCAGCGGCTGCAGACGTAAGGGCGTCCCCTGCCCGTGGCAGGCAATGCATCTGGCATGACCTGGGCGCTTGTTGACAAAAATAGGCTGTACCCGGGTCCTGAAAAAATCGTAATCCAGTGCCGGCGATGCCGCAGTGGGAGACGCTGGTTGTTGAGCCGGCAAACCGGCCAGCATCAACGCCCAGCAACCGAACGTTAAGAAAGTAAGAGTTCTGTACAAGGGCCCTCCTTGACCGTGCCCAGAGAAGGCAGTGGGGCGATTATCGTCGCGGGAGGAACGTTGTCAAGGCACTTTCCACGCCTCAGAGGGTTTTCAGGAACTCGACGAGATCGGCCTTCTGCCCCGCCCTGAGGTGCAATTCGAACAGCTTATCGTAGTGGTTGACCACCGCAAGGAGATCCGGCGCGCTCCCGTCATGGAAATAGGGCGCATGCTGCCAGAGTCCCCGCAATGGCGTCGTCCGGTATTTTCCGGTAGCGGTCCGGGCGGCGTACGCCGGATCGGCGCCGACCTCCGTGGGCTCGTGCAGGAAAGGTACCCGCCGGTTGGGACCATTCAACACATCGGTGTAGCGCGGTCCACTGTGGCAGGAGATGCAGCCGGCCTCGTTGCGGAAGAGGCGTTTGCCCCGCCTGGCTGCCGCGGGCTCAAAGCTGCCAGCGGGAGGCGGCGGCGTTCGAAGGCTCAATTGATACGTGAGCAGCGCCGGTAGCTTTGGCGTGACGAGATCTGGTGTCTGAGTAATGGAAATGCCGACGCGTGGATCGCTGAAGTTGCCGTGCCCGCCCATCTGACCGACGCCGACGTAGCTGTTCCAGTACGAAATGGGGCCGTCCCCGGTGAACGTCTCGAAGCCCACTCCCTGGAGTCCGAAAATCGACGGAAGAACAACCGGCACGGAGGGGCTGTTCAACGGAATGAGGTTGAGACCGTCGAATGCATGATGCCGCGGATCGTACTTGCCAGGACCCCAGCTGTTGAATTCAGCCTTGATGCTCTCGGGCAGCGCCGGCGACAAGGCGACGATCGCGCCTACGTTCAGATCAACATTGGCCCATCCGTCCAATCGCTTGCCGATGCCCTTCGTGAACGAGTCGTCGACCGACGAGTGACACAGCGCACACGTGATCCCTATGCTCGTGAGCTGCCCCGCCTTGCTGACCGTCCCTTTGATCCCAACAACCGCGTTCAGACGAAGCAACTCCGTCGTCACCGCCGGATCTGTCAGATCGACATCACCCGCCCGAAGCGCCGCGATGATGGCACGTGGCAATGCGTCCACATCGACCTTGAGGCCCACCGCCAACGCCGTCGCCGGATCGACCGTCGCGACCGCTTCGTGCATCCGCAGGACGCTGGTCCACAGCTGTTCGTCGCCGAACGTGTCGTAGCGGAAGATCGCCTGTCCGTCGAGATGTCCGGCTCTCCCGGACCT
>DAIRVG010000036.1:0-15933 GCA_036802945.1 Vicinamibacterales bacterium
TGTTGCGCGACGTTGCCGAGCGCCACGTTGCACTGCCAGAACAGCGTGCCGCGCGCCTGGATCGCCTTGACACTGATGTCGCTGCCGTCGTCATAGAAAATGTTCCGCACGGCGGGCTGCTTCGTCATCGGATCGATGATCTTCGAGCGCTCGCCGAGTTTGTACTTGGCCCACAGCCTGTCGGACGCGTTCATCGGAAAGGCGGGCCCAGAAATCCCGACCGCCGTGTTGATGTCGGGGTACTCGAGGTGATCGACATCGCGGAACGTGTCGAGGAAGTTACGCGTGAAGCGGAGCGGGCGCGGCTCGACGGACAGTTCGAGCCCTCCGAGGTCATAGAGCTGCTTATGCCGCCCCTTGAGCTGATTGAGCCAGGCCATGTCGAACTCGTTCGCCCGTCTTGCCGCTGCCTGGGCCGCGGGCTGTTGATCGGCGGAGAGGCGGGCTACCAGGAGGCCGGTGAGCGAGGCTACGGCGGAGAAGAACGATCGGCGACCGTGAAGTGAAGACATCAGGCGCTCCTTCGATGAAGTTCCAACTTATCGCTGCCCGTAGTACACAGCGTCGGGCGGCAGTTGCTCGGTGCGATAGTCACGGTCCTTGGTCGGATAGACCGGACGGGGCTTCGAATTGATGAACACGGCCAGCTGCTGCGCATCCTCATCGGTCATGTTACCGGGATCGAGATACGGCATCGAGTACCGGATCATACCGGCAAGCGTGTAGACGCGCGCTGCTCCGGCGCCATCGTTCCACGAGTCGGGCCCCCAGAGCGGCCCCGCTTTCTTGTCCCCGATCTCCACGCCCTGGCCGTCGGCGCCGTGACAAGTCACACAACGGTCTGCGTAAATCGTCTCGCCTTTGCGTGCATCGAGCTTCTCGACAGGAATCAGGCTCTTCGCGGGGATCGCGTTCTGGCCGCGCCACGATGGACTCTTGCCCAACTCAGAACCTCGGGCGAGCCACGTCAGATAGGCGGAGATCGCGAGCACCTCTTTCGACGTGGGCGTCGGCAGCTCGTCGGGGCGGAGAGTGCCTCCGGTGGCGTTCTCGCTGCGGAGGAAGCAGTCGGTAATCCGATCGCCAAGGGTGTACAAACGGCCCGACCGCCGGTTGTACTCGGGAAACATCCCGGCAACGCCGACGAGCGGCAGTGATTTTTCCCGTTGCCCGCCGTTCATGTGGCAGTTGCTGCAGGACATCTTCCCCGGTGCGAGGTGAGGCGCTTCGACAGGCGTGTTCGTGAACAGCCTGAAGCCCCTCCTGACTTCTTCTGACAGCCGGGATTTGTCGAGCGATGCGTCGACGAGCGGATTCCTGGGGAACTCCCACGCGGCCACCATCGTCGCGCTGGCAGCGATGAGGGGCCCACTCATCTTCGGGCCGGCCGCTGCCACCAGCTCGGGCGGACGCGAGCACCCCGCGCCTCCCAGAAGCGCGCCGGCCATCAGGAAGGCGGCAGCTCGGGCGCGCATCGTTTCTGGACGGATCTGCGTTGACCTGATGATGGAGCGAGCCTAACATACGCCATGCTCTTTCCACCATTCCTCGGGTTCACTGGAGTCCTGTCATGAGATTGCGATTGCTTGTTGTTACCGGCTGCCTCGTCGGCGTCTGTGCTGTGGCGCCGTACGCGCAAACCGTGTCGAAGGTTTCCGTGCCGGGCGTGACCAACATGGCCCGCGTCGAAACGACGATCGCCTGCGCTGGCGCGACCACGCCGGCAGCCGTGGCCGAGCTGAAGAAGATGGGTTTCGCCTCGGTCGTCAATCTTCGCGAGGCGAGCGAACCCGGCGCGGAGATCGACGCTGAAGCGGCGGCCGCGAAAGCCGCCGGGATCAACTTCATTCACCTGCCGTTCAATACCGCCAAGCCGGACCCGGCCGTCGTCGATACCTTTCTGAAATCGGTAACGGATCGAAGGAACGATCCGGCATTCATCCACTGCGCCAGCGGGAATCGCGCGGCGGCCATGTGGATGATCAAACGGATGCAGATCGACAAGTGGGACGCCGAGCGTGCGGGCACTGAGGCGGCCTTGCTCGGTCTGACGAACCCGGCGCTCAAGATGTTCGCGCTCGACTACGCGCAGAATCACAAACAATAGCGGCGGCGTGCCGCCTCTCACCGTCTCGCTGGCCTTGATCATCTTTGCCGCCGGCGTTGTCGCCGGCGGCCTTGGCATCGCCCTCGGGCTCGGGGGCGGCATTCTGCTCGTACCCTTCCTGACCCTCGGTCTCGGATTTCCTCTCAAGTCTGCGGCGGCAATCAGCCTGACGACCGTGATTGCGACGTCGAGCGCAGTGGCGGCCGCCCGCGCCGGGAATCAGCTCATGAACCTGCGCCTCGGGATGCTTCTCGAGGTCGCCACCGTGGCGGGTGGGCTGCTTGGAGGCATCACCGCCCAGATGGTCGCTGAATCGACGCTGCAGCGGATCTTCGGCTTCGTCGCGATCGTGGTCGCGGTGATGACGCTCCGGCGGGTCAATCGCCGGAACGTCATCTGCGATCCGAACGCGGATCCGGGACGGCTCGGCGGCCGCTTCTACGATGCCGAAAGCAGCTGTGTGATTACCTACCGCGTCAGGCGATTGCCATTGGCGCTGTTCGCGTCGTTTGTCGCGGGGAACCTGTCGTCACTGCTCGGCATCGGTGGTGGGGTGATCAAGGTTCCGATCCTGAATGCGTGGTGCGGTGTGCCAATGCGCGCGGCGGCGGCGACGAGCGCACTCATGATCGGCGTCACGGCCACTGGCGGAGCGATCATCTATTACGGCCGTGGCGACTTACAGGCACTTTTCGCTGCGCCGGCGGTGCTCGGCGTCCAGCTTGGATCGTGGGCGGGATTGAATGTCGCAGAGCACGCATCGGTCAAGTGGTTGAAGATCCTGATGGCTGCGGTGCTCATCACCGTCGCCGGATTGATGTTCACGCGGAGCACGGGGTCGTGAATCCGGGCGAACGCGACGCCGAGCATCTCGAGCTGATCATAGGCAGGGTGTTGCGGCTCGGCACAGCCACGAGCTCGACGTGCTTCGCTGCGGGGCTGTCGCTGATGATCCTCGGTCGCGGCGGCGCACTCGCGCGGGTTCTTCTGCCCGTGGGCCTCGTGATCCTGCTCGCGACGCCGGCCGCGCGCGTTATCGTCTCTGTCGTGGAGTACGTCAGGGAGCGCGACTGGTTGTTCGTGGCGCTCACGCTCGCGGTGCTGCTTGGGCTGGCCGCGAGCGTCTGGGCAGCCTTCCTGTAATCCGCTTATCCATCGCCGGTGCCGAGCGCGAGGGGCGGCAGCCGGAACCACTGCTGAATCTGCCCGTAGATCGCACCGAACACTCCGGCTCCTACCAGCGCGCCTGCGAGCGCGGCAAGCGCATAGACCTTGCCCTCGCCGATGTTCACGAAGATGGGGCCCGGACACATCCCGGCGATTGACCAGCCCACGCCGAACAGCAGACCGCCAACGATGTTGCCGCGATGAAGCGGCTTCAGCTCGATCTCAATGGAACGGCCTGCCGCGGTGCGGCCGCGGCGCTTGATGAGCCACACGCCCGGCGCGGTCACAGCCACGGCGGTCCCGATGATTCCGTACAACTGGAGCCGCTCGAACAGGAACATGGCCTGAATGTAGTTGTAGTCGGCCGCTCCTGAGCGGCTCAGGATGAAGCCGAAGGCGGTGCCAAGCAGGACGTACAGCAGCGTCATCATCATCCCTGCCAGTGGAAGACGACGCGGTAGAGGAGCTGTGTGGTCGCCATGCCGCCCGCCATGAAGCTTATCGTCGTGATGAGGCTGGGCAGCTCGAAGTTCGACAATCCGAAGATGCCGTGCCCACTGGTGCACCCGCCAGCGAGGCGCGTACCGAAGCCGATGAAGAGCCCGCCGACGAACATCCACGCCAGCTTTCCGGCGGGACCCAGCGCGAGTGCCTGATCGAGCATGCCGAGATCCCAAATCGGCCTCCAGCCAGTGCTCAATACTGCGGACAGAAAGCCGCCAATGAGCAGGCCGGCGACAAACGGCAGTCGCCATTGCCGTCCCGAACGCACGCTGCTTCGGCGGAAATAAGGAAGGGCAGTCACGAAGCTGCACATGTCCTCGAAGCCCGTGGAGATGCCGAGCCGGCGGTTGGCCAGGAAGAGGAGGCACAGGGTCACAGCCGCGATGCCGGTGCCAGCGACGGCCCAGTGCAGCGGCGGCATGTGAGTCAGGATCAAGGGCATTGCAACGCTCGCCACACAGGTTACTACCGCTTTTCCTGGCTCGAGTGTAGAACTCGAACTGTGCGTTGCCTCGACGCGCTCGCGCGTCGTGACATGGTTATGCGGCGTTCGGTGTATAACCGGACCTTTGCCCCCGGTGGGGGCGGCCGCTCGCGCCAAAAACGTGGCAGAATCGAAAGGCCGCCCCTCAACGAGTCGTTTGAGCGGGCCAGGACCGCAGACAAAAGGGGACTGCCGATGAAAACGATCAGCCGCCGGAAAATGTTGCTCGCCATCTCGATCGTGGCGTCGGCTTCCTACCGAATCCGCGGTCAACAGCCACCGAAAGTCGATGTCTACAAGGACCCGACATGCGGTTGCTGTTCGCTCTGGGTGACGCACATGAAGATGCGAGGATTCGACACAACTGTGATGGACGTTCCGGACATCGCCGCGGTAAAGACGAAATACCACGTTCCAAACCAGCTACGGTCCTGCCACACCGCTCTTGTCGGAGGCTATGTCATCGAAGGACACGTGCCGGCAACCGACGTCCAGCGTCTTCTCAAGCAGCGGCCTAAGGTCGTTGGCCTTGCCGTCCCCGGGATGCCGATCGGATCGCCCGGTATGGAGGGACAGAATGGCCGGCCGTATGACGTGCTGACTTTCGATGCGGCCGGCAAGACGACCGTGTTCTCGACACAGCAGCCCTCGTCGCACGCGTAGCGGGGCTCTCGCGTTTGGCGCTCGCCTCGGACCGTACGAGGATCTCTGCTATGACGGTTTTGAGTCCACATCGAGTCTCGATCGCCTTCGTCATCGTCGTGCTTCTGTGCGTGCCGTCAGCTGAGGCCCAAACGGTGGGCGCGCCACGGTGCGGCGCAGGAGTCCACGAGGCCGAGGCGGAAGGTATGGTGCTCTTTCCGCAGGACCAGATCTTCTGTCCACTGCTCGCCGATCCCAAGGAACCGCGAACATTCGTGAGTTTCCTGCGCGGCACCTTTCGCTCCTTGGATGATCCGGCGGGCAAAGGGACGAACATCGGTTCAGTCGGGCTCGGGGATACCTTCGGTCTTCTGCGCTGGGGCGGGCCGTCGCAGGGCGAAGGTGTGCAGCTCGACGTGATGGGCAGCATCTTCGCGCAGTTCGACCTCGGAACAGAGTCGAACGATCTCATCAACGCGGATTACATCGTCGGATTGCCGCTGACGTTCCGACGAAGTGGCTTCAGCACGCGTGTGAGGATCTACCATCAGAGTTCGCACCTGGGCGACGAATACCTTTTGCGCGGGGAACCCATCGAACGCGAGAACCTGTCGTTCGAGTCGGTGGACTTCCTGTTGTCGCAGGAAATGGGGCCGCTGCGCGTGTACGCCGGGGGCGAACGCGTCTTTCGTCGTGAGCCGGAAACGGTTGCGGCGAAACTGTTCCATGGTGGTGCGGAGCTCCGCACGGGTCGCGCGGGGCCGCTTCAAATCGTCGGTGGTGTCGATCTCAAGACGCCGGAGCAGCACGACTGGTCATCGGCGATCAGCGGGAGAGTCGGGTTGGAATGGGTGCGCTCGGGGCCGAGCGACCATCCCGGGCGACTCGTGACGCTCATGCTGGAAATGTATCAGGGCCCGTCGCCATACGGACAATTCTTCCAGGACGACATCTCGTACGTCGGCGTCGGGCTTCACTTCGGGCTCTGACCCGGCCGAACGTTCCCAGTCTTTTCGGGGACCCGCCCTCAGAGGCCAGATCAGTGTGTCCTTTGAGCACGCCGCGTCCGCGCGACGCTCGAGCCTCCAAAGAAAGCGTGGCTCACCGCGCGGGGTCGCACCGCACGCATCCGCTCAGCCCGTGGCGCACAGTTGCGCCAGATTGTCACACCTGACCCAACCAGGCATTCCTCTGTCCGTTGGCACTGCGATGCTTCGGATGTCATGTCGGCAGTGAGGGTTACATCCGCACGGTCAGCTCACTGCACCCCCAAGAACCACGCTGACGCGCACGGTACGCCGGTTGCCA
The DNA here is from genome assembly GCA_036802945.1 of Vicinamibacterales bacterium. Classification (GTDB taxonomy): domain Bacteria; phylum Acidobacteriota; class Vicinamibacteria; order Vicinamibacterales; family UBA2999; genus Gp6-AA40. The sequence continues at coordinate 6,213 of DAIRVG010000036.1, forward strand.
CTGGTCGACACATGAAGCATGTCGTCGTCGACCAGTTAATTGGAGCCTGAGATGTTGAGCCGTCGAACGTGGTTCGCCGCGTTGTTGCTCACCGCCGCGCTCCCGCTCCAAGCGGACCAGGCCATCACGATGACCGTGTCCCCGCGGCAGTCGCTTGCGCCGACCAACCTAAGTGTTCGCCTTCGTATTCAGCCGGATGCGGACAACCGAGTCCTGCAGGTCGTGGCCGATTCAGGGGGGTTTTACCGAAGCAGTGAAATTTCGCTCGACGGCGAGCACTCCGCGCGATCGGCTGTCGTGGAGTTTCGAAATGTTCCAAGCGGAGAGTACGAAGTGTCCGGTGTGCTGCTCGACGCCGCTGGACGCGCGCGCGGACGGGCACACGAGACCGCGTTCGTCTTTGGAGTGGGGACGGACAACTGACGCGGGCGTCGAAACATTTCTCGAGTCCTCCGCGTCAGTTTTCGTCCTTCGACACAGGTGTTCGCGCCGCGGCTGAGAGGGGCTAGCGCGAACGGATACGAATTCGCGGCGTGCCTCCGATTTGCTCGTAGTCCAGGCCGTCCGCCGGACGATCGAGCTTCCAAACATACAGCAGGCGCGGTTCCGCGCGCCCCGGACTTCCAGACACGACTAGACGGTCGCCTTGTTTCAGTGTCTCGCTCGTGATGCCGATGTCGGCAAGCTCGCGGCGATTGTCCATCTCGAGACGCCACTGTTGCGTCCTGCCACCGGCGTCTTTCACATCCAGCAGCACGTACGGATGTGGATTCACGTAGTGAAATTGCGCGACGATGCCGTCGAGGGCCACGCGCCGGCTCTGGTCGTACATACCTGCGAGCGAATGGTGCGCGTGCGTGACGGTGCCGCACAAGGCGATCGCGATGGCGCAAGTCCCAATCCCCAACTCCCAGCTCTCAAGAAGCCGCACGCGCGCGCCTTGGGCGTTGGAAGTTGCCCCTCGACGAAGCTCAGGGCAACCCTGAGCTTGTCGAAGGGTTGGGATTTGGGAGTTCGAATTCATCGCCCGAGTGCACGGATCTGCACGTTGCGGAACTTCACGACGCCCGCGCCGTACTGAAGACCGATTGGTCCGCGCGCATGTTTGGCATCCTGGACGTCGACCGTGCGGGTGCCGTTGAACGTCACCATCAGCCGAGGCCCCTCGGCCCTGACTTCGAGCGTATTCCATTTGCCGCCGGCCTTCATCGGCGTCGTCACCTTGGCCACGTCGACGATGGCGCCGGTGGCATAGGCGGGATCGGGACGCGTGTCGTAGACATTCACCTCGTAGCAGCTATCTGCCCCGATTTTCGCCGGATCAGCGCAGCGGATGAAGATCCCGCTGTTGGCTTTTTCATCTACCCAGATGTCGGCCTTGATTTCGAAATCGCCGTACGGCTGTTTGGTGACAAGGAAACCAGTACCGGAATCGGCCTGAACGGCGCCGTCCGCGATCTTCCAATTTGCAGTGCCAACCGGGTTGAACGCATCCAGATTTCGACCATCGAACAATGTGGTCCACGGAGCGGTCTGAGCCGACGCGTGGGTGAAGAGAACGCCGCAGACAACCAGCGCAAGGAGTCCCCCGACAATCGCAGAGAAGCGTGTCATATGCCCGGCCTCCATTCTTGGATAAACTTTCCTGCTATTAGACATCATGACCACCGCAATTCAACGACCCAGCAGCGAAAAGACCAAGACTCGTCACCTGATGCTGATTGGTGGCCAGCCCGCCGAAAGCTCAGACGGGCGGTTCATCGACATCGAAAATCCCGCGAATCGTACCGTCATCGGCGAGGTGCCGCGCGCGACTGACGCAGACGTCGACAAGGCCGTCCGCGCCGCGGCCACAGCGTTCGAGGCATGGCGGCTGGTGGCGCCGCGCGACCGGGGCAGGGCGCTGCTGAAAATCGCCGACGCGGTCGAGGCCGAAGTCGAGCGAATCGCGCGTACCGTCGCCCTGGAGACGGGAAACGCGATTCGCACCCAAGCCCGTCCAGAGGTCAAGAGCACCGCCGATGTGATCCGCTATTTTGGCGGCGTCGTCAGCGAGCTCAAAGGCGAAACGGTGCCCCTTGGTGAGCACGTTCTCAGCTACACGCGCCGCGAGCCGATCGGCGTGGTTGGCGGAATCGTGCCGTGGAACGCTCCGGTCATCCTCGGCACGCTGAAGATCGCGATGTCGGTAGCGGCGGGGAATACTCTGGTGCTGAAGGCGGCCGAAGACGCGCCGCTAGGATTGTTGCGTGTCGCGGAGTTGTGCAACGAGCACCTCCCGCCGGGCGTCGTGAATCTGCTGACCGGCTATGGCGAGGAGTGCGGCGCGGCTCTCGCGCGGCATCCGCTCGTGCGCAAGTTGTCATTCACAGGATCGACCGAGGTCGGCAAGCTCATCATGCACGCGGCGGCCGATCGCATAGTGCCCGTGTCGCTCGAGCTTGGCGGCAAGAGCCCCGCGATCGTATTCCCCGACGCCGACGAGACGCGCACCGTCGACGGCGTTATCTCCGGGATGCGCGTCACGCGGCAGGGACAGTCGTGCACGGCGGGGTCGCGCCTCTTTCTGCATCGATCGATCTTCGACTCTTTCCTGACCAAGCTGGCGGCCAAGCTCACGACGCTGAAGATCGGTGATCCCGTTGATGAAGCGACCGACATGGGCGCGATCATCAACCGGAAGCAGTTCGACCGTGTCTGCTCGTACATCGAAGACGGCCTGGGTCAGAAGGACGCGCGCCTTGTGCTCGGAGGCCTGCCGCCGACCGCGGGACCGCTCGCACAGGGCTACTTCGTCCAGCCGACAGTCTTTGCCGAGGTGCGCAACGACTGGCGTATCGCACGCGAGGAAATTTTTGGTCCAGTGATGGTCGCGATCCCGTGGGAGGACGAGGCCGATGCCATCCGGATGGCCAACGACAGTCACTACGGTCTTGCCGCCTACGTCTGGACGCATGACATCGCGAAGGCACTGCGTACTGCACACGCAATCGAATCGGGCTGGATCCAGATTAACCAGGGGCTCGGTCAGTTCCCTGGACATTCCTACGGCGGCTTCAAGCAGAGTGGAATCGGCCGCGAATACTCACTCGAGGGAATGCTCGATAGCTTCACGCAGCGCAAGAGCGTAACCGTCAACCTTCAGGGCTGAGTTGGGAGTTGGAAGTTATCCCTTGATCTCGCGTGAAGAGGCGCGATGGCATCCTGCTTGCTCATTGGTGGGACAGCTTCGCTCGTTCCCCGATCTGGCGGGACGACAAATATCCCATCCCATCGAACGGGAGGCGCAAGTAGCCTCCCGGCTCGCCATTTCACGTAGAGTGTTTATCGCGCTTCCACGAGGTGAGTCGTCGTCGTCACTCTGTGGGTAACGTGGTGGAACGTCGGTTCACACACGAATCGATCGCAGCCGCAGTCCTGCGGTCCGCGTTTTGCCGCGAGGCGAACCTTACGGGCTCACCTCGCCGACGGTGAGTCCGCGCCGCAGCGGCTCGTTGGTCTAGAGTCCCGGAAAATCCAGATAGTCGCCCGAGCAGGAAATTTCGCCCATCTCCCAGTTCGGCCGCAGTTGGTAGAAGAACGTTGTCGACCAGGGTTTTGCCAGCGCTTTCGGGTCGGTCATCGTGATGTCGAGCTCGAGGTGATCGCGATCGATGCGGCGGAACCGCTCGGTGACCTTCAGCTGATCGCTGTGCGCGTGGCCGAGCCGGTCCAACCAGGTCTTCTCATTGAAGCCGATGGTCTCGACGACGAAGGCGTTGTTGCCCTCCCAACGACCGACCGAGGTGCCCATCCAGAGCGGATCGGGATCGGCGGGCAATGGACGCCCGTCGGTATGGATGCGACGCAGCCAATGGTCGTACTCGTAGATCAACAGGGTCTGCTTGGGAGTCTGGACGAACTCGAATGGGTAGGGATGGAAGTACACGCGAGGCACCCCAGGCGGGTAGCACTTCCGAAGGACCGGATCGTTGGTCTCTTCCAGCGTGTAATTACCCCCGTTCGAATCCTTCGCCTCCTTGAACTTCTCGAGTCCCCACGTGGTCATGACGGGCGGATCCGTTTTGGGATCGGTAAAGGTGAAGTTCGTGTACCCGCGATTCGAGCCCGGCGGGTTCCGCATCATCCAGACGCCGCTCAAATCGCGATTGGGCGCAGGCGGAGAGGGCTTTGCCGTGGCTGGAGTCGGGGTCCCGGCGCCTGGACGCGGCGCTTGCGGGGCCTGTGCGTGAAGAGTCCACGCACACGCGAGCGCCCCCACGGACACGAGCACCGGCTTCATGACGCGGCTACGCATTGGGGTCCTCTCTCGCGCGAGTTATTGATCGTTTTCGTTGATGGGTAGCGGGCCCTCAGGGCCGACAAATTTCTGGGTCCAGATCGTGTGATTCGCGCTCTTGCTGACCGGCCCAGTGACTGTCACGGTGTCCCCCGCCTTCAGCGTGCGCTTGCTCCACCCGCCCCGGGCAAGCTTGGTCGGCGCGGTGAGCTCGGCCATCCACCGTTCCACTTCGCCCTTGTCGTTCTTCACGTCGAAATGGACGAGGCTATGGGGGTTGGCGAAGACAAATTCGGTCACCGTCCCTTTCACCGTGATTTGTTGGCTCAGGTCGAATGCGGCAGTGCCATGGTGTGCGAACGCGGGACCGGCCACGGCGCAAATTGCCGCCGTCACGACGAGAGCGATCAGGTGTCTGCTCATGTTTAAACCCTCTCCGGGGCGCAAATCTGGCATCTTCGTACCCGTCTGTCAACAGCGTTATGTTACTTCTGGTCCTGGGTCGTCAAGGGCTTGCCCTTCTCGACGATGAAGGTCGCGATCGCCTTGATGGGCGTGTTTCCCCTGTTGATCCCCTCGTGGACCTTGCCCGGCTCGACGTAGAACGATTCTCCGACCTTGTACGTCACCGTGGGCTTGCCCTCGTAGTCGAGCGTGAGTGCGCCTTCTTCCACGTGCACGAGAACCGATCCCGGATGCGTATGCCTGCCTTCGCGTCCGCCCACTGGAATTTCCACCGACACGAGGACGGCCTGATACCCCGGAATCGTGAGGTCCTGCTGCAAAAGTACTTTGCGTTGCACCGTGGGTTGCTGGGCAATCACCAGCGTTTGCGACGCCAGAGTGACTGCTCCGGTCATGAGCATGATGGCGACGCGCGCACGTGAGTAGTTCAGCATTGGTCTCCTCTCGGTTGAGTTCGACCTGGAGTATAGCCACAGCCGTTCCCGTCGGCACAATTAGTGCGACAGAAAGCCCCGATTGGGAGGGTGTATGTTCCGAGGACTTCTTTCCGTAGCCGTGCTCGTCGTTATGCCGACCGTTGCCCTGGCGCAGCAGCCGTGTACGACCGATGCACGCCACGTGGTGGATGAGCTTTATCGACACATGCTCGAGCGTTCAGCGGACGCAAGCAGCAGTGGGTGGGTGGATCAGTTGACGCGCGGTACGACCGTCCGTGAGATCGTTCGTCAGATCGCCGCGTCTCCAGAGCACCAGCAGCGTTTCTACAATCCTGGCGAGGGCGCCCAGGCCAACGAGCGTGCCGTTGCAACTTTGTACCGCCACATCCTTGGCCGACAGCCTGACGCCGGTGGGCTGCAAACGTTCGCGAACGTGGCGGCGACCAGGGGCTTTGCGGCCGTCATCGACGCGATCGTCAACTCGACCGAGTACAACCAGACATTCGGTGACTGGGGCGTGCCGGGATCCGGTGGCGTTCGCTACTGCGGGAACGGTTCTTCGTCGTCAGCTGTCGGCACCGCCGGAGTGGCGAATCCGCAGATGCGTTGGGCAAATCAGGACCTCAATCGTGACGGCATGATTCAGAGAAACGAATGGCGCGGGAACGCGAGGGCGTTCGCTCTTCGTGACTGGAATAGCGACGGCGTCCTTTCCGGAGACGAGGTACGTCCCGGAGCGCAGGAGCCGGCGACGTCGGCGGCAGGGCGCGACTACGGCATGACGAACAACGACCGGTTTGCCTATCTCGACGTGAACAACAACGGAAGCGTCGATCGTAACGAGTGGGACGGCAGCCTCGATGCGTTTTACCGGCTCGACCGGAACAACGACGGGAGGGTGACCCGAAACGAGATGGGCTCAGGTGCCAACCCGACGCCGTTCGCGTCCATGGACATCAACAGCGACGGCCGCGTCGCGCTGGGCGAGTGGCCCTATTCGCATCGCAGCTTCGATGTGCAGGATGCCAATGGCGATGGCGTGATCTCGCGCGAGGAGTTCAACGTCAACGCGTTGCCGGCAGCGGCGCGATAGCGTTGAGGAGGGCGGGTCCTCTGGACCCGCCCTCCTCCAGTACCCTGCTTATGCCTCTGGAATCCGCGTGAAGCCGACCAGCTGCCACTTGCCGCCCGTCAGTCGGAAATACGCATCGACCGGCGTCTCCCACGAAGCGTGGGCCCCTCCGATGCTGCTCAATTCGATCTTGATGAACGCGCCGGGCGTGGAAGGAAGCGCGGCGGGCGCGTTGATGCGGGTCGTGGCGGCGGATGTCGCGGCGATCGGCCGGCCGGTTCCCGTTGCGTTGTCGAAGGTCGACCAGGCTGCCCGATAGGTCACGGGCGCCTGTGCCACTCCTGCATCCACGGCAGCGTTGCGGAAGGTGAGTGTGCCCGAGTCATCCAGCACCGGATCCGAGATGGGATTGACCGCGGTCAGATACGCCTGCGCAATCGCATCCCGACGCTCCCCCAGCGCGCGAACGAGAAACGCCTCCGAGGCCGGATCGTTGAATTCCCCCGTCGTGACCGCCGCCCTGAGCATCTCGTCGGTCAGCGCCACGAGCTTCTGAGCGGCCCAGAAATTGTCGTCCGCCCGCGCGTGCAGGAACGCGCGATTCGGCACGCGCGGCTTCCACAGGATCGGATTGAAGCCGGTGCTGTCCTGGGGGAGCCGACCGATCGAGGGCGCTTCGTATGACTTCGTCGTATGCCAGTCAGGGAAATGGAACCCGAACCCAAGCATCTGCCGCGCGATATCGCCCGGCTGCAGGAGGTACTGGTGTCCCGCCCAGTGATCCGCCGGCGCGACGCCGCCGCTGCCGAGCGAGGACCCGAAGTCGATCAGGTGATGCCGCACGAACGATCGGCCGTTGTCCGTGACGAGCATGTCGAGCGAATTGATGGCCTTCGCGTCGACATGGTTCAACCAGGCGGCAAAGACACCGTACCCGCGCAGCTCGCGACGATCCTCGTGCGGCACGATGTCGTTGGGATCGTCGGACCGCGTGTCGTAGAAGCGCACGCGCCCGATGGGCCGGCCCTGGAGCGCTTTGCTCGCGACGACGCGGAAGGAGCCTTCGGGCTCGCGGTCGGCGCGCGCGAGGAGAGAATCGATATCGCTCAAGCGCATCGGGCGCGTCTTCGCAGCCAGCGGAGTGAATTTCGCGCCGTCGCCGACAACGAGCTGCTCGCGGCGCATGTGCGCGACGTGGTTTTCCGGAACGTTGTAGCCGAGCGCCCACATCAGCTTCGTCACGGCGACTTCCGTGCCCGTCGCCATCGCGCGATAGCCGGGTGGGTCGAACTTGAGAAACCAGACCTGGCCGGTGGCATCCCGGATCGTGAAGCCCGGCGTTACGCCGTCGCTCTTCGACGAGATGACCGTCCACGTCCCCGCGGCAGGACCTGTCGTAGTGTTAGGGCCGTTCGCGATGTCCGTTGCCGTCATCGATCGATGTCCGATTCGATTCGTAAACCAGCTCGAATCGGGGACCTCGTCAACGGTGTTCACGTTCTGGGCGCGGACGTCGGAATTCTCCGCAGCCGCCAGCATGTTGTATGTCAGATCGACGACCAGGTCGACCTCGAGCGGCTTCATCGCCGCCGCGTCCTGCGTGTCGTGCTCGACCCAGATCGGGTCGTCGTCATAGAACCTCGGCGATGCAGCAGACGTGAAGGCGGTAAAGGCAGCAGCCACCACGAGCGCGCCGGTGATCACGGCGGTCATTCGGAAGTATGTCGTAGTCATGATTCGGTCCTTTTGACTAGAAACTCGGGCTGAAAGAGACGCCCAGGGTGGTTCCTTCGACGGTGCGGGCAACCTCGACGCGCATGACTGTCGTCGTGAACGTATGCAGCGAGGCGCCGATTCCGTACGTCTTCTTGAGATGCTGCAGGTCGAGATCGCCCGGTCGGGCCGTCACTTTGCCTGCATCGAGGAACAGCGCCATGTCGACGAAGGGGCCTGCTGTCCAGCGGTACTCGCCGGTCAGGAGCACGCGATTGGGTCCGCGGAATCGCCACGAGGGATAGCCGCGCAGCACGTGGCTGCCGCCAAGATCCGGCATCAGGACCAACGGGACGTCATTGCCTGCCGCCGTGGTCGTGGTCGACACCTGCGCGCGGAATGCGAGCACCCAATTCTCGCGGAGCAGGGGAACAAACTGGTTGGCCTCGGCATCCATGCGGCGGAAGTTCATCGTGCCGCCGTTCGTCTGCCGGTAGTCTGACCAGTCGATACGGTAGAGTCCGCCGCGCCTCGTGTAGTTTGGCGACGTACGAGAGTCGAATTCGGTGAACACGCGGCTGCGGCGGTAGGTCGGGTTCACGCCCGGGGTCGAATCAATCGCGAGGGCGTCAAGGCCGCCGCCGACCGCGAACGATGCAGCCTGGATGCGGGTGGAGACGCCGACCGTCGTGACGGAGTATGGAAACTGTGTCTTGTCGCTCCGGAGCGAGTCGTTGCCGACGCCGTAAGACGCGACTTTCGGAGCGTCGAGCCAGCTGCCGCGCATCTCGAAGGAGACGTGGCCGTTCGCGACTTCCGGCAGTTTCAGCGCGGCATCGACGGCCTTGTAGTTTTTGATGGACCATGCGGCGTGCGCGTCAAACGCTCCCGTGTCGGCATAGCGCGTCCTGACGCCCGGACCGAATGCCACACCGCCACCCGGATACGTGCTGCCGATGAACGTATAGATCGGTCGCTTGGACAGCAGCGTGGTTTCCAGTCTCTCGATCCGTCGCTCCAGCACTGCCGGCTCGTATGGATGCAGGTTCTGAGCTTTCTCCGCGCGCTTCGCCGCGAGGGCTTCCTGGCGGGTTTCCTGCGCCGCCGCCGGCGCCGGGATGGCAAGCAGGGCGGCCAGCACTCCGAACGCCGCTGCGGTCCGTTGAACGGGCACCCACCGGATTGCGACGGGCTTGAGAATCAGCAGCGCGACGCCGATCCACGCCAGCGTCAGGACGGTGTTGCCCAGCGCAAACCGGGCGATGTCGAGCTGCAGCACGGTCGTGCCGAGATAAACCGCAGCGGCGGAGAGGAGGTCACCGCCTCGCACGAAGAAGGTGTCGATCGCCTGCTTGGCCTTGTACTTTTCCTCGCGCGTGGTGGGGAGCCAGAGGAGTTGACGCGCGGTGTTCATCACCGAGTAGTCGGTCGCGTTCTCGGCGGTCTTGATCCAGCGCACCACTGAGAACCCGACGCCCGCGGCCATGATGGCGTATCCGCCGAGCGCGATGAGCGGCAGCGCCAGCAGCACTCCGCGCAGCCCCGCGTGCTTGACCAGACGGGAGGTCACGAAGGCCTGGAGGAAGAGCGCCGTCACGTTGACCCAGAATTGATAGTCGCCGCTGAACGCGCCGATATACGCCGCCTTGTTGAACGTCGGATCGGCAAGCGCCAGCGCGCTCACGTGACTGGTCAGCATGCGGGCGACGATGTATTCGCCGGTGGTGTTGACGACGTTGAGCAGGACGATGAGAA
>DAIRVG010000036.1:16033-43179 GCA_036802945.1 Vicinamibacterales bacterium
GTCAGGGGATTGGTCGTTTCGTCCTCGCCGATCGGCCGGGTGAGCTCCGGGAGGTGTTTTTCCCACCAGCCCCTGGCGGCGTCGCTGTCCCACTTGCCGGCTGAACCGCAGCGGGCAAGCATCCGGAGCACCTCCTCGGCGTCCTGGGGACGCCGGAGCGGGTTCTTTTCGAGGCACGCGAGGACGAGATCGTCCAACTCTTGCGGAATCGGCAGCTCGGTCCGCAGCGAGGGACGGACGGGTGGAGTCTGGAGGTGGTGGACGAACATCTTCATCGGCGTGTCTGCCTCGAAGACGAGCGAGCCGGTGAGCAGGTAGTAGGCCACGCAGCCAAGCGCATAGACGTCGGCCCGCTGGTCGATGTGGCCTTCATCGAGAATCACCTCCGGCGCCATGAACGCGGGCGTGCCGGTGGTGCTCGCTCCCGCCATCAATGTGTGCTGCACAGAGCGCTGGTCGCTGAACTTCACCAGGCCGAAGTCGAGCACTTTCGCGAAATCGTAGTCGAGGCCCATGCGGCACACGTACACATTGGCCGGGGTCACGTCGCGATGCACGAGACCTCGCGCGTGCGCGTCGGCAAGGGAATGACACATCTGGCGCAGCAGGAACACGGCGCGCGACGCCGGGACAGGGCCGAACTCGCGAACGAGCGACTCGAGGTCACGTCCCGTGAGCAGCTCCATCACGTAATAGAAGGTGCCGTCAGCCGTGGCGCCGAAGTCGAACACGCGAATCGTGTGGGGCGAGCTCAACGCCGCCGTGGCCTGTGCCTCGCGCTCGAAGCGGCGCAGCATGTTCTGGGCGTCGGCCTCGCGACTCGCTCCGAGAAGCTCCGGACGAATGAGCTTGATTGCGGCGCTGCGCTTCAGCAGGCCATGCGTCCCTCGCCACACCTCGCCCATCCCTCCGCGGCCAAGTAACTCGACCAGGTGGTAGCTGCCCATATCGCGCGCCTGGTGAAGCCGGCGGCCAAGACGGTGGAGGACGTGAGAGGGCAGTACGGCCACGACCGCGCACGCGTAGTTCGGCATGAACACCACGAACGTGTTGATCAGCGACGGCACGGGCATGCCGCGCAGATGCGCGATCCAGAACCCGAGCGGATCCATCGACGCCGCCACGACCGAGGCGGCGAGCATCTTCCTCGGCGTGGCGGGCATGATCATCGATCCAACGAGGATGACGACGGTGTTCCACGACAGGTGCAGCTCGTCGATCGCCGGCACTTTCGTCCAGCTGTTGAGCAGCGCGACGCCGATGGCATTGGCGACGAGGTAGAGAAGACCGGCGTTCGTTTTCACCCGTGGCGCGTGTGGCGCGTACCGCACATAGAGAAACATGAGACCGGACGCGGCGATCGCGGCAATTTCGGTCATCACGTTGATGTGGGGCACGACCGCACCGACCGTCAGCGGCCGGACGACGGTGTCCATCAGCAGTCCATACGTCCAGAGACCAGCGCCCACCGCGGCGGATATCGCGAGACGACGAACTTGCTCCGCCAGGACGTCGTCCGGCAGACGCTTCCATCCGCTGCGCTCGCTGGCGTCGGGAAGCGCGGTCTGCGCGCGCGGTTCGATGAGTCTGCTCTTGTGGCTCGTCATGACGGCTCCTATACGCCTGTGTCGAGTGGAACGAACGCGGCGCGACGCTGCAGCTCCCGGAGATTCACGGCGATCGTGTGGTTCGAGCGCAGCAGATCCGCGACGACTTCATTACGCGGACGCGTTGTGCGGGTCACCGGACGCCGCTCGATGTACGGCCAGAGCCGCTCGCGGATTTGGGGGGGAAGGACTTCCTCCAGATACTCGATCGCCGTTCCCTGAAGGTGAGGATCGTCGGTGTGCAGGCTGCGAAACGCGATCTGCAGCGGCTCGCGCGGCAGCACGAGCGACAGTACGGTGAACACGTGTGCGAGGCTGTCGCCCGCTCGATCGCGCACGAACCGATCGAGCGGTGAGTGGCTGTCGGCAGCGTCACCGTCGAGGAGGCGACGGCTCTCCCACACCGGCCGTCCGACAGTGACCTCGCGCAGTACGACGGCGAGCATGCGATCGCCGTCGATCCTGACGCTTGGATTTTTCTCGACGATCGCCAGTAGCGAGCGCGCCGCCTGGTACCGGACGTCGAACCGGATGTCGTCGAGTCCGAGCGCCACGCCGTCCGCCGCCCGCTGGGACACGCAGACCGAGAACACGCGCGCGAGGCGGCGCCGGATGGCGAACTCCTGGTTCGGATCGACGAGCGCGTCGACGAGCTCGCCGACGCGTTCTTCGGCGACCTTGCGCAGCGCGAAGAGTGCGTGCTCGGCGACGGCGTCCCACGCGAGCAACGCGATGGCGTGCGGCACGAGCGACGCGGGCAATCCATCTTCCCTCGACAGTACGCGTACGACGCGCTCGCGGTCACGCGAGCGCAGCGCAAGGATGTCCTGTACCTCGCGATCCATCGGCATCTGGCGCGCCGCGGCGAGGCGCTCCTGACGCGTGGCGTGCGCGTGGCGGACCCCGGCATCCGCCCGTTCCTGTCCAAGCGCATTGCGCATCGTGATGCCGACCGTCGCGTCGTCCAGGTCGGAGAGATCGACGCGGCCCGCGCGGTTGAGAAGACTTCGTTCGAGCGTGCCGACGTATCCGCGATTGAGGCGGCTCGCCGCGAAGATGGCCGCCGCCGAGCACGCCATACCGAGCGAGAGAATCACCGAGGACTGCAGGGCCGGAGCCAGCAGGATCGTCAGCCGCACCAGCATGCCGCCCACCGCGTCGCCGAGGCGATCGAATGCCACGTCGATGATCGACTTCGCGGCGCGCTTTTCCGAAGCAGGAATAGGCGTGTAGAACAGCTCGTAGCCCGCGCGGAACAGCGAGCTGCGCAGTACGGATTCCCCGCCTCGCGCGACCAATACCGTCCCGAACCCCGGCGCAAGAAGGCTGCTGATGCTGCCCGCCAGCAGTGCGATTGAGGGAGTGCTGGTCGTGAACGCCAATCCAAACCGTGCGAGTACGGCGCTGCTTGAAGACATCTGAACGATGAATGTCAGAAGGCTCGTCCCCGCGTAGTAAATGGCAAAGAAACGGAGGAGATGATCGCCCCGGCCGAATGCCGCGACTGCGTTTGCCTTGAACAGGTAGTCGATAAGTGCCGCACCCGTGGTGCCAAGAAGGACGAGCGCCGCGAGATGGCGGAGGTACGGTGTTTCGGCAAGCAGGCGCAGCCCGGCGCGCGGCGCCGCCGGCTCGATGCGCGGGAGGTCCGCCGCCCTCACTCCGGGCGCGACAGATCCGACCGCCAGGCGTCTCACCATCCAGGCGCTGAGCAGCTGCAAGACCGCCAGTAACGGGAGCATCGCAGGGATACCAAACAGCGTCGCGATCCGTTCGGCGACAAGCGCGCTGACAAGGCCGCCGAGCGTACCGGCACCGGCAATCTGACCGAATCGTTTTTTCGCGGTGTGTGGGTCGAAGCGCTCGCTCGAGATCAGCCAGAAGCCGGAGGCGAGGAGCGGGCCAACGGCCGAGATGTGCAGGTACACGACGACGGCTCCGACCGTCGGGGCCATCGAGCGGAACAGCGATTCGCAGATGAACAGGATCGCGCTGGCCACAAACGAGGCCGGCACCAGGACTTCCGGCCGGATCGACCGTGCGGCGCGAACGTTCGCGGCCACGAGGAGGATTGAGACTACGGAGGTGGCGATCAGCATGTTCGGCAGCGCGCTGAAATCCAGCGACGTCAGGAACAACGCATCGCGCGTCGCCTTGCCGCTGACGAACTGAGCGCTCACCGCGGCCGCGCAGAGCATGGCCGTCATCATCGAGCGTGGCATGCTTCTCATCTGCGCGACCTTGCCTTTCGGGACCGGGGACTACCTACCGAAACGGACAGTCGCGGGCGCGAGCGTCCCTCGATGGAACGTCGTGCGGCCCTTTTCGATGCGGGTATCGAAGTGCAGCGGGACGTAGCCCTCCGCGCGGACGTCCACCTGATGGGTTCCTGCCCGCAGGTCAGCGGGCTGCGAGGCGCCGTCGAAGTCGTCAGCGCGGCCGGCGTAGACGCCGTCCACGTAGACGTCGGCGTGTGAGGGGCGAATGGCGAGGTGAAGCGTCCCGGACTTCTTGCGACCCGCGGAGATGTAGGGAATCACGGAGACGTACGGGCCAGGGGAGCAGGACCGCGACAGAGAGCAGTTGCGCGCGTCGACCGGCGCGCGGTCGGCCGGGCGCCCGAATCGGTCGCCTTTGGATGACTGCTGAGCCAGCGCGGGCGTGGCCGTGAGCGCGAGGCCCAGGAGCAGCGCGGGAGCGGCGACTTTCATTGCGTTCATCGGGCTGTCCTCTTTCACACGGTTTCGGGCGCCGGTCCATCCGATGCCCTGTCTGACTCTTAACGCGTCAAGTCCCCAGATACCCCGCAAACCTGGCCGGATTCCGCACAAATGTGTGGGTTTCATGGGAGGGGCGGCGATTTCTCGATCTCGTGCCGCCGCGGTGCCGGTAGACTCGGCGTACCCAAGGAATGTCATCGCTACACGAGCGGGCGAAGGAGCTCTTTCTGGCGGCACTGTCTCGGCCAGCCGGCGACCGGGACGCCTTCCTCGCCGATGCCTGCGCGAATGACGCCGGGCTACGAGCCGAGGTCGAGTCGCTCCTCGCGTTTCACGAGGATGACCCGGCCAGCGCGCCGTCGTCTCCGCCGCCGGCGAAGGATTCGTTCGCGGCCGGCGACCTGTTCGCGGGACGCTACCGGATGATTGCGCGCACCGGCCGCGGCGGTATGGGCGACGTCTGGCGCGCCGATGACCTGGTGCTCGATACCCAGGTCGCGTTGAAGTTGATCCGCTCGGCGAGCCCGGAAGCGCGCGCGCACATCATCAAGGAGGTCCGCCTTGCCCGCCAGATCACGCACCCCGCGGTGTGCCGGGTGTTCGACGTCGGAGAAGCAGGCGACGAGGTCTTCTTCTCGATGGAATTCGTACGGGGGGAGGACCTCGCAAGCCTGCTGAAACGAGTCGGCCGCTTGCCGTCTGAAAAGGTCATCCAGATCGCGCACGAGCTGTGCGCCGGACTGGCATCGGCCCACGCCCAGGGCGTCCTGCATCGCGATCTCAAGCCCGCGAACATCCTCATTGACGAAGACGGCATGGTGCGGATCGCCGACTTCGGCATCGCGGTCAGCGCCAATGAGACCGGACGGTCGGCAATGATCGGGACGCCGGCGTATATGGCGCCCGAGCAGCTTTCGCCGGGCGCTGCGCTTTCGGAGCGTACCGATGTGTACGCGCTCGGGCTCGTGCTGTACGAGCTCGTGACGGGGCAGCGCGCGGGGAGCCGCTCCGGCACGCGAAGCGATCCGACGCGCCCGTCCCTCCTCGTGCCGGACATGAATCCGCACCTCGAGCGCGTCATCCTGCAGGCGATCCCCATGGATCCCCGTGATCGCCATGCGTCCGCCCTTGCCATGGCGGCAGGCCTGCCGGATCTCGAGACCGGCAAGATCGGCGACACCTGGATCGCCTCGGCGACGCGGACCCGCTGGCGTACGCGCTCGTGGCTGGCGATGGCAGCCGCGGCGACGATTGTCGCCGCGGCCGTCGTGGGCATGCCGCTCTTCGTGTCACGGGGCGCGGGCGCGCTGACAGCGCGCGACACGATCGTCCTCGCCGATTTCCTCAACTCGACTGGCGATCCCGTGTTTGACGGCACGCTGAAGGTGGCGCTGGCGGTGGCCCTGGAACAGTCGCCGTTCCTGAAGGTGTTTCCAGACGAGCGGGTACGCGAGGACTTGCTGCTCATGGAGCGCAAGCCGGACGAACGCATCACCCGCGTGCTCGCACGCGAGATCGCGCGCCGCGAACAACTCAAGGCGCTTCTCGCCGGCTCGATCGCCAGTCTTGGCAGCAACTACGTCATTGCGCTCGAGGCCGTCAACGCCGAGACCGGCGACGTAATGGCGCGCGACCAGATCGAGGCGGCCAGCAAGGAGGAGGTGCTGACCTCGCTGGGCACCGCCGCCACGAGGCTGCGCGAAAAGCTTGGCGAGTCACTTGCGTCGATTCAGCAGTACGACGTGTCGCTTCCCAGGGCGACGACACCGTCACTCGAGGCGTTGCACGCCTACGCGCTGGCCCTCGATCAAGGACGGTTTTCCCCACGCCTTGAATCCATTCCGCACCTCAAACGGGCCATCGAGCTCGATCCGGACTTCGCGCTTGCGCAAGCCCAGCTCTCGGGGACGTACGCCAACACAGGTCAGTCAGCGCTGGCGCCGGAGTATTCGCGCCGGGCGTTCGAGCTGCGGGACAGGGTCAGCGAGCGGGAGCGGTTTCTGATCTCGTGGCGGTATTACCGCGATGCCACCCAGGCATGGGACAAGGCGCTGACGCTTGCCCAATCCTGGATGGTTGCATATCCAAGGGAACCGTTCGCGTTCAACAGTTACGGCTTCGCGGCATGGTCGCTTGGGCAGTATGAGCAGGCGATCGAGCCGCTTCGCCAGGGCATCCGGCTCGATCCCAGGTTTGTGGCGTTGCCGGAGAACCTCGGCGCGACGTTGCTGGCGCTGAACCGCTTTGAGGACGTGAGAAAAGTCCTCGAGGATGCGCGCGCGGCGCAGGTCGATTTCATCGCACTTCGCCGGGTGGCCTACCTCGTGGCGTTTGTCGAAAACGACGCCGCGACGATGGCTCGCGAGCTGGAAGTATCCCTAGCGAAGCCGGAAGGGCCGCAGGCGTCCAACTGGGAGCCGCGCGCATCCGCCTTCGGCGGCCGCATCGAGAAGGCGCACGAGGAGTTTCGGCGCAGCGTCGAGGCGGCAAGTCAGGCGAATCTCACGGAGCTCGCCGGCAGACACAGCGCCCAGGACGCGGAATCGCACGCGATTGTCGGCCAATGTGCTGAGGCACGAAGCGAGGTGGCGATGGCAATGCGTCTAAGCCGTGACAATTTCACGCTCGAGTCGGCGGGTCGCACGCTCGCCTGGTGCGGCGCCGCCGCTGACGCGTCAAATGTCTCAGACGAGCTGGCGAGACGCTTTCCAGAGGCGATTCTGACGACGCGCGTGATACTACCGGTGATCGCCGCGGCGACTGCGATCAAAGCCGGGCAACCGGCCCACGGGCTCGAGCTGCTCGAACCGGTGCGACCGTTCGATCGCGCCCCGGCATCGGAGTTCTGGCCCGCGTATCTGCGAGGACAGGCGCACCTCCAGCTGAAGCAGAGTCGCGAAGCCGCGGCCGAGTTCCGGACCATCGTCGACCACCGGGGCGAGATGGCCGACTCACAGCTGTATCCGCTGGCCCACCTCGGTCTCGCCCGTGCGTTCGCCCTCGCCGGCGACACGGCGAAGGCGCGCCAGGCCTACGAGTCATTTTTCAAGTGGTGGAAGGACGCCGATCTCGATCTTCAGCCAATCAAAGAGGCGAAACTGGAATTTGCGGTCCTACGGTCGTGATTCCGCGTTCCTGACGGCGCGCACGATCTTCGCCTTGTAATCCTTTCCGTCCGGCCGCCGCAGAATGATCTGGTTCCTATCGCACCGCCGCCAAGGATCCAACCGGTGTGGTAACGTCAATCCGGTTCCACCACTCAACGCGTCAATCGAGAGCAAGCCCCGCATATCCGCCTGGAGGGGATAGCGATGTCGTCGACCAAACGTCCAGCCGCGGGCAACGATCTGTTCCCGCTCATGTACGGCGAACTGCGCAAGGTCGCAGGCCGGTACCTCGGGCGCGAAAGGGCCAATCACACGCTTCAGCCGACGGCCCTGGTCAACGAGGCGTGGCTGCGTTTGCAGAAAGACCGCGGCGCGGAGTGGCAGGGTCGCACGCACGGACTGGCGCTGGCGGCGCAGGCGATGCGGCGTTTGCTGGTCGATCACGGCCGCCACCAGAAGAGTCACAAGCGGGGAGGCCGCCTTCCTCACGTGGAACTGGACGATCTGCTCCAGGCGGCGTCGACGGCAGCCGTGCCGGTCGAAGACCTCCTCACGCTCGAGAGCGCTTTGTCGCGCCTCGAAGCAATCGACCCGCGCGGCGCCGAGATTGTGGGCCTCCGATTCTTTTCCGGGCTCTCGGTGCCCGAGGTTGCCGAGCACTTGGGTCTCTCAGTTCGGACCGTCGAAAGCGACTGGACCCACGCGCGCGCATGGCTAAAACGGGAGCTGTCAGGGAAATAGCCCACCCGCGCGGCGTTCGACTCTTCATGCGACGGGGCGCGGGCGTCTGGGTGTAAGTTATGCGCATGCGCACGCCGCGAACAACCTTCCTTCTCGCTCTCCTCCTGTTACTCGCGCCCCGTGCCGCCGTCGCCCCGGACGCCCAGCCTGGTGGCACGCTGCGTCTCTACGTTGCGCGTCACGGCCAGACCGACTGGAACCTCGCGCACCGCCTGCAAGGATGGACCGACCGCCCGCTCGATGACACCGGACGCAAACAGGCGACAGATCTCGCGGAAACGCTCAGGGGCGTCCATCTCGACGCAATCTATTCGAGCACGCTATCGCGCAGCCGCGACACGGCGCAGGCCGTTGCCGGATCCAGCATGATGGTCAAGAGCCTGCCGGGCCTGCGGGAACGCAACTACGGCAGGTTTCAGGGTGGCTCGGATACCGATCCCGAGTATCTGAAGCGCGTCACTGCGTGGGACGACGCGATGGATGGAGGAGAAACGCTCAATCAGCTGCTCGCACGCGCCCGCGAGAGCATCGATATGATTCGCCGCGAGCATCCCTCCGGCAACGTCCTCATCGTCGCGCACCGGATCACCAACCAGATGATCCTTCGCGCACTGCTCAATCTCACTCCGGAGCAGGCGGTCAAGATCGAGCAGGGGAACGACGAGGTGTACCTGGTGGAATTCGATCCGGGCTCGAAGCCGCGGCTGTGGAAACTCGTCCGCGGGGGGAATCTCGGCGATCTGTGATCCACCACGAAGGGCTCGAAGCACACGAAGGAATTTCTAACTCGGGACTGGAGGAGCGCATGCGTTCGGCGCATCGGAAGGTCGTCGTCGTAGGTGCGGCGCTGGTAGCGGCGCTCGCGATCACGGACATCGTCACGCTCGGCCAGGGCCAGGCGTCCAATGAGTTCCCCAATCCGTACAAGATCGAAACCTGGGGTCAGCTCCCTGCCGGGCGCAAGATGGGCGCGACCTACGGGATCGACATCGATCGCGACGGCAAATCGGTGTGGGTGTTCGAGCGGTGCGGCGGCGCCACGTGCGATGGCTCTAACCTCGCTCCGCTTCTGAAATTCGATACGTCGGGCAAACTGATCGCCAGCTTCGGCGCAGGCATGTTCATCTTCCCGCACGGCATCTTCATCGACCGTGACGACAACGTGTGGGTGACCGACGGCCAGGGCAAAGGCGCGAAAGGACAGCAGGTCGTCAAGTTCAGCCCGACCGGTCGCGTGCTGTTGACGCTCGGCAAGCCGGGGGTCGCGGGCGACGGGCCGGACACGTTCAACCAGCCGTCAGACGTTCTCGTCGCGCCGAACGGCGATGTCTTCGTGGCCGACGGTCATGGTGGCGAGAGCAACGCCCGTATCGTCAAGTTCGACAAGGACGGCCAGTTTCTCAAGACGTGGGGCAAGAAGGGATCGGGCCCGGGTGAGTTCGATACGCCTCATGGGCTCGTGATGGACGCGCAGGGGCGGCTGCTTGTCGCCGATCGCGGCAATAGCCGCATCCAGGTATTCGACCAGGACGGAAAATTCCTTGCGGAATGGAAACAGTTCGGCCGGCCGAGCGGCATCTTCCTTGATCGCGCTGGAATGCTCTATAGCGCCGACTCACAGTCGAACACGCCGACGGTGAATCCTACGCTCAAGCGAGGTGTCCGCATCGGCGCCGAGCGCGGCGGCAAGGTGCGTTACTTCGTTCCCGATCCTGATTCGATCGAGGCTGCCGGCGGACGCGAAGGGATTGCAGTCGATCGCGACGGAGTTGTGTACGTCGCAAAGACCGGCAACGGGGGACTGTACCGGTACGTCAAGCAGCCGTCGGGCACTCGCTAACTCTGCTACCACCTCTGTCGCAGCCGCGGGGCCAGGATCATCCTGGCCTCGCCATAGCGCGACGCGCGGAGGCGGTTTCGGGATAATGGATCCTATGACCGCCGATCGCGGGGACACACCGCAGCGCGTTTCACTTCTTCCCGTCTTCCTCATCGTTCTCGTCGACGTGTTCGGCATGACGCTCGTCATTCCGCTGCTCGCGATTTACGCGGAAACGCTGAACGCGACGCCGCTGCAGGCGACGATGCTCATCTCGGTGTTCGCGGCGTGTCAGCTGGTGTCAGGACCGCTCATCGGGCACATGTCGGATCGCGTCGGCCGCAAGCCGATGCTGCTGATCAGCCAGATCGGGACCTTCATCGGCTTCATCGTGATGGCCCGGGCCCAGGTCTTGTGGATGCTATACCTCGCGCGCGTACTCGACGGAGCGACGGCCGGGAACCTTTCGCTGGCGCAGGCCTACATTTCCGACCACACCGAGCCGAGCCAGCGCGCCAAGTCGTTCGGGTTGATCGGCATTGCTTTTGGCATTGGCTTCTTCATTGGCCCTTCGCTGACCGGGTACCTCTCGGCGAAGTACAGCCTGACGACGCCGATCTACCTGGCGGCGTGCATGTCGGCGCTGAGCATTCTCTGCACGGCAACGCTGCTGAAAGGCGGTCGCCAGTCTCACCACGCGTTCGATGACCGCGAAGGGGCGTTCCAGTGGAAGACCTATGCGAAGTACTTCACCCGCCCCGGTCTTCGCGAGCGGCTGTTTCAGTTCCTGTTCTACATCACGTCTTTTTCGATGTTCATCTCGGGCTTTGCACTGTTTGCCGAGCGTCGCTTCACGTACCAAGGGCATCCATTCGGGCCCCGCGAGATCGGCTATGTCTTCGGCTACGTCGGGTTTCTCGGGATCATCCTTCAGGGCGGGCTGATCGGCCGCCTGGTGAAGCGCTTCGGCGAGTCGACGCTGGTTGCCGCGGGATTCGTGGCGCTGGCGATTGGCTACTTCGGTCTCGGGATCGCGTCGTCTTTTGGGCTGCTGGTCGTGACGGGAACGCTGGCGGCGTTCGGCAATGGCGTGATCCGCCCTGCGCTGACCAGCCTGATCACGCAACAGGCCGGAAGACAGGAGCAGGGCGTGGTGCTCGGCATTACGCAGTCGCTGATGTCGATGGCGTCAATCGTGGCGCCGATCGTCGCCGGCCTGCTGATCGAGCACCGGATGCTGACCGCGTGGGCGTGGGTCGCCGCGGGCCTCGCGGCGATCGGAGTGGCGTTGTCGCGCGAAGGGCTGACGTTCTACGCGACGGCTTCAGCCGACTCGATCGGCACGCCCTGATACGAGATCGCGATCGGGGCAACCTGCCGCAGCGTGGTCATCACCTGGCAGGCGCGCTCGGCAATCGCGATCAGCTTGCGCGCGAGGTCCGCATCGCTGCACTCGGCGGTCACGTCCACCGTGAACGCCGTGAAGCGCTCCGGCGATCCGTCCAGTGTTCCGGTCACCGCCACCTTCACATTCGTCATCGCCGCTTCGCGTGCCCGGATCGCGCCGAGGAGGTGGCTCGTAAAGCAGCCGCCGAGCGCGACGGGTACGTATTCGCCGCCCGCCGGACCCAGGTCGAGTCCGCCCTTGGCGATACCTCGGTCCACCAGCATCGTGTGGGTCCGGACGACCGCCCGCGACGTGGTGTGGTGGACGTGCTCGATGTTGGCCTTGAAGGTTGTGCTCATGAGGTAAGTCTATTTCAGACCGGCTGTCCGCGGATGACCCGGATCAGCAGGAATACGATCGCGATGACGAGAAGGATATGCAGCCATCCGCCGAGCGTGGTGGTCGTTACCATCCCGAGAAGCCACAGCGCGACAAGCAGAACCACAAGAAACATCAACATGGGCGTTCCCCCTCGGTCGGGGACGTGCACAAGCGATGCCCGGCGGCGCGCAACGACCGCCCTATGCTGAAACGACCTTGTTCCGGAGGATCCCTATTCCCTCAACCTCCGTCTCTATTCGATCGCCGACCTTGAGCCACTCCTGGGGCGTACGTCCCATGCCGACGCCTTCGGGCGTACCGGTCGAGATGATGTCACCCGGCTCGAGCGTGCAGGCCAGCGACAGAATCTCGATCGTCTGGTCGATCGGGAAGATCATGTCGGCTGTGTTTCCGTTCTGCTTTTCGACGCCGTTGACGCGAAGCTTGACACTTTTCTGCTGGGGGTCGCCGTATTCGTCGGCAGTGACGACCACCGGGCCCATCGGACAGAAAGTATCCAGACTCTTGCCCTTGAAAAACTGCCCGTGCGCGTTCTGCAGGTCGCGCGCAGTGACGTCGTTGATGACGGTGTAGCCGAAGACGTGGGACATCGCATCGCCGCGGCGGATGTTAAGGCCGCCGACGCCGATGATCACGCCGAGCTCCGCTTCCCAATCCACCTGCTGCGTCACGCGCTGGTCCCAGACGATGTCGTCGAGCGGCCCAGTCACGGAAGTCGGCGGCTTAGTGAAGAACACGGGATGAGTCGGCAACTTGAAATCCTGGCCGCGCGCCTGCGTCGCCTCCTTGACGTGGCCGGCGTAGTTGCGGCCCAGACAGAAGACATTCTTCGTCGGCCGCGGAATCGGCGCATGCCAGCGCACGTCTTTCGCCAAGTGGCTGTGTCCGCCCGAGGCATCGGAGGCGCGTTCCGCCATCTGTCGCCATGCGTCTGGCCCGAGATGAATAAGCTCGAGCAGACTCGCAGGTACCCGGCGCGGACCCTTTGGATCCGCGGGGAAGGTCGCGACATCAAGAATTCGGTCTCCGGTGACGATGCCAAGCCGCGGAGTCGTGTCGCCCGGCAGTGAAAATGTGGCGTATCTCATAAGAAAATATCAACCACGAAGGGCGCGAAGGTCACGAAGGATTGGATTTTTCTTCGTGTGCGTCGTGTCCTTCGTGGTTGGTTTATGAAAGTATACTCGGCGGTCTATGCGACTTTGTCGATTCGGAGAGAACCGCCTCGGAGTGGTCGATGGGGATCAGGTGCGCGATGTGACCGCCGCGCTCGAGGAGCTTCCGGCGTATCGCTATCCGCTCCCCGCTGGCGACATGCTGATGGCCAATCTGGAGAAGGTGGCGACACGCGCGCGTGCGTTGACGACGAACAGCGCGCCGATGCCGCTCGACGGCCTCACGCTTCTGAGCCCTGTTGCGAATCCGAACAAAATCATCGGTGCACCGGTCAACTATCGCAAAGGCGACGAAGACGATGCGGCGATTGCGGCAGCCATGTCGATTGGCCTGTTCCTCAAGGCGAACAGCTCGCTGGCGGGGCCGAGCGACGGCATCGCGTTGCGCATGATGGAGCGCCAGATCGACTACGAGGTTGAACTGGCGGTCATTGTCGGCAAACAGGGTCTCAACATCCGGCGTGGCGACGCGTTGAAGTACGTCGCCGGTTACACGGTGGCGCTTGACATCACACCGCACGGCAAGGAATTGCGCAGCCTTCGCAAATCGTGCGACACCTATTCGGTGATTGGTCCCTGGCTCGTGACGGCGGACGAAATACCAGATCCGACGAATCTCAATCTCCAGCTCGACGTGAACGGGGAGCGACGTCAGGATGGCAATACACGGCAGATGATCCGCGACGTCGCGGGGCTCATCGAATATGCCTCGTCTTTCTACACGCTGTACCCGGGCGACATTTTTCTCAGCGGCACGCCGGCGGGCGTCGGCCCGATGCGGCCCGGTGATGCGCTCACAGCGTCGATAGAAAAAATTGGAACGATGCACGTGAAGGTGCGAGCCGCCTAGGCGAACGGGATGCACAGCCTCGTGCGCCATCGCGATCGGAATCGTGCGGCGCTTATGTGCGAACGATGTCCGCGCCGTGTGATAGCCCGTCCGATTCCTCGGCGCTGGCCGAAGGAAGGAAACCGCGGTGGACAGAGCCGGTCGCCGCGCTCAAGGGAAGCGTGACGATGAACTCTGCGCCCCGATTCGGTCCGTCGCTGTACGGTTCGATGAACCCGCCGTGCGCCTCCACCAGGTGTCGAACAATCGCAAGGCCCACTCCAATACCCGCGTGGCTTCGCGTCGTCGAACCATCCGCCTGACGGAAACGATCGAACACATGCGGAAGAAAGTCGGGATCGATACCCACCCCGGTATCGCGCACCGACAGCCGCAACTGCTCGGCCTCGGACGTGACGTTCAGCCAGACGTCGCCGCCAGGAGGGGTGAACTTGATGGCATTCGACAGGAGGTTGGAAACGATTTGCTCGAACCGCCCGGGATCCGCCGAGATTATTGCAGGACCGAGATCGCGCAGGTCCGGTCCGTGCAGGTGTATCCCCTTTGCGTCTGCTGTTGGCCGGAGTGAGTCGAGTACGCCCAGTACGGCTGGCACGATCGGCAACGGACGCATGTCTACCCGCATCTTTCCCATGAGAATGCGGGAAGTGTCCAGAAGGTCCTCAATGAGCTGCGCCTGCGCCCGCGCGTTGCGCTCGACGACCTCCAGGGCGTGCCTACGTCGATCGTCCCGCACGGCACCGGTTCGCAGCATGGTCACCCATCCGAGTACCGCATTCAGGGGAGTGCGTAGCTCGTGAGAGAGTGTTGCGAGGAACTGATCTTTTGCATAATCCGCCGCGCGCAGTTCCGCGCCGTGACGGGCCGATGCCTCCCATGCGCGAATCTGGGCCCGCATAAGGGCGAAGAGCAGGAGCGATAACAGCGCGCCAGCCACGAGAGTTCTCTGCGCCTCGAGCGGAAAGGGTCCTGCGATCGACTCGCGCGCTCTCGCGGCCAGCAGCCACCGGCGCCCGGCGATTTGAACGGCATAGGTGGAGCGGAATCGGGGCTCCCCGTTGTCGATTGGGGACCGATACAGTAACTTCCTGGGGTCCATCTCGGTGTCATACACATCGACGCCCAGCGACGATGTCGTCGCAGCCACGCTCTGCTGAAGCGGTACGTCTGGTCGGAATGGACTGAACACGAACCCCACGAGAGCCTGCCGCCGGTTCTCGATGGTTCGCAGGACTGCGCCGGCACGATACACCGGCAGGTACAGGACGGCGCGGGTCTGTTCTCCAGCGCCTGAGAAAGGCCCGATTGGAAGTCGCTCGCTGATTGCCGGCGATCCAGAATCGCGAGCGCGCTCCATCGCGGCGAGCAGTGTCGGGCTCGTCGCCATGTCGAATCCGACCGCGGAGGTGTTCCGCGCATCGCCAGGTTCCAGGAACACGACCGTTTGATATTCGCTCCTGCGACCCGCAGGCCACACATCCAGACCCGACACTCCGTCCAGGTGTATCTGTCGCAAGAAGGTGCGAAGATCCTGTCGCCGGACGCGCTGCGAGAACCCGACACCGTCGATTGCGGGATACCGCTCGCGGAGCTGGAGTCCGCGCACGAAGGAACGGAACTCGACGTAGTTAATCTCCTGGCTCACCGCCAGGAGCGCCGTCGACACGCGAGCGACTTCGACAAGGCGCTCGAGGCCGGAGTTCACGTTGTGCCAGGTTTCGAGGGTGTCACTCTCGAACGCAGCCCTCGCCCGAACCTCTTCCGTAAGGGAGAGGGAAATCACGGTGACCGCGGTCAGCGTGCCCCCCAGCGCAAGCACGGCAAACGGGACCCAGCGCCGGAGCGACAACCTGCGGCGCATCGTCGGCTGTTTTACTTCTTTCATTGCGGCCATGCCACGGTCCTACCGGAGCTCAGCTGACGGATCAGGACCTAAATCGGGGAGGGTGTTTCCGTTATCGGCCGTGGCGGGGAAGTTCTCCAGATGTCGAGCGAGAATTCCTAGACTGCGAGCTCCGAGGGCCTTGGCAGCCGTCTTGGCGATCCTTCGGGCGAGGCGCGTGAATATTGCACGGGCCACGGGAACGTGACGCCAAGCTCCTGGGCGGCATGCATCGGCCAGTACGGATCGCGCAGCATCTGGCGCGCGAGCAGCACGCAGTCCGCCTGCCCGTTGCGGATGATCTCGTCCGCCTGCGTTGCCGATGTGATAAGACCCACGGCCCCTGACGCGACACCCGCCTCGCGTCTGATGCGTTCGGCAAACGGCACCTGGTAGCCCGGGCCGATTGCAATCTTCTGAGACAACAGCAGTCCGCCCGACGAGCAATCGACCAGATCAACGCCTCGATCGCGCACGCGCCTCGCCAGCTCTACCGATTCGTCGACGTCCCATCCGCCGGCCACCCAGTCGGTCGCGGAGATACGAAGCCACACCGGCAATCGTTCCGGCCAGACCTGCCTGACCGCGTCCACGACCTCGAGGCACAGACGAATGCGGTTATCGAACGAGCCGCCGTACCGATCCGTCCGCGTGTTGGTCAGCGGCGAGAGGAATTCGTGAATCAGGTAGCCGTGCGCGCCGTGCAGCTCCATCATGTCGAAGCCCGCGGCCAATGCGCGCGTCGCCGCGCCTCGAAACGCGTCGACGATGGCGGGAATCTCTTCCGTGGCGAGTGGCCGTGGGACCGGAAACGTATCGGAGAACGGCTCGTCGGTCGGTCCGACCGGCTCCCAGCCGCCTTCCTCGGGCGCGACTGCGCTGTGGCCGTCCCACGGTCGTTGCGTGCTGCCCTTGCGGCCCGCGTGCGCCAGCTGGGTTCCTGCGGCGCTGCCCTGTCTGTGGATGAACCGGACGATGCGTGCGAGCATCTCGACGTGCGCGTCCAGGTAGATGCCCAGGTCCTGCGGGCTGATACGACCCTCGGCGGTCACCGCGGACGCCTCCGTCATCACGAGCGCGGCACCGCCGACGGCGCGCGATCCGAGATGCACGAGATGCCAGTCGGAGGCAAAGCCATCGGTGCTCGAGTACTGGCACATCGGCGACACGACGATGCGGTGGGGAAGCGTGAGGTCGCGGCTCGAAAACGAGTCGAACAATGAGGGCATTTGTGATTGGCGATTCGTGATTCGTGATTGGGCTTTGGGATTTGGGATTTACCCAGTCGGCACCGGCTCTGTGCCGATGGCCTTCGCGGTCGGGACCGACGTCGCGCGATATTTCCGCAGCTGCGGTGTGGACACCGCGATCCACGCCACCGCGGCCAGGCATCCGATGCCGCCGGTGACGACGGAGAACGGCGCCCCGAACCAGTTGGCGACGGCGCCGGCCTCCATCTCGCCCAGCTGGGGGCCGCCTGCGAAGAAGACCATGTTCACGCCGACCATACGGCCACGCAAGCGATCGGGCGTTTCGAGCTGCCTGATGATGTTGCGGAACACCATGCTGACCGTGTCGGCGACCCCGGTAAGCGCGAGACACGCGAACGTGATCCAGAACGAACGCGAAATGCCGAAGCCGACGGTTGCCGCTCCGTAGATCCCCACGGCCCACAAGAGCACCGGACCGCGACGTTCGATGCGGCTCGTCAGGAACACCATCGCCGCGCTCATCAAGGTCGCACCGACCGCGGGTGCGGCATACAGCCAGCCGTATCCGGTTGCGCCGACCTTCAGGATGTCCTGCGCGAAGATTGGCAGCAACGCGGTCGCGGACGAAAAGAACGTCGCGAAAAAATCGAGCAGCATCGTTGAGCGGATCAGCGGCGACCGGAAGACGAAGCGCAGTCCTTCGCGCGCCGCGCGCCACGAGACGTCGTCCTTCGAGGTCGACTTCTCGGGGCGGGTTGGCACCCCCCGCATCATCAGCAGCGCCGCGATTACGGCGATGAAGGAAACGGCATTGATGACGTACGTCCAGCCGACGTTTGTCGAGGCAATGACGATCCCGCCGATCGCAGGCCCAAGCACCTGCGCCGTCTGCTGCATGATCGTATTGAGGCTGATGGCGTTGGGAAGGTCTTCGCGAGGAACGAGGCTTGGCACGAGCGACTGCCGCGCCGGCAGGTCGAACGCGCCGACCGCAGAGCTGAGCGCCGCCAGGGCATACACCGGCCACACCGACGTGGAGCTGCTGAACGCCAGCAGCGCGAGTCCGATCGCCACAATGGCGGAGCCGCTCTGCGTCATCAGCATGAGCCGGCGCCGGTCCCATGCGTCGGCGACGACGCCGCTGATCATCGAGAAGACGATGATGGGAACGACCCTGACGAGACCGACCGCGCCGAGCGCGAGCCCCTTCTGATCGGGCTCGACGAGCAGCGACACGTGCCACAGCAGCGCCGCGTTCTGCATGAACGAGCCGGTGAACGACAGGAGCAGTCCGACCCAGATCAAGCGGAAGTTGCGGTGACGCAGCGCGGTCAGCGCCGGATGAGAGGTGCGCAAGCCTTCTATTGTATCGATACAGTCGCAGGGGCCGACCTTACGGTCGGCCTTGTCGAGCGAGGAGTTGCTGCGCCTTCTGTTTGAAGTCGCGATCTTCGGCAGCCCAGTCGGGATCGATCGGTGCGGCGACTACCCTCTGAAGCTCCTCGCGTGCCTCCGCATCGCGGTCCATGTCGAAGAGCGTCTCGGCGAGAAAGTAATGAGACGCGGTGCTGTTCGGATCGTAGGTGAGCGACTTGCGAAGGTGTTCTTCCGATTTCTTCTTGCTGCCGCCGAAGAGCCCCGGCACCTTGAAGTACCAGCGGCCGAGTGCGCGGTCCGCCGATCCACTCTGAAACGCGGGGTCGATCCGCAGTACGGTTTCCAGCGCGTCCTTGATCGCGCCACGATACTTGATGCCCTGACGCAGTCCGTACAACTCGGCGAGCATGCCCATGTTTGCCGCCATCCAGAAGAAGCCTTCCGGGCGCGACGGCTCGATCATGCTCGCGCGACGTCCGGCATCGGTGCCGCGCCCGAGCGCAGCGCGCCGCTCGCCCGAGGGGCCCTGCGTGCCGATCCAGTACTGCGCGCGCGCCAGCTTCCACGCCGATTCGAAATCACGCGGATTCGCCGCCAGGCGCGTGGTCCAGATGTCGGCAGCCTGCTGCGCCCGGCCGGGATCCGAGCGGTCCCGGTACAGCGCATCCGGGTCGTCTTGCGGCGCAGCTTGCGCAGGCGATCCTCCCTGAAACCACGAAGCATACGAAGAAGCGCCGGCGAGAGGCGGAAATAGCGCGATGTAGAATACGAGCGTGGACCAACTGATCAGGCGGCTGCTCATCGAACTGGGCGAAGATCCCGACCGCGAGGGGCTCGCCAGAACGCCCGCGCGTGTCGAGCACGCATTGAAATTCCTGACGAGCGGGTATGGCGCAAACATCGATGAGGTCCTGAACGATGCGCTGTTCACCGTCGATTATAACGAGATGGTGATTGTCAAGGACATCGACTTCTATTCGCTCTGCGAGCATCACCTGCTGCCGTTCTTCGGCAAGTGCCACGTCGCGTACATCCCGCGCAAGCGCGTCATCGGGCTCAGCAAGATCCCGCGCCTCGTCGACGTGTTCGCCCGCCGTCTCCAGATCCAGGAACGGCTGACCAACCAGATTGCGGAAACGATCCGCGAAAAGATCGACCCGCTCGGCGTCGCGGTCGTCTGCGAGGGCACCCACCTCTGCATGTCGATGCGCGGCGTTGAGAAGCAGAATTCGTTCGCCATCACGAGCGCCATGCTCGGCGTCTTCCGCGACAGCGCGCGCACGCGGATGGAGTTCCTCGAGTTGATCAAGGTCCGCGGGCTCACGCCGGTGTCCACCGTACCGGCCGGCCTTGCGTGCGTAGGGGACTGACGTGCACCGCTTCCATGTCGTGATCGTGCTCGCCATGCTCTGGACGCCAGGAACGATCGTGGCCCGTGCGGAGCCTGGCATGCAGGCGCGCCCGCCCGCCCGTCGGCCAGCGGCGCCGGCCCCGCCGGTGACGAAGACCGAGCCGGCGGCCATCCAGTGTCCCAATCCGCTCGGCGAGGGCGTGCAGACGAAGCAAAGCTACTGCGACGTGCTCACCGGCCGCGAACCGGCCGACGGTATCATTGTCGACCTTCCACCTCACGCCGGTCCCGTGACGCTCACGTTCGATCTGCACAATCGGCACATGTACTCCGACGAGCTCGTGAAGACGAACCGCGGATACCGTCGATACACCGCAACGATCGGCGTCCTGACCATGGACAACACCTTGCTCTCGCGTGCCATCGTTCAGAACGAGTTCCGCACGGCCAGCGATCTCGTCGATCGGATCGGCGGCGGCGCGGGGCCGGGCGGGGTGAAAGCGGTCGCGCCGACGGGAGTGGAGTCGATCTCGGTCACCATTCCCGCTGACCAGCAGAGCGTCAGCATCCTGGGCGAGAAGGTCTCGGTCGTCCGTCTCGATGGCGTCGACAACTTCACGCTGCCAGGTCAGCCGGTGGCCATCATCAGCAACGTGATGGTTCAGTACCGGCCCGCGCCACCCAAGCGCACACCAGCACCCAGACGACGGTGAGCAGTCGCGCCGAGCTGCTTTCGATCATCGTTCCGGTCTACAACGAAGTTCGAACCGTCCGCGCGGTCATCGATCGCCTACTGGCGATTGAACTGCCGGTCCCCCGCGAGATTCTCGTCGTTGACGACGGATCGACAGACGGCACACGGGACGTCCTGGCGACACTCGGGACTCGGGAATCGGGATTCGGGAATCGGGATTCGGGATTCGGGATTCGGAAGTCGGGAGTCGAAAATACCGGCTTCGGCAATTCGAGTTCCGAATCCCGAATCCCGACCCCCGAGTCCCGGCTCATGGTCATCCAGGCAGAGCGCAACGCCGGCAAAGGCGCCGCGATCCGGCTTGGCCTCAATGCGGCCCGCGGCACGATCGTCGCGATTCAGGACGCCGATCTCGAGCTCGATCCCCAGCAGATCGCGGCGCTTGTTTCGCCGATTATCCGTGGGGATGCCGACGTCGTGTACGGCTCGCGGTTTCTCGCGGGACGTCCGCCGGCCCCGTGGATCACGATCGCCGCGAATCGGGCGCTGACCGGCGCCACCAACCTGCTGTTCGGCGGGTCGCTGACCGACATGGAGACCTGCTACAAGATCATGCGGGCGGACGTGGCCCGGTCCCTGAAGCTGGATGCGAACCGCTTCGATATCGAGCCGCAGATCACCGCCCGTCTGCTTCGCGCGGGACACCGGATTCACGAGTTGCCCGTCACGTTCGATCCTCGCTCGCGAGCGCAGGGGAAGAAGATCGGATGGCGTGACGGGGTACGGGCGGTGCAGGTCCTCTTCGCGGAGAGATTCCGGCCCGTAAATCCCAACTCCGAAATCCCAACCCCCAAATCCCGATGAGAATCGCGATCGCGATACTCCTGGCCGCGGTCGTTGCCGCAGGGCTGCGCTGGGGGACGTTCGCGGTCGGCGGCTCGGACTCGTACTGCTACGTGCACCAGGCGCAGGGCTGGTCGACCGGCCGGCTGCAGGTGATCGAGCCGCTTGCGCTGGACGCGCCGTGGCCTGACGCGCCGCGGACGTTTGCGCCGGCAGGGCACGTCCCCTCGCCAACAGTGGCCGGCGCGGCCGTTCCCATGTGCCCCGCCGGGCTGTCGATCGCGATGGCCCCCTTCACGCTCCTCGACAATTTCCTTGCCCGCCGACCCATTACCCTCTTTCTCGTCGTTCCACTCTTCGGCGCCCTCCTGGTGTGGTCGGTCTACGTGCTCGGATCGCGGTTCGCGCGCCGCGTTGGCCTCGCCTCGGCGCTGCTGATCGCGTGCAGCCCGGCGTTTCTGTTCCAGCTCGTGCAGCCGATGAGTGACGTGCCGGCGGCCGCCCTGTGGGTGCTTGCCCTGGCGTGCGCGACCGGCTCGCGTCCGCGTGCGCCGGCGATGGCAGGATTCGCGACGAGCGCCGCGATCCTGATGCGCCCGAACTTGCTGCCGCTCGGTATCGTCCTGGGTCTGTTCATTCTCGCGCGGCCGCAGCGAACGATGCGCGAGCGCATGCGAGGTGCCGCGCTCTTCGCGGCGGCAGCGGCACCTGGATGCCTGGCCGTCGCAATGATCCAGCAGACGCTGTACGGTTCGCCGCTGCGGTCGGGATACGGATCGCTCGATACGCTGTTCAGTACCGCCAACATTGCACCCAACGCCGCACGTTATTTCCAGTGGATGTGGCAGTCGCACACGCCCGCATGGCTGCTCGCGTTGGCCGCGCCCTTTGTCTTGCCAGGGTGGCTGACGGGCCTGCTCCTGACGTTCGCTATCGTCAACGCCGCCTGCTACCTGCCCTACGTGGTCTTCAACGACTGGTGGTATCTGCGTTTCATGCTGCCGGCGATCGCGGTATTGCTCGTGCTGATGGCGGCCATCATCGACTCGATTGCGGCGCGGGCCCTCTGGGCTCGCGATACCCGTTCTTCGCGGACCCACGGGGTACGCGCCGCACTGTCGAGTGTTCTCACCATTGCGATCTGTTTCTTTTTCATCCGCGAAGCACGCGCGCGGAGCGTGTTCGACCTCCAACGCCTCGAGTCACGTTACAAGCGGGCCGGCGACTACGTCGCTCGACGGCTTCCGGAGAACGCGCTCGTCATCACAAGCTGGGAGAGCGGCAGCGTCCGCTTCTATTCGAATCGCAAGACGCTCGTGTGGGACGCACTCGATCCCGAGTGGCTGGATCGCGCCATTTCGTTCAGCCGCACGCGTGGCCTCGAACCGTATCTGCTGTTCGAGGGATGGGAAGAGCCGCTGTTCCGCCAGCGGTTTGCCGGCAGTAGCGTTGCCGCGCTCGACTGGCCGCCGGCCGCAGAGATCGCCGGACAGGTTCGAATCTTTCGTCCCGAGGATCGCGACCGGTATTTGAAAGGTGAGGGCACGCCTACGGAATACTCACGGTAGGGATCGGGGATGGGGGATCCGGGGCCGACCTTAACTCCCGACATCCAACTCCCAACTTCCAAGGGGACCGAACTTGAACACGAACGGAGAAGAGAACCCCGAAGTGTGAACGTCAGAGTTCACGAAACGCGTTCGTCAGCGGATAGCGGCGATCGCGGCCGAAGCTCTTGCGCGTAATCTTCACCCCTGGCGGCGCCTGACGCCGTTTGTATTCCGCCGAGTAGAGCAACCGCTGCACGCGCGTGACGGTGTCGCGCGGGAAGCCGCGCGCCGCGATGTCGGCCACGCTCAACTCCTCTTCGACAAGCGCCCGTAGAATCGCATCGAGCTCGTCGTACGGTGGAAGCGAGTCCTGGTCGGTCTGATTCGGCCGCAGTTCCGCGGTCGGCGCCTTGGTGATGGATCGCTCCGGGATGACGCGGCCGCGTGGTCCGCATGCCCCCTCCGGCAGGTGCTCGTTCCTCCAATGTGACAGCGCGTATACCTCGGTCTTGTAGATGTCCTTGAGGACGGAGTAGCCGCCGCACATGTCGCCGTAGAGCGTCGCGTAGCCAACTGACATCTCCGACTTGTTGCCGGTCGTGACGAGGAGCTCGCCGAACTTGTTCGAGATCCCCATGAGCAGAACGCCACGGATGCGCGCCTGGATGTTTTCCTCGGTCACATCGCGCGGGCGTCCTTCGAACAGCGGTGCCAGCACGCCTTCGCTCGCGGCGACGGGTGCTTCAATCGGTATCGTGTCGAGCCGCATGCCCATCAGCGTCGCCGATTCCATCGCATCGTCCAGGCTCGCAGGGCTCGTGAAGCGCGAAGGCAGGCGAACGCCGCGAACGTGTCCCGCGCCAAGCGCGTCGACCGCCACGGCGGCCGTCAGCGCCGAATCGATTCCGCCCGACATGCCGAGCACGATGCCTGGAAAATGATTCTTGCGGACGTAGTCGCGCAGACCGAGCACCATCGCGCAGTAGATCGATTCGAGCCGCGGCTGCGCCGACCATTGCGTGCTGCCCTCGCAGCGGAAGCGGTTGGCCTCCTCGTGCCAGCGGGTGAGCGCCATCGATTCGCGCCAGAACGGAAGGAGGCATGCGAGGGAGCCGTCGGGGTTCGTGACGAACGACCCGCCATCAAAGACCAGCTCGTCCTGTCCGCCGATCTGATTCACGTACGCGACCGCCATGCCGGTCTCGGCCGCGCGCATGCGTGCGAGCTCGAGACGATGCGCGAACTTGTCCACTTCGAAGGGCGATCCGTTGGGGACGAGCAACAGCTGTGCGCCGCGCTGCGCCAGGTGCGTGGTGACCTCGTCGAACCAGATGTCTTCACAGACCGGAAGGCCCAGGCGGGTGTTCCGGAACTTCACCGGCTCAGGCAGCGGCCCGGCCTCGAAGACGCGCTTCTCATCGAAGACTCCATAGTTCGGCAGCTCGTGCTTGAAGCGCAATTCAGAGCGTCCGTCCGCGACCAGCGCAACAGCGTTGTGCAGACGTCCTCGTTCCCTCCACGGAAGCGTCACAACGATGCCCGGGACGCCGGCGGACGCGCTTTCGCGTTCCAGCTCGCGAAGCACGTGCGCGACGGCCTCGAGCAGCGCGGGACGCAGCACGAGATCTTCCGGCGGGTACCCGACCAGGACGAGCTCGGAAAAGACGACAAGGTCAGCGCCCTGTGCGGCCGCCTCATCACGCGTGCGCCGCACGAGCGCAGCGTTGCCGCTCACATCTCCTACGGTGGGGTTGACCTGCGCGAAAGCGATCGTCAGCGTCATGGGTAGAGCGCCCGCTCCACGAGGTGACAGATCAGATGTTCGACAGCCAGGTGCACCTGCTGGATGACCTGCGTGTCGTCCGTTGGCACTCGGATCGCGATGTCGGCCGCCGTGGCGAGCGGCCCGTCTTCGCCGAGCAGCCCAACGATGGACAGGCCCTTGCTTCGGGCTTCTTCAACCGCGGTCAGTACGTTTCGCGAGCGGCCGCTGGTGCTGATTGCGATCAGGATATCGCCTGGTGAGCCCAGCGCCTGGACCTGCCGCGCGAATACGCCGTCGAAGCCGACATCATTCGGATACGCGGTGAGAAACGAAGTGTCGGTCGTCAACGCAATCGCCGGGAGTCCAGGGCGGTCCTTCTCGTTCGTCAATCGCCCGACAAGTTCCGCCGCCATATGCTGGCAATCCGCCGCGCTTCCGCCGTTGCCGCAGAGGAGCACTTTGCCGTTGCTGCGGAAGCAATTGGTGATGAGGTCGGCGGCCGCCGCGATGGACGCCGATGCCGATTCTGCCATCGCGTCGTTCACCGCGGCGGCGAGGCGCAGGCGTTCTCTGATCGTCGTGATAGAGCTGATCATGCCTCTCGCGGCAAGAGTAGCAGTACTCAGTTAGAATCGCGGAACGCCATCACATATGAGTTTCTGGAGTCGGCAACGGGTACTCGTCACCGGCGGTAACGGTTTCCTCGGCGGCCATCTCGTGAAGCGCCTCAACGCGATGCGATGCGAACAGGTGGCGGCGCCTCCAAGCAGTGAGTACGACCTGCGCGATCACGCCGACATCGTCAGGATGTACCGCGACACCAGGCCTACGCTGGTCATTCACCTCGCCGCGATTGTCGGCGGCATCGGCGCGAACCGCGAGCGGCCCGGCGAGTTTTTCTACGACAACCTGATGATGGGGGCGCAGCTCCTTCACGAGGCGTGGAAGGCCGATATCCCGAAGTTCGTTGGCATCGGCACTGTCTGCGCCTATCCCAAATTCGCGCCCGTGCCCTTCAAGGAAGATGACCTCTGGAATGGATACCCGGAGGAAACCAACGCGCCGTACGGGCTCGCGAAGAAGATGCTGCTCGTGCAGTCGCAGGCGTATCGCGATCAATACGGCTACAACTCGATTTTCCTTCTGCCCGTGAATCTGTATGGCCCGGGAGATAACTTCGAACCTCGTTCGTCGCACGTGATCCCCGCGTTGATCCGGAAGTGCGTCGACGCCGTCGAGCGCGGCGAGGATCAGATTGAGGTCTGGGGCGACGGCTCCGCGACGCGCGAGTTCCTCTACGTCGACGATGCGGCGGAGGGCATCATGCTGGCGAGCGAGCGGTACAACAGCAGCGACCCTGTAAACCTCGGGTCGGGAACCGAGATCTCGATCAAGGACCTGGTCGATAAGGTTGCTGCGGCCGTTGGATTTAAAGGGCGCATCGTCTGGGACGTCACGAAACCCAATGGCCAGCCCCGACGCAAGCTCGACACGCGGCGGGCGGAGGAGCGCTTCGCGTTCCAGGCACATACCTCGTTTGACCGAGGACTGCCGTTGACCGTGGACTCGTATCTCTCGACTCGATCTGCTTCCGAAAATGTCTAGCGCAACTTACAAGAGCCAAAAGGCGCCGATGGCGATCGCCACCATCGCAGCCGCGCGCATCATTCCGCGATAGAGCGCCGCGCCGTGGCGGATGTGTCCGCCCACCGACCCGATGGCCGCAGCAAACGCCGTCATCGCCATAACCGTACCCACGCCGAACGCACCGATGTACGTGACAGCGGCGAGGCGTGTCGGAAGCGCCAACGCGGGCAAGACGCCGAGGAAATGCGAGCTGCCGGCCACGCCGTGCAGGATGCCGAGGCAGAACGAGGCGTGCGCGTGGCCCAGGCGGCGCATCCAGGCTGGCCCGGCCTGCACGTGGAGATGGTTGTGCGCCACGGCGCCGTGCCGATGTGCGCGGGGCGCGATGCGCGTGCTGCGCCGGAGTGCCCAGAGCCCGATGCCAATCAGCGCGACGCCGACGACGCGCTCGCTCCACGCCGAAATGACACCGATGGGCGGAAGCAGATCGCGCAGCACGATCGCGAGCAACGCCACGACCACGACGCCCGAGGCATGGCCGAGACCCCAGGTCCATCCCGACAGCCATCCGCGCCGGCCGTCTTCAACGGCCAGCGGGGCAACGGCGGCCAGGTGGTCGGGTCCTGACAGGACGTGAAAGAGCCCGGCGAGCGCGCCGGTCAGTGCGATGAACATTCGTTGGAGGCCCTTGTGATCCCGAATTCCGAATCCCGGATCCGGGATCCCGGTTCCCGGTTTACTTAGGTGCCATTCTAATGGCTCCGTCGAGCCGGATCACCTCGCCATTCAGCATCTGGTTCTCGAAGATGTGCCGGACGAGGGCGGCGTACTCCGATGGCCGGCCCAGGCGCGAGGGGAACGGCACCTGCTGGCCGAGCGACTCGCGGATCGCCTCGGGCATCGCGGCCAGCATCGGCGTATCGAAAATCCCGGGGGCGATGGTCATCACGCGGATGCCGATGCGCGCGAGTTCCCGCGCAATCGGGAGCGTCATGCTCACAATGCCGCCTTTCGAGGCCGAATAGGCGGCCTGGCCGATCTGACCGTCGAATGCCGCCACCGACGCGGTGTTGACGAT
>DAIRVG010000037.1:0-38315 GCA_036802945.1 Vicinamibacterales bacterium
GCTGAAAATACGCACGTGAGTACCCGTTGGTCAACATGATCACCGTGGGGCGGGTGAAACCGCTTGTGTCCATCTTCGTCAGCGTCGAGACGGAGGCATCGAAGAAGAAGCGTGCCCGTTCGAGAGAACGTTCTCGATCGGGGGGGGCCGCGTGCTTGGCCGCGTACTGGAACACCTCGCACTTCCGCATGTCCTGCGCTGCCCAGGTCTCGGTCGGGTGTTCGAGGATCTCCGGCTTGTCGAGATACGGATACTCGTGGTCGGCCATCCACCGCGCGTAGTGCAGCAGCGCCGCCCGACCGTACGCGTAGCCGTCGTCGATCTCTCCTCGCTCCGTCTTAATATCAAGGTATCGGCCAACCGCCTGGAGAAAGACGGTGTAGAACCAGCGCCGATCGGCATCCAGCAGGTTGAGCGCTGGTATGTCGTCCGCCGGATGGACGCAGCGCCGGATCAGCGCTTCAGCCTTCTTCATATACTTCGGTGCACCGGTCAGGCGGAACGCATTGAGGAGCGACACGATCGAGTTACCCGGTCCCCGTCCGGGGCCGTGATAAGTGAACGAACCGGTCGCGCTTGCGAGGCCCGTCGGACCGCGCGAGAGCCATCGCAACGGCGTTTTCGAGCCGTCATCCATGTCGATCGCCCAGTCGGCAAGCTCGATCGCCGCATCACGCGCACGGGTGTCGCCGGTCAGGAAGTAGTACAGCGTCAGACCGGTGTTGTAGTTATGTTCGGACGAGGGCCCTCCGCTGCCGCCTGTGGAGGCACGTGCGTAGGTGCGGTGTGTCGCAAGATCGGCATCAGCATGGTGAGCCGTGTGCCAGAAGAGCCCGTGGTTGTACGCCGCCTTGTCCTGAGCCGTATGGTAGATGTCGATGTCGATGACGTGTCGTGCGAGATCGCCGGCGAGGGCAAGCCATCTCCGATCGCCGCTGCGGAAGAACTGGCAGATGAGGCCCGCAACGGCGTCGTACTGGTTGTTGTAATGGGAGATGAGGGGGGCCGTTCCCTGATGCAGAACGGTTTCGTGGTCCCCATGCATGTCTCCAAAATGCCGCCAGCCGTACTCGTCAATCCGTTCGCGCTTTGCCTCGAACGTGTTCTCCCCTAGGAGGGCAGCGTTGACGAGGGCGAGGTAGTCCTTGTTCCTATCCTCGGAAAATGGCGTCAGATAGGGCATCGCCTCGGCGGCGCAGTACCACCCAGGGTCGGCGCGTGCCTGCAGCGGGTTGCGGACCCAGTCGAGCGGCACGTCGCTGATTTGATCCTTTGCGAACGAGACGACGAACTCTTCGGAGATCTGCTCACCGCCCTGCAACTCGTGGCTGTCGGCAAACTGGCCCGGGAGGAAACGGAGCACCAGGCGGTCGTGGGTGGCCTCGATCGCCTTCGGGAAGCGTTCCCAGAACTGCCGTTGGGTGATCGCGATCGCCCCAGACGCGCCGTGCATTGAAACAACCGGAGTAGCGTGCAGCCCGCGCGTCTCGCCCGTTTCCTCGCGGAGGCGGTACCCGCGAAACGTGGTTGGAACAACACGGTTGCGATTGAGGTGGTTCGACGATTGCCAGTTCTCGCCACCGCTCGAGTCCTGATACAGCTCGAGTGGGAGGGCGCAGGGACGCAGCGGTTGTGACGGCTCGGGGGAGCACTTCGCCTGCCACGGTCCGTCGGTGGACGGAAGAGACACCGCAAACGCGAAATCCTTGATGTATCGGGATCCGGGATCGCCAAGGTCCCAGAAACCACCGGCATGCTCGGCGCGCGCCGGATTCCGGAGTGTGACCTGAATCCGCGCTACCGACGAACCCTCGTAGAAGTGGTAGCGCGCAAACAGACGGAGCGGCCGATCGAGGCTCCCGGCAGCCGCAGTGACGAGAACGGACGCCCGCAGGAATCCCGGTTCGTCTTGCGTGATCGCCTCGACGCGAATGGGCATCGAACCGCCGGCGGCATCAACGATCTGAAATTCCGAGACGGTCGAGGCGTCCGAACCGGGCCGGCGACACTCGAGTACTCCATCCGACCGAAGCACGAAGCGGGCAGCGCCCGTACTGATCGAGGCGCGCAGTTCAGCGATCGCGACATCGAGGGCGTCGGGCCTCAAGACGTCGGACTTCCGTCGCTCCAGGCGATAGGTCGAACGACCGGCCGGTGCGCTGGCGGCGAAATCACAGAGCGCCCACCGCAGCGATCCGTCGCTCCATCGATCGAGCACACGCGCCTGAAGCGGGACAGCGACATCTTCAGCAGAGACCAGCGAGAGCTCGTCAACGTCGCGGCACCACGATCTCGGGAACGGCACGCCAACGGTGATCGGCTCGTTGCGACGCGCCCCCGCAACCTCACCCGCAGCCGAAAGCAGGAGCTCCGGATTAATCAACGCCGTCAGGAACGGGCAAGCGGTCGATCAGGTCGGAAAGGCGTGGATGCCGTCGATCGCGGTCGGACAGGATAGGGTTCTCGGCAGGCCAGGGTATGGCGAGCTCCGGGTCGTCATAGGCGATGCCGATTTCGTCAGCGGGGTCGTACAACTCGGTGCACTTGTACTGGACCTGCGTCGTCGGGCTCAGGACACAGAAGCCGTGTGCGCATCCGGCCGGCACATATAACTGCCGGAAATTCTCCGCCGAGAGCGTCTCCGCCGCCCACCTGCCGAACGTCGGCGACCCCCGTCGCAGGTCCACCGCAACGTCCCAGATCTCGCCCTCCACGACGTGCACCAGCTTGCCCTGTGGTTTGCGCAATTGCAGGTGAAGGCCGCGAAGCGTGTGTCGGACGGAGCAAGAAAGATTGTCTTGCACGTACGCCGAGGGAATCCCGGCTTGTGCGTACTTCGCCGCGTGAAACGTTTCGAGGAAATAGCCGCGGGCGTCGCGGTACACATCCGGTTCAATCATGATGACGCCCGACAGCGCGGTGGGTATGAAGCGCATCTCAGATATCCTGTTCGAGGTGTCTGCAGATCATGACGCATTTCGGCATCATTAGCCCCCCGGTCTCGGGCCACATCCATCCTTTTGCGGCGCTGGGGCGCGAACTGCTGGCACGAGGTCATCAGGTCACCTACTTCCAGATGGCGGATCTCGAGGAGAAAGTCCAATCCGAGGGGATCGATTTTCGGCCCATCGGTCAGCGCGACCATCCACGCGGGTCATTGCCGCAGTCGCTCGCGCAGCTCGGCCAGCTCAAGGGTCTGGCCGCGCTGCGCTTTACGATTCGCGCCGTCGCTCGTACCAGCGTCATGGTCTGCCGCGACGCACCGGCGGCGATCCGGGAAAGCGGGGTCGAGGCGTTGCTCGTCGACCAGATGGAACCGGCGGGGGGCGCCGTGGCTGAACACATGGGTCTGCCGTTCATCACGATTTGTAACGCCCTTGCCATCAATCGTGACCCCGTGGCGCCGCCACCGTTCACCCCGTGGAGCTATCACGACACCCGTTGGGCAAGGCTTCGGAATCAACTCGGTTACGCGGTATCGGACCGACTGACGGCGCCCGCCGCGAGGGCTGTTGCGGACTTTCGAGCGAGCTGGAAGCTCCCCCTGCTCCGCTCGTTGGATGAATCGTTCTCGAAGCTTGCGCAAATCTGCCAGATGCCGCGCGACTTCGATTTTCCGCGCGCGGCTCTCCCTGAGCGGTTCCACTACGTCGGACCGCTGCGCCGAGACTCGCCACAGCCGGTGCCGTTCCCATGGGACCGCCTGGACGGAAGGCCGATCGTCTACGCGTCCCTTGGAACTCTGCAGAACAGTCGCGAACCGTTGTTCCGTTGCTTTGCGGAGGCGTGCCAGGGAATGGATGTCCAGCTCGTGATGAGTCACGGCGGTGGCCTGAATCAGCAGGAGGCGACATCGCTGCCCGGAGATCCCCTGGTGGTTGGCTACGCGCCCCAGTTCGACCTGCTGGCACGGGCGGCGCTGACGGTTACGCACGCCGGCCTGAATACGGTGCTCGATTCGCTTGCCAACTCAGTTCCGTTGGTCGCCGTGCCAATCACGTACGAACAGCCCGCGATCGCACGGCGCGTCGAGTGGACGGGATCAGGACGATCGATCGCTCTGGGAAGGCTCAACGCCCGCCGCCTGAGAGAGATCATCCGTGAGGTTCTTCAACAGGGCCACTACCGTGACGCCGCGCGCCGCATTGCCGAATCCATCCAGAGCGCGGGAGGCGTCAAGCAAGCCGCGAACATCGTCGAAACAGCGCTGAGGTAACCAGTTTTTTCCGTGCCTCCGTGTCTCCGTGGCTCGTCTCATCACGTCTGGCGGAAGGCCTCAGCGAATTTCGACCCGATTCTTCTGCCGTACCTGCGAGTGCGGACGTATCTATCGGCTTCCAGGATGTGCAACAGAAAGGGCGGGCTGGCCGACCAGCTGTACTGGCTTTTGTAACAGCGCATCGCGGTGAGATTCGCCCGGTGGAACTCGGAAATATCGATGAAGGTGGTCGGAGCGCTCGAGTGAAAGTGGCGAAGAGCGATCGTCCGCGGGTGGCGGGCTGCGGCCGCCTCGACGATCTTTCCGGTGATGATGTGGTCGGGATGGAAATAGAAGGAACTTGCCTTGTTCGACTCAGGCAGGTAGACACAGGTCGGCTCGAAGCGCTCGATCTCTAGCAGCGCCCTGGCGATCATCTCCTCTGTTTCGAAGATCTCCCTGTCGGTGACGCCCATGAGCGTGACCTCCACAGACGGCGCAAGCTCAAAACGGCGCCGCAGCTCCTCGGCCCGGGTCCGCTTCACAATCTGCTCCCGCTTCGAGCTCAGAATCGAGAGGACAGATCCCTTCTCTCCGAGCGTCATCATGACGACCTTGACGACGGCGCCTTCGCTCACGTGTCTCAACAACGTCCCGCCGAGGAAGAGCTCGACATCATCGGGGTGAGGTGAAAACACGAGAATCCGGTTATCCGTCATGCCTTTCCAAGCTTCTGCTCGATCAGATCCGCGGCACGACGTTCGCCGCCCGCTTGCTCCAGCGACGTCCTGACCGTCCGTGCCCGCTCTGCATATGAAGGGCTGGAGAGGATGCGGCCCACGACCTCGCCGAGGCTTTGAGCGCTCAGTCGATTCAGCTCGATCCGTTCGCCCGCGCCCGAGTGCTTGAGACGCGCGGCTACTCCGTACTGATCGCCGTTGAGCGGCACCGCGACCACCGGCACCCCGCAGGCGAGCGATTCCAGAACGGTGTTGTTGCCGGAGTGGCACACTGTCAAGGCGGCCCGCTCGAGAAGAGCGAGCTGCGGCACGTAGTTCACGACGATGGGTGAGCCTGGGAGATCGTTGTAGCCGGCGAGATCGCCCTTGCCGCCGAGGGTGATCACGAGCTGGACGTCGAGCCCGAAGCAGGCCTCGGCAAGCATCCGGAACACGCCCTGGTTATCGGTTCGGACCGTTCCGAGAGATGCATACACCATCGGCCGGCCATCCAGACGCTCGAATGGAAAAGGAACGCCGGCTGAGCCCACTCGACGAATCAGACCCACGTAATTGAACTGCGGCGGCACGCGGCGGTGAAAATCGAAGTCGGTCGTCTGCTGCGCGAGCTCGAGGACCGGTGAGAAGGTCTCATAAAAGGACCGTAGGGGCTTCAAACCCCACATCTTGCGGTATGAGTTGATCTTGCGCCGTATGGGCGTCGTCGCAAGATCAAACGTACGATAAGTCAGGCGGTTCCGGAGCCGGCCAGCCACCGAATAGGTGGGACCCCAGTTCGTTGCCGATAGCGGCACGCAGGGGTCGGGATCCATGGGCACGGCGTTGCAGATCGTGACGAACGGCACACCGAGACGCTCGGCGATCGATGAAGCTGCGGGCTGGCCCTGGTCGGCAAGGATCGCCGTCACGCCGGCCGCACGCATCGCTTCGGGCGCTTCCTCGAGGAGCATGGTGATTTCATCGAGGGCGACCTTCAAGCCAAACCGCAGCGCCTTGAGTCCGTGCAATTGACTGAATTTCTCGGAAAACGCCTTGAAAGAGCCCTTCGGATGGTGCTCCGCCCCCACCGGATGGAAGGCTATGCTCTCTTTCGTGGCCAGCTCCTCGACATCGAGAATATTGAAAACGGTGGCGCGGTGGCCGCGATGGCACAGCTCGCGGGCAATCGTGGTCAAGCCCGTCACGTGGCTGGAACCGGGGGGACAGATCAATCCGAAATGCGCCATTCAACTCCGCTCAACTGCGACGGCAGCCGATAGGTAGCGCTGAATGTCGCACCCTTCGACCACACAGGCAAGCGCTTCCCGCCTCGGTCGAGATTTCTGGTTATTCCAGACAGGACAGATGATCTCGACGGTCGGTGACGCGTGCGGAACGATCGCGATGACCTGGTGGATTCTCGACGTGACCGCGTCGCCTGGAAAGGTGTCGACCGTGCTTGCGTCCGCGATGTTCGTCCAGACGACGCTGACGCCTGTGCTGGGACCGCTTGGCGATCGTTTTTCCCGCAAATGGCTGATTCTC
The DNA here is from genome assembly GCA_036802945.1 of Vicinamibacterales bacterium. Lineage (GTDB taxonomy): Bacteria > Acidobacteriota > Vicinamibacteria > Vicinamibacterales > UBA2999 > Gp6-AA40. The sequence continues at coordinate 6,463 of DAIRVG010000037.1, forward strand.
AGCTCGGATCTGCTTCGCGGCGTCATGATGGCGGCGCTTGGGCTACTGGCATTCTCCGGGGCCTTTTCAGTGCCTGGTGTCCTCGCCTTCTACATTCCATTCGTTGTCGGCTCCGCGCTGTTCAATTCGAACCACATGAGCATCGTGCCGCAACTGGTTTCAACGGATGCGCTGCAGAACGCTGTGCGAATGAGCGAGTCGCTCCAGGCAGTCGGCCGCGTGATGGGCGGCATCGTGGCGGGCGTGCTGGTCACCTGGGCCGGCGTCGGCTCGGCCTTCGTCGTTGATGCCGTCTCGTTCTCCGTCGCCGCGATGGCGACGGCGGCGATTCTCGACCGCCCCAGCGGCGGAGAAACGACTGAGCCGGCGGGCGGGTCGCCGCAGCCACCATTTCTCCGTCAGCTTCGAGGCGGGTTTCAGGTTATCCATCGCGTCCCAATCCTCTTCTGGCTCTGCGTGGCGATTTTTGTTTTCAACCTCGTCCTGAACCCTATGCTGGTCCTCCTCCCCACGTACGCCAAGCTGGCGAAGGGACTGCCGGCGTGGTTCCTTGGAACCCTGGAATCCTCGATGGGCGCGGGGATCGTTCTTGGAGCCGTGACCGTGGGAGCGCTCGAGCAGCGGTTGAGGAGGATTTCGAGCGTCGTGATGGGGCTGCTGCTCCTCGGAGGCGGGCTTGCGCTCTTGCCTCACCTGCCCGGGGTGATTCCGCCACTGGGGGCGATGTTCTGTGTGGGCATCGGCGCCGCGTGGACGAATATTCCGATAAGCACCCGTGTCTCGGTTGCGGTGCCCGACCACTTCCGGTCGCGCGTGAACTCCATCATCTCCTTCCTTTTCGATGGCAGCGCCCCTATCGGCGTGGCGGCGGCCGGGGTCCTCGTCGCGGCAATTGGAGTGACGGCGAGCATGACGTCACTGGGCGCCATCGTGCTCCTGCTTGTGCCCTTACTCTTTTTGATTCCAGGCTTTAGGGACTTCTTCCGCCGGTCGCCAGCGCAGCTGACGGGCCATTTCCTGACGGCCTACCCTGAGGCGTTCGTCGAGGCGCCCGCGCCGGTGCGAAGCGCAACAGGACGAAGTCAATTGCGAAGCTGACTTCAGAAATCGAGCCTCGATTCAGCGGTTCTCCGAGTTTTCTTTATGAATTCGCTCGAAGTGCGCCAACGGGCACGTTCGGACGATGTCCCCGAACCCGCGCGCCGCCTTTGGTCATCCTATCGGTAGACTTTCTTGAACCCAACGTTCTCGAAGCCAGCACAAGAGTACTCTGTTAACTTCCTCTTATCTAGCGACTTACTGACTCTCCTTCATCACCACACGGCCGTTCCACGAACTGGGCACCCGATGTGCTATTGACTGGGCGTCCCCGGCGGAATGAACCGCCTACCTTTCGTTCGACGAGATCGAGGAGAAATCACATGAAGCGGAGTTTATTTGCAATTGGAAGTGCGCTAGCGCTTCTTGGTCTCGCGGTGCCGAGCAGCGCCGGCACGATAACTGGCCACGTGAACATGTCGGGTGCGTTCGTCTATGACGTTCGCGGTGCGGGGACTGGGCTCGCAGTGATTGATATTGCCCCGACCGGCGGCGGAAGCGGTGCTGTCGTGGAGCTTCTGGGGATGACCGGCTTCTTCGGTCCGGGCTGCGTGGGAACCTGTCTTGGCGGTGATGGCCTGACCTTCGGCACATTCGCCACGATGCTGGACACCACGAATGACCCCACGGCGGCTCCGCCGGCGACGTTTGCCCCCTCTGGGGTTCCGCTGGCGATTGCCAATTACTTCTCGGCTTTCACGGACTTAGACGCAGCAGGCTTGCACTTCGACCTCACATCGATCCCCAATCAGATTGGCCCCCTTTGCACCGGCTCTGAGGGTGTCGGCGACAGCTGCGTAGAAGGCCCCTTCTCGATTCTGGGGACCAATGAAGGACTTCGAATCAATTTCGACTTCTTCGGCAACTTCGTCAGGGGCGCCGACTCCGGGTTCTACCACGGGTCGTTCGCGTCAACCATTGGCGGTATGTCGTTTGCGGAGTTGTTCGACAGGTTGGACAACACAGGTCTCGACATCGGGTGCGGCGTCGGCAACACTGGTCCGTGCTCATTCGATCTGAACCTCGACCCGGCCGCGATTCCGGAGCCTGCAAGCCTTCTGACCTTCGGCGCCGGAGCGGCAGTGCTCGCGGCTCTGCGCCGTCGTCGCTCCGCCAAGGCAGTCAAGGCCTAAGTCGGAACATTCTTCCGAGGACAGAAAACGCTTCCCGCTCACGCGGGAAGCGTTTTTTTTTTACTCATGCTACTGCGGCCGACTCCAGTTCTGCCTTGACCGCCGAGAGAAAGCGCGCGGCTGCACGCCCATCCCATACGCCGTGATCTCCTGACAGCGTTAATGCCATGACCGGCCGGACCGCCGGCTGGCCATCAACGGCAACCACCCGCGACCAGACCTGCCCGGCCACGAGAACACCCGCCGTGGCGAACGTCGAGGTCAGCGCCCAGTCGGCCGGCACGGTGGATACCTGAAACGTTCCGGCACCCTTCCGCCGGAAGGTCGGGCTTGTAAATAGCAGACGCAGAATCCCGCGGCGCAAAAACCCGAAGGGAAGCAGCCAGCCCCACTGCCGAAGGGCGCGGAGCATCTGCTGATCGGCCTGCCGGACCTCCGGAGTGCGACGCGCAATCTCAGCCGCAATGTCCGCCACGCTCTTCTGGTCGGCGCCTTCAATCACAAGCACGGGTGCGACGAAGGTCTCCCCCGTCACCGACAGGCCGATGTCCACACGCCCGGGACGCTGCCGTCGCGTGCCGGCGATGACCTGGTGGAGATTCGGGTTGGCAGCCAGCCCGCGCGCCGCTGCGCGGACCACCAAATGAGTTGCTGTCGCGTTCACGCCCTGCCGTCGAAGGGCGTCGAGCCGCGCCAGCGCATTGGTCATATCCACGGTAATTTGGTGGACAGACAGGGCAGGCCTTAGGACTCGAAGACCATCCAGGAGCCAGCGTTCGGCGTAGTCGAGTGATTCTCCCGAGTCTTGGGTCACATCTCGGCTCGATCAGACGGCGGCGGGAGTCAGAAAACTATTCTTCAGGGCCAGATAGTCCACCTTGTCGGTAGACGTTCGAGGCAGCCGCGCTTCAAACATGAAGCGGTCGGGGTTCATGTATGCGGGCAGCCTGGTTCCACAGAAGGTCTTAAGGTCGATGATCGAAGGCCGGTCGCCTTCATGGCACGAGAGATAAGCCACGATCTTCACGCCCGCATCAGGATCGGGGACGGAGATCACGGCCACCTCCCTGAGACGCGGATGGGAATAGAGTGCGCGCTCGATCTCTCCGAGCTCGATGCGATAGCCCCGACGCTTGACCATTCGATCCTTGCGGCCGGCGTAGATAAAGCCATCATCGGGATCCCATCGGACGAGGTCGCCGGTGTTGTACCACCGAACGCCGCTCCGCTCGAGAAATGCGGCGGCGTTCTCGGCGGGACGATTCCAGTAGCCTCGAAACGTCGACGGTCCACTGATATACAGCAGGCCTTCGTCGCCAGCGGCCACCTCGCACCTCTCGTCATCGAGCACGAGACTCGCGCAGTGGCTGCAGGCAAAGCCGATGGGATATGGCACCTCGCGATCGTCTGGAACCTGCGAGGGAATCTTCGCGAACGTACAGACATTGGTCTCGGTTGGGCCGTAGAGGTTGTAGTACGCCGGCGAGGGCCATCGCCGCTGAAGCTCGCGAAGATGTTTGACCGGAAATACTTCACCTGCAAACAGCACGAGACGCAGGTCCGGAACCTTGTGCGCCTCGAGATTTCCGAACTGGAGGAGGAGCGTCAGAATCGACGGCGTCGAGTACCACACCGTCAGTTGGTTGACGGCGATGAATCGCGCCAGGTCCTTGGGGCTTTTTCCGAGGTCCTCGGAAATCAGATAGAGCGCTGCGCCGTGCTTGATCGCCACGTAGATATCGAGCACCGACAGATCGAAATGAAACGGCGCGTGGCTGCTGAAACGATCGTTTTCGGTCGGCTCGAAGACGGACGAACACCATTCGACGAAGCTCAGGGCGTTTTCGTGCGTGAGCATCACGCCCTTCGGCATGCCTGTCGACCCGGACGTGTAAAGGATGTACGCGAGGTCCCCTGTGCTGCGCTCGCGAATCGTGAATCCGTCGCCGCTCTGGAGAGCGCCGTCGAACGATGTCATTCGGTTTCCGAGAGCGGGTACGTCGGAGGCTGCGCCTACGGCGACCACCGCGCAAAGCGCCGTGCTGGTTCCGTGCTGTTCCGGGATCACGCCGAGGCATCGCGCGTCGACGATGAGCGCGCTGATCTGGCAGTCTGTAAGGATGCGCTGACCACGCTCGGCAGGGGCCGTATGGTCCACGGGGACATAGGCGGCGCCCGCCTTCATGATTCCAAACAGCGCGACGACTGCCGGAATGCTCTTCGGGAGCACTACTCCCACGCGATCGCCATGCGTCACGCCACGCGCGGCGAGAAAGGCGGCCAGGGCGTCAGCCTGCCGATTGAGCTCGGAGTACGTTACGGAACCATTCGAATCCACGACGGCGATTCGCTCGGGACAGCGAGCGGCGCTCGATTCGAGATAGTCGGCGAGGTGCCGGGGGATCATGAAGGATGGGCTCCCACGGCCCGCTTCCGTGCTACGGATGCGGCGATGTCCTGGATCCTATCGAAACGCTCGACGCTGGTGTCGTAGATGTCCAGCTCGACATGGAACTGCTCCTGGACGAACTGTATGAGTCCGAGCGTGGCGAGCGAATCCAGAATGCCGCTTGTTTGAAGCGGTGTGTCGTCTTTGAGGTTGTCTGGCGACTCGCCCGGCAGGTGGGCAGACAGAATGAACTGCCGAATTGTTTCCTTGACGTCGTTCATCAGGACGCGACCTTACCTTACATTTCGGCCGCTCTGCCTTTGCGATACAGGGTTGTCAACCCTGGAACCAGGCCGTCACCCGTGGAAATCTGATAGTCCGGGAGCGCCTTCACCAGTCGGCGGTACGCCTCGCCAAGGTTGTGGTACGGGATCCCAGGGAAATAGTGATGGAGTGCGTGGTAGCGAAGGCCTACGGGTGCCCATAGTTCGGTCACGCGGGCGCCAGGCGTATCGACAGAGTCCAGGAGCTGTTCGCGCCGGCTCATCGGCTTACCGGTACCTTCGTACTGGTGTGCGACCAACGTGCGCAACGTGTTGATGACGCTCGCTACTGCCGTAATCGCGTACCAGATCAAAAAGGCGCGCCAGGGAAGGAACCCGGCCCACGCAAGCAGGAAGGCGCCCGCCCACAGGCCAGACGCCGCCGCATGGAGCGCGCGCATTTTCTTCGACATCGCGTCCGATACGACGCGCCTGTACTTCGGATTCATGGATAGCGACGACGCGCAAGACGCCAGGAAGCGATGAAACCGCGGCCAGATGAGTTCTAGCGGCACGGCGATAACAAAACGCACGACCAGTAGTACGGGTATCACAAGCGCCCCGAGCGTGAACCGAACCGTCAACTTTCCCGAACTCGCGAACGGCAAGTACTCCGGGTCATCGACTGTCGAGTACGTGGAGAGCTTGTGGTGATCCTGATGCACGCCCAGATACACCGAGGACGGCATCAACAGAGGCAGCCCGATGAGTAGATTCCACATGAGCTCGAAACCGGGCAACGCACCGGATCGAACGTGGGTGATTTCGTGGATGAAGCACAGGCCGCGGTAGAAGGCGAAGATGGCCACCGCCGCCGCGGCGATCATGCCGGCTGAAAACGGCGGCAGCATGACCGCAAGAGCGAAGCCCGCCCAACCGACGCCGGCACTGGCGATGAGGTCCATCCAGAAGACACGAGGTCGTGGGGCATGAAGATCGGCCACGAGGCGCCTCGCCTCTGCGTCGAACAACGCCACGTCGTCCTCGGGGACCATTGCAATCATTGCGAGCGGGCTCGAGCCTCTCATCTTGCCACCGTCAGAGGCATCGGCACGTCCGATTCCCGCTTCGGAGCAGGGCTTGTAGACTCGTACCGGCCCGGCGCGAGAATGTGGTTGGGATCAAATACTTCTTTCAGTCCGCGTAGCACGTCTGTGTATGAGCCCGCTCGTTCCGAATAGCGCATCGAAGAGACATTCAGACGATACGGAGGATATCCACGAGCAAGAAGCTCTTCGACCAGCACACGGTAACACTCCATCGCGCGGTCGTCTTCGCCAGGGACGTTCCTGTCATAGCTGAGCGTCGTCACGCAAAACAGGCTTCGCTCGGTTGCCAGAGAAATTGATATCTGCGGCTCGAAGCCATGTTTCAGCAGCACGTCTGTCGCCAGTTGCGTCACCTCGGTGGCATGAGCTCCCGTGTTCGGGACGACAGGACTGCACCACAGCAGTCCGCAGCCGTCGCGATCGGGATCCATCTGCGCCGGAACGTCAATCCGCTTCCGCCAGTAGACGCTCGCAAGCGTCGAATCGGTTGGAACGCCCTTCATCAAGCCGTACACAGGAGCGATCACCTTGATCGTACGACTGATGTCCCATCCGGTGAGAAGGCTGAAGGGTTTGGTCAACCGCGCCATCAGTTTCAACAACCGGTCGTCGACGAACCTCAGCCGATCGACCTTGCCAGCCAGGGCCTTTCGGAGCTGCGATCGCGCCTCGCGAACCTGGGCGCGCGTCCCATAGAGACCGCCGGACCCAGTCCAGGATCCGATGGTCAGCTTCTGTCGCAGTTCCGCCATCACCGTCGGACTCAGTGGTGTCTGCCCGCCGGTTTCCGCCCACGGATACCGACTGGTCGCGGCGAGTACTTTGTAATCGTTCCCTATGTGCATCACACTCCGAAGCGTTCCGTTAAGCCGGAGTGGACGGAGGGCATCGATGATAGGCCCGAGCCCTTCGTTGTCCTTGCACGAGAAGAAAAACGCCTGAAAAGACTCCGGCGCAGGCATCAACCACACGGTCATCCGCGTGACGATCCCGAAACTGGATTGCGAGAACACGCCGTCGAGCGATGGACCTACACCCCAGCGGCCGAGTGCTCCAGCTTTCGCACCAGGAAAGCGACCGAACCCCGTATCGATGCATTCGCCGGTGGGCAGTATCACTTCGAATGCGCAGGCATTGCCGCAATGGTCGCCCATCGGCGTGTGCCCAAAGCCACGGTCCATCGTGTTTCCGATGATGCTGCAGTCAGGGCTCGCACCGGTTGCATCCATCCAGAGGCGCGAGTTGCGTTCAATCAGGAATTCGTGAAGCTGTCGCTGCGTCACACCCGGCTCGATCGTGACGTACGCGAGCTCTTCGTCGAAGTCGAGGATTCGATTCAGCCGCCCGAGATCGAGCAGCACGCCGTCGCGAACGGGCACTCGCGAACCGTAGCCCCAGTTCTTCCCTGTGCTGATTGGATAAATCGGTATGCGGAAGCGGTTCGCGATGCGAACGCACTGTTGCACGTCTTCGCGACTGGCTGGCCGCAGAATCGCCCGTACGTGCGGAACGGTATGGAAAGTCGCGGTACTCGCATCGCGCAGCACGTCTGAATCGCTCACAACGTGAGCAGATCCAAGTGCGACCTGCCATTCTCGAAGCGCCGACGCGAGCGCGCCCTCATCCATTCCACAAACCCGCTATTGATCGTCCACAAACCCGCGCTCGCGACGCGACGAGTTCGGCGCGCCTCCCTCGGCGCGCTCAGGCAGCCGCGAGCGGTTCGCCAGTCTGACTTCTGAATTGCGGCGCCCTCACAAAGCGTGGCACCGACGAAACTCCGATGGGGTCCGACGCAAAGACCGCCGCGTTTCTAAGCTTGTCGCGCAACAAGTTGACGATTCCAGTGTACTTGGCATTTGGACTGCGCGAATCAAACCTGAGCAGCTCCATCTCACAATTGTATTTCGGGTCGAAATAGGACGGAACAGCAGTTCCGTCTACCTCAAGAGACGACCCACCAAGCCTGCGAAGAATAGCAGACGAGGAATGCCGCACCGTCGCGGTCGTGATGAAAAGTGCACCGCCGAGGTGGCGCCCGAGGCTATAACCCGCCAACGCGAGCAGTAGCCCTTCGGCCTTGCAACGACATTGTTTCGACACAGCCCATCCACCAACCTCGATGTAACGCAGTGCGTCTCGTCGTGCCCGCGCAATCTCGGATTCCACGGCAACGCGAAGTGTGTCGCGCCAGCGTTCCATCTTGGCGAGCGGAGAATTCCGCACTCTCAAACTCTGAATCGAGGTTGTATTCGGATGATCCAGGTACCAGATGCAGCCGGTGACGTGGTGGTCCGGGTCCACCATCAGCAGGTGCCAACTGCGATCATCTTCCGGTGTCTGGTGGAGCCCGTCCTGCGAAAGCTCATGCCGCGCCAGTGCGCCGTCTTCCAGATACACACTGCCGCGAAGCTGCTGCATCTCGCGGATGAGCTCGTCGCGACGATGGCTGTCGAACGTGACGTTCTCAAAGCCATCTTGCACAGAGGTCGCTGAAGGGGGCGCGAGGAGAATAAGCCGGTCCTCGATGGCCGCGATATTTCTTTCGAGTAATTTCAGCATGCTTCTTCCCCGTGAAGCCGCGCCGCGAAGACCTGGGGAGGTCCGGCCACGTGTAACGGCGGATATTATTTCCGGTTGAACGGTTCAGCGTGCTCCAAGTGTCGTGCCCGATGAGATGTCTACGGGCAAACACACCTCAAGCGGTAGACACTGAAACTGAACGGCTTTAGAATCAGGTATTTACGGCTGACGTGTCACGGACACACTACGAACCTGCCCGTGTAGAAACGAACCTGCACCCCGCCGCCCTTACACGATCCGCCGGCTCATCGACGCTTCTGTAATATTTGCTCGGTGCGAAAAGGATAAACGACGCACAGGCCTTTAGGAATGGGTCGGAAGGTTTTTTGTCAGCTCCAGGGCTGACTTCCCCTTAGACCTAGCCTGATGAGTTTAGCGATAAATAACTACAGTTCAAATACTTAACGGCAGAAACTGCAAATTCTGAGATGGAAAGACGCTTGCTGTTCCCTCAGGCCTACACCGTCACTTCCGCAGTCTGGAGCTATGCATGCGTCACAGGTCGATCGTTGCCGTTCTACTCCTTCTGACCGCTTTCAACGCCGGGTGTTCGGGCGATCCAGAAAAGCTCAAAATGGAGTACGTCGCGAGCGGTGACGAGTTCGTCGCACAGAAAAAGTACTCCGAGGCGATCATCCAATATCGCAATGCGGTCGCTCAGGACCCCCGTTTCGGGGAGGCGCGTTTCAAGCTCGCCAGGGCTGCGGAAGCGAACGGCGACGCGCTAACTGCCTTCCGCGAGTACGTCCGAGCCGCCGACCTCCTGCCGAATGACCCGGTTGTGCAACTACGTGCAGGACAGGTGCTCCTGATCGCCGGGCGCTATCAGGAAGCAAGGGACCGGGCGGACACGGTGCTGCAGCGGGATTCCAAGAACGTCCAGGCCCTGATCCTGATGGGGAATGCACTAGCAAATCTGAAAGACTTCAGCGGCGCGATCTCCGAGCTGGAAACAGCGATCGACACCGACTCTCAACGAACGCTCTCGTACGCAAATCTCGGCGTCGTCCAGATGGCCAAGGGCGACATGAGGGCCGCCGAATCTGCATTCAAGCGTTCAGTGGATCTTCAGCCCAAGTCGGTCGACGCGCATTTGAGCCTCGCCAACTTCTATTGGTCCGGGAACCGGCTCGTGGAGGCTGAGGCAGAGTTCAAGAAGGCGCTCGACCTCGAGCCGAAATCACCAGTCGGTCTGCGCAGCCTTACGGCGTTCTACATGCAGAACTACCGCATAGCCGAAGTGGAACCAACACTGAAGGCGTATGCCGAGGCATCCAACGACTCCGGACCCCGGCTCATGCTCGCCGACTTCTACGTGAACAGCAAAAGAACGTCAGAGGCCACTACGATCCTGGCGGCGCTCGCGAAGGAAGACCAGAGTTTCGCCGCGGCAACGATACGGCTCGCGGCGATCGACTACGCGGCGAACCGTCGGCAGCAAGCCTATGAGTCCATCGATGCCGTGTTGCAGCGCGAGCCAAAGAATGAGCAGGGGCTGCTTCTGAAGTCGCGCTTCCTGTTGGTTGACAAGAAGCCAGGGGATGCACTTGCCCTTGCAAAAAAGGTGGTGGACGCTAACGCCCGCTCCCTGCAGGGACAGTATTACAAGGCGGTGGCTCTTGAAGCAGCCGGATCGAAAGATGAAGCCATCGAAGTCTTGTCTGAGCTCTTGAAGCAGATCCCGGCGTCAGTTCCGGTACAGCTCAGGCTCGCTGTGCTGCGCCTGGAGCGTGGAGACTCCAAGAGCGCCGCAGACCTTGCCATGCAAGCCGTCAGGGAGAGACCGGGATCAGGTGCTGGGCATTTGCTTCTGGCAGAAGCGTCGCTTGGCGAAGGTAACCTGGCCCGGGCCGAGTCAGAGCTCAGACTCGTCGCGTCGACGAATCCGAATTCGGCAAAAATCCACACCCTGTACGGGCGTCTCTACACCCAGAAGAGGGACATCAAGAGCGCACGCGCATCATTCGGTCGCGTGCTCGAGTTACAACCTGACTCCATTGAGGCGCTCGCCGGCCTGATTCAGTCCGATCTCGCGGAAAAGGACCCAGCGGCAGCCAGAGCGAGAATTCGGGCAAGCCTGAGCAAGAAGCCCGATGACCCGGCCCTGTTGACGCTTGCTGGCGCCACGTTCAGAGCCATTGGCGATGCGCCGCAAGCGGAGGCGGCCTATCAAAAAGTCCTGGAAAAGAACCCGGCAAATTTTGAGGCCTATCGGAGTCTCGGCAACCTCTATTTCGACCAGCGCCGTCTCGACGATGCGAAGTCGCGATTTGAGGAAGCTGCCCGCAAACACCCGGAGGCCGCCGTCGGCGCAAGGACGATGGTCGCAACCATCCTCGAGATGCAGAACAAGCATGAAGAGGCGCGGAAGGAGTACGAGAAGGTGCTCGAGATCGATCCCCAGGCCGCTGTTGCTGCGAACAACCTGGCGTGGGCGTACGCCGATATCGGGGCCAATCTGGATGTGGCCCTGCAATTGGCCCAGACCGCCAAAGCGAAGCTCCCCAATAACGCGGATGTGAGCGACACGCTCGGGTGGATCTATTACAAGAAGGGCCTGGCAGGCCTCGCGATCACGGCCCTGAAGGACGGCGTGACCCAGGATCGATCCAATCCGCTCATCCACTACCATCTCGGTCTGGCGTACGCCAAGAACGGCAACCGGCCGGAGGCGCAGCGATCGCTGGAAGAGGCTCTGAAACTCGACCCTCGGTTTGCGGGGGCCGACGAGGCCAAACGTGTCCTCGGCACGCTCAAAGGATAGGGATGTGACGCGGACACGTGTGATTGCGGCACTGCCGCTGATTGGGGTATTGGTCTCGTTCGCGATCCTGTACCGGGACGTGATCGCGAAGCTCGTGTTCGACTGGGAACACGACGACAACTATTCCCACGGTTTTCTAATCGTTCCCATCGCGCTGTATTTCGCGTGGGAACGTCGCCAGCAGCTGCTCGCTGCGCTGCGCCAACCAAGCGCGCTCGGCCTGGTCGTTCTGCTGGGCAGCATCGTGACGCTCGTGGCGGGCATCCTGGGCGCCGAGTTGTTCCTGACCCGGGTGTCGATCGTCGGCGTCATCGCCGGCGGCGTCCTCTACGTGCTGGGCTGGCAGCACCTGCGGATTCTCACGCTGCCAATCGCGTTCCTGCTGCTGATGATTCCGATACCGGCAATCATCTTCAACCAGATCGCGTTTCCCCTGCAGCTGCAGGCGTCTCGCTTCGGCGAAACGGCTCTCACTCTCTGGGGAATCCCGGTGCTGCGTGAAGGCAACGTGATCGTCCTTGCCAACACGACGCTGGAAGTTGCCGAAGCCTGCAGCGGAATCCGCTCGCTCGTTTCGTTGCTCACGCTCGGGATCATTTACAGCTACTTCACGGACCAGCGGCAGTGGGTGCGCGTGGCGGTCACACTGTCGACTATTCCGATTGCCATCCTGTCGAACGGGCTGCGTGTCGCGGGGATTGGCGTAGCGGCTCACTACTACGGCGGTGAGATTGCCACCGGCTTCCTGCATACGTTTTCAGGGTGGGTCCTCTTCGTCGTCGCGTTCGTGTTCCTTTTCGCAGTCATGCGCGTGATTCAGGCGCTCGCACCGGAACACGCGCCCGAGCGCGCGGCCGTGGCGCCCGGTGCGCGGCCGGCCAACGAGATCGCCATATGAGTTCCTCCCAGATCAGAATGATCGTCGTCGCCCTGTGCCTGATTGGAGCGTCCGTGTACCTTGCGGAAGCGTCGCGGGCCGAAGTCCTTCCTCCACGCCAGCCGTTGGCGTTGCTGCCAATGTCAGTGGCCGGCTGGACCGGACATCGTGAGGCCGATTTCACCCCTGACATTCTCGCGATCCTTGGCGTCGACGACTACATCACGCGAACCTACGTGCAGGACCGGTGGCCCGTCGGTCTGTATGTTGGCTACCACACGAGTCAGCGGCAAGGAGACACGATTCACTCGCCCCTGAACTGCCTCCCGGGCGCCGGGTGGCAGCCCGTGGATGTGGGTCGCGCGATCATTCCGGTCAAAGGTGCACCGGGCGTGGCGAACGCCACCACGCCGGTAGAAGTCAATCGCGTGATCATCGCCAAGGGTATCGAGAGACAGCTCGTGCTCTACTGGTATCAGAGTCACCGGCGCGTCGTGGCGGGCGAGTACCGGGCAAAGATTTTCACGGTGCTCGATTCGGTTCGTTACAACCGTACCGATGCCGCGCTCGTGAGGGTCATCGTTCCCGTCGCGGAAGGCGACGTGCAGGCGCGCGATGCCGAACGTCGGGGCACGGCATTCGTGCAGGAACTGTTTCCATTCCTCGGACCTCATCTTCCAAGCTGAAAAAACATGTCAACATTCTTGCTGCGTCAACACGCCGTTCGGTGCGCACTCGTGATGGTGATCGCCATCGCGGCGGGCGCCTGCTCGGAGAACCCCGAAACCGCCAAACGCGAGGCCGTCACGCGTGGCGATGCGTTGTTTGCAAAAGCGCTATACAGCGAAGCGGTTATCGAATACCGGCGAGCCATCCAATTCGACGCGCGCTACGGTGAGGCGCACCGCAAGCTTGCCGAAACGTATTTGAAGGCGGGCGATGGCGGAAACGCCATTCGCGAGTTCGTCCGCGCTGCCGACCTCCTGCCGGATGACGCCGACCTCCAGATCAAGGTTGGGAATTTCCTGCTCGCCGGCGGCCGTTTCGACGATGCGCGGGTCCGGGCAGAGCAGGTGCTCAAGACGAACCCCAAGAGCGCTCCGGCACACGTCCTTCGTGGAAACGCGCTTGCCGGCTTGAAGGACCTGGACGGTGCGTTGAGCGACATGGAAGCGGCGATCGCGGAGGACCCCGGGAAGGGTGTCACGTACGCGAACCTGGGTGTCGTGCAGCACCTTCGCGGCGACGCGACGAAGGCGGAGGCAGCGTACACGGCGGCCCTTCAGGCCGACCCCGCCTCAGTGCCGATCCGGCTCTCGTACGCCAACTATTTGATCGTCGTCAAACGTATCGACGATGCAGAGGCGCAGCTCAAGGAAGCGTTCGAGCGAGACCGCAAGAGCCCGATGGTCAGCCGGGCCCTGGCAGTGTTCTATGCGGGGACAGGACGCGTCGACAAAGCCGAGCCATACCTGAAACGGCTGGCTGAGGATTCCGGTGATATCGGTGCGCAGTTTTCACTCGTCCAGCTGTACATCGGCACCGGCCGGCGCGATGAGGGCAGTCGCCTGCTGACAGCGCTGAAGGCGCGGACGGATACGCAACGAGACGCAACGCTCATGCTCGCGCGACTCGCATATGCCGACCGTGAAACCGCTCGCGCATACGCGTTAGTGAAGGAAGTGCTCGACGCAGCACCGCAGGAGGCACGGGCGCTCATCCTCAAGGCGCGCCTGGATCTCCTCGAGAAAAAGCCGGCGGACGCGATCGCCGCGGCGAAGCTTGCCGTGAGCGCAAACCCGACTCTCGCTGAGGGTTCGATCGTGCTGGGCGAAGCCTATCGTGCGACGCGTGACCTTGACGGCGCGAAGACCGCCTACGCCGAGGCGCTGCGACTTCGTCCGAGCGACCCGGCTGTTCAGGTGGCCTTGTCGCAACTCAATCTCGCGACCGGCGGGCTGGACGCGGCGAAGCAGTTCGCGCAGGGCGCGCTGGCCGCGGCGCCGCAAGCGCCGCTCACCCGGGTCACGCTGGTCCGAGCCGCGCTCGCCTCAGGGGATGTCACTGCCGCGGACGCGCAGTTGACGACGCTCTTGAAGGATTACCCGCAATCAGGGACGGTGCATGTGCTCGAAGGCACGCTGGCGCTGGTGCGCAAGGATGTGCCTGGAGCCGAGCGTGCCTTCAAGAAGGCCGCCGAACTGGCGCCAACGTCGGTTGAGGCGGCCGCAGGTCTGATCCTCATCGAGCTGTCGACCGGCCGTGGACCGGCCGCGCGCGCGCGCGCAGAGGGCCTGGCTGCCCAATCGCCCGCGAACGTCGATGCGCTCGTGCTGGCGGCCCGAACCTACGCGAGCCTCAAGGATTTACCAAAGACTGAGGAACTGCTCCGCCGCGCCATGGAGGTCGATGCCGCTCGAAGCGAGCCGTACTCGATGCTCGCGCGCGTGTACGTGGAGCAAGGGAAGATGGACCAGGCGCTCACCGAGTTCAAGACGCTTGCCCAGCGCGAACCGAAATCCGTTGGAGCACGGACGATGGTCGGGGCCATCCTGCAGACCCAGAACAAGCGCGAGGAGGCGAAGAAGGCGTATCGCGAAACCCTTGCCGTCGACTCGACCGCAGCGGTCGCGGCGAACAATCTCGCGTGGATGGTGACCGAAGACAACGGCAACCTGGACGACGCGCTTCAGCTCGTGCAGACCGCCCGGACCAAGCTTCCTGACTCACCCGAGGTCAACGATACCCTGGGCTGGATTTACTACAAGAAGGGGATGCACGACCTGGCGATTGCCGCGTTCAAGCAATCGGTGGAAAAGCAGCCGAACACGGCGACCTTCCAATATCACCTGGGGCTCGCGGCCGCGAAGGCGGGACAGTTCACTCAGGCCAGGCAGGCGCTCGAGACCGCTCTGCGCCTGGATCCGAAAAGTGCAGACGCGGGTGAAGCCAAGGCCGCGCTCTCGCGTCTCTCGGCGTACGGCTCCTAGACCCCTGGACCCGGGGGTGGACAATGCGCCCGCGGCGCGGACCCTACGGGTCCGCGAGGCGAGCCTGAAGGCTCGCCCCGCTCACGCGCGCGAGAGTTGAGGCTCGACGCTGACCTTCGTCTGGCGAAGCCATCGCTCGAGCACCCATACCGCCCACAACGCATATCCGTGATCGGCTTCCGCCCGCTGGTGCTGACCGAAGCGGCGTTCCAGCTGGCGCATGTCGAGGTGCCCGGACACGCACGCATTCGTCCGCAGCACTTCCTCGCGAAACATCGATGCATGCTGACCGGCGACCCATTCGCCTATCGGCGCGGTGAAGCCGCGTTTCGGCAGGCGCCAGAGGTCGCTCGGCAACCGCCGCTTGGCCAACGCCCGCAAGAGCACCTTCCCGCGCCGTCCCTGCTGTTTACGTGAGGCGGGGATCCGGAACGCGAGCTCGACGACACGCCGGTCGAGCAGCGGACAGCGCACCTCCAGGCTGTGCGCCATGCTCATGCGGTCTACTTTTACCAACGGATCGTTTGGAAGATAGATATTCAGATCGGCATACGCCGCGCGCTGAACGGCATCGCCGGATCGGCATCGCCGATACGGCTCTGTCACCGCCTCATATATCGGACTCGTAGCCGGATCCCGGTCATCTGAGAGCCCCATCAGGATGCGCGTCTCCGCCGGTTTCAGAAACGCCAGATCGGAATAGTAGGCCGCAGCCGGATCGCGACCGAGATTCTCGAGCAGCGTCCCAACTCGAAGGACCTTTGGAAGGCGCGGCGATCGAGGCCATCGACCCGAGAGCCATAACGCTGCCGGCGACAGCGCCTCGGGCATGACACGCCTGGCGGACTCCTCGAGGCTATGAGGAACATACCGAAAATCGTAGCCGGCAAAACTCTCATCGCCTCCGTCGCCGCTGAGCGCCACCGTGACGTGACGTTTCGCGGTTCGGCAGACATACCAGGTCGGGATTGCCGATGAATCCGCCAGCGGCTCACCCAGGCGCTCGGTGACCGGCCCAATCACCTCCTCGAGGTGCGGTTCGATCACATCCGCATAGTGGCGACTGCGGAAATGCGTGGCCACGAGGGCCGCTGCATCGAGCTCATTGTGCTGGCGCTCACCGAAGCCAACAGTCGCCGTGACAAGCCGGTCGCCCAGTGCCTCGGCCATGTAGGAGACCACGAGGCCTGAATCGATGCCACCGCTGAGAAATGCGCCGAGTGGAACCTCGCTCTCGAGGCGATCGTGCACAGCCGTGCGCAGCGTTCGATCGATATCCTGCAGGAGCTCATCGACGGGCCGGTGGTCGGTGTCGAATTCCGTGACATCCCAATAGCGCTGCACCTCGACGCGCCCATCGCGAACGCGCAACCAGTGCGCCGGACAAAGCTTGAACACGTCTCTGTAGATGGTCGACGGCGCGAGGAAGTAACCCAGCGACAAGAAGCCTTCGAGCGCCGTGAGGTCAATCTCGCCGCGCCAGCCGTGGGCACGTGTCAGACCCGGTAGTTCGCTGGCAAACTGAAACACGCCATCGAGCGTGGTGTAGAAGAACGGCTTCTTTCCGAGCCGGTCACGTGCCGCAAACAGCTCGCGGCGCTTGAAGTCGTAGATCGCGAAGGCAAACATGCCCTCGAGGCGCTCCACACACGCCGGGCCGAACTCTTCATAAGCATGAAGGATGGTTTCGGTGTCGCAGGACGTGCGGAATCGATGTCCCTTGTCCTCGAGCAGCGACCGAAGCGACTTGTGGTTGTAGACCTCGCCGTTGAAGACGATCCAGCACGAACCGTCCTCATTGGTCATCGGCTGGTGGCCGCCGGCGCGGTCAATAATCGCGAGGCGGCGGTGCCCGAGGACCGCGCGAGCATCCTCGAAGAAGCCGTCTCCATCGGGACCGCGGTGCGCCAATGCGTTGTTCATCGCGACCACGGACTGACGAGCGCCTGGTGGCAGCGCATCGTTCAACGCGAACATGCCGGAAATACCGCACATCTAGTGGACCGTCCGAGCTGAATGAATACTAGTCACAACGAGCCGTCGAGCGCCGATTACGCGGGCCGCGACAACGGAGCGGCCCGTATTGTTTCTCGAAAGATATGCCACTAGAGGACCTTGTGGTACACGCCGCGGTATTCGTCCACCATCCGCTCCAGCGTGAAGAGCGCTTCCACGCGTGTCCGCGCCGCGCGACCCATCTGATCGCGCAGGGCAGGTTGACGAATCAGGTCGAGCAGCGCACCGGCCATTGCATCCGGATCGCGTGGTGACACCAACCGGGCACACGTCGCGTCTACGACTTCCGGCGTCCCGCCAACTCGGGTCGCAACAACGGGCAGCCCCGCGGCCATGGCTTCCAGGATCGTCAGCGACACCCCTTCACTGACCGAGCTGTTGACATAGGCGTCGCACCCCGCCAGCCACCGCCGCGCATCGTCACGGTGACCGAGAAATCTGACGTACGGCTCCGCGCCGCAGGCCTTTGTCACTTCCTCGAGTCGCGCGCGCTCTGGCCCGTCGCCGACGATCAGGAGGAGCACAGGAACCGTGCGGCCGCACTGCCTCGTCGCCTCGATCAAGGTGCCGAGATCCTTGACACGATCGAGGCGCGCGATCGTCCCAATTACCATCGTCTCTGGGGACGCACCCACGGTGCGTCGGATCTGTTCGCGAGTCGCGGGATCCGGCGGTGGACCGACGCTGATGCCGTTGTAGATCACGCTGACGGCACGGGGAGCAAAACCTTCAGCGATGATGTGCTGCCGGAGATCCTCTGAAACGGTGAACACTCCGCTTGGTAGCCGCCTCAATACCTGGTTTGCAATCCTCCGCTTGGCTGAAGGCGCAGCATCCGAGAGCCGCCCGTGCTCCGTAAAGATCACACGGCATCCCGGCTTCCAGAATCGCGCGAAGCAGCTGTAAACAAACGGCGAGTAGTGATGACAGTGAATAACGTTGGCGCCGTGCTGCCGTGCCACGGTCGCGATCGCCCTGCTCAGCGCAGGTCTGAAACCGGCGGCGCGATGGAGTGCGGTGACGGGAACGTTATCAGCGCTCAGCTCCGACGCCCAGTCACCCTCGTCATCGAGGCAACAGATCGCCATCGGAATCTGGCGGGTCAGTCGCCGTGCCAGTTCGACGACGAGACGTTCGGTCCCGCCCGGGTTGAGGCTGAGGACGACTTGAAGAACGCGGGGTTCAGGCGCGGCGGTTGTCGATCGTGCTGAAAAACCCACGTGTTCCCGGATGAAGGACGACTGCGCGAGGCTGCTACGGTTTGTCGTCGTCACCTACCAGGACCTTCCAGAAGCGTTTTCCGATACCGCCCTTCTTCGACCCGGTGTCGTCGGTCTTCTTGTCCTCGGTCTTTTTCGGTGCCGGGTCCGCCACGGGTTCCCGCTCCACGTGGGTCGCGTGGTTCGCTTCTGAAGGGGCGGCCACTGGCCCGGTCACGGTAAACGACGGCGTGGCAGCTGGGACCTTGGGACTCTCCCCCGACCCGTTATAGGCCGCCACCTCCGCGCGATAAGAACCTGGTGGGAGTTTCGGGAGCGTCGCCGAGATCAGACCTTTGGCGTCAGGCTTCAACATCCCAAGATCGATCCGTATAGGAGAACCGCTTTCTGGCTCCAGATACAGGGCAAACCCACTGACGTTCTTGCCATCGTGTTGAAACACTATCCGGCCTGGATTCGACACAGTCGAGCCACCCCCGGCCGACTGGCCAGCTTGGGCGGGAACTCCCGGTGACTGGACGAGCGCCGCCGCCAGGGCTGCCGCCAGCCATCCACGTTGAACTCTCGGTCGTACCCAATCCATGTGGTGCCCCCGATCCGAGCAAACACCTCTCCATCGATCCTATTGAGCCCCGTGCACATGCCCGAGATGAAAACGTAATCCAGCCTTGGAAAGTCGGCCTGGCGGCGGATTTCTATCCCCCCTGCGTGAACCCTTTCCACCGGTAATAGATCAACGCCGCATGCTCATAGATTGCGTCTCGGCTAATCCTCAGCGCAGTATATCGGGGCAGCCATCGGCCCGCTCCTGCACGTGGCGGTTCGACGTCAGCAGGCGACGGCAAGAGCGTGATGCGTAACCGCATCGTATCGGCAATCGCCGCTATCCGCGGCATCTGAAGTCGTGACGCAACGACGGCCGTTACCTCATGTGGGTGCGCTCTCAGATAGTCGCGAACGGCGACCATCTGTTCGAGCGTATTTGGCGGACGTGGATCGTGAGTAATCTGGCTCGCCGGAATCCCGCCCTCCAGCAGCTGCCCCTGGAGCCAATCGTCCCCGAACAGGATGAGACGCGCCGACGGCCACGCGGTATGGGCACGTAACGTCTCGCTCGCTCGACCCCGAACATTGTCCCCGCCGAGCGTGATGACGACGTCAGCGGTGGGGAGACTCGTCAGCTCTGGAACGGGACGGTACTGCGTCAACGCGTCCGCGATGTGGTGAGCCGCCAGGGGCGTCGCAAGCACGAGATATGCGGAAATCACGGCAAACAGCCACGCGCGGCCGAGGATGGGGCGTCGTGGCCATACATGGATGAGAAAGAAACCGAAGGCGCTACAGAGTACGAGAAATCCGTAGGAACCAGGAGCGCCTACCAGCTTCAAAGTGCTAAGTATCAAGGTAATTTTGCTCGGTACACGAAAACGCCGCGCCGAAATTCGGCGCGGCGTCAAGGTTACCGAAAATCGAGCAGGTCGGACTACAGAGTCTGCGCGGCCTTTGCCGCCAACTGCTGCTTCCTGCGCCGCAGATAAATCCCTGCCAAACCAAGGCCCATGAGCGTCAGACTGGCCGGCTCGGGAACCGCGCTACCCGTGGAGCCACCGCCGGTCGTCAGAACCAGGTAGACACCGTCGTTGAAGAAGTGGCAATCGGGATCCAGCGCAATCGCGAGGTCGCCGCCGTTCGCGATGTAGCTATTCAGCTTCACAATCTGCGCAGCCGTGAAGTTGTAGTAATAGTCTTCGGCCGTCGTTGAGAATGAATGAGTTGAGTCGCCGAGGGCGCCGCGGGCCCAACTCTCCGTGCGACCGCTGACGACCGCACTTCCGCTGTTGAGCGGGAGGGCAGAGTTATACAAAGGCGTGTTGTCCGTCCCGTTGGCGACAAGGACACCCTGTCCCGTCGCACCCGAACCCGTCAGCGGGGCCGTGTATTGGTTGGTAGAAGTGGCGGCGAAGTTGTCGATGAGCCCAGTGGGAGTGGCCGTCGTATCGT
The DNA here is from genome assembly GCA_036802945.1 of Vicinamibacterales bacterium. Taxonomy (GTDB): domain Bacteria; phylum Acidobacteriota; class Vicinamibacteria; order Vicinamibacterales; family UBA2999; genus Gp6-AA40. Next base: position 26,906 of record DAIRVG010000037.1, read on the forward strand.
CCGTTGCCGTGTAGGCGTACTGAATGCCACCAGCCGGGCTGGCGGTCGTTCCCGGCAGGCGGTAGGTCGCATTCTGCAAGCCGGTATCGAGGAGGTGCATGAACAGCCGGTTTGCGCTGCTATCCCAGTTCCTGATGTTGTCGAAGAACAGGTAGGCGCCCGTCACTGTCTGGCCACTCGGAATCTTGGTGTTGACACCCGTGATCACCCACGAATAGACGTTGTGATGATCGAGGTCCTGAAGGTCGGTGTTGTTGGGAACGTAGGTGAGCGTCGCCGCGGAGGCGGTCCCGTGCATACCTATCAACAGCGCGCCCATTGCGACCATCAGGCGAGTGCGCCTGACCAGAACTGACATCGTAGAAATTGAGGACCTAAATATCACGAGCGCCTCCGGCCGATAGGCCTATGAATTTACCGTTCAGCTGTGGTTGAGCAATCCATGAGCCAGCAAAACGAAACTTGGTCGACGCCTCGAAATGTCTGATTTTGTTGAATATATTGGCCAGAACGCGCTCGTCTGCCGAATCTAGTACTGCGACAAAGTTCGGCGACACGGCGAATTTAGTGGGCACCCGAGAGATCGTGGAATCGCGATCCAAATCGGCGCCCTGGAAAGCATCGAAGGCAGTCATGTAAGGACATAAGTCCCATGGGCGGCAGACTTTTGCGCCTCCAACGATTCTGACAGCTGGGCTTGAATCAATAAACTTCTTATTATCAACAAGTTAAGCCAGTGTGCCGTTGAGGGCGTCGCCCGGTGAGCTGTTTGCTCAAGCCACTAGTGATGGGCTTACTCGCCAAGTGGTCGTCCCTGGGTTTTCGAGCGTGCGCACTGACTGCGCTGCCGATCCTGCTAGCCGGAGCCTGTTCAAAAAACCCTGAAGCGGTACTGCAAGAACACATTCAGAGTGGCGATGACTACGCGGCCAAAAAGCAGTTCCAGGAAGCGATCATCGAGTACCGGATCGCGCTCCAGGACAATCCCCGTTCCTCTGCGGCCCATTTCAAACTCGGCGAAGCGTATGCCGCCATCAGTGATGTCCGTAACGCGCTGCCGGAATACATCCGCGCGGCGGATCTGGACGCGGACAATATCGACGCCCAGCTGAAGGCTGGCAATCTTCTGCTCCTCGCACGCAAGTACGAGGACGCGAAGACTCGCGCCCGTGAGACCCTCAAAAGGCATCCAGACAATACAGGCGCGCTACTGCTGCTCGGCAACGCCCTCGCCGGACTCCGAAGCTTCGACGAGGCGGTGGCGGCGAATGAGCGGGCGACATCCCTGGATCCGAAGCGTTCCGGATTGTTCCTGAACCTCGGCGCGCTCCAATTCATTTCCGGCAACAAGACCGAGGCGGAAGCCGCCTATCTCAAGGCGGTTCAAACGGACCCGAACTCGCCGGACACGCACCTGGGTCTGGCGACCTTCTACTGGGCGTCAGGACGTTTGGGCGATGCCGAACGAGCGATGCTGACCGCTCTCGCGATTGATCCGAACCACGTCGGCACGAACCGGCAGCTGGCTGCGCTCTACCAATCGGCCGGCCGACCTGCCCGCGCCGAGGTTTATCTCAAGACCGTCGTCGCGGTGGCGAATGACCTCGCGTCTAAGGTGGGGCTGTCTGACTACTACGTGTCGGTCGGGCGTGTACCGGAAGCGATCGCGATTCTCGAACAACTCGTCACGGAGAAAGGGGCATTCGCGCCTGTCAAGATCCGCATCGCGCTCATCGACTACGTCAATGGGCGCCGCAGCGAAGCGAGCAAGCAATTGGATGAAGTGGTCGCGCGCGAACCCAAGAACTCGGACGCGCTCGCGATCAAGGCGCACGTCCTGCTCGGCGACAGAAAGCTGCAGGAGGCGCAGGCGGCCGCTGACGCCGCTGTCATGGCGGATCAAAACGCGCTTCGCGCGCACTTCGCACGCGGTAAAGTCATGCTCGCGCTCGGACGAGCCGATGAGGCGAGAAAATCGTTCCGCGAGGTGATTCGAATCGACCCGCGCGCGGGCGAGGCGGACATAGAGCTCGCCCAACTGAGTCTGCGTGCACGTGAAATCGACTCGGCGGTCGCGTTTGCCGATCAGGCCGTCGCGATCATGCCTGCCGACGTCGACGCGCGGCTCACTCTTGCCCGGACGCTCATGGTGCGAGAGTCCGATATACCTCGGGCTGACGCTCAGGTCCGCCTGTTGCTGCAGGCCTTCCCAGCCTCGGCGGAGGTTCAGGAAGTGCGTGGCGAGCTCGCGCTCGCCAAGGGCGACACGGCGACCGCGACGCAGGCGTTCGAGCGAGCGCTCGCGCTCAACCCCGCGTCATGGAACAGCCTGACCCAGCTCGTGACGATGGACGTGAAGGCCAAACGCCTCGCGAACGCTCGCATCCGCGTCGACGCGGCGCTCGCGAAATCCCCAAATGCGCCCGAAACGCTTCTCCTCGCGGCAAAGACCTACGCGGCAAACGGCAACAGCCTAGTGGCGGAGAAGTACTTGAAACGGGCGATCGAGCTCGATACGTCGAACCTCGAGGCGTACACCACTCTGGCTGCGCTGTACCTCATCGACCGCCGGCTTGGTGACGCAAGAGACGAGTTCATCCAGATCGCGCAGCGGGAACCGACCTCGGTGGCGCCGGCGACGATGGTGGGAATCATCTCGGAAGCGCAGGGCGATCGCGCCACCGCCGCGAAGTGGTACGACAAAGCACTGCAGATCGATCCTCGCGCCGCGCCGGCCGCGAACAACCTGGCGTGGATTTACGCCGAGCGTGGTGAAAATCTCGACGCCGCGCTGCAGCTCGCGCAGACCGCGTACGCGGCGCTCCCAGGCTTGCCAGAGGTGTCTGATACGCTCGGATGGGTCTACTACAAGAAGGATCTGCCGTCCTTAGCGCTGCCGATGATGCTGCGCACGATCGAACTGGACAAGGACAATCCCCAGTACCAATACCATCTTGGCATGCTCTACGCCAAGAACGGCGAAGACAACAAGGCACGGGCGGCGCTACAGCGAGCGCTGCAGCTTCGGCCCGACTTCGAAGGCTCGGACGAGGCGCGACGTGCGCTTGCGTCCTTACTTTATTGAAGCCAATTCCAAAGCAAGAACCAAGACCCCGACAACCCCGGCGGGAGCTGGCATCCTGACGAACCTACCCGAGCTGACGAATCAAATCGACCTAACGAACAGACCCGAGCTTGGCAAGCGCTGAGCGCACCTGACGCACTTCGTCGCGCGATTCAAGCGACGGGTCCAGGCGGAGTGCTTCCTTCAGCTCGATCTCGGCAACCGCGCGCGCGCCGCTTGCCGCGTAGATGACAGCCGCATGAAGGCGTATCTCAGGATTGGCTCTGGCGCGTACGACGGCTTGGGCAATCTGCTTTGCAGCGGTGGCGTCATCGCCGAGCAGATGTTCAATCCACGCCAGTGTGTCGAGCACAGTTCCGTCGTTCGGAGCTCCAGCCGCGGCTCGTTTCGCCAGCGGGAGCGCCTCGGCCGGAGACTTCTGGCGGACTGCCATCGAGTAGGCAAGATTGTTCAACGCAATCGCATTGTTTGGCTGCACGTCGAGCACGCGTTGATACCGCTCGGTGGCACGATCAAATTGTTCCGCCTGCTCGTAGAGCAGCGCGAGTTGAAGCTCAAAGGGGGCAACGTTGGGGGCAGTCTTCGTGGCTTCTTCGAGGGCCGCCCGCGCGGCGTCCCGGTCGCCGCCTGTGGCGACCAACGTCTCCGCGCGAACGACGAGACGCAGCGCGGATTCCGCTACGCCAGGGAACTGCCTGATCGCCGCCGCAATACGACGCGCCGAGAACGACCCGGGAAGTGCGGTGGTCGAATCGATCGGATCTTCGATCTCCTCCCGCGACAGAGGCTTCCGCGGGAACGGAGCACATAGCGGATCGCCCACAACGACGGTCTGCCAGCTGAGATGCGGCGTCGCGAGATAAAACGCCTCGATCAGATTGAAGCCGGCAACGTACGCGGGAAAAAGGATCTCGGGTCGCACGGTGCTCTGAAGATACGGCTCAGCGACGTGACCAGCAACACCCGTGGCACCTTCGCGAATCAAGTCCCCGATGAGCGACTGAGGTGTGCCACCGAACAATCTCGGCTGATCGGCAGAATCACTCGGCACCCAGTCGGCGGGCGGCTGCTTGAACGTGCGGGCATCGCTGCTGACGAATGTTGCTGCAAGCGAACCAGGTACGAATCCCATGCCGAACGTGCGCACGCGATTCCGGGGATCGTTCGATCCCCATGAGTAGTAGCCAAGGACGTTCGGCACATTCCGCACGCCTTGTGGCGACGAATCGAGCATGACGCGGTCGCCCATACCCTGGGCCTCCAATCGCTTCGCCGCGACCTCCAGCCAATCCTCCCCGGTCCGGTTCACAAGCGCGGCTCTTTGATCGAGGACGAACTTCCCCTCGGAGCCTGCACTCTTCGCTTTGTCGACGAGCGCGAGCGCCTCCTCCACAGTGAACGCATCAAGGCGAGAGACGAGATAGATGTCCTGCTCACGATGCGTGAAGCGGCTGGCGTCCCGCACCTCCTTCGCGCCGAGATAGTAGGGATTGTTCACGCGACCGGCGGGCGGAATCTGCTGGCCGGTCATTCGACGGTAGAGAAGCGTCAGCTCCGAGTCGACGCTTGCGACCGTCCCGTTGACCCCGCCAGTGCCGTTGATGCGAAGGGGAATGCCCTTGGTGAGGACGATGTAGAGAATCCGATCCTCCAGGCGCTGTCGCGCGAGCGCGACCGCGATCGGTCCTTCAATAGTGGACTGATACGCGACCCGATCGATTGTTTCGTCCTGGCTCGTCCGAACGCGGATCACGTTGGACGCAGGAATGGCGCGCTGACGCACGTAGTACTCGCCGATTTGCTGGGAGACGGCGCTGCTCTCATTGATGACCACGGCTACATTCGCCGCGGTCTGCGCAACGCTGAGCGTCGGCGAACAGAAAACCATGACCAAAAGGACGGTCGCGAGCCCCAGCCGACTCGCAGGTCGTTCGGACGCACCGGACTGAATCGTTCGACTCATAGTTGTCTTCTCGGTTGAGGGATGTACCGACCTTGGGATGATACTCAAGTCGTCGAAAAGCACAGGGCCGATCCTCCGTGGTCGGACGCCAATTACATTTGTGAACTTTCGGCCACTTTTTTGCACAGCTTGAGAACGCGCGGCTTCGACGTGGCCGCCCTCCACGGCTCTCACTTGGCGCAAATTTCGACTGCTCAGCCCTTTGATAGACGAATTGCAAGCCGGGTCGTTCGTGGTGTGCGCGCCATCGGAAGGCCTGCGGCCTTCTGTTCGAAGAACAAAGTCTGCCCCTGCGCGCACTCTGCGTGGCCACAGGTGAAGCAGCGGGCACGGCCAGTAGACAGGCTTACGCGCTTGAGCGGGCTCCGATGACACCACGCGATGCTGCCGGCGCGCCCCCCCCAGCCCTTACGGCGATCGTCGTCGAGCCGACGCTCGTTGACATCTGGTTCGCCGTCTCTGGCCTTGCGAATAGCGGATTCCATATCACGGTGGCAGAAAGCTTTCTCGAAGCGAAGGCGCTGATCGACAAGCAGCCACCTGCCGTGCTGATTACTGATCTCCGTCTCCGCGAGTACAACGGCCTGCATCTCGTTCTGCGAGGGAAAGCTGCGCGGCCCGACATGGCGGCCATCGTCGTCACCACGGTCGCCGACCCGGTGCTTCAGGCCGAAGCCGAACGCATGAATGCGACGTTCATTCTGAAGCCGACGACCAGGCAGGAATTCCTCGCGGCCGTCTACCGGACGGTCTTTCGTTCGGCGGAAGACCCTGCTCCGATTCGTCCGAACTTCGAACGGAGAATCGCGGAGCGGCGCCTCCCCGAGAAGACGATGTCCGATTCGGAGCGGCGAGTTGCGGAGCGGCGGAGAAGTTTCGGAGCCGCGCCGACGCACAATCTTCTGATGAATTGATCAGGGTTGAGTGTCGCCAGACAATTCACAACGTGGAAGTAACTTTTTCACGGTTGTGGAAATCGGACATTGACACTCAAGGCAACGGTAACGGCGTAAGTTCCAGAATCGACAGGTTTCCCTCGATGGCGGGGGATGCGACAACGTAGGTTTTCGAGCGCGCGCCTATGGCAGCCGCGATGGCACGCTTTGAGTCGGGCAGCGCAATCACGTCGACATCAGCCGGGCCGTCCGGTGTCGGGAGAACACGATTCAGACGATTCGACCTGTCTATCAGAAACAGAGTATTCCCGAGCGAGGCAGTTTCACCGGCCGTACCGCCGCTGGCCAATCGTGCCGCAGCGGTCCCTGTTGTTAAGGAAACCGCGCCGAGCACTCGAGGCCACTGGACCCCAGGCGCTCCTATATCAAGTCGCGATAACCACGAAGAAGTGCGATCCAGACCGGTCACCAGCAGTTGCCCTTCGCCGTTCCAGACGAATGCTGAAGGCTGGTCGAAACCGCGCGCCAGAATGGGCGAGGCGTTAGTGTTTTGCGAGGGCACCGTGCCGTCCGGGTTGAATCGAAGGATAAACCCGCTGTACGCGTCTCGCGTTGAGCGAGCATCTCCAGCCGACGGCATTGCCACGTAGATACGCCCAGCTGAATCCGTTGTGAAGATGCCTTCTGCACCACTCGGAAACGCCAGGGCCGGGATGATGACGGCGCGCTCACCAAGCACACCTTGCAATTCCCGATAGCGAACGACACTCAGTTCACGGCTCCCGTCTCTCGCGACTTCGACTTCACCCACGTACACGAAATGGGTTGTCGCGAAAGCCGAGTCGAGCGCGATGCCGCTGAGGCGCACGGCAGTGTCAGAGATCGTCAGAGCGGCCAAAGCGGCAAGCCGCCCCTCGACGATGACGCGGATCTGCTGCCCGCTGTCAATGAAGAACACGCGATCGTCTGACGCTGCTGCGAGCCCGGTGATCGGCCGCGGAGTCTGGAGGAGGGTTCGAACCGTGTAGCACTCGTGCGTCGCAGTGTCAGCACAGATCTGAGCCGGGTCGAATGAGTCGGAGCGTTTGGCCGCCGGCGCTGCCGCTGTCCGCACCGGCGCCGAATAGGTCAGAGACATCGGCGCCACAGAAGGAGTCCCGATCGTCGACACCTCCTGTGAACGCGGCCCAGGCAAGAGATCCGCCGAGTAGGCGGCGACGGAAAAGTAGTAGCTCTGGTTGTCGACCGCCTCCGCGTACACAAAGGACGTGGCCTTGCCAACGTCATATCGCCCTGTGTAGACCCCCGGCTCACTGCCGACATAGACCACATAGCCGCTCACATTTGGCTCCGGATTCGGATCCCAGGCGACCGTGATCGAACGGGCAGCAACGACGGATGGCGCTGCGAGAAGAATGACAGCGAGCGTCGCGCCACGCGTGAGGCACCAGACGGCTGAACGGCACGAGTTTGCCAGGGAAGCCTCCGTAAAACGTGCGAGGGGCGTCGGTAATTATAGCGGAGAGACAGCGCAGCGCACGCCTCGAACGACTGCGGGTCCCACGCGTGTTATCGGCATCAAGGCGGACCGTGACTAGAGGGAGGACGGCCCTGCTGTGGCTCGGCCAAGGCCCCATACAATGGCCGGTTTTGGCTTATGTCTAGACGGAACGGCGAGCTTCTGGTGTTGATGGTCGCTGCTCTGACCCTGGTGATCAATGGACGGGGCAGGTGCACAGGATTTCTCGCTTCAACTCAGGAACGGCCTGAACAATCAGCGACCACCGCAAGCCTGCGGAAACCCCTCAGCCTTAGCGCAAGGCAGCCTTAGCGCAGAGCGGCCGCAGCCGCAACGGATGGCCGTTCCAACGTCCGACGGGAACCGCGCCCCGCGAGTGTCTCGATGGCGGCGATGACGCGCGATTCGTCCATGTGCGTCACCTCGAAACTGTCACCAATGCCGCGAAGCAGCGTAATGTGCAGCTCGCCGCCCAGGTGCTCGCGGAATTCCTTCAAGCCGCGAAGCAGCGTGTAGGCGCCGTCGGCCTCCCGCTCCAGCAACGCGCGATCGGTGAGCTTCAATCCAATCGCCTCGAGCAAACGGAGGATGCGCTCCGCAGACACGCGGTCAAGGTAGCCCATTGCGGCTGAGTACGTCAGGTCCAGCGCGATGCCGATCGCGACTGCCTCGCCATGTCGCAGGCGATGGTTGGTCATCGACTCGAGCTTGTGCGCCGCCCAGTGGCCGAAGTCCAGAGGCCTTGCGCTTCCAAGCTCGAACGGATCACCGTTGCCGCATATGTGCTGGAGATGGAGCTCGGCGGAACGTTGAACGATCGCCGCCATGACGTCGGGATCGCCTCGGACTATCGCGTCGGTATGCGTTTCAATGTATCGATAGAAGGAGGGATCGCGAAGGAGCGCAACCTTGACGGCCTCAGACACCCCCGCGATACTCTCGCGCGGATTCAGTGACGAGAGAAAATCGAGGTCGTTGATCACGGCAAACGGCGGCACGAATGTGCCGATGAAGTTCTTCTTGCCGAACAGATTGACGCTGTTCTTCACCGCGAATCCCGAGTCGGCCTGCGACAGCACGGTGGTGGGCATGCGAACTGTCCGCACTCCACGATGTGCGATGGCGGACGCGAAGGACACCATGTCCAGTACGGCACCGCCGCCGATGACGGTGACGAACGACTGGCGATCCAATCCCACGTCGTTGATTCGCTCCAGCATTCTGAAGCAGTGGGTGACATCGTTCTTGACGCCTTCGCCTCCTGGAACCACCACAGGAGGACACGCGAGCTCCAGCGCCTCGGGCCGGTCTGAGAAATATTTTTTGACTCTTGAGATCAGGGATGGGTGGGCACGCGCAACCTGGTCATCGACGACGACGAGAACGCGGTGGCGCCGCTCGGGCTCAATCGATCGGATCGTCTCGACGAAAAGAGAGCTTCGCGGACCCCACACTCCACGCGTGAAGACGACCGGAAACTTGAACGGAACAGAGAACCCGTGATCCGACACTTCGCCCTCATCTCCTCAATGCGTCGTCTCGCTCTCTCAGAACGACGCGTCCGCAATGGGGAGCAATTGGGCTGCCAGCCCAGAGGCACGAAAGTGCGGAATGACGGTGCGGTTCCCTCGATTTTCGGCCGGTGGCGCCGACATAAGTCGCGCGACTGAGGGACAAGTCGTCTTTGGCCAGAGACGACGGGGGCGCCTACGATTTGGTCTCCTCGAGCCACCGACAGGCGTTGGCGAACCCCAAGTCGCAGGCCTTTTTCAGATAAGCCAGGCCCCTGCCCTGATCGCGCGGGACGCCGTCGGCGCTGTAGTACATCAAGCCGAGATTGGAACAGGAGGTTGCGACCCCGCCAGTACATGCTTTCTCGAGTGCGGCGGCAGCGAGCACAGGATTCCGAGGAGTGGCCTCGCCGCGCAGGAGCGCGACACCCAGACCCTCACAGCCGACCATCCAGTCCTGGTCGCAGGCACGCGTGTACAACTCGAACGGCGTCTTGTCTGGAAGCGGACCTTTACCGGTTCTCAGGATGACTGGGTAGTCTCTCAGCAACGGTTCGGCACGTCGTGGACTTCCGGCGGCGGTTTGCAGTATCGACGCATTCTGGCAGCCGACAGTGAAACCAAACGCGCACGCGTTCGCGAAATTCGTGGCCGCCAGCTCGGGATGCTCGGCTCGCCGTTCAGACCTGAGAACGCCGACCTCATTGCACGCCCAACCGGAACCATCGGCGCAATAGGTGTCGGTGATCATCGCAAGGTTCTCACAGCCGTGGGCCAGGTTGGCCTCACACGCCCCCTGCCAGAAGGTGACGCGATGCCCTGGATGTGAATCGCCGACAGCGTTGACCGAGCTCATGACGATGAAGATCGTGCCCCACACGGCCATGTACGCCAGATTGCGCTGTCGCGGCGCCAGTGATCGTCCAAGCCTCGCGGGGTCGAGCTTCTCGAGCATCGAGGACTTTGCAATCCGATCGATCAACTTGATCGACAGGTTCATCAGCGGCACCGGCAGCAGCTTGTCGTAGAAAGTCGGAATACCTGCCTGGCCCAGTACCTGGTACAGCACAACGTTCCCAAGGCCGTATAGAACTCCGAAGATAATCCGTCCGAGTTCCGTGCGCGGTGCCGTCGCCGGATCCGTGAACAGCAAGTGCATGCCGAGGAAGACCGAAACGGGAATGAAGGAATCAACAAAGAAGTACGTCCCTGTCGCCGCAAAGTACGCGAGGCCGAACAGGTAGGTCGTCACTACCGCTGACATGGTCATCGAAGTAACACCAAAGAGAAACTGACCCGGCAAGCCGACGAGAAACAAGATCAGGTAAATGTTGGGAGGGTTGAACTGCGTTCGCGCGATGTCGACGCCGTTCGTCATCGATGTGTTGCCTGTCAGGATCAACCCGACCGAAAAAACGGCAAGAGTGAACGACGACGGGTTGAAGATGTGGGCGCTCTTACCATCCTTGTTCCAGCGGATCAGCTCCTTTGCAGCGAAGCCGACAGCAATCATCAGGAACTGCAGGTAGTACCATTCGGGCTTGAACCACAGAAAGAACTGGATGCTGAGGATGATGGGAAATGGTCCAAAACCGAGCGTGTAAGTGTCTCTGCGCGACCAGACAAGAAGCATGTCGAAGGCGTAGGCAAACACCAACTGGGCGACGATGAGGGGCGCTGCCTCGTAAACGGGCGACCAGTACCAGCCCCAGTACAGCAGAAGCGAGGTTTGTATGCAGGCCTGCAGGTAGTGGGGCCTCCGAAGAAGCACCTCCACGCCAAGCGTTCGCCTCCGCTGCATAACGGAGGCAGCCAGTACACCGACACCCACGACCAGAACAGCAGCGGCACCCAGAATGGACCAGAACAGCCCGGGATTCGAGCGGATAGCGGGCAGCCCAGCGAAGGCGGCAAGGGACAGCGTAAATCCAAGAGGAAGCGCGAGCGGACGGGTCGAACCGGGTGGGCGACGCTCAATCCCGCGCGGTTCCGCCTTGCGACGTTCAACTCCGCGCGATCGCCTCTGGGTAGTCGTTACTGAAGCCATGCTTTGAGATTCCGCCAGGCATGATAACGCCCTGCCTCGCGCTTCGCGAGTTCGCCGCCGCAAAAAAAACCCGCAGGAAGCTGAGCCTCCTGCGGGAGTCACACATCAAATTGCGGGGATCGAGTTGACCCCGCACTCCAACCCGTGTTTTAGGCTCGGGACCGCACCTGGCGACGGCGCCTCACCAACAGAGCAGCGACACCCGTCCCGAACAAAGCGATCGTCCCCGGTTCAGGCACGGCGGCAACGTCGCAGTTCGCTGGCACACCGGCGGCGGGCGCGACGCACACGCTGCCGTTTTCCCCGGTGGCGGTCAGATTGTTGCCAAGAGCATCGGACAAGAACGTGCCCCCAGGGGCCGCCACGGACAAAGTCAGGGGACTCAAACC
>DAIRVG010000037.1:38415-42240 GCA_036802945.1 Vicinamibacterales bacterium
AACAGGATCGCCAACATTGACGGTCTGAGAGACCGGGCTGATGCTGACAATCGGGACGGCTTCGGCACGCACGGCGAAAAGGACGCCCGCCAGGATCCCCAGAGCCAGAATGCGCTTTACCTTGCCAATACTCATGATGTCTCGTCTCCAAACCAATTGAGTGGCTGCGAATCCCTCGTGACCGTCCCGCGCCTCGTTCACCGCATCCCGGGGGTTTCCAGAGATTGAGCAAAACGCGCTCCCAATCTCATGAGTTTTCGACGCCTACCGTAACCTGTTGACAACTAAAGCCTACACGTGCTGAGCCTTACGCTCCGGCAGCTCCACCACCCGCTGAAGTTCGTCGCCGAGACGACTTCAGTTCCTTTCTCCCGATCACAGAATCTCCGGGCACCCGTTCTGAGCGGATGCCCGGGATGGAGGCGCTAATTCGCAGTGCTTCCGAGCCGCAGCTGACAGTACCGAACGTCAGCGACGTTAATGACGCCGTCGGAATTGCCGTCCCGGACGTCGCCAGCACCGGTGGCAGTCTGGCCGTTCGCGGCTCGAATAATTACCAGATCGGCCATCTGCACCGTGCCATTACTATCCGCGTCGCACCTGAGGCCGGTCTCGACTACCCAGATCTTGTTCAACGTGTTCGACTGCAGGTTGCCGATACTGGCCCGCACGTTGTCGGTGCCGGGGTTCCCATTACTGAGGTAAGTCCAGGCCACGTCTCCGGAGGCAGGCGTAACACAACCGACGGGGTTACAGGTGCCAGAGACCCCCGTGTTCGGACCGGCGATCACTGCAAAGTTCACCGTGGCACCGGGCACGGGCACATCGCCAGTAGCGCGCACCTGTGCCGTGACCGTGTGGCTGGTGCCCACTGGATTCGTATCGTCGTTCGTGCTGAGCGGATTGCCCTGCTTCAAGCCAACGGTCGAGAAGAGGGTTGGGTCCGGTGCGATCAACGCAACCGGGGACAGGATCAGCTCAGCGATAGCTGTGCCTGGGGAGAGGTAAAAACTACTGAGGCCACAGCAAGAAAAATCCATGTCCCAGTTGCCGCCAGTCGTGCTGGTCGGCGAAACCTGGTTGGTTATCAGGTAATCCACATAGTCCGCATACCAGTCGCCCGCCGGAATCGGACCCGGACCCGCTGGACGCGCCACGCCAGGCAACGTCTGGACGCCAAACAGCTTCAGACCCTTGAAAACATTGAACATCGGGTAGCCGCAGCCCATTCCGCCGCGGGCGCCGCCGCACACCCACCCATCGTCGCCTGTCGCCGATCCCGTGGGCCACCGCAAGTTAACGGCATTGATGCTTTTCTGTGTATCGGAGTCACCAACAGCTTTCCCAACGTAATAGTGCCCCTGAAGCACAATACCCACTTTCCCGAGGTTTCTGTTCCCCCCAAGCGGATTCGCATCAGCGCTGTAGTCGAACGTGCCGTCGTTCCCAGCGGCGCCGCCAACATTGAACCCATTGGGGAGCGCGAAGGAGCTGAATTCAGACTTCACAAACGCGGGTATGGTGATGCCAGCGCTGGTGGCATCAAGGAGGGCGAGAAGGTTCCACCCTACCGTCGAACCGTCTGAGGTGTCACAACCGTTGCTGGCAAGTTGGTAATGCCAGCCGCCTCGCCCCGTGCAATTGAGGACGTCGATCTGACCCCATGCGACGGTGTTTATCATGCGCTGCAGAACCTCACGATAGGTCTTGCCTGCGCCAGGACCGGCCGTGTTCGTCCGACTGAGGGCACCACTCGCGGCCAGCGGCAAGGAGAAAACGGCAGTCGAGTAACCTGGGAATTCACCTGAGGGCCGATAGCCCGTGCAGGGGGCGGGTTCGATACCGGCGCCTACGCAAGGATCGCGGTTCGGCGCCGGCAACGTCTGGACATTCAGACTCTGGACCACGGTGTTTGTGAGGATATGGTTCAGCCCGCGCTGGACGATGAACCGCTCGTAAACGCCAGCGGGAACGGTGTTGTCGTTCGGGAGGTGGTATCCATGGTTCTCGAAGGCAAGTACCACGAATGAAGTATTCGACACTGGGTAGTCGGCGGTCCAAGACGTAGTTGTACCAGCCGGAAAATTCGCCGCGCGGTTCAACTGTTGTTGCCAAAGGAACCTCAGGCCGTTCTCAATGGCGCGATTGACGTTCAGGTTCCTGAGGTCGAACGCTGACAAGAGCGCTCCGTTGTACACCTTGAGGACGACCGTCGCCTGCTCAACGGGGCAACCCGGGACAGCGGCGCCGGCGCCCACGCACAGGGTCGCGGTGAAAATGCCCGACCCGGCGTACGTATGGTTGAAGGCGATGTAGGACCGATCGGTCACGTTACCCGACGACTGCGCGCTCCCGTCGCCGTAGTCGAGCACGAATGGCGTGCCATTGGCCTGCGTCGTCACGCCCCACACAACCTCTGACGTCCCCATCAACATGTCACGAGGAGGCATCAACAGCGTATCCGCGGAAGCAGACGAGGCCCAAAAAGAAGTCAACAATGCGCCGATACACCAGCCGGTCCAACCACGCCAATTAGCCATAACGCTCCATCCGCCCGAAGGCCTATACCTCGAGTTTGACCGCTCGCTATACAAGAACAAGGCCGATGTTCGAGCAGCCGTGTACAAACAGTAAACAAGGCGGCTGAATTGCCAGGTATCTCGTGAGCAGACTTTAGTCGGGTTATAGAGTCTCATGGCGACTAGTGCATCGGCCGCCGAGGGATTGTCGGATGTGATCAAACCCCGGGCGTGGACTTCCCGGAACAGCCGCGACCCACGCACGAATACTCCCGGATCCGATCGGATCGATACCAGCAACAGTTACCTGGGTCACCGCCGTGCGGTTAGCACGACGTCCGCCGGCTAGTCGTTCGTTGACCGAGAAGGAGCCGCGTTGCTGAATCCACTGAGCGCGCCCGCTTCTTGCTAGAATGCGTCGGCAATGAACCTCCGGTCGCCTCGAGCCCCACTATTCCTTACCCGCTTAGCCAGGTGGCTCGCATGCTTCCTGGTTCTCACCGGAGGGCGCTCGGCCTATGGGCAGGACCTGCGCCTCCAGTTTCACGGGGGGCTCGTTGATCTGAGCGCGCACGCGGTAACGGTGGCCGAGATCCTGAATCGATGGTCCCAGATGGGCGGAACCACGGTGGTCAATGGGGATCAGATTCAGTCGGGACCGATGTCGCTCGATCTGGTGGATGTGCCCGAACGAGAGGCGCTGTCTGTGATCCTTCGGGGGGTTCCTGGATACCTGTTGGCTGAAGGGGCCGATCCGAATCCGGCGCGATCAGTGATTGGCCGGATCGTGGTGCTGCCGACGCGAACGACGCCTGTTACTGCGACCGCCGTCGTCCCCTCCTCGGCGCCCGCGGTGGCCGTTTCACCGTCTCGGGTTATGCCATCCATGCTGCCGGAGCCGGACGAGCCCAATCGAGATGGGCTCGTCATCATCGGGGCTGCCAGCGAGGCAGCCGAGAGCGCGACGGGCGGGAGCCTTCAAGGAGCAACACAGGTAACGTCGCGTCCGGGACTCGTGCAGTCATCCGGACTTCCCGGGACGAGCAGAGCGATCACGCCGAGTCCGGTTTCGGGCCGCGCGGGCGAGACGGCCATGCCGGTCACTCCACCACCGTACACCCCAAACGGCGGAAGGAAGTCCGAGGACGGTGACCTGCCTTAGGCTGAAGCACACTGACGGTCACGGCAAAACATTGACGGTCACGGCAAAAAAGAAAAGCCCGCCTCATTTCTGAGACGGGCTTGAGAATAATCCCGGCAGCGACCTACTCTCCCACCCACCTGCGCGGGCAGTACCATCGGCGGT
>DAIRVG010000038.1:0-41118 GCA_036802945.1 Vicinamibacterales bacterium
GAAGTTCAACGAGTCTGAACTGAGCGTGACGTATCCCAACGGCAACATCCTGACGCTGGTTGGGGCGGACAGTCCTGATAGCCTTCGCGGGCTGGGCCTCGCCGGCGCATCCCTCGACGAATACAGCCAGATTGCCGACAACGCCTTCGGCGAGGTCATCTCGAAGGCGCTGGCGGATCAGTTGGGGTATGGCGTGTTCTGCGGCACCATCAAGGGCCGGGACAAGCTGTATGTCATGCACGCCGCGGCGAAGGATGCCGGCGACTGGTTCGCGCTGTGGCAGGACATCGACAAGTCACTGGCGACTGAGGCCGGGGCCACGATTGACGCGCTCAGGCAGGCGATGGAGGACGAGCGCGCGCTGGTGGTTCAGGGCGTGATGACACAGGACGAGTTCGATCAGGAGTGGTTCCTGTCCGCCGATGCCGCCATCAAGGGCGCCATCTACGCCAAAGAGTTAGGGCAGGCGAAGGCCGACGGCCGTATCTGCCGCGTGCCGTATGATGCCCGTCTCCGGGTCGATACCGATTGGGACCTGGGCGTGGGCGACAGCACCGCCATCTGGTTCTCGCAGCGCCTCGGGTCAGGTGAGATACGACTCATCGACTACTACGAGGCCAGCGGGGAAGGACTGCCGCACTACGTGAAGGTGCTGGCCGACCGCAAATACGCTTACGGTGAGCATTGGGCGCCGCACGATATCGAGGTCCGTGAGCTCGGCTCGGGCAAGTCCCGGCGCGAGATTGCGTTCGGGCTCGGACTCAAGTTTGAGGTCACGCCGAACATCGGGCTGGAGGATGGGATTCACGCGGCACGGCTGGCGATGGCCCGGTGCTGGTTCGACGAGGTCAAGTGCCAAGTGGGGCTGGAGCGGTTGCGGCACTATCGGCGGGCGTGGAATACGGCGCTGAACGAGTTCAAGGACACGCCGGTGCATGATTTCTCGAGCCATGCGGCGGATGCATTTCGTGGGCTGGCGGTGCGGGAGCGGCCGATCGAGAAGGCCCGGAAGCCGGCGTATGCGGCGATGGGTGGGTCACTGGGTTGGATGAGTTGAGGTGGATATGACAGGCATCTTCTGGCGCATTCTCGTGGCGGTTGTGGCGGTGGTGCTGACGTTCGCGCTGATTCCGCCGCTGTCTCGGATACTCGGATTTGGCGTCACGGGTGACGTGATGCTGGTCGTGCGTATCTGTGTTGCAGGGCTGGCGGTGTTCTACATCCTGCGTGGCAGTAAGTGGCCGGTCGCCTGACCGTGTTATCCTGTCCCGCGATGTGCCGCGTTTGGGCGCTGGGGAGCACGCAGAGACGGCACGACGTCTCTCGCGTATGGTCGGCACTGTCCCAGGTGCGGACCGACTTAGGCGCGCGCATCGCCTCTCGCCGTGGCTGAATCCCCGCTAGTCGTCCTCGCCCGCGCTCGATTCGACCAAGCGGCCGAAGCTGAAGCCGCACAGCGGAAGCGCGAGTTAGAGGCGCTGAAGTTTTACGAGGATGACCAGTGGCCGGCCGATGTCCGGGCTGACCGCTCAGGGCAGCAGTCGAGCAACCGTCTGCCTCCCGTCCCGCCGCGGCCGTGTCTGACCATCAATAAAATCAAGCAGCCCGTGCGGCAGGTGCTCAATCAGGAGCGCAATGCCGACATGGGTGTCGAACTCGTCCCGGCGGATGACTTCGGGCTGGAGGGCGTGCAGCCCATCAGCGACGAGGAGATTGAGCTACGGGAAGGGCTCATCCGGCGCATCCAGCGGCATTCGCACGCGCAGTCGGCGCGCTCGTGGGGCTTCTCTCGGGCCGTCATCGCTGGCCGCGGCTTCTGGCGTGTCTCGACGCAGTATGTGTCGCCGAAGTCGGATGACCAGGAGATTGTCATCCAGCGCATCTGGAATCAGGCGAACGTGATGCTGGACCCGGCGCATGAAGAACCGGACGGGTCCGATGCGCGGTGGGCGTTCGTGTTCACGGACATGTCCTTTGAGGCTTTCAAATCGGAGTTTCCTGAGTCGCAGGTCGCCACGCGCTACAGCGATGACGCCGACTGGCGGACGCTGATGCAGGACGCCTCGCCGTGGTTTCGGGAGACAGAGAAGGTCAAGTTCGTCCGCGTGGCCGAGTATTTCTACGAGGTCCTGAAACCCATCAAGACCGAGAGCGGCCGGGACACGACCGAGCGGACCATCAAGTGGGCCAAGATCAACGGGCAGGAAGTGCTCGACGAGACGGACTGGCCGGGGCGGTTCATTCCCATCGTGAAGGTCGTAGGAGAGGAGTTGCAGCCGTTCGACGGGGACCGCCGCGAGATTGGCATGGTCGAGACGTCGATGGACTCCCAGCGCGGGTTCAATTACATGGTGTCCGCAATGGTGGAATCCATCGGGCTGGCACCGCGGGCGCCGTGGGTCGGGGCTGAGGGGCAGTTCGAAGGGCACGAGATGGAGTTTCAGCTGGCGAACAGCCGGAACATCCCGTATCTGCAATACAAGCCGACGACCGTCTCAGGCGAGACGTTGCCGCCGCCGATGCGCCAGTCCGTCGAGCCGCCGATTCAGGCGATTGCGATGGCGATTGGGCAGTTCTCTCAGGGCATCCACGATACGACGGGCATCCCATCCTCGAGCCTCGGGGAAGTGGACCCGACCATCAAGAGCGGACGCGCAATTCTGGCCTTGCAGAAGCAGACCGAGCACGGGACCAGCGACTATCTGCACAACATGGCCCGGTCTATGACGTATGAAGGCCGGATCGTGAATGACCTGCTGCCGAAGATTTACGACCGGCAGGGCCGTCTCGCGCAAATCATCAAGGGTGACACGGACCCGGAAACCGTGATGATTGGTCAGCCGTTCGTGATGCAGAAGGGCCGTCCTATGGTCGCGCCGCCGGGGGCGCCGAATGCGACGACCTACAAGCTCACGCCGGATACGGACTGGACGATTGCGGTCAAGGTTGGGAAGGCGTATGACACGCGGCGAGAGCAGGAATCAGCGTCGATGGGCGAGATTCTGACGTCGCAGCCGGGGCTGTTCCCCGCGTATGCGGACTTGTTCTTTGCCGCGCAGGATTGGCCGGGGTCGCAGCAGATGAAAGAGCGCGCCCGGATGATGCTCCCGCCGCAGATACTCCAGCAGTTGGACGCGAAGGAGCAAGGACAGCAGCCGATTCCGCCACAGGTGCAGGCGCAGATGCAGGCGCTCGGGCAGCAGAATCAGGCGATGGCGAAGGAACTCGAAGCGAAGACCCAGTTCATCCAGACCGAGCAGGTCAAGGCGCAGTCGCAAGCGATGATTCAGCAGATGAAGATTGCCGCCGATGAGCGCATGGACGCCCGCGACAACCAGGTCAAGCTCGCCATTGCGTCGATGCAGGCCCAGATGGAGCAGCAGACGCT
Source organism: Vicinamibacterales bacterium (assembly GCA_036802945.1). GTDB lineage: Bacteria > Acidobacteriota > Vicinamibacteria > Vicinamibacterales > UBA2999 > Gp6-AA40. The sequence continues at coordinate 3,389 of DAIRVG010000038.1, forward strand.
GATTCTGAAGGAAGCGTTGGCGGCGACACGGGAAGGCATCCACCAGACGAAGGAACAGGCGCATCAGCGGGCGATGGCGGAGACGGATGCGGCGCTCGAGGTCGGACATGCGGAAGCGGGGCGGGAGTTTGATGCTGCGCAGCGTGAACAGGACCGGGTGTTGCAGTCATCCGAGGCTGAAATGGGCCGGCAGCATGAGCAGACCCTTGCAGAACAGGCGCAATCGGCGCAGAATAGCGACCAATCCTGATGGCGGCACCGATCCAGAACGATACCAGCGCATTCACAGCCGACGGCGACGCTCCTGCCGCGGTGAAGGCGGCGCCGGAGATTGAGACAGCGCAGGCTCAGGACTCGGCCCCACTCCCTGCCGCTGACGAGGCGCCCACGTCCACCGAGACGCCTGCTTCGTCAGCGGAGGCCGAACCCGAGCAGGACGCAGACGGCGAATGGGGCTTTCGGAGTCTCAAGACCGGACAGTTTACGAAGGCGTCTCGGAAAGATGCGGTGCGGGAACTCCGGCACCGGGTCAACACGCTGACGGCTCGTCTGAAGACTCAGCCGGCACCGGTGGCCGCTCCAGTCACTGCGACTCCAAGCGCAGTCTCCGGGCAGGCGGCTTCACCGGCGTCTGTTGAGCCTTCAGGCAAGCCGACCTTTGAGCAGTTCCAAGGCGAGTCGGACCCGCTCGGCGCGTGGATTGAAGCGATGGCGGATTGGAAGGCCGAGACGGCGCTCACGAAGCGCGAACAGGCCATCCACGCCGAGAAGCAGAAGGCGGAACACGCCAAAGCGCAGGAAGCCCTCGCCGCACGGGTCACGTCGTTTGAACGGGACCATGAAGACTTCCAAGAGGTCGTGTTCAATCCCGACCTCCGTATCAGTTCGGTCATGCGTGCGGTCCTCGACTCTCACGAGTCTGGACCCGCATTGGCCTATTACCTCGGCAAGAACCTCGACGAAGCCCTGAGTCTGGCGTTGTCCACACAGAACACGCCTGTTGACGCTCAGTCAATCGCCGCAGTGAGCCGGTTGCTACAGTCGCGGGTATCGTCTGCTGCTCCAACGGGATCAGCGGTGCCTACGGGTCGTTCGTCTGCGCCACGTCCGCTCACTCCCGTGCGGACGGGACGCCCTGCCCGTGACGACGGTCCCCCCGACCCGGCTTCAAGTAGCCTGGATGACCATATCCGCTACTACAACGCCAAAGACGAGGGGAAGCGCCGCCGACGGGCCTAACCAAGGGCCTCGGCCATGAACAGCCTGATCACTCCTGACTGGATCACGAAGGAGACTGCACGGAAGTTGATGAACTCGTGCAAGTTCTTCCCGAACGTCAATCGCAGCTACGACGACCAATACGTGCAGGGCGGCGCCAAAGTGGGCGCGACCGTCAAGGCACGCCTCCCGCAGCGGTTCGTCGCCAACGAAGGGCAGGCACTCCAGGTGCAGGCCATTCAGGACTCCTACGTCCCGATTTCGCTGACGCATCAGCGGCAGGTCGGCACGTCATGGAGCACGGCGACCGAGACGACCGACATCGAAGACGTCCGCAGCCGCTACGTCGAACCCGCGGGTATCGCGCTGGGTAACGTGGTGGACGCGGATGGCCTCTCGACGGTCTATCCCGATGTTTACAACAGCGTCGGCACGCCGGGCACGACCCCGACGTCGAACCTGACCTACTTGCAGGCCGGCGCGAAGATGACGAAGTTTGCGGCCCCGATGGTGGACCGCTGCGCCGTCCTCGACCCGCTGATGGCGGTGACGCTGGCGAATGCCAACTTCACCATCTTCAATCCGCAGGGGGCGCAGGGCACGATCTGGCGCGATGGCCAGTTCGGCGAACGCGCGCTGATGGTCGACGACTGGTATCAGGACCAGAACGTCTACCAGCACACAACCGGCACGTTCACGGCCTCGACGCCGCTCACGAACGGCGCCACGCAGACCGGCTCGAGCCTCATCACGGACGGCTGGGCCTCGGGTGCGTCGTCCTTGAAGAAGGGCGACATCTTCACCATCGCCGGCGTCTACGCGGTCAACCCGGTGAGCTATCAGAGCACGGGCCAGCTGCAGCAGTTCACGGTGCTGGCGAACATCAACGACACGACGGGCGCGATGACCATTTCGATTTCGCCGTCCATCATCACGTCGGGGCAGTTCCAGACGGTGACGAACTCGGCAGCGGACGACTCGGCCATCACGGTCTGGTCGGCGGTCGCGGCGGGTGGCACGTTGGCGACGACGGTCACGCCGCAGTCGCTGCTGTTCCATCCCGATGCGTTTGTCGCGGTGACGGCGGACCTGGCGAAGCCGAACGGTGGGGCGACGACCTCGAGCGTGCGCTCGAAGACGCTGGGCTTGTCGCTGCGCTACGTGCAGCAATACAACATTCAGACCGACCAGAACGCGAGTCGGTTTGACATTCTCTACGGGTGGGCCACCCTGCGGCCCGAATTGGCCTGCCGCGTGGTCGGCTAGGAGTAGACGCACATGGCTCTGACCAATACCTCACTGTCGGCGGCTTGCACCGCCACAGACCTCACGATCAACGTCACGTCGACCAGTTCGTTCGCGGTGGGTCGTCCCATCAAGATCGAACAGGAGTTCATGGGCCCGATCACGGCGATTGCCGGGACCGCGGTCAGCCTCCTGCGACGGGGCATCGATGGCACGGCGGCGGTCGCTCATAACGCGCTGGCGCCGCTCTCGACGGGGCTCTACTCGGACATGCCGCCGGTCACGCCTGGCACGTTCGTGGCGGTCCCGCCGATGAATGACGGGTTCGTGAGCTATTCCGTCTCCGGCGCCATCACGCTGCCGGACAAGAACACCGTCGTGGACATCACCAAGGCCACGGCCGCGGCGATGACGCTGGCGGACCCGACCGTGACGCAGAACGGCATCGTGCTGACGGTGGTCGCGCAGACCGCGGCCGCGCATACGGTGTCGAACTCGGCCGGCTCGGGCTTCAACGGCTCGGGCGCGTCGTTCGACATCGCCACATTCGGCGGCGGTATCGGGGATGCCCTCCAGGTCGTGGCGAACAACGGCAAGTGGATCACGCTCGTGACGAAGAACGTCACGCTCGGCTAACGGAGACCCTGTGACGCAGTTTACCGGTGCGGTTGTCGTGTGTTGTCGGGACAATGCCCGGTTTACGGCGTTTTGGGAATCGGTGTATGGGCTCAGATTGCCTCCCGGTCTGATGTGGAATCAGCCGGGGGGCGTCAGCCTCATCCGGTCGGCGAACCCGTCGATTGCCGCGGCTCGGAATCAAGCGGTGCTGTTGGCGAAGCAGCAGGGATGCCAGTGGCTGCTCTGGCTGGACGATGACCAGCTGTGTATGCCGAACACGCTCCTGAAGTTTCTGGAGCATCCCGAATCGATTGTCATCGGGTTGACGCTGTTTCGTCGGACGGTGGAAGGGTCGGATCGGTTCTTCCCCATCTGGTCGCAGCAGTTCGGCGCCGGCGCGGGGTGGAATGTCGTCACGACGGTGCCGCCGGTCGCGTCGAATGGCCTCGTGCCGCTGGTCTCGGGCACGATGGGTGGCGTCCTGACGCGCATGGACGTGTTTGAGACATTGCCGGGTCCGTGGTTCACGACAGGGCAAGAAGGCCCCGTGGATGAGGTCTGGGAGGACATCGCGTTCTACCAAGCGGCGAAGCGGGCTGGGATTGACGTCTGGGGCGACCCGAATATCCGATTTGGCCATATGGCGACGTTCGCGGTGTGGCCGCAGTTTCACGATGGGCAGTGGGCGACGGTGTTTGCGCGCGACTACGAGCCCATCATGGCCGTCAACTGGACGGATCAGCCACTACCGGCGTCCGTCCCGGCGCCGCGCGTGAGCGTCACGGCGGGTCCGCAGATGGTGGAGGTCTAACGTGGCCGCAGGAGTCTTGCAGTCGTTCAATTCAGCGTTGGCGATCACGAAGTCCGACACCGTCAACATCTACGCCGATTCGGATGGCGATGCGACGAAGGGCGTGCCGGCGCAGTTGACCGAAGCGGTCTACGTCGGGGGCGCCGGGATTGTCGTCGGCGTCTTTCAGAATGGCAGCACGGCGCAGTTCACGGCGGTCGCCGGAGAGATTCTGCCGATTCAAGTCAAGCGCGTGAACAGCGGGACCACGACGGCCACGCTGATGGTCGCGTTGCGTAACATCTAGGAGCGAGAATGCCGATTATCATCACGCCCGACTCCGACTTGGGCAAGGAACAAGCCCGCTGGAATCGTCCGAAGAATCAGTTCGACGAGTTCGGTGTGCCGGGGATGAACGCCGTCGGCTACGTGCCGTATCCCAAAATGGTCTACAAGGCCGCGACGTTGCCAAACGGCAAGGACGTCTGTGGTCAGGACGAGTGGGAGATTCCGGGGCCTCCGGGACAGCCGCCGCAGACCATGAAGGTCCGCACCACGCTCACGGTGAACGACGAGCGTGAGCACAAGGTGGCGCTGTCGAACGGCTACCACCCGACGCCGGGTCAGGCGCTGAAGGCGCTCGAGGAGACGGCCAACGCGGCCGCGTATCTCGCGCATGACAATCGCCGGATGAGTGCCGCGGCCAAGGCCGAGCTCCAGGCGGCGAACGACGAGGCCGGTCTGGATCATGTGCTGGACGTCGAAGTGAAGCGCCGGCCGGGTCGTCCGAAGAAGGTCGAAAGCGTGGACTAGTCGGTGCCTGAGAAGCCGGACTGGTGGGAGCGGGTCTTTCTCGCCTCGCTGCCGGCGCTGATTCAGGTCGCTCCGAAAGCCACGGCGCTCTCGGTCGTCTCTCGGGCGTGTCAGTTCGCGGATACGGCGATGATTCGGCTGGCGATGGAGCAAGACGAATTGCCTGCGACGTGGACGACGGGCCCGACCGATTCGACGCCGATGTGTGCGGATGGGTATCGGCACCATCGGTGGAGTGAAGTCGGGGTCTGTGTCCGGTGCGGGTATAGCAATAAGCAGTTGCACTGGCGGGCGAAGGCGCATCGGAATCGTGAGCGCAAGCTCAGAAAGGTCGCGGGATGAAGTTCCTACTGGCGTGGCTCTTTCTGCTGTTCGCGGTCGTGTTCGTGGGCGCTCAGAACAATGGAGGCGGCGTGGTCATTACGATTGTGTCTCCGTCCACCGGCGCGAATCTGATGGGCGTGTTGTCGGTCGATGTGACCGTCTCTGTCCCTGTGACGAGCCTGACCGCGAATCTGAACAAGGCTGGCGTGCTCGAGCCGGTCGCCACGTCTCCGCTCACGAAGTCCGGGAATGACCACTGGATCGCGGTGATGCCGTTGCCGACGGTGACGGTCTCGACGGGCTACTCCGTGACCGTGAGCGATGGGACGTCGGCCGCGATTCGGGCGTTCAATGTGGTGCCCGGGTCTGAGCCGGTGCCGCCGCGACCACCGACGGGCGACCATCAGGATATTCTGGCGGTGCTGTCGGTGATGCAGATGCAGATACAGAAGGGCTTCGCGCAGTTGGCGCCGATGCCGACACCGCAGGGCGTGGCCTGCGTGGCTGCCAGCGCGACGACGGTCTACGCCAATGGGCATTATAAGCTGACGCTCGATTGTCCCGCCTCCGTGGCGCCTGCGCCTCCGGCGAAGGGGTCTACGGTGAACGTGCTTCCGCCGCTGTCGAGCGGTGTCGTCGTGAAGTAGATGGCGAAATACGTCCTCCAGACTTATGAGTTTCGCGCACCGTTTCCAGGGATGCGTGCCGCGCATTGTCTGCCCGTGGGGGTGTTCTCCTCGATTGACTTTCGCCCACTGAGTGAGTGTGGCGCGCAGGCCCAGTCCACCACGAATGCCATCATGGCCGTCGATGATGCGGCTCCGAATCCGACTGGATCCGTGCAGGTGGCCACGGACCTCGACGAGACGATCTCCGCCGCCCATCGACTCCGGTTGCGGAATGCCTTTAATGCGCCGAATCCGCTGACGTCTACGCGCCTCGGGGACGTGCTGCACGAACTGTTCACGCTGCAAGGCGATATTGACCAGACGCGGTGTTGTGGACCGCTTCTGCCGACGTCTCAGACGTTGCAGTTCGAGATTCATCTCGGCGGGCAGGTGCGCCGGAAGCCGTTTGACATCGGTGGTCCAGAGTGGCCGCTGGTGCAAGCGCAGATACGGGCGATGTATCGACAGTTGCGCGCCGACACACTGCTCGGACGCCTGCCGTCGGGTTTCTACCGCAAGGCGCTCGGTTACTGGCTGCGGAAGTTCAAGTTTAAAGAGAGTGACTTCGCGCGGTTCGTGCCAGATGACTTGCCACGCGAACAGCCACTAGACCCTGCGACGACGCTGCTGGAGACGTTCAACCAGTCGAATAGTCCGGTCCTTGGCCCGGTCTATACCTGGAATCAATTGTTCAACAACTCGACCGTTTCCACGGTCTTCGCCACGGATACGCAGCGGTGCTCCGTGTTAGATACGGTCTTTGGCGGGAACGCCTCCTGCCGCGCCGAAGCCGACGTTTCCGGCACGGACCACTACGCGGAGACGGACGTCGTCGTGATGACGAGTCCAGGGTCGAACAATAACCAGTGGGGGCCCTGCACGCGCTTTTCAATCTCGGCGCAGACGCATTACATGTCGCGTCTCGTGGGTATCGTGAACGAGTTGCGACTGTCGAAGGTCGTCACGGGCACAGAGACGGACCTGGCGACCGTCGGCGTCACGATTTCGATTCCCGATACGGTTCGGCAGACGAGTAATGGGACGTCGCTCAGTGACAGTTTCAACGGCGTGGCGAAGAACTCCGTCACGGACTCGTCGATTACGACCGGCACGCGCGGTGGGTTGTGGGGCTATACCACGACGACGGGGGAATCGATGGGCGTGCCGTGGACGATGAGTGATATTGCGGCCTCGGCGGGATGGGGTGCGCTGATGGGTATGGCTCGGAATCGTCTTGTGGTGGCGAACTAATGGCATACATTGGCGACTTCCGGCTTGGTGACACCTTCGATACGAAGTTCTGCACGGTCACGACGACCGGGGCGCCTACGCAGTTGGCCGGGTCGCCGGTCATCTCGGCCTATCCGGGGAACTCCACCACGCAGTTGACGGCTGGCATTACGTTGTCGGTGGACTTCGACTCGGTCACGGGCCTGAACAATGTGCGCGTGGTCGCGTCGGGTGGCAACGGGTATGCCACGGCCACGAATTACCAGTTGGTCATCACGACGGGCACCGTCGGCGGCACGTCCGTCGTCGGGTATGTGGTCGCGGAGTTCTCGATTGAAGCCCGATCGGCGCTGATGCCGACGACGGCGGCGCGGACGCTCGATGTCTCGGCCGGCGGTGAAGCCGATGCCATCTTGGCCGATGGGGTCGCGCATGGCGGCACGCTCGGCTCGAGCACGGCGACACTGGCGCTCTCGCGGCTGAACATCACGAGTCAGACGTCCAACACGTCGGCGATTACGGCGACGGGTAACGGCACGGGCCACGGCATCAACGCGGCCAGCGGCACGGGCGCGACCGGGAACGGCATCACGTCCACGTCAGCGGCCACGAACGGCAACGGCATGAGCCTGACCGGAAACGGGACCGGCGACGGGCTCCTGGCGACCGGTGGCGCGAGTGCGGGTGGTGACGGTATCGCCGCCGCGGCGGGTGGTGGTGTCGGGATGCGTGCGGCCATCACGGGGAACATCACGGGCGACTTGTCTGGGTCTGTCGGGTCTGTGACAGGCGCCGTCGGGAGTGTCACGGGGGCCGTCGGGTCGGTCACTGGGAACGTGGGCGGCAACGTCACGGGTTCTGTGGGTTCCGTGACCGGCAACGTCGGCGGGAACGTGACGGGATCGGTCGGTTCGGTAGCCTCGGGTGGCATCACGTCGGCGAGTTTTGCGGCCGGCGCCATCAACGCAGCGGCCATTGCCACGGGCGCTATTGACGCCGATGCGCTGGCGACCGATGCGGTCAACGAGATTGCCGACGGCGTGTGGGATGAGCAGTTGTCCGGTCATACGACGGCGGGCAGCGCCGGTAAGGCGTTGTCGGATGCGGGGTCGGCTGGCGACCCGTGGAGCACGGCGCTGCCGGGTGCGTATGGCGCCGGCACAGCGGGGCATATCGTCGGCACGGCGCTGCCAGACATCGCGCCTGGTTCGACGAATGGCCTCCTGCGCGGTGGCACGAACGCGGCGACCAGCATCACGACGGCGCTCACGGCGAACATCATTGGCAACATCACGGGCAATCTGTCGGGTTCGGTCGGGTCGGTCACGGGTGCGGTAGGCTCCGTGACCGGTGCGGTCGGGTCAGTGACGGGGAACGTAGGCGGCAACGTCGTGGGATCGGTGGCGAGTGTCACCGGGAACGTCGGCGGGAACGTGGTCGGGTCTGTGGCCTCGGTGGTGGCCGGCGTGACAGTCACGACCAACAACGACAAGACCGGCTATGCGCTGTCATCGGCGGGCGTGGACGCCATCCTGGACGATGCGGTGGACGGCTCGGTGACGGTGCGTCAGTCGCTTCGGCTGAACAATTCCGGCGCCGGCGGGAAGTTGTCTGGTGCGGCGACGACCACCGTGGCGATTCGTGACCTGGCGGATACGAAGGACCGCGTGACGGCGACCGTCGATGCGGACGGCAATCGTACGGCGGTCACCTTGGACCTGACGTAAATGTGGGCCTCACGCTACTGGGCGGATCGGATGTGGGCGCCGCGGTATTGGTGCAAGGTCGGTCAGACATCGGCCATCAAAGAGCGCCGGATGACGGATTTCCCTGACCGCGTGGGTTCACGGTCGAACATTCCGGCCTCGACGCAGACGGGAGGGTTCTAGTGGGCTATCCAGTGTCGAGAGGGAACACGTCTACGTCGTTACAGTTCCTGATGGTGTTGTCGGTGGATCACGTTACGGGGGCCACGGGAAAGTTGCCGACGGTGGAACTGAAGAAGAACGGTGAGACGGCGTTTGCGCCGGCCGTTGGGGCGGTGACGGAAGTCGGGAATGGGTGGTATCAGGTGGCGGCGTCGGCGCTCGATACGAACGTGCTTGGGCCAATGTTGCTCCATGCGACCGCGTCTGCGTGTGACCCGCGCGACGACACGTTTACGGTCGTGAATTATCGGCCGGCGTCGTTGCCGGCACTGTAAGGAGGACTCGTGGGCTATCCCGTCAGCATTTCTAACTCCACGACTGGCCTCCAGTTCCTGATGGTGCTGTCGTCCGACCATATTACGGGCGCGACGGGCAAGACGCCAACGGTCACGCTGAAAAAGAATGGCGTGTCGGGCTTTGCCGCGGCGTCAGGGTCGGTGACGGAAGTCGGTAGCGGCTGGTATGAACTCGCGGCCTCGCCTATTGATGCGAACACGCTTGGGCCGCTGCTTCTCCATGCCACGGCCACTGGCTGTGATCCGCGTGACGATGCGTTTACGGTCGTCAACTATAACCCGTCCTCAGTCACGCCCGTGTCGCCCCCTTCGGGGACGTCGTTCGGCACCGTCACGGCGTTGCAGTTCATCTCTCGTGCGTTGATTGACATCGGCGTGCTGTCGCCGTCTGAAGACCCAGGACCAGGTCAGGCGCAGGACGGGATGCGTCGGTTGAACCAGATGCTTTCTTCGTGGGCGACCGAGACACTCACGATGCAGGTCACCGCGCGGGATGTGTTTGACCTGGTGTCCAGTCAGCAGGAATACACGGTCGGCAACGGTGGTGATTGGGATATCGCGCGTCCGTTATTCGTGACCGGATGCGGGCTCATCCTGAACAGCACGACGCCGGCGGTGGAGATTCCGATGGCCGTCATCACGGATGACGCCTACGAAGCGATTCAGGTCAAGACGCTGACGAATCCGCTGCCGACGATGCTCTACTACAATCCGACGTTTCCGTTTGGCACGGCGTTTCTGTGGCCGAATCCTACGAGTGGCGACAACCAGATCGCGTTCTACTCGAAGCGGGCGATGACGGGCTTTGCGAGTCTAACGGCGCAGTATGCGTTCTCGCCCGGATACGAGGAGGCCATCGAATACAATCTCGCCATCCGGTTGGCGGCGCCGAATGGTCGGTCCCTCTCGCAGATTCCAGAGGTCGTGCAGTTCGCGCAGGACGCGCTCGGCAAGGTGAAGCGGGCGAACATCCGGCTGGCGGATGCCGCGCTGGACCTGGCGCTGTCGCCGAACCGGATGGGCTCCTACAACATCTACTCGGATCAGGGGTCGTAAATGGCCCGTGTCGCCGTGCCGGGATTCGTGGGGGGCTCTGGGAAGGTCCGGTCCCGTCGCGCTGACGTGGAGCGGACGGTCAACTTCTATCTCGAGCGGGCCGACGGGAACAGTCCGGCCGGCGATCCCTACTTCATCGGCACACCCGGTATCCAGCCGTTTGTGAACCTGCTGGCCGGGTCGGTGCGGTGCCTGTTCTACGAGAGCACGTATCGGCGACTGTTCGCGGTCGGTGGGTCCGGGTTCTACGAAGTCTACGCCAATCGGACGATCATCCTGCGGGGCGTGGTTGCGGTGGATGAGAACCCGGCGACCATCTCCAGCAACGGTCTCGGGGGCCATCAACTGTTCATCACGTCAGGCGGGCACGGCTACATCTTCGACCTGAACGTCGAGACGTTTGGCGAGATTACCGATGACGGGTTCAACACGCCGACGATCATGGGCCTGTTCACCGATGGCTACTTCCTGAGCCTGTATCCGGGCGGGTTCCAACTGTCGTCGCTCGAAGATGGGTTGGAATGGGACGGGCTCGACGTCGCGCAGGTCAGCCAAGCCGCTGATACGCCGATTGCGATGGGCCTCTCGCACCGCGAAGTCTGGTTGTGGGGCACGAAGACGACGAATCCCTGGTATGACTCCGGGAATGGCTCGTTCCCGTTTGAGCCGATTCAAGGTGGGTTCGTGGAGATCGGCATCGCGGCGCCGTTTGCGTTTGCGAATCTCGACAACACGCTCTACTGGCTGACGGAGAACCAGAACGGGGCGCGTGAAGTCGTGCGGGCGAATGGGTATGCCGCGCAGCGGGTGTCCACCCATGCGGTGGAGTTCGCGCTGAATCAGGCGCCGAATCTGGTCGGGGCCTTGATGTTCGCGCAGCAGGACGAGGGGCACGCCTTCCTCTGGTTGCTGGTGCCGTCGTTGTCCACGACGTGGGTCTATGACGTCTCGACACAGGCGTGGCACGAGCGGGCGCTGTGGAATCCCGAGACCAGCATCCAGTTTGAGCCGCATCCGGCGCGTAATCACGCCTACTGCTACAACACGCATCTGGTCGGGGACCGCTCGACGGGCGTCATCTACGAGATGCGGCTGGACTTGTATGCCGATGACCTGGTGGTGCCCTAGTGGCGATGACGCAGTTTCTGCCGACGCCGTTGTCGACGGATGCGCCTCCGGCGACGGCAGGTCCGTATACGCTCACGGCGTTTGCGAATGACGCACGGCCCAATCACGATCTCGTCACGACGGTGCCGTGTCCGGTCGTCGGCGGCAATATCACGTTCAGTATCCCGATGGTGCATACGAAGGTCGGGGATGGCTGGGCGACGTGGAGCCACGGCTATACCGGCGACCTGTATTTCGTGGAGTTCCCAGACGACCTCGAAAGTTTTACCATCTCGCTCCCGCCGAATGTCGGCGCGTTCATGTGGTATATGGAGCCGAACGTCTTCTCGACGTTCACGGTCGTCTACTCAGCGAGTGATGGCACGACATCAGGGACGCAGCCGGTAGAGGCGGAAAACGGGGCCTCTGGCTTCGGGTGGTATGCGCCGGTCGGTCAGACCATTACGTCGATCACGATGCGTGATTTCGACACAGAGACGATTGAGTTTGGATTCGCCTTCGGAGAGTTTCTCGTCGCTGAGGGTGCGGGCGATACGGGGATCACCTTCTCGAAGACGACGAATGTCGATGATCCGACGGCGGAGTTCATCATCACCGTCGGTCCCGGTCTGGACCCGGCGACCTTCACGCTCAAAGGCGGCGACTCGGTCACGTATGTCGGGCTCGATCCCGAGGTCGAATACTTCTGTTCAGAGGGGCAAGTCTGCGGCTGGTCTCAAGCGGCGATTGTCGTCAGCGACGGCACCGCCGATGCGATTGAACTCACCGAAGGCGAGATAACGACGGTGGAGTTTCAGAACGAGACCGCGCCCGTCATCCCCGGCGAGAATGGCTGTGCGCCGATTACCTCCAATCGTCGGCTGATTCGTCGACTGCGCCAGTCGCCGCATATCGCCAATCAAGGCCAGTGGACGTTCATTCACAACTTCGAACTGTGGATGGATGTCGGCGTGGGGCTGAACACGTCGCAGGGGCAGGGCTCGGACCCGATGATCCACCTGCAAATCTCGAAGGATGGCGGCGCGACCTGGGGCGCGTCGATGCCCATGTCGGTCGGCAAGCTCGGGGAATACCGCCAGCGCGTCATCTGGTGGCAGCTCGGGCAGGCCCGAGATTGGGTCTTCCGCGTGACGTGTTCCGATCCGGTCGCGTGGGGACTGGTGCAGGCCTACATGGACCTCGAGCCGGGGATTAGCTGATGCCGAAGCTCAACAGCGTCGGCTCGGCGGCTCAGGGGACGGTGGCGACGTCGATTGACGGCACGACGCCGACCGGACTGGGCTCGTCGGTCAACGGAGCCCCGCGCTGGTTCGACGATGACACGCTGATTCTCCAGAACGAGTTCTCGCCGGCGGTGTTCAAGCTCGGTCGGTATGTCGTCTCGACCGATACGCTGACCATCGAAGATGCGGCCGGTGAGAATGAACTGGGCGCCGGCGGCGGGGTCTGGGCCGCGTATCTCTCGGTGTCGGGCGTGCGGACGTCGGTCTCTGGGTTGGGGCCGTTCGCGGCCGGGGCGCTCGGGGACGTCTCGCCGGATGGGCAGACGGTGCTCATCGTCAACCAGTCGGAAGGCAAGAACCTCGCGGTCTATGACGATACCGGCTCGAAAGAACTGAGCCTCGCGGTCACGCTGTCGAGTGCGGTCATCCGGTTGCGGGATGACTACCTGGCATATCAGTTCGGGTCGCAGTGGGCGCTGCGGCTGGTGTCGACGGGGGCGCTGGCGGAGTTCACGAGTCAGACCGCGCTGGTGAATCAACTGGTGCCGGTGGTGATCGGATCGCGGGTCTTCGTCGTAGAGGTCACCGAATCACTGACCATCCGCCCCAAAGACGGTCAGGTCGGATTCTTCCTCGGGGCGACCGGGGCGTGTTTTGCGATGGACGCCATCGCGCTCAATGCGACCACGGTGCGGATTGCCTACTCGACTGGCATCGGGGAAGCGGCGGACGAACTCGTGGTCATCGACATCAACCCGGTTTCCGGACAGTGGAGTCGGGGCGTGGTGGTGGCCGGGGCGCTGGTGTTCACGTCGCAGGGCACGGCTCCGAAGGTGAATCTGCCCGGCACGTCGATGGGCGGCGTGTCGAGTCCGTTTGCCGCAGTGCTCAACCATCCCATTACCGAGCCGCGGACGGGGGTGCTGACGTATCCGTGGCGGATTGCCTTCCAGAACACGGCGAACCAGCAGCAGGCGGCGTCTCAGGCGATTGACGAGATACAGGGCGACTTGGGCGGAGTCGATATTGCGACGGCCTTGGCGCAGCAGGCAGATTCCGACGAGCCGTTTGTGGTCACGGCGGCGTCTCCGGATTTGCCGAACTCGAGCACGGTGGCGCAGATTCATCAGCGGGGCACGACGGCGGGTCAGCCCGCGGCGAGTGCGGTCCCGGTGGGGACGTATTACACGCTGACGGACTCGACGCCGGCGAACAAGCTACAGCGGTCCACGGGCACGGTCTGGCAGGATGCGGCGCCGGTCGGCACGGGCGATGTGGTGGGGCCGGCGTCGTCGGTGGCGAGTCAGGCGGCACTGTTCGACGGCACGACGGGCAAACTGCTGAAGGCGGCGACGGGCACGGGCCCGGCCAAGTTGGCGTCAGGCGTGTTGTCGGCCGCAGCGATTGACTTGTCAGGCTCGGAAGTCACGGGCAATCTCCCGGTGTCGCATCTCAACAGCGGCACGGCGGCGTCCAGTTCGACGTATTGGCGCGGGGATGGTCAGTGGGCGACCGCGGCGGGCGGTGGTGACGTCTCCGGACCTGGTGCGGCGACGGTCGATAACGAGATTGTCCTGTGGAACAGCACGAGCGGCACGGTCGTCAAGCGCGGGCCGCTGCCGTCCACGCTGCTCTCGACGACGGCCATCGGGTCTGAGCCGGGGTCGCCGCTGGCCGGGTATGAAGACCTCTACACCGATGCGCCCTACATGGCCCGCTACTCGGGGTCACTGTGGGCCCCATTCGGGCCGCTGTTCAAGTTCACGACGCCCACGGGTTCCTTCTCATGGGTGAATCAGGGCAGCGCGACGATTAGCACGGCGAACGGCGGGATGCTCCTGACCGGAGCGGCCACGGGCTCGGGCGTGAACTTCCAGGTGCGCGTCGAGTCGTCAGGCTCCGCTCCGTGGACCCGCATCGCGTATGTGCTGCCGTGCTTCGTGCAGAAGGCGAATCAGTCGGTCGGGATGTGCTTCCGGCAGTCCAGTGACGGCAAGATGGCGTGTCTGCATTTCGCGGCGCTCGATACGGGGTCTACGACGATTGCGGTCGCCTCGCAGAAGATGAACACGGCGACGTCGGCCTCGACGAGTTATCGGACGCTGGCGGTCAACAAGATTCCGAACTGGTGGAAGATCGAAGACAACAATACCGACCGCAAAATCTACTTCAGTGAGAACGGGTTGAGTTGGATTGAGTTCCACTCCGTGGGTCGGACGGACTTTCTGACGGCGGATCAAGTCGGGTTCTACGTGAACACGGATAACAGCGCGACACCGAACTTCGCGCCCATCCTGCACGTCCTGTCGTGGGTCTAGGCGTAGAATAGGGGCACTTTTATGGGCTGGCAGAAGTGGGCGGTTCTTATCGGCGGCGGCGTGTTGATGCCGTTCACGGGTGGCGCGTCGATGGCGGTGGCGGCACCCGTCGCGGCCGCGCTCGACCAGAAAGAGAAGATCGACCAGGCCAAGAAGGAACAGGCCGCGGCGACCGCGAAGGCGTCCACAGCCCTGAGTGACGCCTACAACGGCACAGGGACAGGCACGGGAGGCACGGGCGGTAACGGTTCACCGGCCGCACCGGGCGGGGCCATCGGTGGCATCAACACAGCGGCGCAGGCGCTGACGCCGTATACCCAACTCGGGAATCAGGGCGCGAATGCGCTCTCGACGCTGATGGGGTTTGGGGGCACGTCGCAGCCGCTCACGGCGACGGCGACCGCGGCACCGACGGAGAGTTCCATGCCGCCGTCGATGCCATCCAACGAATCTGGGGGGCATCAGACGCTGTCGTCACTGGTCACCGACGACAACGCGGTCCCGGAGATGCGTCCCTCGCTGGCGCGGGCGTTGTCGGCCCGGTCACAGAGTGAGAGTTCCTACGCACAACCGAACGTGCAGGGGCCGGATGGGAAGTTCTACCGCGTGCCGGAAGATCAGTTGCAGGATGCGCTGAACAATGGTGGCCGGATGCTGCCAGGATCGAGGGCCTAATGGCGGACTTCGATTGGAGTAAATACGCGGTCTCTGGCTCGGGTATTCATGTCGATGAGAACGGGCGACTGGTCGATGCCCGTGGGAATCCCGTCAACGTCGAAGGGTCAGGCCAGAATCCGGCGTATCGGGATGACGGCACGATGGTGAGTCACGACCCGTATTGGGCGGTGAATGGCAATCCGGCCGGCGCGGGTGGGTATCAGACCGGCTACGGCGAGGACGGCATGGTCGTGCGCGGCATGGAGAACCAGCCGACATCTGGAGACTGGAGTATTGGTGGATTTCACGGCTCAGGTGGTGGTCCGGCCTCGCCGACGGACTTCCCATCGCGCATTCGGGACACCATCAAGCAGTCGCATCCCGACTGGACCGAGGCGCAGGTCGCCAATCAGGTCCAGTATTACGTCAATAAGAACAACGACCCGAACGACCGCTCGGCGTGGGCCACGGGTGAACCGGGACGCACGATGGAGGACTACTGGATTGGGCGTGAGAATGGGTCCATCTCGCCAGACGGTGGGCCCGGCGGCAGCTACGGCGGCTATGGTGGCGGTCTGAGCGCCGAAGGCTTCTCACCGAATGCGGTGTCGCGGACGGCCTCGTTCAACGCTCCGGGACTGCTGGCGCCGTGGACGGAGTCCTATCAAGCGCCGAATCTGACTGATGATCCCGGCTTCCAGTTCCGGTTACAGGAAGGCCAGAAGGCGCTCGAGCGGTCGGCGGCGTCCAAGGGGACGTTGCTGACCGGTGGCACGCTGAAGGACTTGGCTGGTTACGCGCAGGGCATGGCGTCTCAGGAATACGGTGCGGCCGATGCGCGGGCATTCCGGAATTACGGGAACGACCAGAACGCCTTCTGGACGAACCAGAACAACGCCTTCAACAAGCTGAATCCGATGGTGGGCTACGGCCTGCAAGCGGCGGGTCAGGGCATCAACGCGGCGGGTCAGACGGCGCAGTATGCCACGCAATACGGACGTGATCAGGCGAACCTGGCGACTGGGCAGGGTGACAACGCGGCGCGCGGCACCATCGCCGACTCGAATGCGAACAGCGCCATCTACAACACGCTCGGGAACATCGATTGGGGCCGCATCTTCAATCGTAGTGGCGGCGGTGCGACTCCGCCGTATACGACGACGCCAAGCAATCCCGGCAACCTGCCGGATAACTGGGGTTGATGATGGCCGCTGACGTCTTCGGACAACTCAACGTCATCAAGCCGTATGACCCGTCGGTGCAGCAGGCGCGTGACCTGGTGCGGGCGCAGAAGGAAGAACAGACCGCCAAGACGCAAGCCGAACGGATGAAGATTGAGCAGGCCGCGAAGGATGACGCGGCGATTCGTGCCGTGTTGGAGTCGGCGCCCGATCAAGAGTCCGCTGTGATGGGTGTCTACAAGATCAATCCAAAGCTCGGCGATGAACTCCAGAAGGGCCTCGACACGCATCGCAAGAGCGTTCGAGACGCCGTCATCGCTGACATGGACGCGGATATCAAGGGGATGGGCCATGCCGCGCAGTTGCTGCAGGCGGCGAATCCGCAAAACTATCCCGTGGTTCAGGCCGCGCTGACGAAGCTGGCCGGAGATGACCCGGAGAAGCAGTCTTTCCTGAAAGCCCTGCCGCCGACGTTTGACCCTGCCGCCATCAAGACCATCATCGACATGGGCACGCCGGCGAAGGAGTTCGCGGCGAAGCAGAAGCAGGCGCTGGAGGACATGTTCGGGTCCAATCCGGCGAAGGGCTTCTATGACCGGCTGAGTCTGACGGAGTCGCCTGAGGAATGGGCGGCGGTGGTCGGGCTTGGGAAAGAAGCGGGCGTGCCGGCGGGCGTGATTCAGTCGGCAGGCGCGTTCTCGCCGGAGTCGGTGGCCAAGATGGGCCAGTTGGCTCTGACGGCGAATGAACGGGCGACCATCAGCGACAGGCAGGCGTCGGCGACGGCGCTACAGGCAGATCGTGACGCCGACAATGCGCGTCAGGACAAGGCCGCGTCGGCGACCGAAGCGTATCGGGCGCAGCAGTTGCGCCTCCGTGAGCGCACGGAATCACGTCTCAGTCAGCCCAAGCCGACCACGGGTCCGGATGGGACACCAGCCACGCCGAAGCTCGGCGTCGGTGCTCAGGGTGACGTCGTGGTCGGTCGTGACCTCGTTGGCCTCATCGATGCGGTCGAGAAGCGCGGCAACCAGATCGGGTGGAAGGGTGTTGGTGCTGGTTACAGCGGCAGCATCAATCAGGCGCTGTCGCAGGTCGGCATCGGCACGCAGGATGAAGAACAACTGCGGAATGAACTCGGCAACATCCAAGGCACCATCGCCAAGTTGCGCGGAGGCACGTCGTTCACGCCATCGGAGCAGAAACTGCTCGACACCTACACGCCGACGATCAACGACAGCGACAGCCGGATTCAGGCCAAGTTGAAGTCGCTGCGGGATTTCCTCGTGCGCCACGAGAAGAACATCTACGCCGTAGCAGGCGGTGAAGCGCCGACGGCTGGTGGTGGCGACAAGGAAGTGTCGATGGCGCAGATTCAGGCTGTCGCCAAGCGCAACGGAACGACCGTAGAACAGGAGAAAGCCCGTGCCGCAGCAGAAGGCTACGTCGTTCGCTGACGACCTCGCCGCGGTCAATAAGTCGGGCAGTTTCGCCGACGACCTGAAAGCGACGACACCAGCGACTCCAGCCGCCGAACCGGCCAAGACGGAAGAACTCCCGGCATGGCGCAAGGCGCTGGCGATGGTGGCTCCGGCCACTGGTCCGCTCAGTCCGTTGGTGGGGAAACTCGCCGTCTCATCGCGCAAAGACATCGAAGACACCGTAGACCTGCTCCCGACGGTCGGAGGGGTCGCAGGTGGCCTCATCGGTGCGCCTGGTGCCGTGCCGGGCATGGTCGCCGGTGCGGCGGCTGGTGGGGCCACGGGCGAGGCGTGGCGGCAGTTGGCGAATCGCTGGCTTGGACGTGACGCGCCGAAGACGGCGACCGAAGCGGCCAAAGGTATCGCCATTCAGGGCGGCATCCAAGGCGCGGGAGAGGCGGTCGGGTCTGCCGTGGTCGCTCCCGCTCTCAAGGCTGCGGCGCCATACGTCAAGAACCTGACGAAGCTTGGACGCGCCACGCCAGAAGAAGCGGCGGCGGTGAAGTTTGGACAGTCGCAGGGCATCCCGGTCAGTGCGGCGACGGCGACACAGAATCCCGTCGTGAAGGGTGCCGAGTATCTGGCGGATCGGTCGCTGGCTGGTGGCGTCGTCGCGCGAGACGTGGCGAAGAAGGAAGCCGCGGGCCTCACGAGTGCCGGGGACGCGCTGGCCAAGCGGGCGAATCAAGGCGCGGCGACGACACCGTATGCCGGCGCGAAGTCGGTCCAGAAGGCCATTGAGACGACCGTCTCCGACCTGCACAGCGAAGCCAATGCGGCGTATGACACGCTGCGGCAGTTGGAAGCCTCGCCAGCGGCTCAGAAGTCGGTCCAGGTCGGCACGAAAGAAGTCACGCTGCCCGTGACGGGCACGCGCGTCACGCAACCCGTGATGGAGACGATGGCGTTTCCGGTGGACCTGAAAGGTCCGAAGGCTGCGCTTAAACAGACCTACGACAAGTGGCTGCGGACGTGGCCGGAGACACAGCGGCAAGCCTCGCCCGCGTTTCAGGCCATCCGGAATCTCGTGGAAGGTCCGGATGTGCTGCCGGCGTCGGTGGTCGAACTCGACCTCTCGGCACTGAAGAAGATGGCGCGTGGCGCGGCGATGCCGGAAGCGCGCGATATTACGCAGGGCATGGCGGCGAACGGCGTCAAGCAGTTGAGCGATGCGGTCGATACCGCGGTCGCGGCTGGCGGCAAGGACGCCATCGATGCGCTCAAGGCGGGTCGTGCGGCGACGTCGGCCAAGCACGCGGTCATCGACACGCTGGAACAGGTCAAAGACGAGCCGGTGCAGTTCTTCCGCCAGATGACGGCGACGAAGGACGGAGCGGTCGACCAGTTGAAGGCGATCGCCAAGGTTGCGCCGAACGAGATGCCAAACGTGGCGCGGGCATATCTCGAAGATGCGCTGGAGCAGGCGACGGCTGAAGGCGGTTTCGTCAAGGCGGCGAAGTTGGCGGCAGATTGGCAGAAGCTCGGGCCGCAGACGAAAGCCATCCTGTTCAAGTCGGACCCGAAGCTGGTCAGCGACCTCGACAAGTTCTTCCTCTTGGCGAAGAAGCTCGGCGAGAATCCCAATCCCAGCGGCAGCGGTGTCATCGCCGCTCAGGGGGCTCAGGGGGCTCAGGCATTCTTCGACCCTGTCAATGCGCTGTTTCTGCAACTCGGCGCCGGCGCGACGTCGAAGTTCCTCCATTCGCCAGCCGGTGTCAGGCTCTTGACTGAAGGCGTCACGATTCCCACGAAGAACGCTGGACGTGTCGCCTCATGGACCGCCCGCGCTGTCGCGTTGGCGAACAATCAGAAGGATGACCAATGAGCGTGCCTGGTTCGCTGTTCTACCTGACCGCTGATGGCATCCGAGACGAGAACGGGGATAACCTCGGGCTCGGGTTCGTCCAGTTCAAGGTCGCGGGCGAAGATACCGACAAAGATACGTGGACGACGGCCGACATGGACGTGGCGAACATGAACCCGGTCCAGTTGGATGCGTCCGGCTACGCGACGGTGTTCCTCGAGCCCGGCGCCTACGACGTCACCATCTTCGACGCGGACATGGTGCAGGTTCGGCAGTATCTCGGCGTCGAGGACATCGGGCAGACGTTCTTCTCGCAGCTCGGGACGATTCTTGCGGAAGGCCAGAAGAACCTGGTCGCCAATTACACCGTCACGGATGATGACAACTTCGTCACGTTCTCGGGCACCGTGGCGAAGGTGCTGACGCTCCAAGCGGCGGCGGATCGGCAGATGCCGCTATCGATTTGGAACGACTGCACCGTGGCGTGGTCGGTGACGCCGGACGGGTCCGAGACGATCGACGGGGATACGGGTGCGTATTCCTTGGCCTCGGGTGGGAAAATGGTGCTCCTCCCGGTGACATCCGGGTATCTGATCCAGTCGCTTTACGTGCCGTAAAGGACGGCATCCCTCATGCATCAGTATCCGAAGAAGCTCGGGACGATTGTCGAACTACTCCGGGCACAGGGCTATGACCCGTCGGCGGGGTTTGCCGCGCTGGCGAAGGCGTTGGCCCATCCGGCGCTGAAGAAGTCGTCCAACACGGAATCCGGCATTACCTGCGAACTGTGCCGGAACGATGCCTGGTGGCAGGAGAACTTCGGCTCGGGGTGGGAACTCGTCCAGTGGTGGTATTGCGGCCCGCTCGGGCTCGACTGCAATCAGGGTGGCTAGCCGTGGACCAGCTGCCGTGGGCCGACATTGGCAAGGTCACGAGTCTGTCCGCGCCGGGACTGCTGGCGTTGATCGTGGTGGCGTTTTTGAAGGGGTGGATATGGCCGGCGTTCGCGGTGAGGGACATTCTGAAACAGCGCGACGACCTCGCCCGACACAACGACCGGCTCGTGTCCGCCCTCTCACGTTGTCTCAGAAACCGGGAGGCCGAATGATGACCGTCCCATCCGGTATGGTGATGACCCGTCCGATCTGGTGGGTGTCCTTCGTGCATCGGCTGGCCGACCGCTGGCTCCGTCGGCACAACCCGATGACGCTCCGGCTGCGTGACGAGCTCCCCTCCAAGCTCGAAGCGCAGACGTCCCTCCTCGACAAAATCTTCCCGCCGCCGAAGGGATGACCCGTCGCGTCGTGGGGCTCTGGCTGGCGACGTGGGCGACCACGACGCTGGCGGGCATGTTCCACGGCATCGGCTACCACGAGGCCGCCACGGGCGTCTGGTTGCCGTTCTGGGCCTCGTGGGGCTACGGGCTGGCCTTCTCCGCCGCGCTCCACGGCATCATCGGCCTGCACGAATCCGCCCATCTGGTCGTCATCGACCACTACCGCATCCGATGGACCGGGCCCTACTTCATCCCGGCGCCGTTCCTGGTCACGGGCACGCTCGGGGCGACCATCCGTGTCGCGGGTCCGTTCCCCTCTCGCCGCGCCTTGTTCGACGTGGCCCTCTCCGGGCCGCTGGCGGGCTTTGCGGCCGCGATCGTCATCCTGCTGGTGTCGATGGGCTGGTCCGCTCCGTCTGACGCCTCAGACGGCTTGTCGCGGCTCGGACAGCCGTGGCTGGCGCTGGCGTGGCAGAAGTATCTCTACAGCCATCAGACCGTCGTCTGGCATCCGGTGGCGGTGGCGGGGTGGATTGGGCTGGTGATGACCGGCGTGAACCTGCTGCCGTATGGGTCGTTCGATGGCGGGCAGATTGTCTCAGCCCTCATCGGGGCGAAGCGGGCGCAGTGGGTGTCCTACGCCTGCTGGATTCCCGTGACCTGGCAGGCCACGCATCTGCTGACGTGGCTGTTTGTCGGCGTGGTGATGCTGCTCACGGGGCCAGCGCCGAGTCCGGTGTCGTGGCTGGAGCCTAGTCTGGGCCGAGCCCGCTGGTGGGCAGGTCTACTCGCGGCGGTTGTGGGCGCCGTGTGCTGGCTCCATCGGGAGCCGGGAGTGCTGGTGATTCGGTGAAGATGCGGTCGTATTCAGCGGCCATGCCCTGTATGTAGGCGCAGGATAGCCGCCGAAGGTGCTCATCCCACTCGGTCAACGCCTCGTAGAACTCCGGCGATAGCGGATGCTTCACAGTGCGCGCCAGACGTAGATGGCGACGGACACGAGCAGTCCAATCGCAGCAGAGTCCAGTAGTCGCGCACCGAGAAAGCGCAGCGCGGCCATGTCGATGAAGTATCTAGGCGCTGGCGTCTCGTAGCGCAGGGTGATACGCGAATGCTGTTGGGACCCGTCCAATAGCGCGTTCAGTGCGACGCGATTCTCAATCTGATGCGGATACAACTCCTCTCGAAGCGTGCGGATCGGATTGATGGGACGCATAGCTTCACGCCTTCGACTTCAGCGCGGCCACGACTTCCGGCAGCAGCGCCGGGTTAGCCTTCAGGATGTCCAGAATCTGCTGGATGATCGCCAGAATCTGCTCGGGATGCGACTCGGCGTATTTGATGAGAATGTCGAGGAACTTGGACATGAAGGCTCCTAAGTAAGCGGACAACCGTTTCCAAACGTGACGGACACGCCGAACTCTTTCCAGGCAATGTCTCGGGCTTCGCCGGCAATCTCCCGCGCGCGTGTCTCGTTGCAGTTCCCGCGGTAGGAATCATAGAGCACCGTCTCGAAGGCGCAGACAGGCATCACGCGCCAGCCGTTCAAGCCGTTGCCCATCCGGGGAATCCCATCGCGCCAGCGGTTCTGCCAGTCCGGGGCCGTCGTCTGCGTGAACCCGTGCTCAAACTGATACAGGAAGATGTCCACGTATTGCCCGCCGTGGGACTTCCACGCATCCTGCTCGTCACCGCGCCACGGGTCGTCGTCCTCGATGAGGTATTTCATCAGCACGCCCGTCTCGGGGTCGACGAACTCCTCGAGCACGGCGGTGCCGGGTGGTGTCGGGTCAGTTGCCGGAATCACGCCTGCGAAGGACGCCATCGACCAGCGTCCCGGCTGCAAGTGAACCCCGAGGACAATCTCGCTGCCGCCGATGGCCTTCATGCCCTCCAGTGCATTCGACATCTGCACACTGCGCCAGTAGTTCGTCGGTATCGGTTCCCACGCCGGCACGCAGATGACGTAGGGCAGCAGTCCCGCGTCTTTCAGTGCCTGCGTCGTCTCGAGGATGGGCTGCTCGGGCGTGTCGGCGGCGAGGAAGCAGATCGGGCTGAAGCCCATGTCGAGCACGCGACGGACATAGCCGCAGAACTGCTGCGGGGTGAAGTCTCGGCCTGGAATCGGGGAGCCGGGGTAGTCGTAGTTCCGCCCGAGCGCGATGTGCGTGTAGCCGCGGCTGCGCCAGTTCTGCGCCCATTCCTCCGCGTATTCAGGATGCCAGCCGTCGAGGAAGGTCAGGAAGAACGGTGAGAACTGCGCCCAGCCGCGGGAGTCGGTGACGGACCCGTAATCGCCGTGGACGTGTAGCAGGTCAGCGCCAGTGCGCCACGGGTGGGCCGGGTCGTCAAAGGAGCACCAGCGCGAACGCTACCGCGGCACGTCCAGCCGGCGGCTCCGCTTCGACATAGACGCCAGACTGAGCGGTCGCTTTCAGCCGCTCGTCGATACCTGGTTCGTAAGACTCTCCCGGCCACGCCGTCTCGCCGAGTTCGCCGTTGGGCTTTCGCACGGCAATGACTTGCCCGTGCGGCCATTGGAGATACGGCACGCCGGTCGGCGAGGTCCGGAGGGTATACGTCTCGTCGCCTTGAATCATCCCGGCCTTCATCGGCCACGGGTCCGAGGGGGATAACGGCTTGTCGAACGTCGGCCGCTCCTCGTAGCCTTGCGAGGGTTCGCCGAAGCGGGTATTGAGGACACGGGTCGCAATCGAGACTTTGCGCGTGGTCGGCACAGGTGGCTCCGGGGGAATAGGTGGCACCGGAGGGTCTGGCGGGTCCGGCGGGTCAGGCGGATCGGGTGGGTCCGGATGGTGAAAGGCTTCCCACGGCAGCGAATCGAGCGCGACGACCTGCGCGCTGTCGATGCTCTCCGCTTCGTTGGTGGCGAACCCGAGCCAGACACGGCCACTCGGGTCCATCCAGACGTCTTTCGACCACGCAGATGGCGTTCTGGCGCCTCGGGTGGCATCGTCGGCGCGGTGCAAGATGGTCCCGAGCGCGTCACTGGCGAAATACCAGAGGTAGAGCACGCCGTTCACTTCAAACCCGAGCGGCGACCATTGCCCGTCTCCGGTCGTCTGGACCTGCACCGGGAGGCCGTCAATCTCGACTTGGAGCTTCACGCCATGCGCGAGGCAGTAGACCAGCACGCGGCCTTTGAGACGCACGGAATCGGGTAGGTAGTCCGGCGCCCAACGCGCATCAACCGTGCGCGGGTAGTAGTCATGTAATCCGAGTTTGAGATACGGTTCAAGTTCAGCCCATGTGGGGTCTGCTGGGTCAGAAAACACAAGTGTGTCGCCGTCGGCGTCCAGAATCCATTCTTTCGAGCCGGTGAATGGTGTGCCATCGGGATACGTGCCGTAGGTGTTGAGCGGGTTGGCGAAGGTGCAGGCCCATCCGACCTTGCCGGTGGCGCGCATCTGGTTGCCGCCGCCTTCCGACTGCGGCCACGGCTGCTGCTGGTAGTTCAGCGCGGTCGGGAACTGGACCAGTTTCGGCGTCGGGTTGACGACCTGGCTGATGGCCGTCTCGGCTAACCAACAGATATCGCCGCCCATCGCTTGGGAGCCGTCAGGATTGGTCAGGAGCCGTTTGGGTTCGTGGGTATACCAGTCCCAGACCCAGAGGGCGATGGTGCCTTTGCCGCCGCAGAGCGTGCCGCGCGTGGGGTGGAAGCGCATGGCCGTGGTTAGGATAGCCCGTCAGGAGCTTTCGCGCCACACTTCTGGCACGAGACGTGGTGTGGATTAATATCCAGCGAGAACCAGACGTGGTCGCATGTTGTCTCCGTCCTCGGGGCGTCGGCTAGCGACGTGGCTGCGTAGATGCGTCGGGCCTTCTTGCGGGCCAGCGTCAGGTTCATGTCGCGCGACTGCGAGATGTCTGCGAGTGCGCCTCGTGCCGTCTCCAGCGCCTCGGTGAGCCGCGCGATCCGCTGCCGGGCCTGCTCCAGTTGGCAGCGTAAGCACGGTTGGCTCTGGGCGTCTCCGGCGAAGTGGTTCGGGCAGCGGGTGTCGTGGTTGATGCCGTCCGCGACCATGATCCAGTGCGTCACGTCGTCGTGGAGCTTCTGGAGTTCGGCTTCGCGCGCCTCGGTGTTGCGCTGACGCACGGGCCGACACTTCTCGAAGAACGCGCGGAACTGGTCCGACTTGACCATCTCGTCCCGCTCGGCCTTCAGGGTGGCGATCTCCTGCTCACGGGCGGCGAGACGTTCGCGCAATTTATCGATCCGAACAAAGCCGGTTGCGCCACACGATCCGCACGGACCTCGGCCATCGTTGTCGCTGTCCTCGCCAGTGCCACGGCACCAATCGCACAGGAACGGTGATAGTGACTTGGCGAGTGAGGCCGCGTAGCTTGCGATCCTGTCCCGCTCCTTCTCCAGCCGCGCGAGGGTGGCGGACTGCTCGGCTAGTTGGGCGGCCCGCAATTCCTTCGCGTAGTGCTCGGCCTCGTCGCGCTCGATGCGATACCCATTGCGCGTCTTTTCGGATCGACACAGTGAGCATTCGCACTCGTCCCCGATGGACAGGACACGGCAACCGGGCCACGGCGTGGCTTCGTGTTTCTCGATCCGGGCCTTCATCTCGGCCAGCTTGGCGTCCTTCTCGGCGGAGAGACGGCGCAGCGTGACGGTTTCGGGCTGGTTCCTGTCCGCGATGATGTCGATGAGGCACAGCGGGCAATCGCAGGACGTGCCGTTCAACGCGCACGAAATAGTGCGGCATGAACCGGGGCGAACGTCGCGCACGAACTGACGCAGTGCCTTCTCGGCGTTTTCGGGCGTCAGGATCGGCGCGAGGGCGTCGGGGCGGTCAGGGGCAGCGTGGAATACATGGCACGACTCGACCTTGTGGTCGGCGCGTGTGTCGCCACAACGGGCGCAGCGGTCAGGGGTCATGGGGCCTCCGTGGGCTTCAGCAGCTCGCGCAATCGCTCAGGCGTCATCAGGCTGTTCGCCATCCGCACCGACACGTGCCGCACTTCTTCCGAGAACCTGCGGATTCGTTGTTCAAGGTCGGCTATCGTGGCGTCCTTCTCGGCCAGCATGCGGTCTGTAATCCGCGCGTGCGTCTCCAGCCCGTGCTGCGTGTCCGCAAGTTTTGACGCGCGGTCAGCCCATGCCGCAGTCAGCGCGGCAATCGTGGCGTCCTTCTCGGCGGAGAGACGGCGCTCCTGCTCGATAGTCTCAGCCGCAAGGTTCATCAGGCTGCTGTCGTATCGACTGCGGAATACGACAGGCTCACGCAACTTCGTCAGCAGCGGTGCCAGCGTCTCGTCGGGGCGGTCAGGGGTCATGGGGCCTCCGTGGCTTTAGCCGTCATGCGTTCAACCGTATCCGTCACTTTCCGCAACGCGGCCACTAGCTGCTCCTCCCGCCTGACGAGGGACGCGGCGAACTCCAGCATCTCAGCGTCCTTCTCAAATCGCACGACCTCGTGTTGCACGTCGAGACTTCGCCAATACCCGGCAACCTTCCGCTTATGCACGGCAGCAGCATCAAACTCCTCAGCCGTGAACGTCGGCGCGGGGCCTCCGTGCGCTATCAACGTGTAGGGGCCTTCCGGCGCGGGCGTCCAAAGGTGATTTGCGGCCGTATGCGAGGGGCCACGCTCCTGCCCGCACTGCACACATCGCGGCGCGGGCGGCTCGTCAGCGTCAGGGTCACGTCCCAACAGGCTCATGTCCTCGGCTCCTTCTCCGCCCACTCCCAAAATCCCTGCGCGCCATTCGCGGGAATAGGCTCAGTGAATGCCTGCACGTCGCATAGCAGAAAGCACCACGGCCCGTTGGCGTCGTCTCTGCCTTGCAGGTCGGCGTGTAACTTCTCGACTCGCTGGCAGTCGTAGAGGACGGCCGTGGCGACGATGGCACCGAACGGCATGCCTGGACGCGCGACCTCGTCTCCGTCGTCGAGCCATTCGCGAGACTTGCCCGCGTGAATGGCGATGCGTCCTCGCAGATTCGTCGGCCACGTCCGGTTCTCGATGACCTTCTCGCCCTTCGCGATCATGTCGGCGTAGGGCTGGCAAATCGTGATCGCCTTCACTTTGGCTCCTTCGCGGCCCACTGGTTGCAGCCGAACGCGATGGGGTTGATCATCAGGTCGGCGTCTCGGCGCACGCCAATCTCACAGAGGGTCAACCCTTCGTTCCACTTCACGGCGCACTTACACGTCCCGCACGTCTGCGCCTCTCGGGCGTCGAGGGCGTCCAGAAGGGCCAGCAACGTCAGTGGCTCGATGTGCATGCGCGACCACGCTGGTGGCTCAAGCATGTCTGCAACTTCAGCCCGCAATCGCTTCACCATCTCGGCCGTCAGGGGCCGCGTCGTCTCGTCGCGCTCAGTCATGGCCTACCTCGCCGCGTCCATCGCACGCGGATAATGCTTCGCTCACGGTTCGCACGACAATCACGGGCCAGCCCTGCTCTCGCCATGCCGACTGGGCCTGCGTGAGCTTGCCCTTCGCGCGCTTCACTTCCAGTAGTTTCACCGGCATCGGTGCGCCCATCACAGTCCACCCGCCAGCGACGAGCAAATCCGGTGCCCCGTCGCCAGCCTTCCGCAAGTCCTTCACGAGATAGCCCGCCTTCCTGAGCGCGGCGACGATCTCGGCCTGGTTCGCGTCCACCTTGCGGGCGTAGCCCATTAACTGGCCTTCCGTGCGCGATTCGCTCTGCGCTTCTGGAACGAGTCTCGCGCCTTCGCCCACTTCGACCAGGGGTTCGGTGCGTTTACGCCGACTGGACGCAGCCACGGCGAGTCCACCACGCATTCCGCGATGCCCGTCTCGCGCGTCGTCCTGAGCGCACCGCAGGCGTAGCACCATTCGTAGCGGCCGCCAGCGATCAGCCAAGTCCCGTTATGCCGGCACGGCTTCCCCTGGATCGCCTGTCTCACGCGGGGGTCGGAGGCGGGGAGGCGCAACGTCATGGCTTCACGCCCTTCCGCGTGCGCCAGAGCAGCGACTTACACACCGGGCAGACCTTGGGCGGGGTCGGATACCGCGGCATCCAGGTGTAATCGCAGCGGAGGCAGGTGTGCCGCGTGACGCGCGTCGTGGTCGTGTGCTTCATTACATCTCCAGAAAAACGATTCGCCTCGCAACAACAGCCAGCCGGGGGAGAATGGGCGACCTCGCGTGCCCATGCCGTGGATTGCGCCACGACCTCCCGTGAGTGCTGGATTTCAAGCATCGTTCAACCATCAGTCGTGAGCGTTGAAAGCCTGAGATTTCATCGTTTCAACATTCAACTTCTGAGTGTCGGTTGCTCCTATGCAGGAGCTTGATATGGGATTCGAACCCATTACACCGGGCGTGAGCCCGTGCTCTACCAATTGAGCTAATCAAGCGGTTGTGCGCTGTCTACTCTCACTTCGCTGCCCAAGGCGAAACCTAAACTAGTCCGGGAGTTCGATGAACTCCGTCGCGTTCTTCAGCGACAACTGGCCGTCGAGCGCGCCTAGAATCGTCTCAATCGTCTCGGCGTCCTTCGCCAGTGCGCCTTCATCGACCTGAACGGCGATACCCATCTTGAGGCCGATATCATCCGGGTTGGCGTTCAGCTGCTTCTGGAAGTTCTGGCGGTTGGCGACGATGGTGCGCCGCTGCAGGTCTAGAAACGACTGCCGGCCCGGCGCGACTTCCTTGCGCCATGTCAACCACTCGGCCAGCATCTTGGTCTGGCCGCTGACGGTCACGGCGATGCGGTGATTGGCCTGCTGGATGCCCGTGCGAATGGCGACGATGCGCGTCTCGAGGTCCACGATGGCCTGCGATTCACGCGCGAGGACGAGCGGCGTGCCGCCGTCCTTTTCGAGCGGGTCTTTGGCGGCTTCCGCGCGCAGGAGATATGACGCCACGAACTGGCGCTTCTTCTCCAGCCGCTTCGTGATGGTCTTGATCTCGGCGAGTGCTTCGGTAATGGTCAGTTTCATCGTGTCCCTCGTGAGCGTTGAGCGCATAGCTTACGCTCTACGTAGTCAGTCTGTCAACCACGCATCACGGCCGCATGGAAGTGGGCATTGGTGCAGCGCCCGCCATGCAGCGCCTCGCACTCGTCATGCCAGCCGCCGTAATCCGCTGGCCGGACCGTGCGCTTCACGAGCAGCCGTGGCACGAACCAGACGAACATGCCCACGGTATAGCCTCGGGCCTCCACAAACGGGTCACGGGCCTGAAAGAACGCGGGCATCCAGTCGTAGACGAGTTCGCCATGCGACCGCCAGAGCTTGGCGAGCAGTGCCGCATCCTTGCCGGCGAATAGCAGCGCCTTCGTGCCGAAGTGCTCCCGGTGCAGGGCATCGAAGCGGGTCATCATCTCGCGCGTCGGCGCCGCGGTCATGCCGTGTGCTCGTCGGCGAACAGCGTGCCCTGCGTCCGGAGTTGTTCGGCGGCTCGGAGATTCCGCACAGCCACGTCGTAATAGCTGGCCTTGAGTTCGACGCCGACATACCGACGATTCAACCGGATGGCCTCGTAGCCTTCGGACCCGATGCCGGCGAACGGAGACAGGATGAGTTCGCCCGGATTCGACCAGAGCCGGATGCAGCGTTCAATCGTCCCGAGTTGGAGCGGGCAGATGTGGCGCTCGTCGTCGTTCTCGCGGGCCACGTCCACGTTCAGCGTGTCCGACTCGCGGATGCCATACCAGATCGGCCGCGCCCATTCGATCCAGTCGTCGTTGGTGATGTCGGGATTGACGGCGACGGCGTTCTCTCCCGGCTTGCGGAAGATCAGAATCGTGTCGGCCAGCGCCGGTCGGCTCCACGTCGAATCCTTGCGGAGTTGGACGAACAGGAGGCCCTTGGAATGCGTCCGGATGGCCTGCGCCTGCGGGTCTTTGTCGATGGTCACGCGGCCGTGATACGTCCAGCCGCACGCCATGTAGGCCCGGATGACCATGCCGGGGAAGTCGATCAGCCCGATGACGCCGTGGGTCTGGAGCGTGCTGGTCAGTTCCGCCACATGGACGCAGGTATGACGGCCCGGCTTCGTGACCCGGAACATCTCCCGAATCAGGAAGGCGTAGTGCTCGAAGAACTCGCCCTCGTTGGCGCAATTCCCGAGGTCGCGCTCACTGGCCGAGTAGGTGTAGAGGCTGGAGAACGGCGGTGAGTAGACGGACAGGTCGATGCTGTCGTCGGCAATCTCCCGGCCGAGGGCCTCGATGCAGTCATCGTTGATGAGGGTCCAGTCGGGCTGGTCGGTGCGGCGGATCATACGGCTAACTCCTCGCGCTCAAAATCGCGCATATGGTCAATCAGGGATGCGGACAAGTCCGCGGCGGCGGCTTCCTTGCGACGGACATTCTCCACGATCACGCGCTCGGCTTCCGAGATGACGATATGCGCCGTGACCTTCGTTTTTTGCCCGAACCGCCAGCATCGGCGGATGGCCTGGTAATACTGCTCGTAGCTGTCGCCGAGGCCGACGAAGATGGCGTGGTGGCAGTGCTGGAAGTTCATGCCGTAGCCGAGAATCCGCGGCTTGCTGATGAGCGTCCGCGTCTCGCCCGACGTGAAACTCAGGACGGCATGGCGCTTCTCGTCGTAACTGTCTGCCCCGGAGACTTCGAGGCCTCCCGTCAGTTCAGCGACCGTCTCGCTCTCCTCGTTGAGGCCGCACCAGACGAGCCACTGGCACTGGGGCGCATGATGCAGCACGAGACGCGCGCATTCCTCCGTCCGTGACTCCAGTGAAGCCCTGCGGGCGCTGAGACGGCCCTTGAGTCCCTTGGTGCCCATCTCGGGGAACAGCGAACCAGACGCAGGCCCATCGACTTCGAGGATGTGGTCCTTGATGACGAGTTCCGGCAGCACGAATCCGTCATCCGAATAGCCGAGGTCAGACGGTTTCCGGAACGCAATCGCCCACGAGGCCAGCCAGCGGTAGAACGGTTGCCGCGCGTGGCCCTTCATCCGCCAGCCGTCGCTGTCGTGAATGAACCAGGACGCCAGAAACTCGGCACGGGTCATCAGCCCCAGGAACTCGGCATGGTTGGCGAGTTCGCTGATGTCGTTCGGGCTCGGGGTGGCCGTGCAGCAGAGCCGATACGGGACACGGGCGCACGCTTCAATCAACTTCGTGCGCGTGGTCCCGTCGAAGGCTTTCAGGATGCTGGACTCGTCGAGCACGACCGCGCCGAACTGGGAGAGGTCAAAGTCGTCGAGCCGTTCGTAATTCGTGATGCTGTAGGCGCCGATGGCCTCGGCCTGTTTTCGGGCATACGGCACGACCATCCCGAGCTTCGAGGCTTCATCGGCGGTCTGTTCGGCGACACAGAGCGGGGCCAGAATCAGCGTCTTGGCGCCCATCGCCTGCGCCCAGGCCAGTTGCATGAACGTCTTGCCGAGTCCGCAATCAGCAAAAATCGCGGCACGGCCTTTCTTCGCCGCCCATTTCACAATGGCGCGCTGCCACGGAAAGAGCAGGTCAGGCAGTGGGGCCTCGAGGCCGATGCCGAGCGGTGCGGCCACGCGGCGCTTCTTGTCGAGGAAGTCGGCGTAGGCGCTCATCGGATACCGCCGCCGGTCACGAAGCCGTCCGGGAACCGTTTCAGCAGTTTCGCCACGTTCTGCTCGGCGATGAAGTCCAGCGACAGGTTCATGGCGCTGGCGAGGTCCGCGACATACCAGAGCACGTCGCCGAGTTCGTCGGCCATCGCGTCACGGCTGAGTTCCTTGTCGTGCCAGGCCCATTTCTTGATGAGGTCGGCGACTTCGCCCGCTTCGCCGCAGAGGCCGAGCGCCTGCACCATGAGCCGTTCGCGGTGCGGTTCGGCGAGGCTCGTGCGTTTCGCGGCGCGTTGATATTCGGTCAGATTCATATCTCTCCTTCTCAATCTCTCTACAGCCCTGGTGGTGAGCATGTTGGCCGGAGAGACACCCCTACTCCATTGAGTGAAAGTGTCTCCACGGCGTCACGATTCAGCCCTGTATGGAGCCGCACGCGACCGGAGGCCGGATCGAGCATGACCACCCATCCGACATCCCGAGACTATTCGCGCGGTTCACGCGCTTATGTCCTCGCCCGCTCTCGGGTTCACCCCACGGGCTTACATGGCTGGTATCGACACATTCCCGCAGTGCCAGCCTGGTCGAACCGCGCCCCTGCCGTTATCCGTCAGGCGTCGGCTTGATGCTGTTTGTGTTGGAGGTTGAAACCGGGATACCCGTGGGCTAAACTTGGGCTTCGTTCCCGGTCGCGTCCTGCAACGCGATCTAACAGCCTCGCGCATCAACGCGGGGCTGTTGCCTTTTATACGCTGGTTGCGTCCTCGTCGCAAGTCTTTTCCGCCGGCGGCACATACCGATACTCGCTGATGGTGAAGCTCGGCCGAATCCGGAGCGGGTCATGCCAGTGCCGGATGCGGTTCTCGATGACCATGTTGAACGGCGGCTTTCGTAAATCGCTCGTTCGCGTGCGCCACGCCTGCCGTCCGGCGAACTCGAGCTCCCGCGCCTGAATCCAGACGCCGGGTCGCGCGGTGAAGTAGTCGGCCAGTTTCTCGACGAGGCTCACTTTACGTCCTGTGCGGACTCGCGCGTTCACGGGTGAGAAGTTCAGTCCTGGTTGCGTCATACGGTCCCCCGAAAGCGTGTGCGGAGTCTCAAGGCGTCCAGTCGTGCCAGTTCGGCCTCGATGGCTGCGGCGGTTTCGTCGATGAGCGGGCGTTCGTCCGGATGCAGCCGGGACTGTTCCCGGTCAAACTGCCGGCTCCTATGGGCCTCGGTGCGGCACGTCGAGCAGAGGGTGGCCGAATACTTCCGCGGCTCGATCATCGCGGGGCAGCGGGCGCACTGGCGGGTGGGCACGGTCATCTGGTGGAGCCTCCGGAGTTCGTTGAACGACCGCATGGCGCGATGGGTGGCGCAGTAGCGGCGGCCGGGTTCGACGGGATTGGCGCAGTCGCAGCAGTGGCCGCTGGCGCGTTTGCGGTCCCGGCGCCGTTTCTGGTGGGCGCTGTAGCCGTCGCGGCAGACCTGACAGCGGCACTTGCCGTAGATGTAGGCGTATTCGGTGCCGTGGGTCATCCCTGCCTCCGAATGGACACGACGGGCGCGGGCTGTTTCGGCTTCGCTGGCTTGCGGTAGACGCGGCCCGTACTCGACTTGAGGCGGGCTTCGCGCGCCATCCGAATCCCCTGGTCCTGGTCGTAGTCGCGGCCCGTCGTGAACTTCAGGCCTGTCGGCTTCCACGCGGGATCGGGGCGGTCACGCCATGCGAGGAGGAGGCGAGAGAGCCAGTTCATGCCTGCTCCTTCTGGCGCGTGCGCTCAACTTCGGCTGCGATGGCGCGGGCGATGATGACGGACCACGCCGCGATGTCCTCCGCGTCGGATTGGTTGCGGATTTTAGTCGCGCACCCACTCGCCACGTTGCCCGCGATTCTGGCGATGGTGCTCTCGTTGATGCCACCTTGCTTCGGTTTGTCGCTCACGACGCCACCGCCTGCCGCTTCACCTTGACGATCTCGGCGTAGGTCTTCCACAACTCCGGCAGGGCCTGCTTCACCTTCGCCAAGTTCGTCGCGTCCGCGTAGTGCAAGGCCGTGCCGAGTGCGCGGGCGAAGGAGCCGCCGTAGCACTGCATGGCCTCGATGATCTCGTTGTCGGTCGGTTCGCTCATGGTGTAGCCCCGATGTAGATACAGAAGGCGATGAAGGCCAGCGCCAAGGCGATGGCGAGGGTCCAGCGAAGGAAGGCGCGGATCACTGGCGCACGTCCGATTCCCACGCGCGCAGGACTTCGCCCGTCTCGAGGTCGACCAGTTTGAACTCGACCAGGCCGTCCGGCCACGCGCTCGGCCTTCTTCTCAGCGATGTAGGCGGCGATCTTCACGGGGTCAGAGTAGTTCTTGGGCGCCGACGGCTCCTCCATGAAGCCGGCGGCGTTGTCGATGGCGGTCGAAGCGACGTCGATGATCAAATAGCTCATGGCGGTGTCCTTAGAACGGGGGCTCGTCGTCGAGCATGGACGGGCCTTCGTCGCTGGCGGGCGTGGAGTTGAAGCCAACGAGGTCGGTCCCGAAGTTGGTCGTCTTAAACACGGGCCGCACCGTATCGCCGCTGTCGCGGGCGTCGGTCGCCTGCTTCGCCAGCCGCTCGGAGATGGTCGCCGCCTTGGTCCCGTCTGAGAACTTGACCTCATGGCGGATGATTCCAGGCTTGCTCGTGGGCTTCGGCGTCACGGTCACGACTTGCACGGGACCACCCTTGGGAGCCGCTGGCGGTGCGGCAGGACGCGCAGCCGGTGCGGGATGACTGCCGACCGCGGCGTTGGCGTCGTCGTCCTCTGGGGCGATGCCAACAAAGGCGGCGAGAGCGTAGCGCCGGCCGTAGGTGATGGCGGACCCTGCGCCCTGCGCGTCCATCTTCGACAGCGGCACGGCGATAGCGTCACGAATCCACTGGCCGGAGCCGTGGAGCAGCATCGTCTCGACCTCGACCATCCACGCGCCTTCGCCGACGTTGATGAGCCGTGGCGACTGGACGACCGACAGGCCGTTTACCGTCAAGGCTTCGCGGCACGCATCCCAGCAGGACGCGAGGTCGGCATACTTCGAGCGGAAGTGCGGGTTCTCCGCATCCTTCTTCGCGCCCTGGACCTTGGCTTGGGCCTTCGCCAGCGCCGTGGCGAGGTCGGTAATCTGTTCGGAAGTCGTCATTATCGCGTCTCCAGTTTCGCAAATGCGGCCTTCGCCGCGGCGTCCACCATGCCGGGAATGCTCGCGCGCAGCCCCGACAGCAGGTTGATCCGGTCGCCGGTCACGAGGGCCTCGCGCACGACGTCGGCATGGCTGTGGTCTTCCCAGTGCTCCACGACCGCGTCGATATGGCCTTCGATGGTCTTCATGATGGCCAATCCTGCCGCGCCGAGGGCCAGCTGCTGCGTCTGGGTGTTGACCGCTCCCGCGGCCATCGTCGCCACGCGCAGCATCTTCGCCTGTTCGTGTTCCGGCAGTTCGTCGAAGTCGTTGTAGACGCCTCGCCGGAGGCAGTCGAGCGTGTGAAGTTTCGTGGCGATGATGCGGATGAGGCCGCGTTCGACGTCGCGCATCTTCTCGGTCACGAAGGGCATACGGGTCACGGTTTCCATCTCAATCTCCTCTACAGGGTCCACGGGTCGAGCGCGTCATGTTCGCAGCAGAGCCAGCGCGTCTCGCCGTTCCGATTGACAATCGTTTCGGTCATCCACCGCTTCGCCTGCACACGGCCACAGGTCGCGCAGGTTTCGACGGCTTCCGGCTTCTGCTTCACGGCCCGCAGCAGGAGCGCCACGAAGCCGACGGAGACGACCAGCGCAACCCAGGTGCCGGTCATCGGGTCGCCTTTCTGATTTGCTTGTTGTGGCCGTTATTCTTCAAGACAGTCCGCGCGCATGCCGGCCCAAACATGAACAGGCCCTGAGACTCGTCTTTCGGAATCGTTCCCGGCTTGTCGTAGAGGCCCGTGTAGGTGTTGAGTTCCAGCCAGACAAACGCGCCGATGTGCTGTTTGCCGCAGCGTTCGCATTGAGTCCGACGCGTGGTGTCGGTCGCCATTATCGCGTCTCCTGAATCGGCGGCAGGGCATGGAACCAGTCGCCGCCGTGGTGGATGGCATGGGCCTCGCCGTGGCCGCAGACGGTGCAGAGCGGCAGCAGGGCATGGCGGGTGAACTCGTGCGCCAACGCCTTCCAGTCTGGAGCGGGCTTCCCGCCGCGGCGGTAGCGCATGTGGTTTTGCATCTCGGTTCGCATTACCGGCCCCACTTTCCGCAGAGGTCAAATCGGCAGGTTCCAAGGTGGAGCGCGAGATACCAGACGCCGATCGTCTGGCGGTCGATGCGGTTGGTTTCGGTCGGCCACACGTTCCCAAACAGTCCGAATGCTGTCTGCCCGATGTGGTGGCGGGTGAATGAGGCGCGCATTACCGGGCTCCCTTCACGCCGCAGACTTCGCAGACGTCTTCTTCGAGGTCCGCCATGAAGGCCAGCGCATCGGCGTCAATCTCGACCACCGAGGCGAACCGGCCCCGCACGCGCGGCTGCGTGGGGAGGCAGTCGGCGCAGAGGACGGCTTCGCGGTCCATGTGGGATTCAGCGACGACCAGGAAGAGCGTGGCGGCAGCGGTTGCGTTCGTCATGAGTCAGAATATACGTCAACACAGAAAACATGTCAACACAAATGTAGACACAAGCGAAAAATATGTGTAGACTGTTTTCCATGGACGACGGACTGACCCTGACCCCACGCCGGCCTCCGGTCGTGCGTCCAGGCACCAAAGGCAAGAACCTGAACATCCGCCTGACCGCGGCGCAGCTGGAGCAGATTCACGAGCGCGCCAGTGAGCAAGGCGTCACGGTTTCCGATTACGTGCGAGAATCAGCCCTACAGCCCAAAGAGGCGTAACCATGCTGACCAAATGCCTGATCCTCGAGCGTTGCACACCAGATGAACTCCTCGCGCTCCGTGACGCCGGCTTCGACGATGCCGCCGCCGCCATCGACGTCAAGCTGGGCCTCTGGGCCGATGCCCTGTATGCGTCCACGTTCCGCAAAGACCCGCCCCTGACGCCACGACCGCAGCCGCGTATCGATTCCGTCGCGGCCAGCTTCAGTAACCAGGTCTGCGCGCTGTCAGATTCCCGTCGCCTGTCAAAAGTTTGATTCTCTGAAATATTCCCATGCCTAAAGGCGGCAAACGAGCGGGCGCAGGTCGTCCTCTTGGCTCTCAGGACGAGTCCACGATTCGTAAGCGGGCTATCCGTGAGCGCATCCTCGCCAAGTTTGAGCAGCACATCGAGGAACTGGCGCAGGCCCAGGTCGATAACGCGATGGGCCTCAAGCACTTCTACCTACGTGACCCGAAGACGCAGCAGTTCGTCCAGATTACCGACCCGAAAGAGATAGAAGTCGCGCTGAACTGCGGCAAAGAGGGCGAATACTACTGGATTCACACGAAGGTGCCGAGCACGCAGGCGTTCACGGCGTTGTCCGACCGGGCCATCGACAAGCCCGTGGAGCCGCCGCAGGAACTCGACGTGCATGGCGACCTCGTCATCCGCTGGGGCGGCTAGGTGCCGTTCAAGGCCAAGGCCGTCAAGCCTGAGGCCCGGATCATCGACATTCCCTACACGCCCCGCATGTGGGCGCGTCCGTTCCATGCCTCGTTCCGCCGGTGGGCCTGTCTCATCCTGCATCGCCGTGCTGGTAAAACCACCTGTGTCATCAACCACCACCAACGGGCCGCGCTCGATAACGACTGGGAGCGTCGGCGCCTGACCACGCTGCTGCCGCACAAGCCCGAGGCCGTCTCCGGGCTGCTCACGAAGCGCCGGCAGTATGCCCACGTCATGCCGAGCTACAAGCAGGCGAAGGGCACGGCCTGGCTCATGCTCAAGGACATCGCGCGCCCGGTGCCTGGCGTGAAGTTCAACGAGTCTGAACTGAGCGTGACGTATCCCAACGGCAACATCCTGACG
>DAIRVG010000039.1:0-1462 GCA_036802945.1 Vicinamibacterales bacterium
CATGAGGAGCGCAGCATCCTAATCCAAGTGAAAGGATGTATGCGAACCTCACAAATGAATTTACTTTGTGCTCTGTTTTCTTCGTGTCCTTCGTGTCCTTCGTGGTTATGTACGTCTTTGTGCTCTTAGTGGTTGCCGAGGATCTTCCGGCAGGCTTCCAGCCCGGCGAACGTCCTGGCGGGCGCGGCCATCAGGAAGCGATAGCCTTCATCGACAATCTTCTGTGCGTTGTGCGCGTCGACATGCGGGTGTCCGCACGGCACGCCGCGTTCATTGCAGATTCGCCTGATCGCCGTCATCGCCTCCACGACGGCCGGATGGTCGTACTGCCGCGGGTAGCCGAGATTCTGCGACAAATCGCCTTCGCCGATCAGCACGACACCGATGCCGGGCACCTCTTTCAGGATCTGCGGAAGGTTGTCGATCGCGCTCACCTCTTCGCACATGATGACGACCAGGATCTCGCCGTCCGGGCTCAAAGGCCACACGTCGGCCTTCGCGTAGTACTCCTGTTGCGTCACGCCCCAGTAGCGCACCGCGTTGACAGGCGAGTCGCCGCGCTGCCCTTCGGGCTCGTAGGCGGCCGCCGATCGTGGCCGCGGGTATCGGCATGCGGCCACCGCGTTGTAGGCCTGTTCGACCGTGCTGACGCGCGGCCATACGACACCGTAGGCGCCGATGTCCAGCACCTGCTTGGCCAGCCACTGGTTCATTTCGCTCCCATTCGCGGGGATGCGGATGATCGGGGTGACCGCTGGCGAAAGTGTTCCTCGCTCGACGATCTGCCGGCGGTTCAACATGTACTGAAGACAGTCGCGCAGGCTCTTGATGTCGTACGGATTGTGTTCGGCCTCGAATACGATGCCGTCGTACGACGCCGCAGAGAGCGCAATGGCGCTGTCGATCGAGGGAGGAGCAAAAGCCGTGATCGGAATTCCCCTCTGCTCCAGGACGCGGATGACATTGTTAAGGCGAGGCGTCTGAGACATCCTGGATAGTATTGCTTGGCGCGAGCGGAAGGCGAGACGTGAAGAGTAGGGTGACGGTTCCAGCGCTTCAGCAGATGAAGCGCGACGGACGCAAGATCGTCGGCGTGGTCGTGTACGACTACCAGATGGCGCAGATCGTCGACCGCGCCGGTGTCGACATCGTCTCGGTGGGCGACTCGGTCGGCGTCAACATGTGGGGACAGGAGAGCGAGCTCGACGTGACCGTTGACCAGATGCTCCTTGCCTGCAAGGCTGTCCGGCGGGGTGTCGAACGGGCGCTCGTCAGTTGCGATTTTCCCTATGGGCCGCTGCAGGAGGGAACGGACGCCGCGGTGCGTGCGGCTACGTACCTCATTGAGCATGGCGGAGCGGACATGCTGAAGCTGGACGCAGCGTCGGAGTTCCCCGACGCCGTTCGCGCTATCGCTGGCAAGGGCATTCCCGTATGGGCGCAGTTCGGGATTACCCCTCAC
>DAIRVG010000039.1:1472-28163 GCA_036802945.1 Vicinamibacterales bacterium
GGGGGAAGGGGGAATTGGGAAGGGGGAAGGGGGAAGGGGGAAGGGGGAAGGGGAGTGACGAGTTCGTCGCGGAAGCAAAGCTGCTGGAACAGGCGGGCGCGGTGATGCTCGATTTCACGCACTCCGGTCCTGTCGCTGGTTCTACGGTGACCGCCGCGGTGTCAATCCCCGTGATCGGCGGCCTTGGCGGAGGGCCGTGGCTGGATGGACGCGTTCGAGCGGTGGTTAACGCGATCGGTTACATGGCGACGGCCCTGGACGATACGACCGAGCGCTATGCAAACGTCGCGCGGATCACGCTCGACGCCATGAAGACGTACGCCGAAGACGTCCGTGCGGCGCGGCAGATTCGAGGCGAGCCTGGAGGAGACAGCACCCGGGAGGCTGCTCGAATTCCTGGATGACGTCAGGCGGTGAAGCTGAGAGTGTTCGTGGGAAACAGCTCCTCGACCGCGACAGGGCGTGAAATGATCCCCTGCTCCAGGCTGTGTCGAATCACGGCCTCGAGCATCTGCCGGTTCGGCTCGATGCCATAGGGCAGCGGGTCGCCGCCAGTTATTTCCATCACCCGTCGGTACACGGCATCGTCAGACGACTGCCCGATTTCCCCGGCCGCAAGCCGCTGGACGTAGAGGCGCTTGGCTTCGGCGAACGCGTCGACGATCTCCGGAGCCAGATCAGGATTGGCGGTCAGCACGTCATTCCTCACAACCAGGGTGTGATTGATCGGATAAAGTCCACGCTCGCGGAGGGCGTCGAAGCCTGCCTCCCGCGCGTTCGGGATCAACGGCTTCACGTCTGGAGAATCGACCTGGACACCGATCGCCGCGGGGATCTCGCCAGACATCAGCAGGTCTTCAAGCTTCCTGCCTTTTTCGATCGGCACCACGTTTGGCGGCGGCTCGTACTCCGCGACGTGCTCGTCTCCTGAGAGCACCCACGTGATTCGACTGAGATCTACACCGTACTGGTGCTGAAGTATGCTGCGGGCCCAGAGACCCGTGGTGACGGTGTATCCGCGATTGACCCCGACCTTCCTGCCCTCGAGATCCTTCGGCCCTGTGATACCGGCTTTCGTGTTGTATACGATCGCGCCGTGGTGGAAGGCTCGCACCACAAAGATCGGCAGGGCAGTGAACGCTTTGCCGTGCGCGCGGGCACAGATGTAAGTGGTGATGGCCATTTCGGAGATGTCGAACTCGAGTCCCCGGACCATGCGTCGAAAGGCGTTGATGATGACGGGCACCTCCTCGAAATCGAAGTCGAAGCCGCGGGGCTTCACGGTCCCGTCTTTCAATGCCTGCGTGTGTCCGCGGGTGACGAACGCAGTCCTGAGCCTGAGGCGATCCATGGTGTCCTTATGAGAGAGGCTCTCGAAGACCT
Organism: Vicinamibacterales bacterium; assembly: GCA_036802945.1. GTDB lineage: Bacteria > Acidobacteriota > Vicinamibacteria > Vicinamibacterales > UBA2999 > Gp6-AA40. Next base: position 2,856 of record DAIRVG010000039.1, read on the forward strand.
GGTGACGGCGAACCGGATTCTCGCACGAGAGGGCATCGTCGACTCGTTCGGACACGTGAGCATTCGCCATCCGGACGCCCCGGACCGCTATCTACTCTCACGCGCGCGCGCGCCCGAATGCATCGAGGTCGACGACGTGATGGAATTCACGCTCGAAGGCGCCGCCATCGACGCAGGCGGGCGCAAACCTTATGCGGAGCGGTTCATACACGGCGCGGTGTACGAGGCGCGGTCCGACGTCCACGCGGTCGTTCATCATCACAGTCCCGGCGTGATCCCGTTCGGCGTCACCGGCACGCCGCTGCGCCCCATCATGCACATGTGCGCGTCGATGGGAACCGACGTGCCGGTCTGGGATTCGCGCACGTCGTTCGGCGACACCAATCTGCTTGTGACAAACATGGACATGGCCCGCGACCTCGCTGCGGCGCTTGGCAACCGGCCGGTCGCGCTGATGAGGGGGCATGGATGCGTGGTCGCCGGTGGATCGCTGCGAGAGGTCGTCTTTAATTCGATCTATCTCGAGCTCAACGCCGACCTCCAGATGAAGGCGCACACGCTTGGCGAGGTCACGTTTCTCAGCGAAGGAGAGGTACAAGCCATTCTCACCACGCGCGGCTCTTTCACGTTCGAGCGCGCATGGGAGCGTTGGTGCCGGAGAGCCGGACGCCCCTACGATGCCAGGCCCATGGAAGGGCCGCTCGCCAAGCTCTGACAACCACGACGCTCCTGGCGGGCTTCACGGGCTCCTCCTCAGAACGCAGCAGTGTGGCGCAGCGCCGCTTGAAAAGACCCGTGGTGGCGGCGCTGTTCCTGGTGAGCGCGGGCAGCTGTCAGCGGCCGGGCGGTGTCGGTGGCGCCGGCGGCCCGCCGCGCGGCAGGGGCTTCGGTACGTCCGGGATATTGACGTAAGTGGCCTGGTACCGAACCGGTCGTCCCTGTTCGTCGAGCCAGTTGATCGACTCGTTGAAGGCCACCGGCGGCGCGGCGCCGCGCGGCACCGTCGCCTCGAGGATGAGGAGCCGGTTCTCGTGCATGTAGATCGACGCGAAGGTGCGCGACTGGTCGGCGTTGTTGGTGAGCCGCATTTCCACGCCCTGGACCAGGGCGACGCCATTCCAGGACAAGGTCGTCACCTTGGCATCGCGTTGCTGGAATCTCGAAATCACATACAGCAGCGCTCCGCGAATGTCGGTCTTCCAGTACCCAACACCCCAGTCAGCGATACCCTGACACGTGTTCGCTCCCGGCGGGCACGACCGCGATCGCTCTACGAGCAGACGCTCGACCGGGTTGTAGTCGACGACCGTCGCGGAATAGCGGCTCTGGCCGTTGATCACACTGTAGACGCGTGCCGGCAGGACCGCGCCGAACTGTGAAAACCAGGTCGTGTGCTGAATGGTGGGGTGGCCGGGGAAGTTGACCGAGAAGCGTTCTTCCTGACTGACGACGTCTTCCCAGTCGCCGCCTCCGGTATCGGCTCCGACGCTCGGTGGAGCTTCTGGCGACGCGGTCGAGCCGAACGCCGAGTAATCGACGGTTGTTCGCAGAGCGTTGCTCTCGAACTGCGCGGAGTCGGCGACGCGTACCTGCAAATCGCATTTGGTCGCATCGGACGTGTCACGCCCGGGCGCCGGGCGCGGAATGCTCACGCGGACGACACTGCCGCTTTCACGCTTGCCCGCCACGGTGCCGCGGATGACTCCGGGTAGCGGCATGTTGGCGCTGCCGCACGACGCCGTGAACCAGACGTACGGCGCCGCGCCAAGGTCACCGGCGCCATCGCTCGCCGCCAGTTCAATGTCGAGCGCCGCTGGATTCGAGTGCGCGCCCAGAATACGGAGCTCGCCGACGCGAGGCACGTGCGAGGGGATGGCGACCACGGTCGAAATGGCGCGTCCTCTCGGAAACCGCAGGGTCAGTGTCCGATCCCCCGGCGCAGCATCCTTGCCCACATCAACAGTGATCGCCCACCACGTGTGCGCTCCCTGAAAACTATCGCCACGCGTGACGCTTGATACGGTCAAGCCCTGCGACGGGGCGATCTCCGGCTGGAGTTCGTCCACGGTCGGGACGACGAGATTGATGACGGTGCTCTGTCCGATCGGGAGCTGCCGTGGATAAATGCCCTCGACCCTGAGCGGCTGCTGTGCCTCAACGCGCTGCACACCCGGTCCGAGACTGGCGGCAACAGTTACCCCAATTATGATGAAGTGGCGAATCGCCGGGGACATCAAGCACCTCCCGTTCACGCGTTTTTTCGGCCGAGCAGAGTGGCTGTGGCGCCTGCGGGTATCAACGCGACGCCGCCACAGACTACGTCGTTAGGACCTGTGCCGCAACCCGATCTGCCGCTTTGCGGAGCAATGGATTTGCTGACTTCGGGTCTCCGGCTGCTGGGCGGAGCTCGTCTGAGCCGTTTCGGTGACCGGTCCTGCGATACCATACCGCCCACAAACAGGGGCTGATGGCCGACATTCCGGATAAAAAGACCGCGCACAGCCTGGAAGATCACCTTCTTGGCATGGACCCCATGCACGAGCACGAGGATGGGGAGGCGGACCACGATCACGATCACGACGACATCGGCGGCGAGTACGACCCGACGACGTCAAGCCTGTGGCTGCAGGACAACATCACGCTTCTGTCGGTCGGAATCGATATCGGTTCCGCGGGAACGCAGGTGATTTTCTCCCGCGTGCAGCTGCGGCGGCTTTCGGAGGAGCTCACCAGCCGCTACTTCGTCGTCGACCGCGAGACCGTGTACCAGTCGCCGGTCGCTTTGACGCCGTATCTCGACGAGGAGCGCATCGACGATCAGGCCATCGGCCGGATCATCGACTCGGCGTACGAGGCCGCCGGTGTGCATCCGGACGATGTCGATACAGGCGCGGTGATCCTCACCGGCGAGGCGCTGCGTCGCGAGAATGCCAAGGCGATCGCCGAAGTACTTGCGGAGGTGGGCGGTGAGTTCGTCTGCGCCGCGGCAGGGCACCACATGGAGTCGATGCTCGCGGCGTACGGGTCCGGCGCGGCGAAGGCATCGCACGATCGCGCGGCGGCTCTTCTCAACATCGATATCGGCGGCGGCACGACGAAGCTTGCGCTCGTCGAGGCAGGCAACGTCGTGCACACGGCGGCGATTCACCTCGGCGGGCGCCTGGCCGTCATCGACGACGAGGGCCGTCTCACGCGCCTCGATCCGGGGGGCCGGCATCTCGCTGCGCTCGCGGGTTGCGAGTGGAACCTGGGTGACACAGTGAGCGAGCAGGATCTATCGCGCGTCACGGCGTGGATGGCAGATGCTCTCGTAGCCGCGCTTACGCGGGATCCTGCGCCCCCAGAGGTCCGTGGGTTGTGGCTGACCGAGCCCCTTGGGGTGCTCGGCGGCATTGCGGGGGCGATGTTCTCGGGCGGTGTCGGCGAGTACGTCTACGGGCGTGAGGAGCACGATTTTGGTGACCTTGGCCGCCGTCTCGGGCACGCCATCCGCGAGCGCCTCGCCGCGGGGTGTTTCCCGTTTCCGCTCTTGCCCGCCGGCGAGTGCATGCGTGCCACGGCGCTCGGCGCTTCGGAGTACAGCGTGCAGTTGTCGGGAAACACGGTCTATATCTCGAGTCCAAGGGAACTGCTGCCCCGCAAGAACCTGCAGGTGATCCATCCTTTGGTACCGCTTGACGACACGGTCGACCCGTCCGCGGTCGCTGCCGCCATCCGGGATCATTTTCAACATTTCGATCTTGTCGAAGGCGATTCGGAAGTCGCGCTCGCGTTCCGCTGGCGTGGCGCACCGGCCTACGCTCGACTGGCCGGCTTTGCACGAGGGATTGTGGCGGCGCTCCCACGCACGATCACGGCGGAAAAGCCCGTGTTCGTGATCCTTGACAGCGATATCGCTCAGACTCTCGGCGCGATCCTTAAAGACGAATTGAGTGTGGCTTCAGAGGTACTGGTGCTCGACGGCATCTCGCTCTGGGACTTCGATTACATCGATCTCGGCCGCGTGCGGATGCCTTCCTTCACCGTCCCGGTCACGATCAAGTCGCTCGTCTTCGGCGAGGATCCGCGGATCCCCGACACCGATGCCCGTGGGCGTCACGATCACGATCACGACCACGGGCACGCGCACCACCATCATCACGGGCACGATCACGACCACGGACACCATCACGGAGACGAGCACCATCACCACCACGACCACGTCCCAAATCGTCAGCGTTAGCGGCGCGAGCCCGAAGGCCGCCTTCGACTGGAAGTGGATCGTGATAGGCGCGTGCGTCGCCTTCACGGTCTACATTGCGGTCATTCCACTCGGCTTCCTTCTGTGGCAAAGCTTTCGCACGCCGCAGACGGCGGCGACCGCCGCCGTTTTCACGCTCGGCAACTATGCCGCGGCCTACGGCAGCGCGGACACCTGGCGGCTGTTCGGGACCTCGATCCGGTTCGCGCTCGGCGCCTCGCTCTTCGCCTTCGTGCTCGGCACGACGCTCGCGTGGATGAACGAGCGCACCAACACGCCGTTCAAGTCGATCTTCTTCGCGCTCTCCCTCATCCCGCTGGTCATCCCCTCGATCCTGTTCACTGTCGCCTGGATTCTGCTCGCGAGCCCGCAGATCGGCATCGTCAACCTCGTCATGCAAAGCTGGTTCGGCCTGACGGAGGCGCCGTTCGACATTTACTCGCTGGGCGGGATGATCTGGGTGGACGGGCTGCACTACTCGCCGATGGCATTCCTCCTGATGAGCGCGGCCTTTCGCGCCATGGATCCGTCGCTCGAGGAATCGGCGACGATGAGCGGCGCCAGCATCTTGCAGGTGGCGTGGCGTGTGACGCTCAGACTCACCTGGCCCGCGATCTTTGCGACGATCCTCATCCTCTTCGTACGCTCCATCGAGTCGTTCGAGGTGCCGGCACTCCTGGGTCTCCCCGTGGGCATCGAGGTGTTTACCTCGTCTATCTACCAGGCGGTGCACCGCTATCCCAGTCAGGTTGGCCTCGCGTCGGCGTACGCGGTGGCGCTGCTCGCCATCACGACCGCAGGGGTGTATTTCGTCTCGCGGCTCTCCAGCCGCGGGTCGAAGTACGCCACGATGACCGGCAAGGGATTCCGCCCGCGGCAGATCGATCTCGGGCGATGGCGCTGGTTCACGGCGGCGGTCTTCATCGTGTACTTCGTGCTGATCGTCGTGTTGCCCTTCGCCGTGCTCCTGTGGTCGTCGTTCCAGAGGTTCTATTCGGTGCCCTCGATGGAGGCGCTACGGAACCTCACGCTCGATCCCTATCGCTTCATCTTCACCTACCCGGATCTCGGGCGCACGGTATGGAACAGTTTCGTGCTCTCCTTCGGCTCGGCGACCATCGTGATGCTCGTGACCTCCGTCATCTGCTGGATCGTGGTGAAGACGAAGCTCCCGGGGCGGTGGCTCCTCGACAACATCGCCTCGCTCCCGATGGTGTTTCCGGGACTCGTGCTCGGCCTGTCGATCATGATCTTCTATCTGAACGTCGACGTCGGGGTGTACGGCACGATCTGGATCATGTTCATCGCCTACATCACGCGCTTCATGCCGTACGGACTGCGCTACAACACGACGTCGATGCTCCAGATCCACAAGGAGCTCGAGGAGTCGGCGGCGATGAGCGGCGCCTCCTGGTTCACGGCCTTCCGCAGGATCATCCTGCCGCTCCTGAAGCCCGGGCTCCTGGCGGGCTGGATCTACGTGATGATCGTCTCCATCAGGGAGCTCTCGACATCGATCCTTCTCTACAGTCCTGACACGCAGGTGGTGTCCATCGTCATCTGGCAGCTTTGGGAAAATGGCCAGTACGTGGAGCTCTCGGCGCTCGGAGTGCTCTTCATCACCACACTCTTCGTACTGGTTCTGGTCGCCCGTTGGCTCGGCAACAAGTACGGCGTCAAAGAATGACAAGGGGGAAGGGGGAAGGGGGAAGGGGGAAGGAGAAGGCGCCGTGCTGAAAATCGAGGGCCTGTCCACCGAGTACCCGAACGACAAGGGTCAGATCATCAAGGCCGCCCAGGACGTGAGCTTCACCGTGGCCGAGGGGCGTCTCTTTACGTTGCTCGGTCCCAGCGGCTGCGGCAAGACGACGACACTCCGTTCCATCGCCGGCCTCGAGCGGCCTCGCGCCGGTGAGATTTCGGTCAACGGCCGCGTGGTCTATTCCTCGTCCACAGGCGTCTTCGTGTCGCCAAACCGACGCGGCTTCGGCATGGTCTTCCAGTCCTACGCGATCTGGCCGCACATGAACGTGTTCCAGAACGCCGCCTTTCCGCTTGAAGTCGGCGGCCGCGGGTACTCGCGCAAGAAAATCCGCGAGAACGTCATGCGCGTCCTCTCCGCCGTGCAGCTCGACCATCTCGCCGAGCGCGAGGCGACGAAGCTCTCCGGCGGCCAGCAACAGCGGCTGGCGCTGGCGCGCGCGCTGGTGATGGAGCCGGCACTCCTCCTGCTCGACGAACCACTGTCGAATCTGGACGCGAAGCTTCGCGAGAAGATGCGCTTCGAGCTGAAGCGCCTGCAGCGCGATCTGAGGATCACCACCGTCTACGTGACGCACGACCAGAGCGAGGCGCTCGCCCTGTCGCACGAGATCGCCGTCATGAACGAGGGACGCATCCAGCAGATCGGCAGCCCGCGCGACATCTACGAACGTCCGTTGAACCAGTTCGTCGCGGACTTCGTGGGCACCAGCAACTTCATCGAGGGGACCGTCCTCCGCAGGGAGTCGACGACGGACGGCAGTTGCGACGTTGTGCGCACCGAGATCGGCGACGTCACGGTCAGTGCCGTCCAGGAATTGCACCCGGACGAGCGCGTCGCGCTGTCGGTGAGGCCCGAGGACGTGGAGCTGTCGGAGGCCAGACCCGCGGGCAGCAACGTGTGGGAAGGGCGGGTGGAACAGAAGGTCTTCCTTGGCGAAGCGGTTGATTTCCGGGTGACGGTCGGGTCACGCACGCTTCTCTCGCGTCGCCATCCGACCCTGCGTACAAAAGTCGGCGAGGCGATCTTCGTACAGTTGAATCCGCAGAAGTGCGTGGCCCTCAAGGTGGCGTAACGTGGCGAGTGACCGCTGGGCGTCCGACGTCATCGTAGACCTGCTGCAGGCCTACGACCTGCCATACGCCGCAATGAATCCTGGAGCGAGCTACCGTGGCCTGCACGATTCGATCGTCAACTACGGCGGCAACCGTCCGACCATGATCCTTTGCCAGCACGAGGAGATCGCGGTCCAGATCGCGCACGGCTACGCCAAAGCCAGCGGCAAGCCAATGGTCGCGATTCTGCACAATCTCGTCGGGCTGCTGCACTCCAACATGGCGATTTACTACGCCTACATCGACCGCGCGCCGGTGTTCATCGTCGGCGCCACCGGCCCGATGGACGAGACGAAGCGTCGTCCGCGCATCGACTGGATTCATACGGCTCAAAGCCAGGGCGACGCGGTGCGCGCCTACACGAAATGGGATTACCAGCCGCATACGATCGACGGGGTCCCCGAGTCGTTTTCGCGCGCGTATTCAGTGATGATGACCGAGCCGCGTGGCCCGATCTACATGTGCTACGACGCGTGGCTGCAGGAGCAGAAGCTCGATCATGAGGTCGCGATGCCGCCCGCCGTCGGGTCCAGAGTGCCAACACGGATCGCGCCGGAGCCAAGAGCGCTTGCGGAGGCTGTTGATCTAATTGCCGCCGCCTCCAAACCGGTGATCATCGCCGAATACGTTGGTCGCGAGCCGGAAGCCTTCTACGCACTCGTGGACCTCGCCGAGATGGGTGGCATCCCGGTTTACGATGTCGACAGTCGGTTGAACTTCCCGACGTGCCATCCGCTGAACATGAGTCACGCGAAAGACGTGTTCCGCGACGCCGACCTCGTCATATGCCTCGACACGCGAGACTGGGAGCGGCCGACGACGGAGCTGGTGAGCGCGACGCGGCAGGTGACGTCGATCGTGCCGGCGACTGCGAAGTGGATCGACATCGGTTTCGGCGACCTGGAACTTTCGAGTTGGACGTTCGACTACCAGCGCCTGCATCACGCGCAGCTGCAGATCCTCGCCGACACCACGATCGCCATTCCGGAGATCACACGGCTTCTCGACGCCAGAATCGCGGACGACCCGACGCTTCGTGAAGGTATTAGGGCGCGCAGGTTCGACACCGCCGCCAGGAGCCGCTCATGGCGCGAGAAGTGGGCGCAGGAGGCGAAGGTGGACTGGGACGCGAGTCCCATCACGCTGCCGCGTCTCGCCTCCGAGGTCTGGAGCGCCATCAAGGACGAGGACTGGGTCCTCACCGCCGGCACGCTCGAGAATTGGGCGCGCAAGCTGTGGGACTTCGACGAGCCCTACCGTCATCCCGGGCGGTCGCTCGGCACGGCAACTCAATTCGGCATTTCGATGGGCGTCGCGCTTGCGCACCGCGAGGCAAAGCGGCTCGTCGTTGACCTGCAGCCCGATGGCGATCTCATGTTCGACGCCGGTGCAATGTGGGTCGCGGCCAAGCATCGCATCCCCATGCTCGTGGTGATGCACAACAACCGCGCTTACTACAACGACTGGGAACACCAGATCCGGATGGCGAAATTACGTGGCACGCCGCTCGAGAGGGCGCACATCGGCATGGACCTGGACGACCCGGCGCCGGATTTTGCGGCCATGGCGAAATCGATGGGCTGGTACGCCGAAGGCCCGTTCGAATCACCTGAGGGGCTCGGAGCGGCCCTGGAACGGGCGATCGCGCGGGTCAAGGCGGGTCAGCCGGCGCTGCTCGACACCGTCACTCAGAAGCGGTAAAACACTTCATGAACACCACGGCAACGGCAATTCGGGCAGTCGGCGTGATCGGCGCGGGTCGCATGGGCCAGCCGATCATCGGCCATATGGTGCGCAAGGGCTTCACCGTGGTCGCCACTGATATCGACGCCGGGAAGCGGGAAGCGGTCGTGACGCGCGGCGCCGGTTGGCTCGACAGCGCGGCGGCGCTCGCACGGGCAGGTGATGCGATCCTCGTTTGCGTGGGTTACGACCGGGAGCTGCGCGAGGTGATGGCGGCGGGTCTCCTTCGGGATCTGGCCCACGGAACGATCGTGGCGGTGATGTCCACGGTGCACCCGCGTACGGTGCGGGAGCTTGCGGATCTCGCCAAACCGTTCGGCGTGCATGTCGTCGATTCGACGGTCTGCCGCGGCGGTCGCGCCGCGGATGAGGGTACGCTCCTCTCATTCGTAGGAGGGGACCCGGAGATCGTGGAGCGCCTGAAGCCGGTGCTGGCCTGCTTCTGTACGGACATCATCCACTCGGGCGGCGTCGGGACGGCGCAGGTCGCCAAGTCGGCTAACAACATGCTGATGTGGGCGTGCCTGATTGCCAACCACGAAGCGCTGGCGTTGGCGAAGCGCTCCGGGATCGATGTCGAGGTGCTGCGTGACGCGCTCCTCAAGACCGGCGCGGAAAACGCCGTCCTGCGACATTGGGGAACGAACACCATGGCGTGGGCGGAGGATGATATGGAGATCATCCAGTCGATGGCCAACGATGCCGGCATCGGCCTTCCGCAGGCAGGGCTGAACCGGGAGTTGTGCCGAATGCTCAAGCCGAAGAAGTTCAGGTTGGACGAGTACGGAGTTTGATGCGTTTTTAAGAAGACGAGCCACGGAGACACGAAGTCACGGAGAAGAACGTGACCAAGAAAACTCCGTGTCTCCGTGCCTCCGTGGCAACGTTGGAGTGGAGACCTCACGATGGCGAAAGACGAGAAGGGCGTGGCAGTGGAAGAAGTGGTTGTGAGCGAGTCGCACTACCACAGCAAGAAAGATCGTGTGTTCGTGCGCGCGATTCAGGGCCAGTACAACCTGAAGGAGGAGCTTGCCCGGTTACGCGCGATGCCGCGGGTGAGAAAGGGACGCCTGATCAGGTTCAACGATGGGCCGCAGACATACAGCCGTCATTACATCGAGCCCAAGGACGGCATCACGCAGATGTTCCACATTCACCTCGAGGAATACGCGCCCGGCGGTCATTCGCAGAAGCACGGTCACGTCAACGAGGCGGCTTTCTACATTCTCGACGGCGAAGGGTACGAGATTCACGACGGCGTCCGGTACGACTGGAAGGCCGGCGACGTTGCCATCGTTCACAACAACTGCGTGCACCAGCATTTCAACGCGAGCAGCACCAAGCCCGCTCGCGCGATCGTCATGAAGACGAAGCCGATGTTCATGTTCATGAACATGCTCTTCCAGAAGATGGTCGAGCCCCGGCCGACGACACCGGCACCTGGCGCTGAAGGTTTTCAGGCTCGCGAGTTCGAGCAGAATTTCAACCACGACGAGTAGGAGAACTGGTGATGTCCTGGAGCGAATCAAAAGCGTGGATGAAGGGCACGAACAACCAGAAGCTCTATCAAGCGCTGCTCGATGACGCGGCTGCGGCGCCGGCGAGGAACGCGAAGCGCAAGAAGGTGATCCACCCGGAGGAGATGCCGTGGGAGATGGCGCGGCAGGGCCTCCTCAAGCACCTGGTGAACGAAGCGATGAACACGCGCATGGAAACGGTGGACGCCTACATGCAGATCGTTCCGCCCGCCAGCCGCTCGGGCAAGCACCGACACCTCGCCGAGGAATGCCTGTACGTGTTGGAGGGCCAGGGCTACGACCTGCACCAGGACTGCGACGTGGAGATCACCGACACCTATCACTGGACGCCGCAGGAAGAGGTGAAGCGCTACGAGTGGGAGGCGGGGGACGTCATTTACATTCCGCCCAACACGATCCACCAGCACTTCAACGCCAGCGCCGACAAGCCCGCGCGCCTCATCTCGATCGTCAACCGCATTTTCAAGGCGTGCGGACTGAATGACCTGGAGCAGATCGAGGACGCACCGGAGTACGACGCGACGGTGATTTTGACGCCGGACCGGGTCGAAAGCTACCTGCGCGGCGCCCGCGCCACTGCAACGCGTTAGTGATTGGTGATTGGTGATTGTGGTGGGGTGACATGTGATGGGGAGTTGTACGAATCGAAAATCGCGAATCACTAATCGCTAGTTACACTTGGAGTCCCATGCCGAAGGACGCAGTCGTCTCCGACGACCTGGCGAAGAAATTCGCCGCCGAGAAGGAAACTCCGTACACGAGATGGGTGCGTGCAGAGGGCCTGGATATCATCAGCTCGTTCTACGTTCCGGACCTGCACACGGTCGACCTCAAGCCGTGGGCGAGGCGCGGCGGGCGAGGCGTGTTCCTGAACCACGACGCCTCGCGCACCTCGAACGACTGTTATGTGTGCGAGATTCCACCCGGCAAGGAGCTCGCTCCTCACCACCAGCTGTACGAGGAAATGATCTACGTCCTGGACGGGCGGGGTTCGACGGCGGTCTGGAACGATGCCGGGCGGAGAATCACCTTCGAGTGGAAGGCGGGTGCGCTCTTCGCCATCCCGCTGAACACCTGGCATCAGCACTTCAACGGTTCGGGCAAGGACCCTGCCCGCTTTGTGGCCGTGACGAACGCCCCGGTGATCATCAACGCCTTCGGAGACCTCGACTTCGTCTTCAATACGCGGTACGACTTCAAGGACCGTTTCAACGGCGAGCCTGAGTACTTCGCGAACAAGGGCGAGCAGCGGGGGCTCCTGCTCGATACGAACTTCGTGGCCGACGCCCTGAACCTGCCGCTCATCTCTGCCAAGGAGCGCGGGGCGGGGGGGGCGCACATCCGTTTCAGCATGGCCAAAGGGCACATGAACAGCCACATCTCGCAGTTCGGGGTGGGAAGATACAAGAAAGCCCATGCCCATGGCCCTGGCGCGCACGTCATCATCCTGAATGGGGAAGGTTACAGTTTGATGTGGCCAGAGGGTGAAGAGCCCCAGCGCTATGAGTGGAAAGAGGGGTCGATGATCGTGCCGCCCAATCTCTGGTACCACCAGCACTTCAATACCGGCACGACGCCGGCGCGCTACCTCGCCTTCAAAGCCGAAGGTGTTTCGATCCGGAACGCGCAGGGCGTGCCCAAAGCGTGGATCTCGAAGCGGCTCGGTGGCGACCAGATCGACTATGCGGATGAGTCCCCGCGAGTCCGTCACTGGTTCGCGGAAGCACTGGCCAGCCGCGGCCTCACACCGCGGATGGATGAGGCATACACCCTGGAGCTGGCCGAGCTGCCGCCCCGGCATTCATTGGCGATTAGTGATTAGTGATTAGTAATTAGTGATTGGTGATTAGTGATTGATGACTGATGATTCTGATTCCCGATTTGGCAATCACGAATCGCTCATCAGAATCGCGAATTGACCAGGAGCAAGAATGAACAGACGGCACTTCGTCCTCGCGTCCGGCCTTATCGCCGCTGCGGTCGTACTTCCGCTCACCGGTCGCGCACAGGTGAAGCCCGGAGCCACGGCCGCCGACGTCGCGCTCTACACCGGCGCCGACCGGATGGAGAAGCTCGTCGCCGGGGCGAAGAAGGAAGGCACGATCAGTGTCTACACGTCGCTCCAGACCGCCGACATCGGCCGGCTTGGCGTCGCCTTCGAGAAGAAGTACGGCATCAAGGTGGTCCCGTGGCGCGCTGGCTCCGAAGGGATCGTCAACCGCACCATCCAGGAGGCGCGCGCGAACCGCTTCACCGTCGACGTCATCGAGACCAACGGGCCAGAGCTTGAGTCGCTCCATCGTGAAAATGTCCTGCAGCTCGTGAAGAGTCCGCACCTGGCCGACCTGATTGCCCCGGCTGTCCTTCCGCACGGCGAGTGGACGGGCACGCGCCTCAATGTGTTCGTGCAGGCCTACAACACCAGGCTCGTGAAGAAGCAGGACCTCCCGAAAACGTGGGAGGAGTTCGCGAACCCGAAGTGGAAAGGGAAGATCGGCATCGAGCAGGAGGATTCCGACTGGCTCGCCGGCATCTTCAACGACATCGGCGACGCGCGTGCCCGTAAGGTCTTCAGGGACATGGTGACGGCCAACGGCATGTCGGTTCGCAAGGGACACACACTGCTGAGTCAGCTGATCGTCTCCGGCGAGGTCCCGCTCGCTCTGACGGTCTACAACTACAAGGCCGAGCAACTCAAGAAGCAGGGCGCGCCGATCGACTGGTTCGTCATCGGCAACGCCATCGCGCGCCCGAACGGCATCGCCGTCGCGCGCAGGGCGCCACACCCCCACGCCGCCGTCCTGTTCTATGACTTCGAGCTGAGCCCCGAAGGGCAGCAGATCATCGCAAACCTCGAGTTCGTGCCGACCAGCAAGAAAATCGACACGCCGCTGAACAGGATGCCGATGAAATTCGTCGACTCGAAGGTCGCGATCGACGAGTACGACAAATGGAAGACGCTGTACGGACAACTCTTTGGACGAGGAAGATAGCGTGCGAGCGCACGAAGACGGCTTGAACCACGAAGGTCACGAACGACACGAAGAAGAGCGAAACACAAAGAGATTTGTTTTTCTTTGTGTTCTGACGTTGGTGTTCTTTGTGACCTTTGTGGTTAACCCCGTCTTTGTGTCCTTCGTGGCCCCCGCGGAGGCGGGCCAGACGTCGCTCGTGAACTACGACGGACCGGACCGCATGGTCAGGATCGCCGCAGCCGCGAAGAAAGAGGGCGCGCTCACGCTGTACACGACGATTGCCGAGAAGGATCTTCCCACTCTTCTGAAACCGTTCGAGACGAAATACGGTGTCAAGGTGACGGTGTGGCGTGCAGGTACGGACAGCGTGCTGCAGCGTACGGTCGCGGAGGCCTCCGCGAAGAGGTACGACGCCGATGTGATCCACTTCGGCTCGCCGGAAATGGAGGCGCTCTCCCGCGAAAAGATTCTGCTGCCGGTGAGATCGCCCGTGCACAAGGATCTGCAACCGGGTTCGGTCCCTGTGCACCGCGAATGGGCGGCGACGCTGCTCTCCGTGTGGGTACAGGCGTACAACACCAATCTCGTGAAGAAGGAGAACCTGCCGAAGACCTACAAGGACCTCCTGGACCCGAAGTGGAAGGGCAAGCTGGGCATCGAGGCGAAGGACCAGGACTGGTTCGCGTCGGTGGTGGATGTCACGGGCGGGGGCGAGGTGGGTCTCAAGTTTTTCCGCGACCTTGTCGCGACCAACGGCATTTCCGTCCGCAAGGGACACACGCTGCTCAACAACATGGTGATCTCGGGTGAGGTGCCCCTCGCGCTCACCGTCTACAACTACATGCCGGAACAGGCGAAAAAGAAGGGCGCGCCGGTGGACTGGTTCACGCTCGATCCGGCCATCGCCCGTTCGAATGCCGTGGGGGTCGCGCGACAGGCGCGACACCCGAATGCGGCGCTACTGTTCTACGAGTATCTGCTGGGAGAAGGACAGCAGTATTTCGTGAACATGGACTACGTGCCTACCAACATGAAGGTTGCCTCACCGCTCAAGGGCGTGAAGATCGTACAGACCGATCCGAGCCGCTCTCTCGATGAGGCGGACAAGTGGTCCACGCTTTTCGAGAACACGGTGGTCAAAAGGGCCCGAAGATAAGACGAGCCACGGAGGCACGGAAACACGGAGGCAGCCCGTCGCGTTATTCCCAGGCGCGGTTGTCGACCGTGTTCTCGTATGTGGCTCCCGCCACCGTCATATTCCACTTTACCGTCCAGTTGTAGGTGTCGTCGAAACGCTCGCGAGTGTACGGTTGTGGCGGGGCGTGAAGCAGGCGCCATGTCTGGAAGTCGCGCGGCTCCAGCAGGCCGCCCGTTTCCGCGATCAGATAGTGGACGTACGGCGTCGGATCCTTGTCGAGCACGTCGACGGCTCTTGCCTGCGCCCGGAACATCGCCGCAAGCGTCGGGCCGTCGAGATCGTCGCTTGCCGCCTCGCTTCGGGTCGAGTGCGATTCGATCAGGATGCGGAGCCCTTCCTTCTGCGCGACGCTGATCCACGGCTCCATGAGGCTGACGGCTGCGACCTCGCCTTTGCGCAATGCCTCGAGGCGCTTCACCATGGAGCCGGCGCTGGTTGTTTTTACGTGCTCCGGCGTCAAGAAACCTTCGACCATCTTCAGCGTGGTGAAATGCGAGCCGTTGTTCGGCGTCACAGCGATGACCTGGTCCTTCAACTGTTCGGGCTCATAGATCTTCGAGTCCCGCGAGACGACGATGGCGAACTTTGACATGGAGGCGCCGAGCGCGACGATCTTCCGCGGGCGGAGTCCGCTGGACGTCGCCTCGACGGCGCGCTTCATGATTCCCCATTCGCACATGCGGTATGTGTCGATGCCGCCTTCGTTGTAGATCGAATCGAGCGGCCGATCGAACACGGAATCAAACTTGACGGGGTGGGAGCTCGTGACCTGCGCCATTCCCGGCGTGACGACGAAGTCGATGTCCAGCCCCTCGTCTTTGAAGAATCCCTTGTCGCGGGCGACCAGCACCGGCAGGTCGTGGACCGCGTTCATGATCGCCACCTGCGGTTTCGTCGTGATCTCTCGAACTGGCATTGGTCTCTTCTCCAGGAGTCTCAGGATGATCGACCAATAGCCTAGGTGTGCATGCGGCCGAGATCAAGGGTACATGGAGTTCCCGAGGACCAGCCCGTTGGGATCTGCGGACCCGGTCGGTGGACTCGGCTCGTGACACCAACCCCCGCCGACATCCGCGACCGCGCCCGTTTCGGACAGAAACCGCCACGTATAGCTGTTGACCCCCAGCTCCAGCTCCAGCACGCCATTGACGCTCCAGCGGACGTCGCTGTTGCGGTGCACGGACACGGGCGAGTTGAGCTCTGCGCCTCCTGTACCGACGATGAATGCGCGAATGCCACGGGCAGGGTCGGGACGGCCGTCGGGATCCTGCAGCGAAAAACGCTCGTAGAAATGCTCGTGACCGGAGATCACCACGTCGGCGTCGGAGTCATACAGCGCGCGCCACAGCGGCCTGGTGGCGACGTTGTCACCATGCTGTCCAGAGCTGAAGAGCGGATGATGCCAGTACGCAAGCGCGCAGGTCGACGGATTCGCCGCCAACTCTCCCCGCAGCCATTGGAGCTGCGATGAGCCCGCGTCCATGGGAACGTTGCTGTTCAGTGAATAGATCTGCCACTCGCCAAGGCGGTAGCGGTAGTAGCCGAGGCCGCTCGGGCCGGCGTTGGCGCCGAAGTAGTTGAAATACGGCAGCGCCCCCGGCGACTCGTAGTCATGGTTACCTGGCGACGGACGAGTACGTGCCTTGTGCCGGCCCCACCCGGGATCGTAGCAGTCGCGAAAATCATTCGGGCGGCCCGACGGGTACGCATTGTCACCCACGGTAAAGACGACCCCAGGCAAACCGTCGAGCAAACGCGCCGTGGCCTCCGTCGCCGCCGAACCGCACAGCGCGATGTCGCCAGCGCCGACCAGTACCGCACCCGCGATGGCTCCCAGACCTGGCTGGGCCGTTGGGAACGTGCCGTTCTCGCCGCAGCCTGCCACGCCGGTCAGCAACAGCAACAGAGCCAGCGAGAGACCGCTCCTTCGCAACGATTTACCGTCCACCGCGCGCGCGCGCGATCTCCTGAAGCACGAACGTCGGCCGCTGCCGTGCGAAGTGCTTGAGGAATTCGACTGCCGTCTCGCGGCTCTCGTCGTCGTACGGCTTGCGGACATCCTCCCGGGCTGCAACGTCGATCAGCGCCGACAGACGTACGATTTCGGCTTCGAGCCAGCCGTCGCCGGCCGCCGACCGCGCACATTGCTCGAGCACGTCCAGGTACAGCGCCCGAAGATCACCGAACGCGAGCGCGCGGCTGAAGAGGGCGTTCTCCTCGACGCGCAGGAAAATCGGCGAATCGACGGCTGCAAACGTGTGATCCTTGTCCCACACGATGAGCCGGTGCTGATCGCTGGACGGTCCTCGATACAGGTAGAAATTCGCCATGCCAGCGCCTCCGAGCACCCCGTCCGCCTCCGACAGGAATGTTTCGATGGCCACGTGCGTGACCAGCTGCGGCAGGTCGATGTATCGACCGACGCGCTCGCGCCACACCGTGTCGACCGGCTGATTCACCTCGTGGAACAGGTCGCGAATCGGCGAGTACAGAACCGTGTCGGCCTCGAGCTCATGGTTCCGAGGTTCGAAGACTCTTCTGTACGCCGTCAGTTCGTCGCCCAGGTCCTCGCCAAGAAACGGGTGCAGGAAATGGCGCTCGAACAGGTATCCGGATTTTTCGCCGAACGCCCGCTGAAGAAACTGACCGTCGACCGGTTCGACGATGGCGTAGATGCCTTGGTACACGCTATTGATGTACAGACGGGTGAACGATTCCCGCGATGCCGGCTGTCGAAGGCGTTTGAAGAGGGCCATGCTGACGCGCTCGCGCACGAGCGCCGGGTCCGTGACGAGGTTGTCGAGCACGAGCGAGGCGAGACCGAGGAACGTCTGCCCAGCGGAGTAACGATTGAAATCAATCCTCAAGCCCGGCTTCGACGCGCTGCGACTGGCAAGCCCGCGGGACCGCACGCCGACGTTCCGCACGCGCTGGTCGCGCCATTGGAAATCAGCCGGGACGTAGATGTTCTCGAGATAGCGCTCGAGGACCTCCCGCAGGTCGCGCTCGTTGATGGAGAGTCGCAGCTCCTGCACCGTCCCGTCATCGAATAGATCCTCTATCGTCTGCGCCGAGGCTACGCGACCGCCGTCCGCGCCCAAGGTCAATAGGATGACTACCAGTCCGACCAGGAATCGCAAGCCACAAGAGCTCGCCCGACAAATGAAAGGGAGATTCGTCATGTGGTTGATGTCAGATGGCCAGTTGAAATCGGATCAGGCGGCTCCACACACGCAGGTGTGGCACCGGGCTGACCGCCGTGCCGCCGATCTGCTCTCGGATCACGTTTCCTTCCATCTTGATCCACCGGTTCAGATGCCACGTTGCGCCAAACGTCATTGCGGTCTCGCGGTTGCCGAGCACGACGTCGGCGCGCGGGCTTGTCGAAGGCGAATTGGTGTCGGCGATACTTCCGAAGCTCAAACGCTCGAGTCGCATCGCAACTTGAATCGATCCGTAGCCGCCTTGAAACAGTGGCCGGGCGGGTTGATCCACATCGGCGGCACCTGTCGCTCCCGCAACGACCCACGTGCCGCTCACGTACCAGCCGCGCGCGAGCAACGGCGGCAGATCGGTGCCCGCCTGACTCTGACCGCGTCGATCGTCGCTGACACGGATGTACTCGGACGCAACCGAAAACGGGCCGGGTCGCCACCGTACCTGCACGCCGTCCCGCCGTCGGCTTCCCTCCACCCACACGTCGGAGTCGAAGAACGACACGCCGAGCACGCTTTTGCCGCGCACCGCTGGGAACCCTTGCGGCAGCGAGCTGCGGGTGAACGCCACTCCCACCTCCAGGTCAGACATCATCGATTTCGAGTGGCGAAAGGGTTCCACCGTGACGCGGCCGGCGAGTGTTCGACCGCCGAACACCCGGGTGCCGCCTTTGGGGCGCGCGTTGTCGCCGTCGTGCGCGAAGATCCCCATCTCGTAGCCGACTGTCCGCCGCGCCACGCGGCCGTGGAGCATCACGCCGCCATCGCGTCCAGGCGCGAGCCTGGTTGACACAATCGATCGATAGATGAAGTCGAGGTTCCCGCCGCTGGTCGTCTCCTCGAGGCCGAAGGGGATCTTGAATTGTCCCGCCTGGATCTGCGCACCGCGCATCGGGCGGTAGTTGACGTACACGTCGCGCCACGGATTGGTTCTCTCGATCTCGCCTTCGATCTGAAAATCAATGGCGGGGCCGATTTCGCCGTCCACGGCGACCCGCCGGCGTCCCACGTCGAATCTGTCGCCATCTCCCCGTTCGACGGCGGCTCGCGAAGCGCGACTGTCACCCTGGAGGCGCGCGCGAAATTCCATTCGCAGCCCGCCGGACCACTCGACCTCAGGATGGTTGTCCCAGCGGACACTCCACCGGCCGTCGCGCGGCGCGGCGGCCTCAGCCGGCGCCTCTTGCGCGGCCGCCGGCATTGCGACGAGCAGCACGATCGCGGCTATTCCCGCGGACGCCGCTACTATCGCGGACCTAAAAGGTCCGCGCCGCTGGTACACATTGATGAATTCCATGAGATCACAGACCCTTCTTCGACGCTTCCCACGACACCGACGTGATGCCGACCGTTCCACCGTCGAGCAGCTGGGCGCTGACCTCGTCGAGCGACGTCTCTCGATCCAGGAACGCGCGGTAGCGCACGGCCGCGTGAGCGCCGTGCGAGAACTCGAGTGGCTCCACCGCGATCTGGTGTGCGGCGAACACCTTCGACACGTGCGTCGTCGGAAACTGGCGCCCCTCCGCGACGAGCGCGACCTTCATCGAGCGTGGCGGCTCGGACTGGCTGTGAGGCAACAGAAGGAGGCACGCACACACGAAGAGCGTGCCGACCGCGGCCACCGACGCCAGGCCCAGGCCGGCGGACATGCCGAGCGCCATCAACAGGAACAGCACGGTGATGTCTCGCGGGTCCTCAACCGGCGTACGGAAGCGGACAATGGCGGCGGCGCCGGCGATCCCGAACGCGCGAGGCAGCGAATCGCCGACGATGAGCATGGTGAGCGCGCCAGACAGGCAGAGGAGCACGTGCGCCTGCTCCATCGACCGCGTGAGGGGATGCTCGCGTCGCGTCCAGCGTTGAACGGCGACAACCAGGATGCCGATGCATGCGGCCGCCAGCAGGCTGGCGCCCTCGGCCAGCCCAGCTATTCCGGGCAGATTGATATCGCTTATGAAGTTGGTCACATCAGATCAAACGGCGAACAAGGGCAAATCAAACAGGTGGCGTCAGCAGATCTCCCCGGGCGCGCACTGATTCATCGCCGCGACGTACTTCGAGAAGGGGACGCGCCAGGGGGCGAGCTGCACGATCAGCGCGTCCATCCATGCGGGCGGTCGAACGCCGTACTTCAGCTCCACGAGCGCCGTCGCAGGTCCGGAGGCGCAGGAGAGGGGGATTGGCTGCCAGGCGCACGCGTCGCCGACGAGATCGGCGCGGCGGGTCGGCTGATACTGGAGGTCACGATCGACCGTCACCGCGGTCTCGTCGTCGGGGTCGCGCATCGGTTCGCGGACACAGGTGACGAGCATTCTCGGGGTGGCGCCGGATACCCATCGACGGTATGCGAATTCCCTCAGATTCTTAGCGTCTTGCGGTGAAACGGCGCTGTCGGGCACGCCCGAGCCCTCGAGAAAGGCGTGGAGCGCATTGGCTGGAAACGCCGCGCGGCGCTTGCGCACGACTGACCCCGTTTTTCGCTTCAGCTCGGCGTACAGCGTCGAGGGCGGTTGTTCCCCGTAGCGCCGGATCCGGAGCTTGAAGCGGTCGCCCACGCGATCGCGGTGCCAGCGCAGAAACGTCAGTTGCGGGGTGTCGAGATACAGCGACGTGACACGCTGGCGTGGGCCGAGTGAGAGCACGTCCGGGACGAGGTGCGCGCGTGCCACGTCCAGGACGCACTCCGAGACCGGCGCCGGTACGCAGTACTTCAATTCCATGCGCCCGGCGCCACAGATTCGGTCGTCGATGACGTCGGGTCCGAAACGAACCGGCGTCCGAAGTACGTGTGCGGCGGGATTGTCGTCGCTGACGACGAGCGGCGTGGTTGACGTCATAGCTTTGCTCTCCCCTGCTGTAACGCGCAGGGGAGGCAAAGCTAACAACGTCTACGGTGCGGGCTCAGCGCGTCGCCGGGGCCCCGGCCATGACGGGCATGAACTTCTGGATGCGCTTGTTCTCCTCCACTTCGCCCGTGTAGATGACCCCCTTCGAGTCCATCGCGATCGAGTTGATCCAGTGCAGCTGGCCGGCGTAGGTGCCGTTGCGGCCGAAGCTGCCCAGCGTCTTGCCGCTCTGGCGATCGAGAATCCACACTTTGTTGTTCGTGCCGTCAGCAACGTACAGGTATTTCTGCTGAGGGTCGCGTGAGATGGCCAGCTTGTACGTCGTGCCGCACGGTGGGAACTTCATGTGGTACAGGCCGCCGCATTCGTCGCCTCGTGACGGCGTGTTGGGCGCCACATAGAATTCCTTGACGAATTTGCCATCGGTCGTGAACACCTCGATTCGATTCTGGCCGCGCTCGCCGATATAGACGAGACGATCCTTGGAGATCTCGGCGAAGTGGAGATCGGGCACGAAGTTCTTTTCTTCAGGTGGCGGGCCGCCGGTCCACTTGTACCCGGGAATGGGGTCGTTGGTGATTTCGCTCAGCGGCATCCCATGGCCGCCCCAGCCACGTTTGAAGGCTCCGGTGGTCATGTCGTACACGACCAGGCGCTTCTGGTTGATGATGTAAATCTCGTTGGCGGATTCATCGAGCTGAAACCGGCCTTTCGACACGAACATGTCCGTGTTCTGGTTGGTTTCCTTGAAGGTCCCTTCCTTCGGTGGACGATGGTCGAAGTCCCAGACGAATTTTCCGTCGCGCGTGAACTTGAGGATGCTGTCCTGTGCCCCGGTTCCCGCGACCCAGACGAAGCCTTTGGAGTCCGGGATCACCGTCTGCAAATTCGTTGGCCAGAGGGGGTGATAGCCAGGGCCTCCCCACGAGTTGACGACGTTTCCTTCCTGATCGAGCTCGATGACCTCAGGGCCGCGGACGCAGCAGTCGATGCGTCCGTCCCCGCCGCCTGTTTCATCGGGGTTGGCGGCGGCCGCGCGATTCAGGAACCAGATGTGGTCGTTCTGATCGACGCTGATGCCCGTCACCTGCTGCATGCCCCACCGGTTGGGCAACGGCTTCGGCCAGAACGGGTCCACCTTGAAGAGGGGTGCGCCGTTC
Source organism: Vicinamibacterales bacterium (assembly GCA_036802945.1). Classification (GTDB taxonomy): domain Bacteria; phylum Acidobacteriota; class Vicinamibacteria; order Vicinamibacterales; family UBA2999; genus Gp6-AA40. Next base: position 24,648 of record DAIRVG010000039.1, read on the forward strand.
GCATCGACCGCTTGTACGGGTGTCCTTTGCGCGCGCCCGAGCGAAGTGAAGGCGAACGCCAGGAGACAGATTCCAACGGCTACGGCTGACGTGGTTGATCGCTTCCTCGTCACAGGACGTTCCTCCTTCTCGAGCGGCGCCGCGATTCTCAAGGCGCGGTTCTGGGTGGATGCGGCGTTACCCTATCACACTCATTCACGCACTTCAGCGTCGACTTGTCCTAGACTCTCAACTATGAAAAACACGCTTTTGGCGACTTTCGTCCTGGCGTCGGGACTGACGTTGTGCGGCTCGAAAAGCGCGTCGGCAGAGGAGGTCACGCTCATCGCGCCGGGCGGCATGCGGTGCCCGATCGATCGCATGACGCCGGATTTCAACCGGAAGACCGGCCACGTGTTGAAGGCGACCATCGGCTCGGGCGGTGCCACGCATCAGCAGGTCGTGCGCGGCGCGGCGTTCGACGTCCCGATCGTGCAGCCGCCTTATCAGGACGTCATCGCGTCGGGCAACGTCACTCCCGCCACCGAAACCCCGCTGGCGAGCGTCGCGATCATGGTAGTCGTCCGGAAGGGGGAGCCAAAGCCGGACATCTCGACGCCCGACGCGGTCAAGCGGATGCTGCTCGCGGCCAAGGCGATCTCCTATCCCGACGGCGCCGGCGGATTGGGCGGCGCCGCGGGCGTGAGTTTCGACAAGACGCAGACGCAGCTCGGCATCCTCGATGAGATGAAGCCGAAGGTGAAACGCGTTCAAGGCGTCAGCCTGATGCAGCTGCTGACGAGGGGCGACATCGATGTTGCCATCACGTTCGCCAGTGAGATCAACGATCCCGGAGTGGACGTGGTCGGTCAGCTGCCGCGTGAGATCTCCACGCCGACGGCGCTCGTGGGTTTCATCTCCTCCCGCGCAAAAGCGCCGGAAGCCGCGAAAGCGCTTTTGAGTTACCTGTCCTCGTCTGACGGCGCGGCAGCGTATCGGGCCTGCGGGATGCAGCCGGCTCGCTGATGGGCGTGCTCGACTCGCGGCGCGTTCGCTGAGTCCTATTTCGCGGGCGGGCTCAAGTCGAATTCGTCCCTTGGAAACAGGTCGGTGTTGAAATCGCCGAGGGACTCGCGGGAGAACCCGGGACCGTACCGCGCCGGTTCCCTCAGGTACTGCGCGAACATGCGTTCGATGTCGATGCCGGCGGCGGCGTAGTATTCGCGCGCACCCGACGCCGCGAGACGCGCTGCGATGGCATTTCGATCCAGATCGATGGGCGACCGGCTGCCGATCAGGATTCCGGGCACGCTTACGACGTACGGGAAGACACGCACGAACGCGCTGTGCACGCGCACAGTCGGTGCCCACGTCGCCGCAAGCCCATTCGCCTTCAGCGAATCCCTGACGAGCATGAAATAGGCCTCCGAGTAGAGATTGCCCGAGTAGGCGCTGCTCGGCCTGAGTGCGTCGGCTTCGATGATGTCGTATCGCGCACCACCGCGCATCAGGTGGATGCGGCCATCGCCGGCGAGATGCTGCACACGGGAGTCGGCGAGCAGGTGCTTCAGACCTTCGTAAGGCCACGCCGCACCCAGCGCGCGCAATGTGACGATCTGCGACTTGATGATCTCCACGCAGGTGATGGTCTCGAGATCCCGGCGGCCCCCCACCGCATGGACGGTGTCGCCCGAGCCGAGGCCGATGATGGCCGCCGCTTTCGGTGCGGGGTGAATGAACGCCGGCAGTGCTCCGAGTGCCGTATGGACGCCGCCGTACGGGATCTCGCTCTGGCCCACGCCGTTCACGAATACAACGGCGTTGGTCGGCTGCGTCTTCACGACTGACACGCCCGATCCGTCCTCGCCGAAGATCACCCGATCGGGCGACGCGGCGTGCAGTCTGGTCCAGAGCGTCCTCGTGTCTGGCATGCCCAGGAGCACTGCAGCGTAGACCACCAGGCTCGCGCCCGCCGCCGCCTGCGCGCGTCGTGCGGTCCAGTGTGCCTCGCGTCCTATCAGAACGACTGCAAGCACCGCGAACAGGCCGCTCGCGACGGCAATGAGCCGCAACGTGCCAGCGGTGCCAAGCAGATCGAGCAGCAGCCACCCCGTGACAGCCGTGCCCACCATGCTCCCGACGACGTTGGCGAGCAGCAACGCACCCACGCGTCTCCCGACATGTCGAAGATCGGTCTGCACCACCCGCTGCAGCATCGGGAAGCTGCATCCCATCAACAGTGTCGACGGAACGACCAGAGCGGCGGGGACGCCAAAGTACATGGTGAGAAACATCGCTGGGGTCGGGGCGGCCGGAGCACCGAAGAGTGCCCCCTGCAGCTGCGCGATCTGCTCGCGAACGCTCATCGGCTCGTAACTCGCCAGGTAGGCCCAGACTTGCGGAATGTTGTCGACTCTGCGGAGAAAGATCGTCAACAGCACGCACGCACAGACGGCCGCCGCAGCCTGGAGCGAGAGGAAGGCGATCGCCGGCCTGCGCACGCGCGGCGCCATGAAGCTGCCCGCCAGCGCGCCCAGGCCTATTCCCGCGAGATACAACGCGAGGAGCGTTCCGAATGTGAACGCGGTTGACTTCATCATCACGCCGAGCAGACGGAACCAGACGATCTCAAGCGACAGCGCCAGCATTCCTGAAAGCCCGAAGATACCTGCCCAGACCCAGAAGCCGAAGGCCGGGCCGTTAGTGGCGTCGGTGGACCACGTCGGGGCTGCCTCGTGCTCGCGGACTTGAGGCGGAGGCGGCGCCCGCTTCAGTGCGACGGCAAGCGGGAACAGCACCGCGGCGCAAATGGTGTTCAAGAGGGCGCCGACCCTGACGCTTCCTTCGAGCCCGAGGTGAGGGAGCAGCCACCATGTCGACAACACGGCCCCGGCGGCGGCGCCAAGGGTATTGACGCCGTACAGCACGCCAATGACCGACGCGGCGCGATCGACCCGCTGCGTCAGCGTCCGCGCCAGCAGGGGGAGCGACGCTCCCATGAAAAAGGTCGGCCACAGAAGACTGATGAAAAGGACGCCGCCCATCACCGGGGGCGCGATGTCGAAATGTCCGAGTTGCTGGTACAGGAAGTCGTAGTACAGCGACGCGCTAAACAACCCAAACACTGCGATCGCGAGCTCGGCCGACGCAAAGAGCACAAGCGACATTCGCGCCGAAGTCCGATCCGCCACATGCCCGCCTGCAAGGTTCCCGACACCGAGCCCGCCCATGAACGCCGCGACGATGAGCGTGGCGGAGTACACGTCGGCGCCGGAGAAGATGACGAGCATGCGCTGCCAGCTCACTTGGTAGAGGAGCGCGGCAAAACCAGAGAGGAAGAACGCGGAGGATGCCAGCAGGGTCATCGCCGCGACAGACTATATCGAAACGCGCAGTGCTAAATGGATTTGCCCGCTGTCTGCCGGGCTCGTATCGGCGGGAGACGTCCTGGGCTCGCCGCCGGCCGACGCCTTATCCAGGACGTGATCGCCCTACCGCCAGTGACCTTCGGCCATGAACCACCCACGTCGGTCGTGC
>DAIRVG010000039.1:28263-41026 GCA_036802945.1 Vicinamibacterales bacterium
GTGATCGCCCTACCGCCAGTGACCTTCGGCCATGAACCACCCACGTCGGTCGTGCACCCAGTGGGCTGGCACCCACCTCGCGTGTGCGCGCGGCGCCCGATCCCAGCGGCCAGGCATCCACACGTAGTTGCGTCCTTCCCAGCGGTAGAACCCCGGTAACCACACATATCCCGGTCCGGGCGACACGACGCGCGTTTCCACAATCTGCGCCGGCGGTCCGACGCGAAGGTACACACGTCCCCGCGGCGTCGCCGATGCGCAGGCGACCGCTCCCATCAGAGAGCCCGTCAGCATCAGCACCGCGACCGTCGTCCGAAGATTTCTTCCACATGCCATGATTCCGCCTCCGAAGATGGCTTGTCCCGCCGACGCTCGCACGAGCGAAGGCGGGCTGCCTCTTCATGGAGAGACGGAGTGGGCAGGCGGATCGTTGCCTGAGACGGGAACGAAGGGTCTGGCTACGCGCGCGCTGCGCCGGCGGCAGCCGCCTGACGAGCCACGGGCGCACTCTGGATGATACGCAGCATCCGGCGCAGCGGCTCGGCCGCGCCCCAGAGGAGTTGATCGCCCACGGTGAACGCCGCGAGGTACTCGCCGCCCATCGCCAGCTTGCGAAGTCGGCCGATCGGAACGCTCAGCGTGCCGGTGACCGCCGCCGGTGTCAGTTCGCGCAGCGACGCCTCCTTCTCGTTGGGCACGACACGCACCCATTCATGGGCGGAGGCCAGCATCGCCTCAATCTCGGCGAGCGGCAGATCGCGCCGCAGCTTGATGGTCAGGCCCTGGCTGTGGCACCGCATCGCACCGACGCGTACGCAGATCCCGTCCACGGGGATCGGTTCCTTCGTGCGGCCGAGGATCTTGTTCGTCTCCGCCAGTCCCTTCCATTCCTCGCGGCTCTGCCCGTTGCCGAGATCCCCGTTGATCCACGGGAGGAGGCTTCCCGCCAACGGATGACCGAAATGCGCGATCGGGAAGTCGGCGCTGCGAATCGTTTCCGCCACGGAGCGGTCGATATCGAGAATGGCGGACGCGGGATCCTCGAGCATCGCTCGGACGGGCGCATACGTCCGTCCCATCTGTGCGACGAGCTCGCGCATGTGTTGTGCGCCCGCGCCTGAAGCCGACTGGTAGGTCATCGAGGTCATCCATTCGACCAGCCCCGCTCGGAACAGCCCGGTCATCGCCATGAGCATCAGACTCACCGTGCAGTTGCCGCCGATGTAGTTCCTGATGCCGCGCTCCATCGCCCGGTCGATCACGTCGCGGTTCACTGGATCCAGAATGATGACCGCATCGTCGGCCATTCTCAGCGTGGACGCGGCGTCGATCCAGTAGCCTTGCCAGCCGGCCTCCCGGAGCTTCGGATACATCTCCGACGTGTATTCACCGCCCTGGCAGGAGATCAGGACGTCCATGGCCGTGAGCTCGGACAGCTCCTTGGCATTCTTGACGAGGGGGACGCGCTTACCGATCGCAGGCGCGGCTGCACCGGCCTGCGAGGTCGAGAAAAAGACTGGTTCGATGTGATCGAAGTCGCCTTCCTCGCGCATCCGCTGCACGAGGACCGATCCCACCATTCCGCGCCACCCGATGAGCCCTACATTCATGACGATAAAGTCTAACGCATGCGCGGCGACGGCCACGAGGGCCACGAAGACGGATTGGCCACAAAGGACACAGATCTCAAAGGAAGAACATAGTGACCTTTGTGAGCTTTGCGGCTAAACGTTAGATCCGATTCGCAAACAGGATGAGCGCCTGGGAGAGGGTGACCCAGACACCCCAGGCAATCGGTACGGCGACGACCGTCCACGCAAGAGCGGTCCGCCCGTCGAGTCCACCCGGCCCGATCCCGAGGGCCTTGGATTGATCGGCGTCTGACCGACGGCTGCCGCGCGCCTGTAGCGCCGCCAGATCTTCGTCGGTCATGAACCATCGATCGGAAAGCGGTTTGACGAGCGCGTTTGCGATCAGTCCGAACACGAGCATCGCAGCGAGGATGTACATGGTGACGTCGTACGCCCGCGCCCACGGCACGCCGATTTCACGCTGGTACTCGCGAATGTAGTTCACGACCACGGGACCGATGATGCCGGCGGTCGACCAGGCGGTGAGCAGCCGTCCGTGAATGGCGCCCACGAACTGCGTGCCGAAGATATCAGCGAGGTACGCGGGGATCGTTGCGAACCCGCCGCCGTACATCGAGACGATGACGCAGATCGCGAGCACGAACGCCGCCTGGCTGCCGGTTCGCGCCGCCGTGGGCGTGAGCGTATAGAGCGCGATGCCGAGGATGAAGAAGGTGTAATAGGTCGCCTTGCGGCCGATGCGATCGGAGAGCGACGCCCAGAAAAAGCGCCCGCCGATGTTGAACAGCGAAATCAGTCCGGTGAATCCCGCGGCCACCGCCGCACTCGCGCCAAAAATCTCCTGGAGCATCGGCGAGGCCATGCCGATCACCCCGATGCCGGCGCTGACGTTCAGACAAAGTACCGCCCAGATCAGCCAGAACTGCTTCGTCTTGTGCGCGTCGCGAAGATGGACGCTCCTGGTCGTCACCATCGCTTGCCCTGGCGCGGAGGTCATGCCTCGAGGCCGCCATCCCGCCGGAGGCACGCGGTACGCAAACGCACCGGCCATCATCGAGGCGAAATAGAGGCCGGCGAGCACGAGGAATGTCTGCCATACGCCGACGGACGTCGGCGTGCGGAAATGGGTCATCAAGCGGTCGGCGAGCGGAGCGCCGATCATCGCGCCGCCGCCGAATCCCATGATCGCCATCCCGGTTGCCATGCCGCGCCGGTCGGGAAACCACTTGATGAGAGTCGAGACGGGAGAGATGTAGCCGAGACCCAGGCCGATCCCACCCAGGACGCCTGCGCCCAGCCACATGATCCACAACTGGTGGAAGATCACGCCGACCGCGGCGATGACGATCCCCCCACACCAGCAGATGGCCGCCACGACACCTGCTTTGCGCGGACCTGATCGTTCGAGCCATCCACCCCACAGCGCGGCCGATGAGCCAAGAAAGACGAAGAAGAGCGTGTAGATCCATCCCAGATCGCTGACGCGCCAGTCGCACACAGTGGTGAAGAGCGCGGCCGTCAACGTGAGGTCCGGACAGATGACTGGTTTGGTGATGCCGAGCGCGCGGGAGAGCGGCAGCCAGAACACGCTGAACCCGTACGCCATGCCGATACAGAGATGAATCGCGAGCGCGGCAGGTGGCACGAGCCACCGATTGAAGCCGGGGCCGGCGACGATGCGCTCACGGTCGAGAAGGCGTGGAGTCACAGGGCCGATTATCCTAGTTGAGCTTTACGGGTGCCACTGCCATCGGTAGTCTTTACGGCACGAATGGCGGACGACCGTACCCCCATCAGTCCAGAAAAGCTCAAACAAGTACTCGACAGACTGAACGACGTCCTGTCGGAAGCCGCCCGGCTCCGTAGCGAAGTGATGCGCCAACTCACCGAGCAGCGCAACGCCGCGCAGCAACACCTCTCGCCACGGACGCGCAAAACCGCGCAGCGCAAACGTTAAGCTCTGGCGACCCGCGTCAGCGTTTCGCAGAGACGGGGGATGTCATGCGGCGCGCGGAGAATGACGTCGCATTTCAGCTTTTCCGCCTCCGCGAATTCGTCGTCTTCCCACGCAATCGCCACGACGGGCGGTCTATCAGGTGGAAGCCTGGCGATGGCGGCATGGGGTGGATCATTGGCGCTTTCGAACGCGACGCGTACGAGAATGGCTGCGGGCGAAATCTCGACGTCGCTCAGTTTCTCGAGATGCGGCACCACCACAGACGCGAGGTTCGCCGCGGCAAGGACGGCTTCCAGGGCGGCGGCCACTTCGCTGCGCGCTTCGATGATCAGCACGGTTGACTGCATGGCCACCTCCGCGGCTGGGACGACGAGGTCCAAGCAGAGTGCCGCGATCGTTTTCACCAGACCCGCGACGTAAGCCTCTGTCGGCAGAGGTGTTTGCAGCCCGTCTCGTCCGTTCAAGCTCTGACGCAGTCAGGATGTAGAAATTACGTCGCCCGCTCGATCGGCCACCCGAGCCTTTTCGTATATAAATAGAATCCGGTTCCACCAATTACTAACCCCTGACCCCTAACCCCTAACGCCTTTCCAATGGTCGTCCAGAAATTCGGCGGCACTTCCGTCGCAGACCCAGACGCTATTCAACGGCTGATTCAGATCGTTCGCACTGCACGAACGCGTGACGGCCGCGGACCGGCGGTCGTTGTATCCGCCATGAGCGGCGTGACGGATGCGCTGCTGGCGATCGCCGCGGCGGGCGGCGCCGGCCGCGTGAATGATGCGCTGCCGCGTCTCGAGCAGCTGCGCGAACGCCACCTGTCGGCGGCGCACGCGCTCGCGCCGCAGGACGCCGCGGGCGATCTCGGGACTCGCATCAATGCGCAGTTCGATGATCTCGTTGCTCTTGCGAAGGCGCTCTCCGTGCTTCGCGAAGTGTCGCCACGCACGCTCGACGTCATGGCCGCGGCTGGTGAGCTGCTCAGCTCGCGTATCGTTGCCGCCGCGCTGACACAGTGCGGCTTGCCCGCGGAATGGGTGGACGCGCGACGCGCGATCGTCACCAACAACGACCACACCCGGGCCGTGCCGTTGGCCGACGAAACCAACGCGGCGCTGCGATCCTCGGTGCTCACGGTGATCGACGCTGGACGGATCCCGGTGCTGGGGGGCTTCGTCGGTTCCACGCTCGAGGGGCATACGACGACCCTGGGCCGCGGTGGATCGGATTATTCGGGGGCCCTGGTTGGAGCGGGTATCGGCGCCGACGAAATTCAGATCTGGACCGATGTCGACGGCATGCTGACCGCGGATCCCCGCCTCATCGCCAAGCCGCGCCTTGTGCCGCAGCTCTCGTTTGCGGAGGCAGCGGAGCTGGCGTATTTTGGCGCGAAGGTGCTGCACCCAAGCACGATTCTTCCCGCCGTCGAGCGCAATATTCCCGTGCGGATCCTGAACGCGCGGAAGCCGGAGGGTTCGGGCACGATGATCACTGCCGAGCCAACGCCTGGATCCACGCCGCTCACAGCGCTCGCCTGCAAGCGCGACCTGACGGTGGTCGACATCACGTCGAGCCGCATGTTGATGGCCTACGGGTTCCTGCGTCGCGTGTTCGAGGTATTCGAGCGGTATCGCACCTCCGTCGACGTGGTCACGACGTCCGAAGTCACCGTGTCGGTGACGGTCGATGACCGGCGCCATCTGGAGGCGATCGCGGAAGCGCTGTCGGAGTTCTCGCAGGTCTCGATCGAGCACGAGATGGCGTTGCTGTGCGCGGTTGGTGATCGCCTGCGCAATGAACCGGCGATTGCCGCGCGCGCGGTCGGCGTGTTCGAGGAGGTCCCCCTTCGGATGATTTCGCAGGCGGCATCCCGGCGGAACATCACGGTCATCCTCCGCGAGGCGGATCTCCAGCACGCCATGGATCGGCTGCACGAGGAGTTCTTTGCGTGAGGCTCCTCATCGTCGGCTACGGAAAGATGGGCCGGCTGGTCGAAGAGCTGGCGGTTGCGCAGGGGATGGAGATCGCCTCGCGTATCGATGTCGACGATGGGGACTGGTCGGCCCCTGCGGACGTCGCGATCGATTTTTCGAGCGCCGCCGCGCTCGAGGCCAATTTCCCGCGATACGTGGAGCGCAAACTGTCCGCCGTGATTGGAACCACTGGGTGGTCGGACCTGCTGCCGGCGTACCGTGCGGAGGCAGAGCGCGCCGGACTCGGGGTCGTGGTGTCGGCGAATTTCTCGATCGGCGTGAATCTATTCGAGCTGATCGTGGGGGATGCGGCCCGGATGATGCGGGCGTATCCGCAATACGGCGCCTGGATTCACGAGCTGCATCATGCCGCCAAGCGCGATGCGCCCTCGGGCACGGCGCTCCTGTTGCGTGACGCCATGACCCGGGCCGGGTACGATCGAGTCGTCGACGTATCATCCACACGGGCGGGTACGATTCCGGGCACACATACGATCGGATTCGACGGTCCGTCGGATACGATCGAGCTGACGCACGTGGCCCGCGATCGCCGCGGCTTTGGATTGGGGGCGCTGCTTGCCGCGCAGTGGATCAAGGACAAGCGCGGCTGGTATTCGATGGCGGACGTGCTTCGGGGAGAGTAGGGGCAGTGTAGAGGCGGGTCTTTAGACCCGCCCGGGGTCGTAGCTATGAGAACGCGATTTACAGGTGTCGGCACGGCGCTCGTCACGCCGTTCAGAAAAGACGGATCGATTGACGAAGCGGCCATGCGCCGTCTCGTGCGCCGCCAGCTCGACGCGGGCATTCACTTCCTGTCGCCGTGCGGCACGACGGGCGAGGCGCCCACGTTGTCCCATGCCGAGAAGCTCCGCGTGGTCGAGCTCGTCGTCGAGGAGAACGCGGGGCGCGTCCCAGTGCTCGCGGGCGCGGGCGGATACGACACGCGCGACACAATTGCGCTCGCCCACGACATGGAGAAGGCCGGCGCCGACGGCATTCTGTCGGTCACCCCGTACTACAACAAGCCAACACAGGAAGGCCTCTACCAGCACTACAAGGCGATCGCCGAATCGACGCCGCTTCCGATCGTCGTGTACAACGTCCCCGGCCGGACCGGTGTCAACGTGGAGGTGGCAACGATTGTTCGCCTCGCCGACATCGCCAACATCGTTGGCGTCAAGGAAGCGTCGGGTAACGTCGTCCAGATGTGCGAGATCTTTGCGTCGGTTCCCGACGATTTCATCCTGTTGAGCGGAGACGATCCGCTGACGGTGGCGGCGATGGCGATCGGCGGGCGCGGCGTGATTTCCGTGGCGTCGAATGCGGCGCCGGCGGAGATGGTGCAGATCGTCGAGATGGCGGAGAAGGGCGATTTCACGTCGGCGCGCCGGCTGCACACGTGGCTGCTGCCGTTCTGCCAGGTGAACTTCATTGAATCGAACCCGATCCCGCTGAAGGCCGCGATGGCGGCGATGGGACTCCTCGAAGAGCACTATCGACTCCCGCTCGTTCCACCGAGCCCCGCCGCGCGTGACAAGATCATGCGCGTGCTCCAGAACCTCAAAATGCTCGGAGCGGCCGCGCGAGTATGAGGCGAGGCTGACCGGCCTTCGCCGCGTTGCGTCTTCGGCGAGGTAAACGGCTCGGCCCACAGCCCGATGAGCGATCTCTCACACCGCGTCACAACCCTATTCGAGCTGGGAAGCAGCGCGCCTCGAGACGAAGCGCGCGATACGTTTCTGCGCCTGCGCGACGAGCTGTCGCTCGGGAAGGTCCGCGCCGCCGAGCCTGATGAATCGTCTCCCACAGGATGGCGCGTCAACGTGTGGGTCAAGCAGGGGATCCTCCTTGGCTTCCGCTTCGGCGACATCGTGGACATGGGTGTTGCGAAAGGACGCTGGCCGTTCTTCGACAAGGACACGCTGCCGCTCAAACATTTCGATCCTTCGAGCGGCGTACGAATCGTGCCTGGCGGTTCGTCAGTACGGGAAGGCGCCTACCTCGGCCCTGGCGTCATCTGCATGCCACCGATGTACATCAACGTGGGCGCCTGGGTTGGCGACGGCACGCTCGTCGATTCCCATGCGCTCGTCGGCTCGTGTGCGCAGATTGGAAAGCGCGTCCATCTCAGCGCCGCTGCGCAGATCGGCGGGGTGATCGAGCCGGTCGGCGCGATGCCCGTGATCATCGAGGACGATGTGCTCGTCGGCGGGAACTGCGGGGTGTACGAAGGCGCGATCATCCGGAGGCGTGCCGTGCTCGCGTCGGGGACGATCATTACGGGGTCGACTCCGGTCTACGACCTTCCAAACAGCCGCATCATCAAGCCTGAGGCCGGACAGCCGCTCGTCGTACCCGAAGGCGCTGTGGTCGTGCCCGGGGCACGCGCGGTCACGGTTGGCGCGGGCAAGGACTGGGGCCTGTCGCTGGCGACGCCGGTCATCGTGAAGTATCGAGACGAGCGGACCGATGCGCGCACCGAGCTCGAGCGATGGATTCGCTAGAAGCGGAAGGCGCCGGTCCGCGCAGCGTCGAGGATCTCACCCGCGCGCTCGTTGACATCGATTCCACGACGGGCCGCGAGCAGGAAATCGGCGCCTGGCTCTCCAGGTTTCTTCGCGATCGAGGGTACCGCGTCGTCGAGCAGCCTGTCGCCGATGGTCGCTTCAACGTTTTCGCGCAGCTCGATGCCCCGCCGCAGGTCGTCTTTACCACGCACTTCGACTGCGTCCCGCCGTTTTTTCCGTGCCGGCGGGAGCTCGGCATGATTTTCGGGCGCGGATCGTGCGATGCGAAAGGCATCCTTGCCGCGCAGGTGATCGCGGTTGAGCGACTGAGAGAGAAGGGCGAACGACGCATTGGCATGCTCTTCGTCGCCGGTGAGGAGCGTGGCAGCGACGGCGCACGCGTTGCCAACGACCTTGCTCCGGCGGGTGTGAAATACCTGATCAATGGAGAACCGACCGACAACCGCCTCGGCATGGCGACGCGCGGCGTGCTTCGCGTGCGGCTGCGCGCGAGCGGCCGCGCCGCACATTCGTCGTTTCCCGAGCTCGGCGATTCCGCCATTGACAAGCTGCTCGACGCATTGATGGTGATGCGCGGAGTCGCCCTGCCCGAGGATCCGATTCTTGGGCGAACACACTACACCGTCGGACTCATCGAGGGAGGTGTTGCGCCGAATGTCGTCTCGCCGCATGCCTCCGCGGAGCTGCTCTTCCGAATCGTGGGCGACGGAGCGGCCGTTCGTGCCGCGTTGAAGGTCATCGAGACCATCGTCGCGGTCGAGCCCGTCCTCGACATCCCGGCCGTGCGGATGCACACGGTTCCGGGCTTCGAGACGGCGGTCTTCCCGTACACCACCGACATCCCCCTGCTGACGCGGTGGGGAACACCGCTGCTGCTCGGACCGGGCTCGATCCACGTGGCCCATACCGACGATGAACATGTCGCCCTTGACGAATTGCATCACGCCGTCGAGCTCTACGAGCGCGTCGCCATGCAGCTCCTCACCCCTCGACATGGCGTGTTAGACTGATTTTTTGGCGGGCCTGACAAGGTCCGCCCTCCGTGAGGTGAGCCGCACCGCGGCCCGGACCCTGTGCAACTTCAGCCTGCGAACCGCGTCAGGGCCGGAAGGCAGCAGCGCTAAACAGACCCTGAGGTGTACGCAGGTGCACCGGGTCGCGGTGGGGCTCATCACACGAAATCCCAAATCCCAAAACCCAAATCCCAAAGCCCAACGTTGGGAATGAGATTGGGATTGGTTTCGGGTCTTAAGGACATTGGGATTTGGGTTTTGGGCTTTAGGCTTTGGGATTTTCTGAATGGCCTACCAGGTTCTTGCACGCAAATGGCGCCCCCAGCGGTTCGATGATGTGATCGGACAGGACGGGGTGACGCGCACGCTGCGCAACGCGATCACGAGCGGGCGCGTCGCGCAGGCGTTCGTGTTCGCGGGGCAGCGTGGATCGGGCAAGACGACGACCGCGCGCATCCTGGCGCGGGCGCTCTCGTGCGTGAAGGGGCCGACCGCCGATCCCTGCGGGGAGTGCGACGCCTGCGTCGAGATCGCTCAGGGCCGCGACATCGATGTTCTCGAAATCGACGCGGCCAGCCACACCGGCATCGACACCATCCGGGAGGTGATCATCGAGGGCCTGTCGTTCTCGCCGGTCCGCAACCGCTACAAGGTATTCATCATCGACGAGGTTCACCAGCTCTCGACCCCGTCGTTCAACGCGCTGCTCAAATCCATCGAGGAGCCGCCCGCGCACGTCATCTTCATGATGGCGACGACCGAGCTGCACAAGATTCCGGACACGATCCTCTCCCGGTCGCAGGTGTTCGAGTTCCGCACGATTCCAATCAGGCTCATCGCCGCGCACCTGCGGAAGATCGCCGATGCCGAGGGGATCGACGTGTCCGAGCCGGCGCTGCTCCTGATTGCGCGCGCCGCGGAAGGCAGCATGCGCGATGCGCAGAGCGCGTTCGACCAGGTCATCTCGTTCGCCGGGACGACGATTACCGTGGACGACGTCTCCATTGTGCTGGGGCTTGTCGGGCGCGACCTGCTGTTCGATCTGCTGGACGCCGTGGTGGCGGAGGACGGCCCTGCCGCGTTCGCGCTTGCGGATCGAGCGGTCGAAGCGGGACACGACCTGAGGCTGGTGTGCCGCGAGTTGTCGCGCGCTGTTCGCGACCTGATGATCGTGTCCGTCGATCCGTCGCGCGCCGGTGACGGCGACCTCGCCGAGGGCGAGCGCGAGCGGCTCACGCAGCTCGCGTCGCGATTTTCACGTGAGGATCTGATGCGCTCGTTCGACTTGCTGTCGAAAGCGGAGCAGGACATCCGCACCGCATCACATCCGCGCTATCACTTCGAGATGGTGCTGCTCAAGTGGATGCACCTGCGAAAGCTGGTGCCGCTGACGGAGCTGATCGAGCAGGCGGGTGGCTCGACGGGACCCAGGAGGGCTGCACAACTTCCAACTCCCAACTCCCAACTTCCAAGGGATACCGCATCGAAGGTTAGTGTCGCCATGCCTGTCCGGCCACGTGCGACGAGTCCCGAACCTCGAACCCCGGATCCCCGATCCCGGATCCCCGATCCCGGTTCGGCCCCGGATCCCGGATCCCGGATCCCCGATCCCGGCTTGAAAGACCCGCTGCTTGCGGAGATCCGCGCGAAGAAGGCGTTGTTCTACAACACGGTCGTGGCGCAGGCGCAGAAGATCGAGGTGACGTCTGAACGCGTGACGTTCACCTTTTTGCCGGCGCATCGCGCGCTGCGCGAGCAGCTCGAGCTGACGCGTCCCTGGCTCGAGGCGGCCGCCGAAAAAATCGCGGGCCGGAAGATGTCGGTTGTGGCGGTTCAGTCTGACGGTCCGACGCCCGCGGCCTCGGCGCCCGCCGCGTCGAGTGTCGGCAGCCCGGCGCCAGCCGACGCACCGAAGGAGAAGCGCGATCTGAAGGCCGAAGCCATGTCGTCATCCACCGTTCAGGCGATGCTCGACGTGTTCCCCGCCGAGATCCGCGATGTCGAAGAGATGTGACGGTAGCGGGAGACGATAGACGTCATGAACATTCAAGCGATGATGAAGCAGGCGCAAGAGATGCAAGAGCGCCTGAAACAGCAGATGGCCAACATGCGCGTCGAGGCCACCGCCGGCGGCGGCATGGTCACGGTCGTGGTGAGCGGCGATAAACAGCTGCAGTCGATCAAGATCGACCCGGAAGTCGTCTCGAAGGACGACGTGGACATGCTGCAGGACCTGATCCTCGCGGCCATCAACGACGCGCACCGGAAAGTCGACGAGCAGCTGGGGCAGCAGATGCAGGGACTGATGGGCGGTTTGAAAATCCCGGGTTTCTAGTGCTGAATGTAGAATGCATTCGCAATTCGCCATTCAGCATTGCTTCCTGATCCGTTAACGAGGCTCGTTGACCAGCTGCAGAAGCTGCCCGGCATCGGCGCCAAGGGCGCCCAGCGCCTCGCCTTTCACATTCTCAAGAATCCACGCGACGATGCCGAGCGGCTCTGCGATGCGATTCGCGACATCAAGGAGCGCGTCACGTACTGCACGGTGTGCAACAACATCACCGAGCAGGATCCGTGCGCGTTCTGCACGAGCGCGTCACGCGACCAGCGCCTGATCTGCGTGGTCGAGGAGCCGCAGAACGTCTCCGTCGTGGAGAAGACGCGCGAGTTCCGTGGCGTCTACCACGTGCTCATGGGCGCGCTCTCGCCGCTCCACGGCGTCGGGCCCGACGATCTGAAGATCAAAGGGCTGCTGTCGCGAGTGGGAGACGGTGCCGTGGACGAAGTGATTCTCGCGACCAATCCGAACGTGGAAGGAGAGGCGACGGCGCTCTACCTCGCGCGGCTGCTGAAACCACTCGGCGTACGGGTCACGCGCATCGCGATGGGGATTCCCGTCGGCTCCGACCTCGAATACGCTGATGAAGTGACGATGTCGCGGGCAATGGAGGGGCGGCGGGAAGTATAAGCTCCTGGCGACGTGTGATTAATGATTCGCGATTCGCGATTGGTGATTGGTGATTGCGTTGCTAGAATCGCGAGTCCCTTTGATCACGAATCACGAGTCACGAATCACCAATCAATAATCGCCAATCGCTAATCCCAAAATGCTCCCTGCGTCCTATCAATTGCCTGCTGCCGCGATCCTCCTGGGTGGCGGCATCATCTCCTGCTTCTTCGGCTATCGCCTGTTCCGCACGGTCCTCGCGATCTTCGGGTTCATCCTGGGCGCGCTGGCGGCCAGCTCGTTGTTCGGCGTCAGCGACACCGGCCTCATGCTCATCGCGGCCGTGGTCGGCGGACTGGTCGGCGCGTTCGTCCTGATCGCGGCGTACTTCGTCGGCGTGGCGCTGGTCGGAGCGGGACTCGGCGCGGTCATCGCCAACCTCGTCTTCTCGGCGGGCGATCGCGATCCCAGCGTGTTCGTCGTCATCCTCTTCTCGGTCGCGGGTGCCGTCGGGGCCACCTATCTCCAGCGCTATTTCATCATCGTGGGCACCGCGTTCGGCGGCGCGTGGACGATGATCGTCGGGGCGATGGCGCTGGTCGGCGACCGCGCAGCGCTCAGGGCCGCGACGAGCGGTGACGTGTGGGTGGCGTATCCGCTCAACCCGGCACCGGGTCAGCAGTGGGTGGTGGCCGTCTGGATCGTGCTGAGCCTGATCGGCGCCGGTGTCCAGCTTGGGATCACCGGCGGCGA
>DAIRVG010000040.1:0-40691 GCA_036802945.1 Vicinamibacterales bacterium
GATCTCCTTCGCGACGGTGACGCCGTCCTTGGTGATCGTCGGCGATCCGAACTTCTTGTCGAGGACGACGTTGCGTCCCTTGGGTCCGAGTGTGACCTTTACCGCGTCGGCGAGCTGGTTGACGCCGCGGAGGATTGCCTGTCGCGACTGCTCGCCGTAAATAATCTGTTTTGCCATGTGTCTTGACCTCAGTTATTTCGAATCGAGCACCGCGAGCACTTCGTCTTCGCGCATGATGAGGTATTCCTGCCCATCGAGCTTGATGTCCTGTCCGGAATACTTGCCGAAGAGAATCGTCTCGCCTTCTTTCACGTCGAGCGGCACGCGCTCGGCCTTCTCACGCTTGCCGAGCCCGACGGCGATGACCTTGCCCTGCTGCGGTTTTTCCTTGGCGGTGTCGGGAATGATGATTCCGCCGACTTTCTGTTCGCCTTCATCGATGCGCTGAACGATGATGCGGTCGTGTAGCGGTCTGACTTTCATGTGGTCGACTCCAACTGTCTGGTAGCGGGCGCCCGGCCGGAAGGCCGCGGCGCGAATCCTCTGGGATTGATCCGGCACGTACGGTGAGTTAGCACTCACCGTGGACAACTGCTAATTCTAGCGGTCGCGAAAATGATGTGTCAAGAGGGCCGGATGAGGCGATCAGGATCGGCGGAGGCGGTACTCGCTCATCTTGCGCGCGAGCGTGTTGCGGTGGATGCCGAGCAGATCCGCGGCTTTGCCCAGGTTCCCGTCGGCCTTGAGCAGTACCTGCGCGATGAACTTCTTCTCGAATTCGCGCTGCGCTTCGTCGTAGCGGATGCCCTTGGTGACCATTTCGTCGACCAGGCGCTCGAGCTGATCACGGAGTGCCATGACACGTACCTTCTTTCCCGCTTTCCCGGCCGTCGATGCCGGGTCCGAACGCACCAGGCATACAAGGCTCCGGCCTCACTGCAGCGGCCGCCCGGCAAGACGCGTGAAGGCCTCGAGGTACTTCTCCTGTGTTCGCCTCACGACGTCGTCGGGCAGCGAGGGAACCGGAGGCTGCTTGTTCCACTTGATCTGCTCGAGGTAGTCGCGCACGTACTGCTTGTCGAAGCTTGGCTGCGGCCCGCCGGGGCGGTACTGATCCTTGGGCCAGTACCGCGAAGAATCCGGCGTCATCACTTCGTCGATGAGCATCACCGACTCGTCTTCGGTCAGCCCGAACTCGAACTTGGTGTCTGCCAGAATGATGCCGTGCGATTCCGCGTGCGCGGTGCCGAAAGCGTACAACTCCAGCGTCAGCCGGCGTAACGTCGCGATCAACGTCTCTCCGACGAGCCGTCCCGCCTCGGCTTCGCTGATGTTGACGTCGTGTCCGCTCGTCGCTTTCGTTGCGGGCGTGAAGATCGGCTGCGGCAGCCGATCAGATTCGCGCATGCCGGCCGGCAGCGCGACACCGCACACGGCACCGGTCGCGACGTAGTCCTTCCAGCCCGAGCCCGAGAGATACCCGCGCGCCACGCATTCGATCGGGACTGGGCTCGTCTTACGCACCAGCATCGATCGCCCGGCGAGCAGCGCGGCATCCGCGCGAAATTCCACGGGATAGTGAGCGACGTCGGTGCTGATGACGTGATTGGGAACGATGTCGCGCGTCTGCTCGAACCAGAAGGCCGAGAGCTGCGTGAGGACTTTGCCCTTGTCGGGGATGCCCGAGGCGAGCACGTAGTCGAACGCGGAGATGCGATCGGTGGCGATCATCAGCAACCGGTCGTCGAGTTCGTAGATGTCGCGCACCTTGCCCTGTCGATGCGGCGCGAGTCCGTTCAAACGTGTATGGATGACAGGCGCAGCGAGTGGCAACAGGTGTCCTTGTCCCTCGACTCGCTCGGACAACCCTGAGCGAGAGTCGAAGGATTGCGGGAAACGCGCATCTTATCGGGATGGTGCGGCGCCCGCAAGCGTACGCAACAGCGCCGGCGGTCGCGCGCGAGGAGCCTGATATATTGTGTAGGTTCCCTGAACCGCGAATGAGGATCCGTACAGCGCTGGTGACGCTTCTGGCGATCGCCCTTTTCACATGGTTCCTCAGTCGCGCGAACCTCAAGGCGGTTGCGGGAGAGATTGCGCACGCACGAGTTGACCTGATCGTCTGGGCCGTCCTGCTCGCGGCGATCATGCCGATCATGCGGGCGATCCGGTGGCGATATCTGCTGGACCCGATCGGACCGACGCGGTTCGGCCCGGTGCTGCGCGCGACGATTCTTGGCTTCGCGGCGCTTGCGCTCCTGCCGGCGCGCGCCGGCGACGTACTGCGGCCGTATCTCGTGGCGCGCAGCGAGGGCCTCAACGGCGCCTCGGTGTTCGCGACGATCGTGATGGAGCGGGCGCTCGATCTCGTCGCGGTGCTGACGCTGCTGGCCGCCTTCGTCTGGTTCTTCGACGGCCGCGCGATTCTGCCGCCGGGATTGCTGGCGCCGATTCAAGCGTCCGCCACGATGGCCGCGGGTGTCGTGGTTGCGCTGATGGCGGTGATGTGGACGCTGGCCACGCATCCGGAGCGGATCGGGCGGCTCGTGGCGCGCAGCGACCGGCTCCTGCCGCACCGCGTGGCACACGCGCTCGGCCGGCTGGCGCGCACTTTCAGCGAGGGGTTCGCGGTGGCGCGGGAGCCCCGCGACCTGGCGATCGCGTTCGTCTGGTCGTTTCCAATCTGGGTGACCATCGCAGTGCAGGCGTGGCTGGTCACGCGCGCGTTCGGCATCCTGATTCCGGTGTCCGCGAGCTTCCTGGTGCAGGCTCTGCTCGTGATTGGGGTCGCGGTGCCGACGCCGGGTGGGATCGGGAGCTTTCACGAGGCGTATCGGATCGCGGTTACGACTTTTTTCCGCGCGCCGAACAATGCGGCCGTGAGCGCCGCGCTTGTGCTTCATGCGGTGACGTTTTTCACGAGCCTGGTGCCCGGGGTGGTCATCATGGCCAGAGACGGCTTGAGCGTGGCGGGCCTGGGCCGGCTGGCCGGCGCCGCACGCCAGGAGGAGACGGCGGAAACCGATGAAATGCCCGTTCTGCGGCCATCTGGGCGATAAGGTCGTCGACTCGCGCGAGAGCAAGGAGGGCGAGGTGATTCGCCGCCGGCGCGAATGCCTCGACTGCAGTCGCCGATTCACCAGCTACGAGCGGATCGACGAGATCCCGTACATGGTGATCAAGAAAGACGGCACGCGCGAACGCTTCGAACGGCAGAAGCTGATCGCGGGCCTCCTCAAGGCGTGCGAGAAGCGGCCGGTCAGCGTCGCTGCGCTCGAAGGCGTTGCCGACAAGATCGAAGCGACCCTTCAGGAGCGGCCCGAGAAGGAGATGGCCACCGACGAAGTCGGCCGCCTCGTCATGGACGAGCTCAAGCGACTCGACAAGGTCGCCTACGTTCGCTTCGCGTCGGTGTACCGCCACTTCCGCGACATCGGCGAATTCATGACCGAGCTCAAAGATCTTCTGAATGCGAAGGACTAGCGGAGGGTCGGTCGCCGTTCCACCTCCTCCGCGCCCGGCGCCCGCGCCAGTCCGGCGCAGCTCCGGGCCCCGCGTGCGAAAGCCGTTCCGCGACAACACCCGCCTCATCGTCGCCGGAATCGTCTTTCTTCTCGCCGTGCTGGCTGGTCTGCTCACGCTGGCCTCGCGGTCGGCACGCCTGGCGCCGGATTTCCTCACCGAGTTCGTCCTCTACGCCCTGTCGGCGACGAACCTCACGATCCTCGTCGCGCTCGTCTTCGTCCTCGCGCGCAACATCGTCAAGCTGTTTGTCGAGCGGCGGCGCGGGCTCCCATTCGCCCGGTTCCGCGGCAAGCTCGTCGCCGTGCTCCTCGGGATGACCATCATCCCGGCGGTGCTCGTGCTGATCGTTGGCAGCGAGGTCATCCGCAACAGCGTGGATCGCTGGTTCAACGCGCCGATGAACGACGTGCTGTCATCGGCGAACGCGATTGCCGGCGATTACTACCAGGAGCAGCAGCGCCTCGTGTCGACGCAGGCGCAGCGGATGGCGCGCGCGCTTGCGACAATGGATTTGACGGCATCCTCGACCGCCGTACGCGACGTCATCGCTGGCGACGTTCTCCAGGAGCGCGTCGCGCTGGCCGAGGTCTATCGCGTTGCGGACGTGGGAGGCTCGCGGCAGGTGCTGCCAGTCGTGGACATGTCGGGGGCCACGTTGCCGCGCGACTACTCGCGCGCATCGGCGGCCGTGCTGGCGGAGCGAACCGTTGCTGCAGGCACCGAAACACACGTCGTCGACCAGCTACCAGGCGGAGGCAATCTGATCCGGTCCGCGGTCCCGATTCGCTCCGCTGCCAACGGCCCGGTACGTGGCGTCGTGATCGCAAGCGAGTACCTGACTAGCGAATTCGCCTCGCGTGCCCGACGGATGACCGCGGCATACGAGGCGTATCAGCAGCTCCAGGTGCTCAAGCAGCCACTCGCGGGCGTCTACCTGTCGTTCTTCCTGATGCTCACGCTGATGATCCTGATTGGCTCCACCTGGATGGGGCTGTACCTGGCCAAACGCATCACGCGTCCGATTCAGTTGCTGGCCACCGCCGCGAAGGAGATTGGGGCCGGTCACCTCGATCATCGTGTCGTTCCCGAGACGCAGGACGAATTCGGCTCGCTGATCGACGCGTTCAACAGCATGGCCGGCGATCTGGCGACGAGCCGGCAACGACTCGAGCGCTCGGCGGTCGATCTCGAGCGCAAGCACCTGGACGTCGAGGGGCGGCGTCGTTACATCGAGACAATTCTCGATCGCATTGCAACCGGCGTGATTTCGGTCGATGCGGCAGGACGCATCCGCACCGCGAACTCCGCTGCGGCGCGCCTCCTTGGCGTCGACGCGTCGGCCGCAGGCCTGCCCGCGGGAACGGCATTTGCCGACCCCGAGCTCAAGCCGCTGGCGGAGGTGATCGACGAAGCGCTCCGGAGCCGCAACGACGTGCACCCGCGCGACGTGTCGATGACGCGCGGCGGGCGCGAGCTGCACCTCGCCATGATGGCCACGCCGCTCCGACGCGAAGACGGCGGGTCCGACGGCGTCGTGATTGTGTTCGACGACGTCACGCCGCTGATTCGCGCGCAGAAAGTCGCCGCGTGGCGCGAGGTGGCGCGCCGGCTCGCCCACGAAATCAAGAATCCGCTGACGCCTATCCAGCTGTCGGCCGAGCGGATGCGCCGGCACCTCTCGTCCGCGCCGGAGCCGACGAAAGCGCTGGTCGAAGAGTGCACCGGGACGATCGTCGCCGAGGTCGAGTCGCTCAAGGCGCTCGTCGACGAGTTCTCGCAGTTCGCGCGCATGCCCGCTCCCCGCGCGACGTCCACGGATCTTCACGATCTGCTCACTGATGTCCTCAGCCTCTATCAGGGCATCTTTACCAACGTCGACATCCGTCCCTGCTTTGCCGCGTCGCTGCCGAAGGTGTCCGTCGACCCCGAACAGATCCGCCGCGTCATGATTAATCTCGTCGACAACGCCATCGAGGCGATGGAGCAGCGAGGGACGATCGCGATCGAAACGCAGCATGATCCATCGAACAACCTGGTTCGAATCATCGTGGCCGATGATGGCCCTGGCATTCCGGAGTCCGAGCGCGACAAGCTGTTCCTCCCGTACTACTCCACCAAGAGGCGCGGCAGTGGCCTCGGTCTCGCCATCGTCCGCCGCATCGTCGCCGAGCACGGAGGCAGCATCGACGTGACGGACAACACACCCCGAGGAACACGCTTCGCCGTGGAACTGCCTTGCTGAACGTGTCGTTCACGGTTCTGGGTTCTCGCTTCTCCGCTCGAGTTCATCTTCGGTACCGGGTTCGATGTTCTGAGTTCCGCGCTCCGGGTCTGCGCGTCCGCGCGCATCAGAACCCCGAACTCCGAATCGCGAACCGGACTTGAACACGAACCGAGAAGAGGGAAGATAGAAGAGTGAACTGCGGCAGTCAGGCTGATGCCATCAATCCTCATCGTTGACGACGAGCCGGGCGTTCGCAGCGCGTTGGGAGGCGTGTTGCGTGACGAAGGCTACGAGGTCGACGCCGTCGACAGCGGCGAGGCGTGCCTGGAACGTCTTGGCCGCCAGGCGTACGACGTCGTCGTACTCGACATCTGGCTGCCCGGAATGGACGGCCTGGCGACGTTTGCGCGGATGCGCGAGCGGCAGATCGAGTCGCAGGTCGTCATGATTTCCGGCCACGGCAACATCGAGTCCGCGGTCCGCGCGATCAAGATGGGCGCGTTCGACTTCGTCGAGAAGCCGTTGTCGCTGGAAAAAACCGTGCTGGTCGTCCGCAACGCGCTGCGCCAGCGGCATCTCGAGGCCGAGAACCAGGCGCTCCGCGCGCGTGTCGACGCGCAGCACACGATGGTCGGGGAGAGCTACGCGATGGTGCAGCTCCGCGAGCAGGTCGCGATGGCGGCGCCCACCAACGGCCGCGTACTCATCTACGGCGAGAACGGCACGGGGAAGGAGCTTGTCGCGCGGAACATCCACCAGATGAGCCGCCGGCGCACCGGCCCGTTCATCGAAGTGAACTGCGCGGCGATTCCCGAGGAGCTGATCGAGAGTGAGCTGTTCGGCCACGTCCGCGGCGCGTTCACCGGCGCGGTCGCAGACCGCCGGGGAAAGTTCGAGCTCTCGCACGGAGGGACGATCTTCCTCGACGAGATCGGCGACATGACGCTGAAGACACAGGCCAAGGTGCTGCGCGTGCTTCAGGAGCAGGTCATGGAGCCGGTGGGTGGATCGACGCGGATCCGCGTGGACGCGCGCGTCCTCGCAGCCACCAACAAGGACCTGCCCGCGGAAATCCGTGGCGGCCGCTTCCGCGAGGATCTCTTCTTCCGCCTCAACGTCGTGCCGATTTTCGTGCCGGCACTGCGCGACCGGCAGGAGGACATCCCGTTGCTGGCCGAACACTTCATGGCGATGCTGGCGCGCGAGTACGGCCGGCGGCCGAAGATGTTCGACGTCGACGCGATGACCGCGCTGCAGCACTATCCGTGGCCTGGCAACGTCCGTGAGATGCGGAACCTGGTCGAGCGGCTGATGATCATGGTGCCCGGTGAGCGCATCACTGCGCGCGATCTCGCATTCCTCGACCAGAGCACGGTCGGGGGCATCGAAGCCTCGACCCCGGCGCCCGCGACGATGGCGCCGCTGCACGACGCGCGCGACCGGTTTGAGCGCGACTACATTCTCCGGGCGCTGGCGGCGCAGCAGGGCAACATCTCGCGCACCGCCGACGCGCTCGGCATCGAGCGAAGCAATCTGTATCGGAAGATGCGCTCGTTCGGGATCATGCCCGCGCGCAAAGCTGAAGACGAGGAAGCCGTCTAACTGTCAAGACTTTCAACCAGGAAGAACGCGAAGGTCACGAAGGAAAGCTAGTCTGACTCGCGGAGGCGCGTTTCGAGCACCTGATGTCGATTGAAATCGGTGAGCTGTAGGGCCGAACCAGCAGCGTCGACAAGCGCCGCCGCTGGGACGAGGCCGACGATTTCGCTTTCGAGCACGTTCACACCGTAGCGCTCCGCTTCGCGCTTCACGGCTTCGAACACGCGGTGAATCGGCGTCTTCTCGTAGTTGGTCAGATTCATCGACACCTGGACGATGCCGCGGTCGGCCAGCGTCACACCCATCGCCTTGACGAACCGGAATCCGCCGCTGCTGAACCGGACGGCGGCCGCGATCTTCTTCGCCACGTCGATGCGATCGGTGGCGAGATTGACGTTGTACGCGATGAGCGGCATGCGGGCACCAATTACCGTCGCGCCGGCGGTTGGATGGGGAGACGAAGGCCCATAGTCGGGCGTCCATCCTTCACCGGCCATCTTCGTCGCCAGCCCTTCGAACTCGCCGCGCCGGATGTCTTCGAGGTTCTTGCGAAGAGGATTCGTCGACGCTTCCTCGTATAGATAGACAGGAATCGAGAACCGCTCCGCCACCGCTTGCGCCGTCTCTTTCGCCAGCGCCACGCATTGCTCCATCGTCACGCCTTCGATCGGGACGAACGGGACGACGTCAACCGCGCCCAGACGCGGATGCTCACCGATGTGGGTCCTCAGATCGACTGATGCGAGAGCGGCTTCGAAGAGCGCGAGGACCGCCGCCTTGATTGGGTCGGCGGCGCCCGCCATCGTGATCACCGAGCGGTTGTGAGAGGCGTCGGACGACGAATCGAGCAGCCGCGCGCCCGGCACGCGCCGCACGGCGTCGACGATCCCGGCAACGACGTCAGACCGCCGTCCCTCGCTGACGTTCGGGACGCATTCGATGATCGCCATCGACCTCAATGGTAGACGCTTTTCCTTGCGTTCCTCTGTGCGTTGTGCCAAACGATTCGTGTGCGCAAGCGACTCGCTACACAGGCAGCACGAAGGAAGCGAGCCAAGCCGCGACTCGTCACGAAGGCGCATCAGCTGGAACGCGATGAAGCCAAGGCGGCGCTCAGTGCCGCACAGCGCATCATTCGGCGGACGGATGGCAAAAAGTAGACGGCTCCGACACGAGGAGCGACAACCGTGAAACAGGATGCGGCGTGGCCGTCGCGGTCATCGTGGCCGTTGGTGTGGTCGCGAGTCTCTGGTTCACGCTGCGGCAACGAACGGCCCCAGACTGCCGCACGGATAATGGTGCTAATTCGTTGACGGATCGGGGGTGTTGCCCCATAATCGCACCGGAGTTCCCTAGACACCTGATCGCCTGATGACGGAGCCACTGCGCACCGATTCCGCACGCACACCTGCACCATCGGACGATCGCGATCGCGCCACGCGCATCGAAGAACTCCTTGTCTCCGGACTCGATCACTACTTCGCCGCTGATTACGAACAAGCCATCAACATCTGGACGCGCGTAGTCTTTCTCGAGCGCGACCACGATCGCGCGCGCGCCTACATCGATCGCGCGCGAAGCGCGATTGCCGAGCGGCAGCGCGAGTCGGAGGAACTGCTGCACCGCGGCGTCGACGCCTACAAGCTGGGAGATGTCGCGAGCGCACGCGATCTGCTGACGCAGGCCGTCGACCGGGGCGCACCAAGCGATGAAGCGCTCGTGTTACTGGATCGCCTGGACCGTCTCGACGGAGTCGGCTTCGATGCCCCGTCGTATCAGCGGAGCGCGCCGGTCCGGCCATCGCCGGTTATCGCGCTGTCTCCAACTGCGCGAAAGCCTCTGCGCTGGTTGATCGCCGGGGCCATCGTCGTTGCCGCGGCAGCCGCCATCATGTTGGGCGGCGCTCCTGTGCTCTCGTGGATGATCGATGTTCCGGCCGCAGTGCCGCCAACCGTACAGGCGGCGGAGCCGCTGCCGATCGTCCGCACCGCGGACACCTTGCTCGATCGCGCACGCGGACTCTACACGGGGGGACACTTGCACGACGCCCTGCGCCTGCTCGATCGGATTGATATCGCTGATCCTGTTCGTGCCGAGGCTGATCGCCTGCGGGCCGACGTGCAGCGCGATTTGCTTGCCGCCGCATCCGCCGGGACGTCCGGACTCTCTGGCGCTGGAGGCGCGCGATGAAGTGCCCCAAGTGCGCCTACCTGGGATTCGAGACGGGCGATCGGTGCAAGAACTGCGGGTACGACTTCTCATTGCTCGCCGCGGCGGACTCCGATTCCTCCGATCGCCTCCATCACGCTTCGTCGGATGAGCTCGATTTCGTCCATCAAGCATCGTCTGGCGAGCCCGACTACGTGTTTCGAACGCCGTCGGCCGACGACGTGTCGATTCAGGTCAACGAGGACCTCGATCCGTACGATCGATGGTTTGACAATCGTCGCGAGCCGCTCGGCGGGAAGGGGGGGCCGGAGCTGAGCGTGCGCCACACAGACGCTGCGCCTCCGGTTTCGTTGACACCAGGGTCCCCATTTGCCGATGAGCCTCCGGCGCCGCCACCTGTCGTCCATTTCGTCCCGGTGAGCTCGGCGGAAGCCTTGCCGCTCTTCAGACCGTCCGACGACGCAGACGACGAGCCGCTCATCAAGATGCCTGCGGCGCCCCGAGCGCCGCTTGCGGTCCGGCGCACGCCAGATACGCCGCGTTTGCGGGCTGTGGCGCGGCCGGCCTGGCGTCCGCCGGCACCTGTGCTCCAATTTTCAGAGGAGCCGCTCGAAGTTGCGGCGGGGCCTGCGGAGACCGTCCCGCATGTCGAGCCTTGGGCCGCCGGCGCCATGACAAGCGAGTCGAGTCGCACAGGCGGCCGGCTCATGGCTGCGGTGGTCGACCACGCCATCCTGCTTGGCATCGATCTCGGCGTCGTGTATTTCACGGTACGTATGGCGGGATTGTCGATGAGCGAGTGGAATGTGCTTCCAATCGCGCCGATGCTCACGTTCCTTGGCCTGCTGAAGATTTCCTACTTCTATGCGTTCACCGCAGTAGGGGGGCAGACGATCGGCAAGATGGCGGTGGGCACGTGTGTGATCGCCGAGGACGGCGCCCCGGTCGATTCCGCACGGGCGATGCGCCGCACGTGCGCCGGCGTGCTGTCGGTTCTCCTGCTCGGTCTCGGATTCGCTCCCGCGCTCTTCGGCAATCGCCGGGCGCTGCACGATCGGCTCGCCGGCACGCGCGTCGTTCGCCTTCGCTCGGTCTAACCGGGCCTCCCGGCATGCTCCTGCGTCGTATCGGAGTGTTCATCGCGACATGCGCGTATGTCGGTTATGCGCCGGTCGCGCCGGGTACATTCGGCTCCGCCATCGGGCTGGCGGTGTTCTACGTTGTGCGCCACCAGCGATCGACCACCGTCGAGGTGGCCGCGATCGTCGCGCTCGCGGCGGTCGGCCTGTGGAGTGCGACCGAGGCCGAGCATCATTTCGGGGGCATCGACCCTGGCCCGGTCGTGATCGATGAAGTCGTCGGCATGCTGATCACTCTCGCGTTCATTCCGGTGAATATGGCTGGCGCCATCGTCGCGTTCTTGATCTTCCGGTTCCTTGACGTGGTGAAGCCGTGGCCCGCGCGGCGACTCGAGCAGCTCCCTGGCGGTTTCGGAGTGGTGCTGGACGACATGATGGCGGGCGTGTACGGAAATGTGATGATGTGGGGTCTCGTCAGCCTGCTGCCGACCGCGCTGACATGATGGTTCGACTTTCGCTCACGATCATCCTGAGCAGAGTCGAGGGATGAAGCTGCTCTCTCGCGCCGCGATCATCGCCGTCGGGAGCGAGCTGCTCACGCCGTCCCGCACGGACACCAACTCGTTGTTCATCACCGAGCAGCTGAATCTGCTGGGCCTCGACGTCGTGTTCAAGAGCATCGTTGGCGATGATCGCGGAGAGCTCGAGAACGCCGTGCGCGGCGCGATCGCGCGTGTCGATCTGCTGGTGTGCTGCGGAGGGCTGGGCCCGACCGATGACGATCTGACGCGGCCGGTGGTAGCGGAGGTCTTGAAGCGGCCGCTTGTGGAAGACGAGGGGATTACCGCCCGCATCCGTGCGCGGTTCCAGGGGCGCGGACTCGAGATGCCCGAGATCAACCGCCGCCAGGCGATGGTGCCCGTCGGTGCGCGCGTGCTCGAGAACGCCAACGGCACCGCGCCTGGCCTTTGGATTGAGGACGCCGAGCGCGTCGTGTTGCTGCTTCCTGGGCCGCCGCGGGAATTGAAGCCGATGATGACGGCCGTTGCGGATGGACTGCTGAGCGAGCGGGCCGCCGGCCAACCACTCGTGCGGCGTGTCATCAGGATCACCGGGCGAAGCGAATCGCACACCGAGGAAGCCGTGCAGCCGCTCTACGCCGAGTGGTCGCGGGCGGCGATTCCGATCTCGGCGACGATCCTCGCGTCGCTCGGACAGATCGAGCTTCACCTGTCGGCGTGCTGCGGGTCGCGTGCCGCAGCCGATGCCGCGCTCGATGAAGCCGTCGAACGCGTCAATGCCGTGATGGGGATGCACGTCTACAGCACCGACGGCCGCGCACTCGAAGAGGTGGTGGGCGCGATCCTGACCGATCGCAAGCTGACCATTGGCGTGGCGGAGTCATGCACCGGCGGATTGATCACGTCGCGACTGACGGATGTCCCGGGCAGTTCCCGGTACGTCGAGCGGGGCATGGTCACCTACAGCAACAGCTCGAAGGTGGAATTGCTCGGCGTTCCCGAGGCCACCCTCGCGGCCCATGGGGCCGTCAGCGAACCGGTGGCGACCGCAATGGCGGAAGGCATCAGGTCGCGATCGAAGGTCGACGTCGGCATCGGCGTCACCGGCATTGCGGGGCCTGATGGAGGCACGCCCGAGAAGCCCGTCGGCACGGTGGCGATTGCCGCCGTATCGCCGTCTGGCAGCCGCGTGCGCACATTCCGGTTTGTCGGCGGCCGCGAGATGGTGAAGTTCCAGGCATCGCAGGCGGCGCTCGATATGGTCCGGCGCATGCTGCTGGAGCCGTGAGGCTGTTCGTTGCGGCTGAGATTGGGGAGCGCCTGGCCGGTCGCGCGGCGGACCTGATTCGCGAGCTCGAGAAGAGAGCGGCCGACGCGGCACCTCGCGCCCGATTGACGTGGCTCGTCGCGGATCGTCTCCACATCACGGTCAAGTTCATCGGCGACGTCGACGACGTTCGTGCCGCTGCGATCGTGGCGGTCCTCCAGCCACCGCTGGACGTTGAGTCGTTCGATCTCACGGTCGCCGGGATGGGCGCGTTCCCGAAAAGCGGTCCGCCGCGCGTGCTGTGGATTGGCATCGAGCCGGGCAGGGACGACCTGATTGCGGCGGAACGCGAAATCAGCGCCAGGCTGACGACGGTCGGAATACCGCCCGAACGCCGGCCGTATAGTCCCCACCTGACGCTGGCTCGGGTGCGCGAGGCGGCGGGGCTACGGTCGGCGAGTCTGCTCGATGGGCTCGAAGATCGGTCGCTCGGCACGACCCGTATCGACGCGATTACACTGTTTCAGAGTCGATTGTCGCCAAAGGGGCCGACGTATGTGCCACTGTTGCGGACGTCGTTGCGGGCCGGCTGAAGCCGGCTTTCGATCATGGAAACAACTGTCGCTGTTTTGCTCGCGTATGTCCTCGGGTCGGTGCCGTTTGCGTTTCTGATGACGCGCGGACGCGGGATCGATCTGCGCCACATCGGCAGTGGCAACGTCGGCGCTGCCAACGTGTTGCGGGCGACCGGTGTGCCGTCCGCCGTGATGGTGATGCTGCTCGACTCGTTGAAGGGCTCTGTGGCCGTGCTGGCGGCGCAGGCGATGACCACCGGAGCCGCGGCGCCTGTCGCGGCGGGAGTCGCGTCGATCCTGGGCCACATCTATCCCGTGTGGCTGCGCTTCCACGGCGGCAAAGGCGTTGCGACGGCGGCGGGCGTGTTCGGCGTGCTCGCGCCGATCGCGCTGTTGATCGCGTCGGGAGTGTTTGTGCTCACAATCTGCGTGACACGGTTCATTTCCGCAGGATCCGTCGCTGCGGCGGTGGCACTGGCAATCGCCGCTGCGGCAACCGATGCGCCGGGCGCAGTCATCACCGGCACGGTTGGCGCCGCATTGATCATTCTGTCCCGGCATCGCGCGAACCTCGTGCGGCTGGCCGCCGGCACGGAACGGCGCATCGGGTTGAGACTGTTTGAGCAGCGGAGGTAGCGCTATTCCTCAAGTCGCGATCTTAGGTGCAGGCGGGTGGGGCACCGCGCTTGCTGTTCACCTGGTTCGAACCGGTCACGACGCGTGGCTCTGGGGACGAGACCCGTCGCTCGTCGACGACCTGCGGGCGCGCCGGGCCAATGCCGTGTACCTTCCCGACATCACGTTCCCTCCACGGCTGCAGGTGACCGCCGATCTGGGCGAGGCGCTCGGTGGGGCCGACCTCGTCGTGGCCGCCGTCCCGTCGCACGGCATGCGCGAGGTGTTGCGACGCGCAGCGCCCCTCATTCGCGGGGACGCGATTGTCGTCAGCGCGGCGAAAGGTCTCGAACAGAATTCGCTGTTCCGCCCTTCTGAGATCGTTCAACAGGAGGTCGGCGACGGCGTTCGAGTCGGCGTCCTGTCTGGGCCGAGCTTCGCTGCCGAGATGGCGCGCGAACTGCCGACCGCAGTCTGCATCGCTTCGCGGGATGGTGGTGTTGTTGATCGCGTCCAGTCCGAGTTCCGTTCGCCCTCCTTCCGCCTTTATGGCACCAGCGATGTCGTCGGTGTGGAGATTGGCGGCGCGCTGAAGAACGTCATTGCGATTGCCGCTGGCATGGCTGAGGGGTTGGGCCTTGGGCACAACGCGCAGGCGGGACTCATCACGCGCGGTCTCGCCGAGATTGCGCGTCTGGCCTGTGCCATGGGTGCGCAGCGCGACACCCTTGCCGGGCTCACGGGCCTGGGCGATCTCGTCCTCACGTGCACCGGGACGCTCAGCCGCAATCGACACGTCGGCATCGAGCTGGCGCGCGGTCGGTCGCTGCACGACGTGCTGACCAGCATGAAAATGGTCGCCGAAGGGGTGCGGACGACCGATGCCGCCTTGGCGCTGGGCGTGCGCCACCGCGTTGAGCTGCCGATTGCAGCTCAGGTAGCCGAGCTGATCGCCGGACGCAAGGACGCGCGCAGCGCGCTGTACGATTTGATGTTGCGTCCGCAAAGAGCCGAGGCAGGCTAACGATCCGGGCCACGGAGACGCGGAGACACGGAGACATGCTCTTCCAAATTTGAATCTCCGTGCCTCCGTTTCTCCGTGGCTTGTGATCGGCGGGCATTGTTGGGATTTGGAATCTGGGGTTTGGGATTTGGGATTCTTTGACAAGCTCCGTGACAGCCTCACGCGAACGAAGGAACAGATTGTCACCCGCTTCGAAGCGATCGTTCAGCAGGCGGACACGGAAGAACAGCGCTCCCGGCCCGTTGATGTCGACACCATCGAGGCGCTCGAAGAGCTGTTGATTTCCGCCGACGTCGGCCTCGCCGCGACCGAACGCATCGTCAACGCGGTCCGTGGCCGCGCGCGACATGGGGAGAGCCTGCGCGACCTGGTGAAGCAGGAAATTCTGAGAGTCTTCGACACGGTCGAAACCGCTAGGCCCGACGGTCATCATCCGCACGTGACGTTGATCGTTGGCGTCAACGGGACAGGAAAGACGACCACGATCGGGAAGCTCGCGAACCTGTTGAAGGCGTCTGGCAAAGAGCCGCTCGTGTGCGCTGCTGATACGTTTCGTGCGGCGGCCGTCGAGCAACTGGAGATCTGGGCGAAGCGCGCCAATGTCGACATCATTCGCGCGAAGGAAGGCGCCGATCCGGCGGCGCTCGTCTTCGACGCGATTCAATCCGGCAAGGCCCGGGGACGGGATCCGATCCTGGTGGACACCGCCGGACGTCTTCACACGCGCGTCAACCTGATGAACGAGCTGGACAAAATTCGCCGCGTCGCGTCACGCGCCACCGAGGGCGCGCCCCACGAAGTGCTCCTGGTGCTCGATGCGACCGTGGGTCAGAACGGTCTTCAACAGGCGCGCGAGTTCACCAGCGTCGCCGGCGTCACGGGCATCGTTCTCACCAAACTCGATGGCACGGCGAAGGGCGGCGTCGCCGTTGCCATCGCGAACGACCTCAAGCTGCCGATCCGCTACGTCGGCGTCGGGGAAGGCATTGACGACCTGATCCCGTTCTCCGCGCAGGATTACGTGGACGCGCTGTTCCAGGAGAAGTGGTAGACGACGCGCGGTGGATGCGGCGGGCGCTGGAGCAGGCGCGCCGCGGGATTGGGCGCACGACGCCGAATCCGGTGGTCGGCGCGTGCGTGATCACGGATGAAGGCGTGGTGGTCGGCGACGGCGCTCACGAACGCGCAGGTGAGTCGCACGCCGAAGTGCACGCGCTCGAGGAGGCGGGGGAATCGTCGCGCGGCGCGACCCTGTATTGCACGCTCGAGCCGTGCTCGCACACGGGCCGTACCGGTCCGTGCACAGAGCGGATCATTGCCTCCGGCATCAAGCGTGTGGTCGCCGCGATGGAAGATCCGTTTCCGCTCGTCAGCGGCCGCGGGTTCGCCGCGCTGCGGGCACATGGGATCGAGGTCGAAGAAGGCCTCGAACGAGATGCGGCGGTGCGACTGAACCAGCCGTACCTGACCACGCTCCGCGAAGGACGTCCGTTCGTCATTCTCAAAGCTGCGACGAGCATCGATGGCCGCATCGCCGAAGCCCCCGGCAGACGGACGCAGCTCACTTCGGCGGCTGCCAACCGGCGGGTGCAGTACCTCCGCGCCCAGGTCGATGCGATCGCGGTTGGATCCGAGACGATTCTCGTCGATGACCCAGTACTCACCGCGCGGGAGGTGTACCGGGAGCGGCCATTGACGCGAGTCGTGTTCGACCGTCGCCTGCGCACATCACCGCACGCCCGGCTGTTCTCGACCCTTTCCGCAGGACCAGTGATAATAGTAACGACGCTCGAGGCGATGGCTACGAGGGACGCCGAGCGGTCCGCGCTCGAGCGAAGCGGCGCGAACGTGCTCGCACTCGACGGCCCCGGCATGCGACGCGCGCTTCGAGCCTTGTCCGCTCTTGATATTCAAAGTGTTCTGCTCGAGGGAGGGGCAGCGCTCCACGCGGCGGCGTGGGACGAAGGTGTGGTTGACTACGTCCAACTGTACGTCGCTCAGATCGGCCTCGGCACCGCCGGCGTTCCGTTACTCGATGGCCGCCACTGGTCGCTCTCGTCATTGATCGATCCCAGCGTGGAAGTACTGGGGCCGGATACACTCATCGAAGGTTATGTTCACAGGCCTCATTGAAGTTGTCGGCACAATCGCAGAGCTCGAGACGACCTCGTCTGGATTTCGTATTCGTATCCGGACACCACTGGCGTCGGAATTGGCGCCCGGGGACAGCCTGGCCGTCAACGGCGTCTGCCTGACCGTGACCGCGGCCGATAACGGCGTGGTGCACGCGGAAATTGGCCCTGAAACGGCGCGCGTTACCGCGCTCGGCTCTTTGCAGCACGAGCAGCGCGTCAACCTCGAGCGCCCGATGCGGGTAGATAGCCGAATCGGCGGACACTTCGTCCAGGGGCACATCGACGGCACCGGGGTGATCGATGAGATTCGGCCGGATGGCGACTCGCACTGGCTGACGATCTCGTTCGATCGGGGCTTGTCGCCCTATCTCATCCGGAAGGGATCGATTGCCGTCGATGGCGTCAGTCTCACCGTGGCGGGCCTCGGAGGCAACGTGTTCGACGTGATGATCATCCCGTTTACCTGGGCGAACACGAATCTCTCGTCGCTGCGGCTGCGCGATCGCGTGAACCTCGAATGCGACATCATTGGCAAGTACGTCGCGCGCTCCGTTGAATTGATGGAGGAGGGGCGGCTGAGACCGGCCCCTACGAGCTGAACGTCGGGCCGGCTTCGAGCCGCCCCAAGGAAATGGCCAAGAACATCCGTATCGCAAAGGGCGCCAGCAAGCGCAGTCCGTTTGCGCCAATCGAGGAAGCGGTCGCCGCGATCCGCGACGGCCGGATGATCATCGTCTGCGACGACGAGGACCGGGAGAACGAGGGCGACCTGACGATCGCCGCGGAAAAGGTGACTCCGGCAGTCATCAATTTCATGGCGAAGCACGGCCGCGGGCAGATTTGCCTGTCGATGACCGGCGATCGCCTCGACGAGCTCGAGATTCCGCTGGCGGTCAATTCGAACACGACAGCGTTCGGCACCGCGTTCTGCGTTCCCATCGACATAAAACGCGGCGGTACCGGCATCTCCGCGGCCGATCGCGCGGCGACGGTCCTTGCCGCAATCGATCCCGCGACAAAGCCGTCGGATCTTGCGCGCCCCGGCCACGTTTCCCCGTTGCGCTCGCGCGACGGCGGCGTGATGGTGCGTGCGGGGCAGACCGAGGCGGCAGTCGATCTCGCGCGCATGGCCGGACTCCATCCTTCGGGCGTGATCTGCGAAATCATGAATGAAGACGGCACGATGGCGCGCGTGCCGGAGTTGACGAAGTTCGCTCGGAAGCACGGGCTGCTGATGATCACGATCGCCGATCTGATCCAGTACCGGATGCGCACCGAACGTCTCGTGAAGCGCGTGGCGCACGCCCAATTGCCGACCGAACACGGCGACTTTCAAATCTACCTGTACGACAACCAGGTGGACCGGATGACGCACGTCGCGCTCGTGCGCGGCGAGATCGGCGATGGCAAGGATGTGCTCGTGCGGGTCCATTCCAAGTGCCTCACCGGCGACGTGTTTCACTCGGCGCGCTGCGACTGCGGCGCGCAGCTTGACACCGCGATGACACGGATCGCGTCCGAAGGACGAGGTGTGCTCCTCTATCTCAACCAGGAAGGCCGGGGCATCGGCCTCGTCAACAAGATCCGCGCCTATGCGCTGCAGGACGAGGGGCTGGACACTGTCGAGGCGAACGTGCGTCTCGGGTTCAAACCGGACCAGCGCGACTATGGGATCGGCGCGCAGATTCTCACCGACCTCGGCATAAAGACCATGCGGCTGCTGACGAACAACCCGCGCAAGTTCGTCGGACTGCAGGGATACGGGCTGGCGGTCTCCGAAGCCGTCCCTCTCGAGATTCCCGCCTCGGAGTCCACCCGGAAGTACCTCAAGACCAAGAAGGACAAGCTCGGACACCGGCTCTCATCGGTGTAGGGTTCGATCGCGGACCTGGAAGGTCCGCGCCGCCTGCCAGTGCTTATCCCCTCGTGGACGGTTGCTCGTTCGTCAGACTGGCCAGAGGTTGCCCGAGCCGTCTATCTCGCCTAAGATAAGCGTTTGCGTCCGTTGGGCTTACCCCTCGTGGGGAGCCCGTGCGGTGTTCCGCCCAGGGGATCCATGTTCGAGTCGCTCAGCACGCGCATCCAGGATGTTTTCAAGTCGCTGCGCGGCGAAGTCCGGCTGACGCCCGAGCATGTCGAGACCGCGCTGCGCGAGATCCGGCTGGCGCTGCTCGAAGCCGACGTCAACTTCAAAGTCGTCAAGGCGTTCATCGATCGCGTCCGCGATCAGGCGATGGACCAGACGGTCCTGAAGAGCCTGTCGCCAGGACAGCAGGTCATCAAGATCGTCCGCGACGAGATGCTTGCGCTGTTCGGCGATGCCGAAGGCGGGCTGCGCAAGGACGCGGGGTCGCCGCGCGTGGTCCTGTTGCTCGGACTGCAGGGCTCGGGTAAGACGACGACGTCCGGGAAGCTTGGGAAGTGGCTGGTGCGGCAGGGACGCCATCCGCTGATGGTCTCTACCGACGTCAGGCGGCCTGCAGCCATCCAGCAGCTCGCGATCGTCGGCGAACAGGCCGAGGTGAAGGTCTACGGACCGGACACGATGGATCCGGTTGCGCGCGCGAGCGGGGCGCTCGCCGAAGCGAAGGCCAAGGGATTCGACACGGTGATCGTCGACACCGCGGGCCGGTTGCACATTGACGATGACCTGATGGACGAACTGCAGGCGATCAAGACCGCCGTGCAGCCGTCCGACCTGCTCTACGTCGCGGACGCGATGACCGGGCAGGACGCGATCAAGAGCGCCGGCGAATTCAACCGGCGCATCGGCGTGACCGGGGTCGTCTTGACCAAGCTCGATGGCGACGCGCGAGGCGGCGCGGCCCTCTCGGTGGTGTCGGTGGTCGGCGTCCCGATCGCGTTTGTCGGCAGCGGCGAGCGGCTCGAGGATCTCGAGCTGTTCCACCCGGACCGCATCGTCTCGCGGATGCTCGGCATGGGCGACGTCTTGTCGCTCATCGAGAAGGCCGAGCAGGTGATCGACCAGGACGAGGCCGAGCAGCTTGAAGAGAAGCTGCGGAAAAACGATTTCACGCTCGACGACTTCCGCAAGCAGCTGAAGACGATCCGGCGGATGGGGCCGCTCGAAAGCATTCTCGGGATGATCCCCGGGCTGGGGAATTTGAAGGAGCTGGCCGAGAACAAGCCGGACGAGAAGCAGATGGGGCGCGTCGAGGCGATCATCGGGTCGATGACGCCGGATGAGCGGCGCAACGACAAGATCATCAACGGCAGCCGCCGGAAGCGTATTGCGAAGGGCAGCGGCACGTCGGTTGAAGAGGTGAATCGGCTGTTGAAGCAGTTCACCGAAATGCGAAGGGTCCTCCAGATGATGAATCAGGGAGGGCTGCAGGGAATGGGCAAGGGGTTCCCGAAGATGCCGAAGATGCCCGGCGGCGGTTTCCCTGCGCCGGGCGGTAAGAAGCGGAAGAAGGGCGGACCGTGGGGGCTGATCAAGACGCGTTAATCAAGCACGAAGATTCGAAGAACACGAAGAACTATTTGGTCTTCGTGGCCTTCGCGCCCTTCGTGGTTTAGGAGATTCGATGCTATCGATTCGTTTACGGCGGATGGGGTCGACCAAGAAGCCCTATTTCCGCGTAGTGGTCACCGAGGCGCGTTCGGCGCGCGACAGCAGCTTCGTCGAGAACGTGGGCACGTATCATCCGCGTTCGAAGCCGGCGCAGGTCAACCTCAACAAGGAGCGCATCCAGCACTGGATCAATCTCGGGGCGCGGCCCTCGGACTCGGTGCGCACGCTGCTCGCCAAGCATCTCTCGCGCGATCTGTCGGCGCCTGTCGTCGCCGCGACGCCCGCTCCCCAGTGATGGCCGCGGCGGACGGGACGTCGGCCAACGCCGGCAACCCGATCAAAGTGGTCGTCGAAGTGATTGCGCGCGCGCTCGTCGATCATCCCGACAGCGTCCGGGTGACCGAGACCGAGCGTCGCGGCATGACGGTGCTGTCGTTGACGACGGCGCCCGGCGACATGGGGAAGATCATCGGCCGGCAGGGACGGACAGCCGCCGCGCTGCGCACACTGGTGGCGTTGACGGCGGAAAAGCATGGTGTGCGGGCGCAGCTGGATATTCGGGACTGACGATGAGCCGGGATTCGGGAATCGGGACTCCGGATTCGAACGCCGAAGCTCGGGACTCGCGGTGCGAACCCCGAACCCCGAATCCCGAATCCCGGGACGATTGGGATCGGATGGCCCTGGTGGGGCGCATCACGAGGCCTCACGGATTGCGCGGACAGGTTGTCGTCCATCCCGAGACCGATTTTGTTGAAGAGCGGTTTGCCGGGGGTGCGACAGTCTGGACGCGTTCGGCCGCCGGCGACGAGCAGTTGACGATCGTCTCGTCGCGAGTACAAAACGGCCGGCCGATCGTCGGTTTCGAAGGCTTCGCGTGTATCGAAGACGTGGAACGGCTTGCCGGCCTCGAGCTGAGGGTACCGGAAGAGACGTTACAGCCGCTGAGGCCCGGCACGTATTACGAGCACCAGCTCGTCGGGTGCGGCGTAGAGACCACGGATGGCGACGTCGTTGGCGAGGTCGCGAAGGTGGAAGGCGGCGGCGGCGCGAGCCGCCTGACGGTGAACGGACCGCGCGGTGAAATCCTGATTCCGCTGGCGGTGGACATCTGCGTCGAGATCGACGTGGCGAACAGGAGAATACGGATCAATCCGCCAGACGGATTGCTGGATCTGAACGAGAAATTAACCACGAAGATTCGAAGGGCACGAAGTTGACCAATGTTCTTCGAGTGCTTCGCGGCCTTCGTGGTTAAGAATTCTCTGTGAAGTTCGACATCGTCACGATCTTTCCTCGGATGGTGGAGGCCGTGCTGGCGGAAGGGATCGTCAGCCGCGGGATTGCCAGCGGGGCGCTCGACGTGGAGGTCCACGACCTTCGCGACCATACGAGCGACCGCCATCGCAGCGTGGACGACGTGCCGTATGGCGGCGGGCCGGGCATGGTGATGAAGCCGGAGCCGCTCGTGCGCGCGGCCGAGGCAATCAGGAGTCGCCGCGGGACGCCCGACGCCGTGATTGTGCTCTCCCCGCAGGGGAGACGGTTCACGCAGGCCGAAGCCGTACGGTTGAGCGGCCTCGCGCATATCGCGCTCTTGTGCGGCCGATATGAGGGGATGGACGAGCGGGTACCGACGCTCGTGGGCGCCGAAGAGCTGTCGCTCGGCGATTTCGTGGTGAGCGGCGGCGAGCTGCCTGCGATGATTGTCGTCGATGCTGTCAGCCGGTTGGTGCCAGGAGTGGTCGGTGACGAGCAGTCGGTCGCGGAAGATTCGTTCGCGAGGGGGCTGCTGGACTATCCGCACTACACGCGGCCGGCGGAGTTCGCGGGAATGAAGGTGCCCGACGTGCTGCTGTCGGGGCACCACGCCGACGTCCGGCGGTGGCGCAGGAAGACCGCGCTGGCGCGGACGCTGGATCGGCGGCCGGAGCTGATCGAGCAGGCGGTGCTCGACGACGAGGACCGCAAACTGCTCGAGGAGATTTTGAAGGAACGCAAAGGAGACGTGAGATGAGCGCGATAGAGCTGGTCGAGAAGTCGCAGTTAGTGGAGCGGCCGCGAATGAAATCCGGCGACACCGTGCGCGTGCACGTCAAGGTGCGCGAGGGCGACAAGGAGCGCATCCAGATCTTCGAGGGGATCATCATCGGCCTGCATCGCGGGGGGGCTCGTGCGTCGTTCACGGTGCGCAAGGTGTCGTTCGGGCAGGGTGTGGAGCGTATTTTCCCGCTGCATTCGCCGACGATTGCCAAGGTCGATGTCGTCCGGTCGGCGCGCGTCCGGCGCGCGAAGCTGTACTTCCTGCGCGAGCTGAAGGGGAAAGCCGCCAGGATGAAGGAAACCAAAAGGCCACAGTAGGACCCATGGTCAAAGTGCGTGCGATGCGGACCCTGGAAAACGCCTTGCGGCGTTTCGGGTTCCATCGCATCGCCGGCGTCGACGAAGTCGGCCGGGGCTGTCTGGCGGGTCCGGTTGTCGCCGCCGCGGTGGTTCTCGACCCGGAACGCTACATCGCCGGCGTGTGTGACTCGAAGATGATCACCGCCGCCGAACGCGAGCGGCTCTTCGGGGTGATCACCACGAAAGCGATCGCCTGGTCCGTGGCGTCGGCGCAGCCCGCCGAAATCGACGCGATCAACATCCACCGCGCCTCGCTCGAGGCGATGCGCCGCGCCGTCATGATGCTGGTGCCGCTGCCCGACCTCGTTCTCGTCGATGCGTTCCGGATTCCAGATCTGCTGATGGCGCAGCGCGGCGTGCTGCACGGTGATCGGCGCTGCACGTCGATCGCCGCCGCATCCATCGTCGCGAAGGTCACCAGGGACCGTGAAATGCTCGTGCACCATGCAGCGGACCCGCGCTACGGCTACGATCGGCACAAGGGCTACGCCACGGCTGACCACCTTGCTGCGGTCGCGCAACATGGGTATTCGACGCTGCACCGCCGCTCATTCAGACCGCCCACGCTGTTTGACGACATGACCCCGCCTGGCAAGACGCCCTGTGGCAATTGATCGAGACGCGACCCTAAAGCAGGCGGACAAGCTGCTCCGCCAGGGAAAGCTCGACGGAGCGATCGATCAGTACGTGCGCCTGATCACCGAACTGCCCGAGGACTGGAACGCCATCAACCTGCTCGGCGACCTCTATCTGCGCGCCGGGAAGAACGACCTGGCGGCCGAACAGTTCACGCGGATTGCCGATCACCAGTTCTCCGAGGGCTTTTTGCCCAAGTCGGCGGCGCTCTACAAGAAGGCGCTGAAGGTGAAGGCAGACGACGAGCACATCCTGATGCAGTTGGCGGAAATCGGTGAGCGCCAGGGGAAGTTCGCCGACGCGAAGTTTTATCTTCACAAGGTCGCGAAACAGCGCCAGGGCCGCGGCGAGGACCGCGCCGCGGCAGAATGCATCCTCCGCCTCGGATCGCTCGAAGGCTCCGACCTCGAATCGAAGATCGCAGCAGCCCGCGCCGCGCAGTCGATCGGCGACGCGTTTCGCGCCGTCGAGCTTCTCAAGGATGCCGCACACGTCCTCGACAAAGAGAAGCGCCGCAACGAAGCGTTCCAGTTGCTGGCGGATGCCGCGGAAATCGACCCGTTCGATGCCGATCTGCGTAATCGGCTCGCACGGGAGTTCGTCTCGGCGGGTCAGCCCAACCGCGCCCGCGCCTATTTGAGCGCCGAAACGGCTGGCGACGATCCCGATTTGCTTTTGGCACTGGCGACGATCGAGTTCGCGGAGGGCAGGGAACACGACGC
Source organism: Vicinamibacterales bacterium (assembly GCA_036802945.1). GTDB lineage: Bacteria > Acidobacteriota > Vicinamibacteria > Vicinamibacterales > UBA2999 > Gp6-AA40. Next base: position 24,030 of record DAIRVG010000040.1, read on the forward strand.
GCGTACCGCGATGGCGCGGGTGCTGGCCCTTGCGCCGGAGCGCGAAGCGGATGTGGCACACCTTGCCGACGAGCTGATCACCGGAGGGCGTGTCGAATCCGCGTACGCGTGCGTTGACGCCATCACGGACGCCGCGCTGCTCAAGGATGACATTCCGCGGGCCGTTGCGGTGCTTCAGAAGTTCGTCGAGCAAGGCCCCCACATTCCCGCACTGGCGAAGCTCGTGGCGATCGCCGCGGACGCGAAGATGGGGGAGGCGCTGCGTCCGGCGCAAGAACAACTCGCCGACGCGTACCTCACCGCGTCGATGGGCGACGAGGCGCGCGTGGTCGCCGAAGATCTGGTTCGCACAGATCCCGCCAGCGATGCGCACGCGGACCGGCTGCGCCGTGCGCTGGTGATGCTCGGTGTCACCGATTCCGAGCAGGTGATCGTGCGGGTTCGCGCGGGAACGGCTCGGGAGACAGAAGACGACGACCTCCTGCCGATGGAAGATCCGGACTTCTCAGATGTCGCAACAGGTATCGACGACGCTGCCGTGCTTCCCGAGGTCGATGTGTTCGTCTACCCGGAAAGCGCGATCCGGAACGCACCGCATCCGTCGCTCGATCTCTCGCTCGAACCGTCGGACGAGATGCCCGGCGCCGCACAGGATCCGACAATTTACGGGGACTCGGCGGTGACGCTCGAAGCGTCCGAAATCGACCTGAGCGGTGCATTGTCCGGGCTGATGTCGTCGGCCCTGGACATCCCGGGCCAGACGGACGAGAGCCCGCCCGACGCGGCGGAGCCTGCGGAAGACATCGAGGACGTGTTCGCGCAGATGCGCGCGACGAGCGCGCGCGAGCAGCAGGCATCGGCCGCGCTCGGTCAGTACGAGCAGGCATTGCAGTACCTGGATCAGGGGCTCGTCAAGGAAGCGATTACCGAGCTGGAGGGCGCCGCGAAGGTGCCGATGCTGCGGTTCAGGGCGGCGGCGCAGCTGGGGCGCGTGTATCTCGAGGGCGGCGACATCGCCACGGGCGTCGAGTGGCTCGAGCGCGCGGCGGAGGCTCCGGCGCCGACGCCCGATGAAGGCCATGCCGTGCTGTACGATCTGGCCGCGGCGCTCCAGACGCACGGAGAATCGTCGCGTGCGCTCGCGATCCTGATGGAGCTCGATGCGGATGCGGACGGTTTTCGCGATGTCCGCGATCGCATCGCGCAGCTCACGCGGGCACAGACGGGGAGCCACAGCGGGTGAGGCGCACGCTCTTCATCGCCTTCTTCTTCGAGATCGGGTTCGCGCTGCTGGTCGTTCCGTGGTCCGCATTCTGGGATCGCAACTACTTTGCCGGGGCTCTGCCGTCGATCCACGCATTCATGACCAACAACTTCGTCCGCGGAGCCGTATCGGGTCTCGGATTGGTCAACATCGTCGCCGGCCTCAGCGAGATTGTCTCGGTGCTGATCGCACGCAACATGGAAAGCCCAACGACACCATTTTCGGCTACGCCGCTGACGAAAGACTGAAGGTTGAAAGTTCATCGTGACCCCCGTCATCTGCCTGATCACGGACCGTCACCGTCTTGGTGAGGCCTGGGAGCCGGCGTTCATTCAACGAGTACGAGCGGCGGCACGGGCGGGCGTCCATCTCATTCAGATGCGTGAGCGCGATCTCGCTGGCGGGGCGCTTGCCCGCCTCACGGAACAATGTCTCGACGCGGTTCGCGGAACACGGGCGCGCGTGGTCGTCAATGATCGCCTCGACGTCGCACTCGCGGTGAGTGCGCACGGCGTGCATCTGCGTGGAGACTCGATAGACGCCGCGCGAGTAAGGCGGATCGCGCCGCCCGGGTTCCTCATCGGACGGTCCGTCCACTCGGTGGAGGAAGCCCTCGCGGTCAGTGGGAACGGTGCGGTTGACTATCTGGTCTTCGGCAGCGTGTTCGAAACCAGCTCAAAACCTGGACGGAAGGCGGCAGGTTTGCACGCGCTTGGCGCGGTGTCGACGGCAACGACGGTACCGGTGCTGGCAGTCGGCGGCATCTCAGCGTCGCGCGCGGGCGCCGTCGCCCTTGCGGGCGCGTCCGGTCTCGCGGCAATCGGCCTGTTCACCGACGCTCCGGTTGATGCCGTGCCAGGCATCGTTGAGCAGATCACGACGGCGTTTGACACACCTGAACGTGTTCCCTAACATGGCGCATCGATGGCAGTGGTGAATCGGTCGGAGTCCGATTTTGGTGCCAGGATACGGCAGGCTCGCGAACAGCGCGGCATCTCGCTGCGCCAGATCGCGGAAACGACGAAGATTTCCGTCAGCGTGCTCGAGGCACTCGAGCGCAACGACATTTCTCGGCTGCCGGGCGGCATTTTCTCCCGCGGGTTCGTTCGGTCCTATGCCGTCGAAATCGGCGTCGATCCAGAGCAAACGGTCCGTGACTTCATGGCACAGTTCCCGCACGACTCGGTGACCGCGGGGAGCCCGCACGTCATCGTCAACGAGCTTGGCCCTGGCACGCGACGTCTCGATCCTCGTGCGTTGATGCTTCTCGGCACCATCGTGCTCGCCGTCGCCGTGCTCCTGTATTGGTCATTCGGCGCGAGATAAGTACTTCTCAAACTTTTCCGCTTTTCATTACCCATGGACTCTGGCCTCAAGACCCCGCTGCTCGATTTCTTTCGTCGTGGTGACGTCGCCAGGGACATCCGCCTGCAAGCGGCGCAGGGCGCGATGGCGCCGCGGGCGCACGAGCAGATCGGCCTGCTGATGCTGCTTGTCAACGATCACGATCCGGACGTTGTCGCTGCTGCGGAAGCGACGCTTGCGGCAATTCCGCGCGAGTCCCTCGCCGCGTTTCTCGCGCGGTCCGATGCGTCGCCGGCGATGCTCGAGTTCTTTGCCGCGCGGGGCGTTCAGCCCGCGGAGGCTCCTCTCACCGAAGTGGACAAGCCGCTGCTCGACGTCGGGGAGGCGTCCCCGGATCCTGTGATCGACGAAACGCTGCCGCCCGAAGGGCAGGAACGTGCGTCGACGCTCCAGAAGATTGCGTCACTGACGGTTGCCCAGCGCATGGCGCTGGCGATGAAGGGGACCCGCGAGGAGCGCGCGATTCTCATTCGCGATCCGAACAAGATCGTCGGCGTCGCGGTGTTGAGCAGCCCGAAGATCAACGAGGCCGAGGTCGAGAGCATCGCCAAGATGTCGACCCTCTCGGAAGAGCTCCTGCGGATGATCGCCTTTTCACGCGCGTGGACCAAGAACTACGGAGTCGTCCATGCGCTCGTGAAGAATCCAAAGACGCCGCTCGCGGTAGCCATCAACTTCCTGTCCCGACTCTCCGAGAAGGACATCCGGGCGATCTCGGCAAACCGCAACGTGGCAGACGCCCTGCGCATCACTGCGCGCAAGAAGATCGTTCTCGACAAGTAGGGCGCCTGGTCAGGCCCGCCCGTCGCCCGTTGGCGTCGCCGTGCGGCCTACGACATGAACAGGCCGCCGTTCGCGTGAATGGTCTGTCCCGTGATGTAGCGGGCGCCGGGGCCTGACAGAAACCGGACGAGCGCAGCGATTTCCTCCGGTCTGCCGCGACGGCCCGCCAGTGGCGCATGGAGCGCGTGATGCGCCGGCTCCTTCCCCGAGGCACGGGTCGTATCGATCATCCCGGGAGCCACACAGTTCACCGTGATGCCGTACCGCGCGAGGTCATGCGCGAGGGCGCGCGTAAGGCCGACAAGGCCGGCTTTCGCGGCGATCACGTGCGCGCGTCCCGCCGCGCCCGTAAATGACGACAATCCCCCGATGTTCACGATGGCGCCGACGCCCGAGGCGGTCAGGTGGGGCAGCGCGGCGTGGCTGCATAAATAGGCCGAGTCGAGAATCGTCGAGATTATCTGGCGCCACTCCGCATAGTGGAGGTTCGCGAAATCGGTTTCCTTGCGCACGGCCGCGTTGTTTACGAGGACGTCGAGGCGGCCGAAGGCTCCGACCGCCGCGTCGATGAGCGCGTCAACGGCCTTGGGATCCGAGACATCGGCGAGTGTCACGGCCGCGCGCCCCCCGGCGCGGCGGATCTCGTCTGCAACCGCTTCGGCTTCCGCCATCGACGAGCGCGCGTTGACGACAACAGCGGCGCCGGCGTTCGCGAGCGCAAGCGCAATCGCGCGGCCGATGTTGCGTCCGCTTCCGGTGACGATCGCGACGCGCCCCGACAGATCGTCGCGGTCGCTCATGACCGGAGCTCGCTCAACGCTGTGAGCGTCGGATGCGCGAACACGTCATACGACAGGCGCTGCAGTCGCTCACCCGAGGCACGTGTCCACCCGCCGGAGAGTGCGTTGTCCATGAACTTGGCTTCCAGTTCCGCCGTTGACAGCGGTGCGTGCGCGCCGCCGCGCATGAACGGCTGGCGGAACTCGCGCTCCCGGCCGTCCGCGAACGTCGCGCGCAGGTGGCCGGAATAGTTGCGGGGGTAGTCATCCTTCGGATTGATCACGTAACGAATTTTCGCGGCCAGCGCCCGCACGGTAGGGTCCTGGATGCGCGCCTCCGTGAACTGGGCAAATCCCGCCTTGCGGTCGAGGAACCCGACCGCCATGCAGAACGGCGTGCTGAATTTCGCCGCATAGGGCGTAGGGGGCCGCTGCTTGTCGGAGAGCGGCTCCCACAATCGATGCACGGTGCCCTCCGCCACTTCGCACACGATGCCGGTGATGTCCTCCGCGCGCGCGCCATCGCGTGCCAGATCGATCGCGCAGTCGATGAACGGCTGCGTCATGGTACCGCAGGCGTACGGCTTGAATGCGATCGTCTCCATCAGCCACGTCTGTCCGAGGCCGTCGAGCAGCTTTCCAAAGTCTGGCGTGACAGACGGCGCGAAGGCACGGAAGAAACCGTGCGTCCCTTCGAGCACCGTTCGCGGCCCGAGAAACCCGCCGCGCGCCATCAACGCCGCGCGTAGCCCCGACTGCGCCGCCCAGCCGGCGTGCATCCGCTTGGTCCACGTCCCTTCGGCGAGGTACTCGATGATCCCGGAAGCCATGCTGCCGGCGATGCCGAGCGCGGAAACCATTGCCTCCTGCGGCAGCCGCAGCGCGACGCCCGTTGCGCCCGCCGCCGCCAGCGCGCCGAACACCGCCGTCGGATGGAAGCCCGCCTTGTGGGTGGCCTTCGGGGCCACCAGACTGAGCCGGCATAACAGCTCGGTCCCAGTGACGATGCCGGCGAGCAGGCTGTCGCCGCCGAGGCGTTCACGCTCGCATGCGGCCAGCACGGCCGGAACAATGACCGCGCCTGAATGCACCGGACCGCCCTCGAACGTGTCGTCGAAATCCTCGCCGTGCGCGGCCGTGCCGTTGATGAGTGCGGCGCCGAACGCATCGAAGCCGCCCGGGTGGCCGAACGCAGTGCACACACCGCCAGAATCGACGGCCTGCAGGGTAGCGGCGACGTACTGTTCGCGACGGGCAGCAATGCAGAGTCCCGACACGTCGAGGAACAGCCGGCGCGCCATGTCCCGCGCGCCCGCCGGCACATCCTCCGCGATGGTCGCCGCAAGCCAGGCAGCGATGGTTTCCGCGTGTGTCTGATCCAATCGGCCGCTCAGGCTTCTCGCATGCGGCGCACCACGGCCGCCACGGTGAAAAGGAGCGCGGCGGCCAGGAGGCCGGCCGCGATCGGATCCTGTATGAAGGTGCGGTAATCGCCGCTGGAGATCACGAGCGCGCGGCGATAGTTCGATTCCACGACGAACCCGAGCACGACACCCAGGACCATCGGCAGGACGGGCAGCTTGAAATATTTCATCGCGCTGCCAAGCACGCCAAACCCGAGGGCGAGGCCGACATGAAAGAGACTGGTCTGGATGGCGTAGACGCCGGAGACGACGAGCGCGTAGATGAACGCCATCAGGTACGGCTTCGGCCGGCTCACGAGCCACATGCAGGGCGACATGATCAGATACCCGATGATGAGCATGGCTACGTTCGCCACGAACAACCCTGTGTAGAGGCCGTGCACGACGTCCGGGTGATTGACGAACAGCAATGGTCCGGGAATCAGTCCGTGCATCAGGAAGCCGCCGAGCAGGACGGCCGACGAGTTCGAGCTCGGAATGCCGAGGCTCAACATCGGCACCAGCGCGGTGCACGCGACTGTATTGTTGGCTGCCTCTGGCGCGGCAATCCCTTCCGGCGAGCCGTGCCCGAATTCCTCCTTGTGACGCGACCAGCGCCGCGCCTCGTTGTAGGCCAGAAAGCTCGATACCGCGCCTCCGGCGCCCGGCATCATTCCCTCGAACGCGCCGACGACGGATCCTATCGCCTGCGGAAGCGCGATGCGCTTCCACATCGGGAGGCTGGGGAACTTGATTCGGGCGTCCTCACGCGACGCTTTCTCCCAGTTGGGTTCGCCCGTCTTCATGAACAGCTCGCTTACCGCGTACACGCCGACCATCACCAATAGCGGTGGAATGCCGGACAGCAATTCCGGGCTGTCGAATGTGAAGCGGTTGAGGCCGGTGACCGGATCGGTGCCGACCGTCGAAATCATCAGGCCGAGCACGCCCGCCATGAGCCCTGTGAGCAGCGATTCGCCGGAAAGCGTGGCAATCACGCTCAGCCCAAGTACTCCGAGGGCGAAGTACGACGAGGGCGTGAACGCGAGCGCGACGCTGGAGAGGCGTTCGGTCAGCCCCACGAGGACGAGCAGGCCGAACAGGCCGCCGACGAACCCCGAGTACAGCGAGATGCCGAGCGCCTCGCCGCCTTTCCCCTGCTGCTTCATCATGTAGCCGTCGACCACGGTCGCCGCCGCAGCGTTGGTGCCGGGCGTGCCGATGAGAATCGCCGGAATCGACCCGCCGTACTCGGCACCCACGTACGTCGCGGCGAGCAACACCACGGCGGTCGTGGGACCCATGCCGTATGTAAAAGGCAGCAGCAGGGCCATCGTGATCGATGGCGAGATGCCCGGCAGCGCCCCGCCGAGAATCCCCCACGCGACGCCGCCAAACGCGGCCGGGACAATGGGAGTCGTGAAGAGGCTGCCGAGCGCTGCCAGGAACTCGGTCATCGGATTGGAGGAGTACTGCCGTTCACAGCAGCGATGGCCATATCCCGGCGGGATGCGAGATGTGGAGCAGGCGGACGAACAGCAGCCAGAGGAGAACCGCGCCGCCGACCGCGACGGCCGCGACACGGCGGTTCAGACCACCGCCCTGGTAGTACACCGTGGCCGCGATCAGCGCGGCGATCGAGAGAATGTATCCGAGCCACGGCACAACGAGGATGTAGATCACCCCGTTCATCAACATACCGAACACGCGCCACGCAACTCCGCGCGTAACGTGCGCCTTCGCCGTCACAGGTGCCGCGTCAGGCGCGGCCGGAAACCCTCGCTGGGCGGCCGAACGCGCGATCAGGATGATTGACAACATGGCGAGCAACGCCGCGTAGGTCTTGGGCAGACCTTGTGCTCCGACGACGTCGGCGATGTCGCTCTGTTGAATCCGGATCGCCATCAGGTAGTAGCCGACGGCAATGGCAAGCGTGACGCAGCCGAGGACGAGCTCCCGCCGGGCATCGGCTCGTGAAACCGAACGCGTGCTCACTTGATTACGCCGGACTCTTTGAGGAAGTCCGCGGTCTGGCGACCGAACTCGTTCATGAAAGGAATGTATTCGGCGTGCGGAATGAAACCGGGTAGCAGGCCGTCCTCGGTGTAGAGCTTCTTGTATTCCGGATCGTCAAGCAGCGCACGCACCGCCGTTTCCCAGGCGGCGATGACGTCCGGGGGCGTGCCCTTCGGTCCGGCAAGCCCGCGGAACTTTCGCACGGCCAGGTCGATACCCTCCTCCTTGGCCGTCGGCACCTGGGGGAACTGGGACATGCGTTCTTCGCCGACCACGGCCAGCAACCGAAGGTGGCCCGCGTCGAGTTGCCCGCGCATCTCCTGCAGCTCGCCAATGCCCATGTCGAGCGTGTGATTCAACACGTTGATCAACATGTCGCCGCCGCCTTCGAAGGTCGCGATCGCGGGATTGACGCCGGCTTTCTGCTTCAACCGCTGCATCGTCTGGCGTTCGAGTGAGGCGGGATTTGCCGCGCCCCACTTGCCGCTTCCGGCACGGGCGTGATCGAGAACCTGCTGCAGCGTCGCGTACTTCGAGTCTGCGGCGGTGAACAGCACCTCGGGGTCGTAGAACATGTTCACCAGCGGCTCGAGATCCTGGTACGTCGCCGACGGCCGGCTCATCAACGAGGTATAGATGAAAGTCGGCGTCGTCGCGTAGAACATCCCGCCGTCCGGTTTCGCACTGGCGAGCACCGCCATGGCCCTGGCGCCGCTACCGCCCTGCATGTTGTCCACGACGACCGTTTTCTTCATGATTCGCGACAAGTGAGGCGCCATCGTCCGTAGAAACACATCGCTGCCGCCACCGGGGCTCGAATGGGTGACAAGCGTCACGATGTCTTGCCGGCCGGTTCCGGCACTGTTGGCCGCAACGCAGGCGGAGACGATTCCTACAGATAGAACGGCGACGACCGCGAAAGCTTTTCGCATCTGGTTTGGTGGCGTGTGGGAGAGTCTGGCACAGACCTCCCGCGTCGCCAATGTGAATTGCTTAATGTATTGGTGGACCCGGATATTGCCGCCCAGAGGACGAGTCCAGGGAAAGGTCCGTCCCTGGTCCCACGACGAGGCTCGTGGCGGCGACATCTTGTAATATACAGGCCGGAGAAAGCGAAGGAGGAGTCCACTGTGATGAAGAACCTCAAATTGAGCGGTGTGCTGGCGGCCGCGATCGCGCTGGCCGTCTCGTCGCCGGCGTGGTCGCACCATTCCCATGCGATGTTCGATCACGACAAGGTCGTGACGATTACGGGAACGGTGACGGAATGGGTGTTCCGCAATCCGCACGTGTTTCTCTACGTCGAGACGAAGACCGACAGTGGGGAGACCGTCAAGTACGCGGTCGAGATGTCCAACATCACAAACATGCTGAAAGTCGGCTTTAGTGCGACGACCTTCAAGGCCGGCGACAAAGTGACGGTGGAGCTTCATCCGCTGGCGGATGGCCGTCCGGGCGGGAACTACATCGTCGCCACGTCTGCCGACGGAAAACAGTTCGGCAGGATTTGAAGTCGTGAGTGCACCATTCACGGCGAAGGCTTCGATTGCCGCGCTGCTCATCGGACTTTCGGTGTCGATTCCGGCTGCGGCGCAAACTACGATCTTCACCACTACGGACTTTCGCCAGGACCGCGACCGTTGGACCGACCCGGCGTACTACCGGAACAACACCCCCGGTCAGCTCAGAGGCATGGCGATCAATGTCGAGGGTCGTCGCACTGGCCAGGAGCTCTCGGCCAGGGTGTACGGTTCGGAGGGCACGGGCAAGGTTGGTGCTGGAAACCTTAAGAGCCCGTATCCGTACACGAACGCATGGGACCACTACCAGGCGCTGCTCAAGGAAGCCAAGGGCGGAACCAAGCACACCAGGATTACCCTTCCCGACTGGAGCGGTCATTGGGGGGGCGGGGCCAATCTCGGCGGGGGCGGGGCTCCGGCCAGCTCGATCGCCGCGATGCTGACGCCAAAGTACCGTGAAACCTTCGTCCAGGAAATGAAGGCGGTCACCGAAGGGCGGATCTGGTCGGCAAATTCCATCTGTCTTCCGGGTGGTTACTTCGATGCAGTCGGCGCCGAAGAGTTCGCCGTCACGCTGGGCAAGGTCTATGCGATGGGCTCCGGCAACGGCTCGAGTACGACCCGCTGGATTTACACCGATGGCACCCCCCACAGCCCCAAAGAGAAGGAATTCGGCAAATGGCACGGGGAATCCATTGGCTTCTGGAACGGCGATGAGCTCGTCGTGCACACCAATCAGATTCGAGGCTGGAAGGGCGGTCTCTCCGAGTACAGCGATGGACTCGAGACCGTGGAACGCTATCGCCGCATCGGCGACCGCATCGAAGGCGAGATCACGCTGTACGATCCTGAGGTGTACGTGAGTCCGATCAACGGGCGGTTGAATTTCCGGCTCGATAAGGAAACGCCGTACGAGGACAGGATGCAGTTCAACACCTGCACCGACACCATGGGACCGTCGCAGAACGTCTATATGGACGCAAAAGGTCAGCTTAATATCAGGCTGGATGGCGATCCGCTCTATTGGGAAGCCGCGGACACGCGCCCCTGGGCGACCTATCTGAACGAAAGCGACAAGAGGTACAAGCAGTCCGGTCAGACTCGAGCGCCGCGCACCGGCGCTCCGGGGAAATAGCCGGTCTCAACTCCCAACTTCCAACTCCCAAACGCCATCTTTTTGGGCGTTGGAGGTTGGAAATTGGGAGTTGATCTCGCTCACCGCGTCCGGGGAGCGCCCCCGCCTTCGTCCGGCACGAGCATCCGGATCACGCCATCCTGCCTCGACGTGACAAACAGCTCGCCATCGCGGCTGCGGCTGATGTGCAGATCGGCGCGAGTGATACGCGTGCCCATCGTCCGATCGATGAGCTCCTGCAGCGAGACATTCATGCGGCCGCCGTTCGCGTCGCGCACGTAGAGCTGGATCTCCTCGACCGGCGCCACGGTCTGCGGAATGCCGTCGTCGGCCCGCTTCATAGCGGCCAGGTCCGATGCGAAGAGGCGTCCCCGCTGGATGTCGCCAAAGACGAACTTGCCGTTCAGCGCGGCGATACGCCCGTGATAGGCGAACCCGTCGGTCACTGCCTGCCCCTCGTCATGGTCGTAGATCGCGACGGGATACGTGAAGCCGTCCTTCTGGCGTCCGTCCAGGATGTCGGCAGGGAGCGGGAATAGCTGGTTGAGCTCGCCGCCGCGCGACCTGCCGTTTTCAAAGTATCCCTCCCGCTTCATCCAGCCGTAGTTCTCGCCATTGCGAACGATGTTGATCTCCTCGATGTGGTTCATCCCGATGTCGGATGCGAACATCGTCCCGTCGGTGTCCCACGAGAGCCTGTGGGCGTTCCGGAATCCGTAGGCGTAAATCTCGCCGAGCGTTTTGGGGTCGCCATCCGCGGCGAACTTGTTGGCCATAGGAATCGTGTAGTCGCCGAGTCCCTTCACGCCGCGCGTGACCGACGGGCTGCGCGGATCGATGCGCAGGATTGCGGTCATGATCGAGTCGAGGCGCTGTGTTTGCGTGGGATTGCTCGCGTTCGGTCCCCCGCCATTGCTGAAGCCGTGATCGCTGCCGCTCGTATAGAGCAGGCCGTAGTCAGCGCCGCCGGGGCGCGCCGTCGGATTGAATTCGACCGCGCCCATCGGATGGGTGAGGTTGGCGACGACGTGCGCTTCACGAAGGAGCTCGCGTCTCGTGCCCTCGAAGGTATTGGCCGCCGGGTTCGTCGCGTGCCACTCGGTGATGATGTTGTGGTAGGTGACGTCTTTCAGCGTGAATCCGGGCGGGATGAAGTCAGGCGTCTTGGGATTACCCGGTCCGCGCTCGGCGTGCACCGTATAGAACAAGCCGTTCCGCGCGAACTCCGGGTGGAAGACGAATCCGATGAACCCGCTCTCCAGTCGGTTGTACACCCCTAACGAAAAGGCCGCACCCACATCCGCATACACGGACGGTTGGTTGGTGCCATTGAGCAGGTACAGAAAACCGCGTGAGTCATTGGCGAAGCGGCGGCCGTCGGGAAGATCGCGGACGAAGCTGACGCGCGCCCAGCCAGAGGGCGATACGTCCTGATCGGCGGGACGAATTCCGCGCGTATCTGGAAGGCGAACGAGATCCCGGATCTCGACCGCAATGCCGCGTTTCTCAATCGGTGCCGGAATCGGGTTGCTGGTGATCTGACCGAAAAGTGGGCCGGCAGCAAGGAGCGCGATGACGACGAGCGGCACCGTTGAGCGCATAGATCCCTCCGATGAAGGCCCGCTCGCGCCTCTCGGCGCGGGCGGGCGCGTACTTTGAACGAGCACCCAACGAGAAACTGAACCCGTTAGAAGTTGAAACCGAGACTCCCCTCGACAAGGCGTCCCGGCGGGATACTGGTCACAAATCCGAATTGCGGTCCGGACCGACCCTGAATACCGAGTGGGCTGTTGGTATTCAGCGTGTTGTAGACGTTCAGACGCACGTTCAACCTCCGCCCATTCCCGACTTCGAACCGCTTCTCCGCGCGGATGTCCAACATGTTGAGGTCAGCAGCCTGCCGGCTTCCCCGCGGTTCGACCCTGAGCACCTGTGTCGGAATCCGACTCCCCGCCGGACCTCTGAACTGCACACTCCGCTCCCAGTACTCTCCGCTGCGGCGGTCGAAATTCGCAGACCCGAGTATTCCCCACCGGAACAAATACGACGCGGCGGTCCGGAACTCATACTCCAGGAGCCCCTCGTAACCGGAATTGATTTCCGCGTTGGGATCCAGTCCTGGAATCAAGACGTTGTCGGACGTGCCAAACGGCTCGGTCTTCTGCGTCGCGCTGAAGGACGCACGGAACTGCCAGTTGTTCCCATACCGCCGGTTCAGCTCGACCTCGTACGACGTGTACTTGCGATTCGCTGAATCGTCGTTGACGTATTCAGAATCCTGATTCGCGAAACCAGCGAAGGCGGCCGGATAGTCAAAGTAGGTGAACCTCACCCCGGCGGGGTCATCACTGTTTCCTGCAACCCCATCGTTACCAGGATCCGGATTCGTGATCGGGATGTTGTAGGCCGAGTACGGACGCAGGACGTTCTTGATCCGCCACTGGTTTTTGGCCCACGACTGGATCCCGCTGACGCGCACCGCCCACGAAGCCGCCAACTGACGCTCGAACGACAGCATCAGCTCGTCGTGGTACCGCTGCTTGAGATCCGGATTGAAATGCCCGAACCCGTAGAGTGGATCCCCACCCCGCAGCGTGATGGAGAGGAAGTCCAGACCGTTCGGATCGAGATTCACCTCGCCGGTATCGTAATTCCGGTTGCCATTCAGATCGCGCCATCGATACTGCGCATCAGAGATCGTGTAGTGGTTTGCGATGTGCAGGTCGTCTTCGAGAAGCGGCGTGTAGTATCTGGCGTATCCGCCCTTGATCACCGTTGTCGAACGGCCGCTGAAGTCATACGAGAGATGCGCGCGCGGCGCGATACCTGCGAACACGGGCGGCGCGTCCTCTTTGTAGCACTGAGCCGGAAAAATCACGGCCGCCGGTCCTTCTGCCGCGTCGCGGCAGAATCCACCCGGATTGATCGTCCCCGCCTGGCGATGGACGTTCGCGCCAAGATTCAGCGTGACTTTCGACCCCATGGTCCAGCGGTCCTGCCCGTAGAAGTACAGGGCAAGCTGGGGCTGCTTCGGTGTAACCGGGCTGGAGAAGACGGTGATCCGGTCGGCAGCCCCGTTCAGGAACGTCAGGTTGTAATTGCCCAGGACGCCGCGGGAAACAGACCCGCGCTCGGCCCGCATCTTGAAGATATCTGTTCCCACTTTCAAGCTATGGGTGCCGCCTACGCCGGGCTTGTACCATTCTGTGGAGGCCCGCACCTGGTAGCGGTCTTGCGGGTTTCGCCCGCCAATCGCGGAGCTCGACCCAAACGATGTGCCAAGGAAGCTATCCGACGCCGACGGCGCAGTCGTGATCCCAGGATCCTCGTCGCCGGAGCGAAGCCACCAGGCCCCACCGAGCACCGACAGGACGAGCCGGCTGGTCGGAACCATCTGCCATTCACCTTTCCAGGTGCCCTCGAATCCCACGCGTGCCGTCGCGGTCGACCAGTCCGCCGTTGCACTTCCGCCTCCGGTGCGATTGCGATAGTGAGGCTGTACAAACCCGATGAGCCGGTTCTTGGCGTTCAACTGATTTGTCACCTTGATGGTGAAAAACTTGTCGTGGTTGTCCTGATCGCATTGCGTGCCATCCGGTTTCTTGCACACAGCGACGATCTCATCGACCTGCCGGCGCTGGCGGAACGAGCCATAGAACCAGAGTTTGTCTCTCAGGATTCGGCCGCCCAAATCAACGTTGGCATCGTCCCGATATTGCAGCTGTTCCGGCGCGATGATGTTCACATGCGTGCCGATGTTGTTCGACTGGAGCTTCTTGCCCGTGTACGCGTAATAGGCGGAACCAGTGAAATCGTTCCCGCCGGACTTGACGAGCGCGTTGAGGGCGAGACCCATGTTCGGGGTATTCGCCGAGTGGCCCCCGATGCTGACCACCGTTTCGTCCATCGCGGAATAATCGATGTAGTTGCCGCTCGGGTTATCCGCCGGCGACATTGCAATGACGTTCTCGACCGAATGCCACGAATCGCCGAGCTGCCCCAGGGCGTAGAAGCGCGGAGAATCCGCGAATCGGGATCCACCAACGTCGACACGGTTTGCCGGCATCCGCGCGCTCGGCGTCTGCATCAGAATCGCGCCGTAGCTGCTTCGACTCGTGGGGAGCAGCTCCAGCGTCTCTCGTGTCAACTGCGTCGAATTCGCGGTCGAAGCGGTGTCCACCAATGGCGAGGCGCCCGACACGGTTACCGTCTCCTCCAGGGCACCGACACTCAGCGCCGCATCCACGCGAGCCGTGAATCCAGCCGTCAAGCGGATGTCCTCACGCCGGACCGACCGGAATCCAGCGAGCTCGAAGGTCACGATGTACGTCCCGATCGGTAGCGGCGTCAGGCGATAGCGCCCTCCCGCATCGCTCACCGTCGTCACCTGCGGAACCTGCAACGCCGGACTCGTAGCCGTCACGGTCGCGCCAGGCAGCACGCCGCCGCTCTCGTCGGTCACCTGTCCGTTGATGGTGGCTGTTCCGGTCTGCGCGACCATGACCTCGCCGGCAACCAGGAACAGGAACGCAACTACCGCGATCGGGCCGATGAGCGCGCGCAAAACCCTCAATCTCCGCATCTGAAACCTCCGAGACGTGAACCCAGGTTGAACTCTCCACCAAAACTGACGTGAGGCACAAGTGGCGCGGAGTATGGACCAGGGCTCGGAATATTTCAACGCATAAGCGTTCCTGGCCGCTGTGAGTAACCGCTTTTAAACCTTGACGTTATGGATGGTGGCGCTGCGCGACGACATCAGTGCGGACCTCAGGGCAGCCGGTGTTGGCAGCATGGGCGCAGTGAGGACCGACAGGCAGTGAGGACCGACAGTAGGGTACCTCTTTACCCGGCCCTCTGCAGCAGCGGCCGCAGCTCGACGACGTTCTCCACGTTCTCGATATCGAAGACGCGTTCGACGAGCTTGTCGAACGTCGCCGCGCCTTGGACCGGGACGATGAGATCGCGTGCCTTGGCGATGACATCGGCCCGCGTCATCGGATTTGCGGATGTTCCGCGGACGGTTCCGACCCGCTCGCTCACCATCCTGCCATCGGTGAGCGTCACCTCGACGATGGCCGTGCGCTGCGGCATCAAACGCTCGAGCGCCTCGTCTGGCGCGAGTTGCACCTTGGCACGTTCACGAAGGATGGCCGGGTCAGTCATACGTGCGGCGTCGTGCGCCGACTTGAACGTGACGGTGCCGTCGACCAGCATCACCGCAATGAGGTGCTGCAGGTTGATATCGGGGATCTCCCGGTTGTTGACAATCGTTGCTTCGTCGGTCGCGACGCGGACGATCACCTGCTTAACCTGCGCCGGTTGGAACCGGTACTTCTTGAGCAGCGTATCGAGGGCGTCGAGCGGGGCCTGGATCGGCGATCCGACCGTCCATTTCTTGATGTCGGTTCGCATGATCTCGAACCGCCGCCCCAGCTCCTCCACGATCATCGCGGGGTTGTTCTTGGGGATGAAGGCCATGAAGAAATTGTCGGCTCCCGACAGGACGTCATCGACGCCGGTGCCGCCCGCCTGAACCAGTAGTGCCGATGTGACGCCGTTGCGCGCGGGCATGCCGCCGAAATCGAACGCCTTCTCGATGTGATCGGTGTCGCGTTGCCACGACGCGAGCCCGGAGGTCTGCTGCGCGGTATAGGACAGGAGCCAGCGCATCTGCTGCGTGTTCAAGCCTGCCGCGCAGCCGGCCGCAGCGGCGGCGGTAAAAGTTCCGGATATGCCATGGGTACTGCGATGGCTGTCGACCATGTACTGCAGTTTGCCTAGAGTCGCGGTGACCCTCGTCCCGACATCGTAGCCAAGGGCAACCGAGCGGAGAAAGCGCGTGCCGTCGACGCCGAATCTCTCGCCGACCGCAAGAGCGGCCGGAATCGCAGCGCAACCCGGATGCGACTGCGATGGCGGGTGAGTATCGTCGGTCTCGTCTGAATGCGCGAGGATCCCGTTGGCCAGCGCCGCTTCGATAGGACCGCAGCGGATCGTCGATCCGACGACGGTCGCAACCGGATTGCCGCCATACGCGCGCGCGAACTGGATGGCGAAGCGGCCCGGCGGTAGTTCGGATCCAGAGATCATCGCGGCCAGCGTGTCGAGAATCATGTGCTTCGTCTTCTCGACGACCGGATCGGGAAGCCTCATTGTGGCGGCGCCGCTCATGTAGGTGCTGAGCGTCGTCATAGTGGCGCTGACCTCGGCGGCATCGGCGTACCGGGGCCGGAACGTGGCTGCCGCGAAGAGTCCCCCGGCACCCTGGAGCATGCGACGCCGCGTCACCATCAAGTTATTTCGCACGCGTCCTCCCGCTCTACGTCTTCAGCATTTCGGTTTTGCCTCGTCCTGGGAGTATTCGTCGACCAGGCGGGCGAAAAACGCGTCGCGT
>DAIRVG010000041.1:0-3187 GCA_036802945.1 Vicinamibacterales bacterium
AAAACGCGGGATCGTGGTTGTCGCGCACGTACGGCCGCCGGGTCGCCTTCACGCCGACAGTGGACCCTCGGGTCACCGCGACCGGTGTAATCGTGATCCTGCCCGGAAGGGCGCCCGCGTCGGTGCCACCTGATCCGGTCGTCACCGTCGTCTACCCGGCTGCAGGCGATCCGAAAATGGCCGAGGATCTCGCTAATTTCCTGCGCACGCTACGCTCGGGCTGGAAATACTCTGTGCAGACGGTGCGAGCGACGACGGGCCCCAGGAAGGAGGGCCAAATCGAGTACGACAATGAACGCATGGCCGCGTTGGCACAGGTCCTCGCCCGTGACCCGGCTGCCTGGCTCTCGCGAGCCTACGGACGCCGCGTCGTGCTGCAGCCAACGATGAGCGGTAAGATTGGCGCCAACACGGTCGTCTTCTGGCTACCGAGCCGGTGAGCGACTAGACTATCGATCCTTCAAGCGGGTAATCCGACGCTGAATTGAAGGTCGAGGATCTGTGGTTCTCCAGGAGTCGTGTGATGCCACTTCTCGTTGCATTTCTCACCCTCGCCCTTGCGCTGCCGGCTCAGCGTATGGTGCTCGCGCCAACCGGTACTCTGCGAGCATCATTCATCGCAACGAATCCAGTGCAGGGCCGCGTCGACGCCAAGACCGGCGAAATAACAGGACCCGGGCCGGATCTCGCGCGCGAACTGGCGCGCCGGCTTGGTGTGTCGCCCGTCATTACTCCACTGCCGGATGCGGGCGCTGTCCTCGAGAGCGTGAGGAGCGGAAAGGTGGACATCGGATTCCTGGCGATCGAAGCGGAGCGAGCCACGCAAGTGGATTTCTCGGATCCGTACTCGAATTCGGGAGCGGCGTACGCCGTACGGGCGAACTCCACGTTTCAGAAGTCTGGTGACGTTGATCGGGCGGGTGTCATCATCGGCGCGATCGCGGGGCAAAGTCCTGAGGTCTATGTACGGGAGCACGTCAGGAACGCGCGGGTCGAATCGCTGCCTACCGTGCCGCCCAACGCGGTCATAGGCAAGATGCTGCTCGACGGCAAGGTCGATGCGTTCGCGGCCAACCGCACGCGCATGGAGGAGGTCGTGCGCGAAGTCCCCAGTGTGCGGGTGCTTCCCGACGATTACATGGTGACGAGCCAGGCGATCGTCGTCCAGAAGGGAAACGCGGCCCGGCTTGCCGAAATCAATCGGTTTCTCGCCGACGTCCGTGCCTCCGGGTTCGTGAAGACGTCGCTCGATCGTGCAAACGTCGCTGGAGTGAAGGTCGCGCCGGAGCCGACGCGATAGTTCTGACTTCCGACTGCGTTGCGTGCGGGATACCGGCCTCGCTTACGGGTCAAGGAGGAATGAGATGCGCCCAGAACTGACAAGACTTGCCGTCGCCCTGTTGGCTACCTCCACGTTCGTCTCGGCGGCACAGGCCCAAACGACGGCGTGCGTCAATGACGCACCCAACCCCTATCAGATGGTGAACGATTGGGCCCACACGCCGCGTCCCTGGGCGGCGACGAACAATGTGTTTGTCGACCCCAAGGACAATGTCTGGGTGTTCGACCGCTGTGGCGACAGCGGCTGCGCGGGATCCAACGTGGCGCCGATCTGGCAACTGTCGCCCGACGGCAAGGTGATGAAGAACTTCGGCGCCGGGTTCGTGTTTCCGCACGCGGTTGTGCCCGACAAAGACGGCAACGTCTGGGTCGTCGATGGCAACACGAAGGACGGCAAAGGCAATCAGGTGACGAAGTTTTCGCCCGACGGCAAGGTGCTGATGACGCTCGGCAAGGCCGGTCAAGGCGGCAAGGGGCTGGACGTGTTCGATCAGCCGACGTCGGTGGCCATCGCGCCCAACGGCGATATCTTCATCTCCGAAGGGCATGCCCCGAGCTTCGGCAATTCGCGCATCATGAAGTTCGATAAGAGCGGAAACTTCATCGCGACCTTCGGCCATCTGGGTTCGGGCGACGGCGAATTCAAGGGCCCCCACGTGCTCGCGTTCGATTCGCAGGGACGCCTCTTCGTCGCCGACCGCAGCAACAGCCGCGTCGCCATCTTCGATCGGAACGGCAAATTTCTCACCGCGTGGAAACAGTTTGGCCGGCCGAGCGGCATCTGGATCGACAAGAACGATGTTCTCTACGTTGCGGATTCCGAGTCCGAAGACGCGCCGGGTAAGGACACCCACAATCCCGGCTGCAAGCGCGGCGTGCGGGTGGGCAGCGTGAAGACGGGCAAGGTCGACTACTACATCCCGCCACCACCGGTGTCGAACCCGGCGTTCCCGCCGCCGGAAGGTGTCGCCGCCGATTCACACGGCACGATCTATCTAGCCGCGGTGCAGGCGAAATCCGTCTATAAGTACGTGAAACACTGAACGCATCCGCGCGTCTCAAAGCCACAACGCCCGCGGGACTTCGCCCGCGGGCGTTTTTTCCATCAGATGCCCGGCGTGTTTACTCTGATCTTGTAGATGCCCGTGCGCGCGGCGATATAGAGCGTCTTCTTGTCGGCGTCGCCGAATCCCACATTGGTAGACACTTCCGGCGCGCGGATGGTGCCGAGGTGCTTTCCCTCCGGTGAGATGATCCACACGCCGCCAGGAGCAGTCTCGTAGAGATTGCCCTTGGTGTCGACCCGCAGGCCGTCGGTGACCCCGCCCCCGGTTTCCTTGCGCATGTCGATGAACAGCTTGCCGTTGGCGAGCACGCCGTCGGCGCGAACGTCGTAGCGGTTGACATAGTTGTCGCGTCCGCCGTTGACATAGAGGTATTGCTCGTCCGGCGAAAAAGCGAGGCCGTTGGTGGTCGGCATGTCCTTGACCACCAGCGTGAGCTTGCCGTCTTTCCACATGTACACGGCGTTGAAATCGAGCTCCCTCCGGGGATCCTTCTCGCGCAGGCGGAAGGCGCCGAAGGTATCGGTGAAGTAGATCGCGCCGTCGCGCCTGACCACGACGTCGTTGGGGCCGCCGAAGCGCTTGCCCTCGTAGCGGTCGGCCAGTACGGTGCGTTGGCCGTTCTTCTCGACGCGCATGAGCGAGCGGCCAGCAAAGGTGGCGACGATCAGTCGGCCCTGGCGGTCGAGAGTCAGGCCATCCGCGCCGATCATGGCGAATTCTTCGAACTGCGGATCGGTGCGCTCGCGGCCGTTGTTCTGGATGCCACCCCAGCGCCAGAC
>DAIRVG010000041.1:3287-40110 GCA_036802945.1 Vicinamibacterales bacterium
ACCCCTTTACGTAGGCGAGCTTCGCGGCCACTCTCTCGCCGCGCACGGTGAAGATGTCCACGCCGCGGAGGTGCCACGGCTGGCCGTTGCGCGGCTTGCGATAAACCCAACGCACGACGGCACGATCGCCGCTCACGATCACCTCCTCGGCATCGAACACGGCTTCGGTGTTGTGCGAAAACCACTGCCGCCAGAATTCGAGAACCGCGGCTTTACCTTCGATCCGACGGCCATCCGGCGGCGGCGACGTGTCCTCGAACACTGTGTCATCGGTCAGCACAAGCGCCAAGGCGTCCGCGTCGTGCCGGTTGAACGCCTCATTGAATCGATCGATGACCCTCCGCGTCCTTTGGTCCGACGTTGCGGCATTCTGTTCGGAGTTCATAGACATCCCGTTCGCGCACGCACATGCAAATCCTCCTGGCAGTCATGACGATAGTCAAGCCAGCGGCGACACGAGAGCCATGAGTGGGCCTGTTCAGGCGTCTTCCCCACGCGTTTCGCTGCCATCCACAGGCGACATCTGAGCCGGACCCGTGCGCGGATTTGCTATCGATCGCCCTGAATCCAGACGGCACCAGTCTTGTGGTGGTAGCACCAAGCACCCGTACAAGCCCAACTCGTTCTACCACGCCGCACGCGAGTCCTGCGGCTTGTCTGGAGATCTGTCATCACCATGGAAGAGCATCACTGCCCGCACTGCGCCTCACCACGAATCGCTCGGGTCGAACGCACCGCCTTCACTGTCGTATCCCGGTGTCCTCATTGCCGGAGGTTGTACGCTCATCCGTTATCTGTGGTTCTGGTAGATGCGGAGACCGCGCGCCGGGAACAGTTGGTGTCGTTGCTGCGGGCGGAAGGCATTCGGGTCGTTCCCGTGAGACGGGTTGCCAACCTCGAACGGTGGCCGGTTGGCGACGTGCTGGTGACTCACGTCGCGCATTCGACGCGGTGGTGGGTCGAGGTGGGG
The DNA here is from genome assembly GCA_036802945.1 of Vicinamibacterales bacterium. Taxonomy (GTDB): domain Bacteria; phylum Acidobacteriota; class Vicinamibacteria; order Vicinamibacterales; family UBA2999; genus Gp6-AA40. The sequence goes on from DAIRVG010000041.1 coordinate 4,258, forward strand.
GCCACGCATGTGATCGTCCTGGCGGACACCGACGAGGAGCGGTTCCTCGCCAGACGCAACGGTGCGACGGCGGTAGTGGCAAGTAGCAATCCTGCTGCGCTCCTGTCAATTCTTCGGACTGTCGCAGAAGCGTCCGCAGCGCCCGGCACGTTGGATCAGGACTAGACGGCCTGTCGGCCGCCACGCAACCACCGCAGGCACATCGATCGCATCGACGCTGTTTCGCGCTCGCCCTTCAACTTCGGCGGGCCGCCGGGCACGGGAACAATGATCTGTGCCGAGGCCCTGGCCAAGGCGTGCAGGCCGAAGCCAGCCGTTGCTCGCGAAGATGTCAGGCGAGCGATGGCTGGCTTCGGCTGGCGCCGTTAGCGCGCGCCGGCTGCTGCGGTCGTCGTGGCGGGATAGACCGGCAGCGTGACGTGCTCGCCGAACGTGGCTTTCAGACCTTCGATCGCGCAATTCTCGTCGCCGCCGCCGCCAGCGCCGCCGCCGACGCCGACGGAGCCAATCATCTGGCCGTCAACGACAATCGGGATTCCGCCGGAGTTCGTGAAGAAGTCGTATTGAACGATCGTGCGGTTCAGGCCGGCAGGATTGTTTCTCCCCTGCGCGGTGTAGACCGACGTCGGCACGCGCGTCTGGAGCGAAGTCTCGGCCTTCATCAGCGCGGTTCGGATGTTGTTGAACACCTGTCCGTCCATCCGCTCCATGTGCACGAATTCCCCGGCGGTGTCGATGACGTAGAGCGACATGCTGCCGCCCTTCGCGGCGGCGAAGTCGCGGCACACCTTGGCGATCTTCTTCGCGGCCGCCAGCGAAATCTGGTTGCCATCGAACACGTTCTGCGCGCCCTTGCCCCCGACCACCCATTCCGGGTTCGACACGGTCGCCTTCGGCGTCGCCGCGGTCGCGAAGCGCGGAACCGGCGCCGGGTTCGCGGGAGCCGCATTCTGCGGGTTCGGCACATCCTCAATCAGCGGCGGGACGTTTGACGCGCCGAGGACGGCTTGCATCGCCTTATGCCCGCAGATCTCGTCGCTCCACACCGGCACACGCGGCGCCGAGCCGCCGATACCGATGACGCCGATCAACTGCTTGTTGACCACGACCGGCAGGCCGCCGGAGTTCGCGAACATGCCAAGTTGGATCCGCTGCAGCTCCGCGTTCGGATTCTGGCGGACCTGATTCATGACCGCTTTGCTCGCCCCCCGCTGCATCAGCGCCGTCCGCGCCTTCATCTCCGCAGTGATGATGTTCAGGTATCCCTGCCCATCCATGCGGTCCATGTAGACGTGGTTCCCGTCGTTGTCGAGCACGTAGATGCTGATGGCAACGTTCTGCTCGGCGGCGAGCTTCTCGCACGTCTCCGCGATGCGTTCGGCGGTCGCAAGATTGATGGTGGTGAAATCCTGTATCTGTTCAGCGGCCTTGCCGCTGACCACGAATTGCGAAGGCACGCTCTGCGCGAACGCGGCGCTGCCGAGAGCCGTCGCGCATGCAGCGACTAAACCCAGTGCGATGAGACGTACGTTCATGTAATCCTTCCCTCCCTGCCGGGGCATTGTGCTCCCACACGAGGTTGTGGTCAATTCGCCCGTCGGGGATAGAATCCCCAGCACTCGTTTGGTAGACCGCGACTTCTGGAGGGGAGACGCTATGCGAATCTCGCGATGGGCGGCGGCGATGGTCACCGGTTTGGCTACGGTTGTGGCGGTGGCGGCACAGCAGGCCCCAGGCGGCGGGCAGCGCGGCGCCGGCGGCCAGCCAGCCACGCCCCCGATGCGACTGACGTCAGCATCATTTCCAGATGGTGCCCAGATTCCCGTGAAGTACACGCAGGCCGGCGCGCAGGTGTCGCCGGCGCTGACCTGGGCCAACGCGCCGCCGAATACCCAGAGCTTCGTCCTGCACATGCACGACATGGAAGGCGCGCGCAATCGGACCACCGAGGATCAACTCCATTGGCTGGTCTGGAACATCCCTTCCACAACGACTTCATTGCCGGAAGGTGTCCCTCAAGGTCCGGATCTGAAGGACGGCAGCCACCAGACGAGCGCGACCGGGAACGGGATATACCGCGGTCCGGGAGCGCCCGCGGCCGGTCCGCTGCACCACTACGTGTTCGAGATTTTCGCTCTCGACACAAAGCCGGACGTCGCTGCCAACGCCAGCGATCCCTTCGACACGCGCGCGAAGGTGTTGAGTGCGATGCAGGGGCACGTCATCGGCAAGGCCGTCTACATGGGGTTGTTCCATCGGCCTGAATAGAGGAGGCGCCCGAGGTGCCGCTCTTCACGAACTGGCGCGCCTCGGCGCCTCGATCGAGCAGGCGCCGATAGGCCTCCTCGATATCTGCCACACCCCAGTAAGCGACGGCATTGTTGCCGACGTTCACACCGCTGATATCCGGATCGAGTCCCAATTCGAACCCGCCGATCTCGAATCCGACGTAGAACGGCTGCATAACACTTCGTCCGCCCCCGGTTTCCGCGGCTCGTCACGCCGGGCGTCGATTCAGGAGCAAGGAACGGAGTGTCTGGCTTTCCTTCACGGTGTAGCCTGATTCGGCTCTCCCTTCGGAGAGAAGTTAGTACCTATGGAACACGACGAACTGCGGCTTTCCTATTGCCCGCCGTACGACTGGCCCGCCGCGATGGCGTTTCTTGCGAATCGCGCCATCGATGGCGTCGAACAGGTCGAGTCTGGCACCTATCGACGAACTATCCGCTTCGGTGATTCGATGGGAACGCTCGAGGTCGCGCCCGATGGCGGCGGCGCCGCGCTTCTCGCCACCGTTCGCGGTCTCCCGGCGGCTGCAATCCCAGCGGCGGTAGAACGTGTGAGACGCATGTTCGATCTCGACGCGGATCTGCGAACGATCGCAGCCCATCTCGCGCGTGATCCGTCCATGGCGCCGCTCGTGGCCGCCGGGCCGGCGTCACGTGTGCTTCGCGGGTGGGAAGGGTTCGAGGTGGCAGCGCGGTCCGTTATCGGTCAGCAGGTCACCGTGGCGCGAGCGCGGCGACTGAACGGCATCCTGGTCGATCGGTGCGGCAGCGAGTTGTCGGGAGGCGCTGACGACCGGCTTTGTCGGATATTTCCTACGCCGCAACGCGTCCTGGACGCGGACCTGTCGGCCATGGGCATGCCGGGTGCGCGCGTCACCACACTGAAGACGGTCGCCAGCGCCGTGCTCGCCGAGCCCCGACTCTTCGACCGGGCCCGTTCGATCGACGAGACAATTGCGCGGCTTCGGGCCATTCGTGGCATCGGGGACTGGACGGCGCACTACATTGCCATGCGTGCCTGCGGCGAGCCCGACGCCTTCCCCGCGAGCGACGTCGGCCTTCTGCGTGGGGCAGCGGACGCGACCGGCCATCGGCCAACTCCCCGGCAGCTGCTGGCGCGAGCCGAAGCGTGGCGTCCGTGGCGTGCGTATGCGGCGCATCAACTGTGGGCCCGCGACGCGAGCCGCAAGCGGAGCCTGATCACGCGGGAGGGAGTGGCGTGAGCACAGCAACCGAGACAAAAGAGATCGACGCGCTCAATATCGACACGCGCGTGGGCGGCTACGACTGGGCGAGCGTGTCGGCACATCTCGATGCCCACGGCTGGGCGATGTTACCGAAGCTCCTGACGCCGAGCGAGGCGGCCGCCGTCGCGGGGTTCTTTAACGATGACAGCAGGTTCAGGAGTCACATCATCATGGCGCGGCATGGCTTTGGACGCGGCGAGTACAAATACTTCGCGTATCCGCTGCCCGACAAGGTCGCCGATCTGCGTACGGCGCTGTACGCGCGCCTGGTCCCGATCGCCAATCGCTGGAACGAATCGATGGGGATTGACGTGCGCTACCCGGACGCGCACGCGGACTTCATCGAAAGGTGCCACAAGGCCGGGCAGATGCGACCGACGCCGCTCCTGCTGCAATACGGCGAGGGAGACTTCAACGCCTTGCACCAGGACGTCTACGGTGAGCATGTCTTTCCACTGCAGGCCGCGATTCTGCTCGCGGAGCCGCAGAAGGACTTCACCGGCGGTGAGTTCGTCCTGACCGAGCAACGGCCGCGGATGCAGTCTCGAGCCGAGGTCGTGCCACTCGATCGCGGCGACGGCGTGGTCTGGGCGGTGCGCAGCCGCCCTGTGCAGGGGACGCGCGGCACCTACCGCGTGAACATGCGGCACGGCGTGAGCCGACTGCGTTCGGGTCATCGGCACACCCTGGGCGTGATTTTTCACGACGCGAAATAATCCGAATCTGCGCCACGATTTCTTAGCGGTCTCGACCTGCGCGATGATACGGCCATGACCGCGACCGAGACGCTTGCACGCGGCAGGGCGGCTTTCGAGCAGGAGGCATGGTCCGAGGCGTACACCAGGCTTGCCGCCGCCGACAGTCTTGCCCCGCTCGAACCTGACGATCTCGATCGCCTGGCGACCGCCGCTTATCTCATAGGTGAGGATACGGCCAGCGCCGAGGCACGGACGCGCGCACACAACGGATTTCTCGAGCGTGGTGAAAAGATTCGCGCGGCCCGAAGCGCCTTCTGGCTAGTGTTCACCTTCATCGACAACCCCGCGCAGCAGGCGCAGGCAGGCGGATGGCTCGCGAGGGTGCGGCGGCTGCTCGACGAAAGCACGCTGGAATGTGCCGAGCAGGGGTTCTTCCTCTGCGCCTTCGGATTCCAGAAAGTCGTCGAGGGCGAGATTGAGGCGGCCCATGCGGCGTTCGGGCAGGCGGCGCGAATTGGAGCCCGATTCAAGGATCCTGACCTCACCGCTCTCGCGAGGCATGGGGAGGGTCGCGCGCTTCTGCGAATGGAGAAGACCGTCGACGGCTTCGCAATGCTCGATGAAGTGATGGTAGCCGTCACATGCGGCGAGGTCGCTCCGATGGTGGCTGGCGTCGTGTACTGCAGCGTCATCGGGGCCTGTCACGAAATGTTTGACCTGCGTCGCGCGCAGGAATGGACGACGGCACTCGCAGGATGGTGTGCAGCGCACCCGGACATGGTGCCCTTCCGCGGGCAGTGCCTCATTCACCGATCCGAGCTGATGCAACTGCACGGCGCATGGCAGGAGGCGATCGATGAAGCGCAACGAGCGTGCGAGCGACTGGCCACGCGTCCGAGCCAATCCAATGCCGGCGCAGCGTATTACCAGCAAGCCGAACTGTATCGACTGCGTGGCGAATTCGAGAAGGCTGATGAGGCGTATCGACGCGCCGGCCAGGCCGGGCGCAAGCCGTATCCGGGGTTCGCACTTCTTCGGTTGGCTCAAGGCCAGATCGATGCCGCCAACGTTGCCATTCACCGTGCCCTGCAGGAGGTCCGCGCCTTCAAGATGCGCGCACAGATACTGCGCGCGAGCGTCGAGATCATGCTGGCTGGGCATGACCTCCCCGCCGCGCGCGGTGCGGCCGAGGAGCTGACGCTCATTGCCAGTCAGTTCGATGCACCCTTTCTGCGTGCGGCCTCGGCCCAGGCGTCGGGCGCCGTGGCCCTCGCGGCCGGTGACGCGAGCGGAGCCGTCTCATGGCTACGCGACGCGTGGACGATTTGGCAGGAGCTCGACGCACCGTACGAGGTCGCGCGGGTACGAGCGCTCATGGGCCTGGCCTACCGGCAGCTCGGCGATGACGATGGTGCGCAAATGGAATTCGAGGCCGCAGGAGAAACGTTCGATCGACTCGGCGCCGCGCCGGACACCTCGCGCGTGGCCGGGTTTCTCACGCCTGTGTCGCCTCAGGCGTCCGGTTCGTTAACCGGTCGAGAAGTCGAGGTACTTCGTCTGATAGCGACGGGAAAGACCAACCGCGCGATCGCCGCCGAGCTGGTGATCAGCGAGAAGACGGTCGCGCGCCACGTCAGCAACATCTTCACAAAACTCGATCTCTCGTCGCGATCGGCGGCAACCGCTTACGCATACAGCCACAAGCTGGTGTAGCGGCCTACATAGAACTACCCACGCCTGCCTGACGGACCGTCTGCGCAGTTTGGCCGATGCGCGCGATGCCAGCCTTGTCTTACCTTTCACACAGCGGCCATGTCGGCCGCGTATTTCGAGGCGCAACGGAGACAGAACCATGCGTAACGTCCACAGCGCAGAGCAGGTCAACACGGTCGTGATCGGCGCCGGGCAGGCAGGGCTTTCGGTCGGGTATCACCTGGCCCGCCAGGGCGTCCAGTTCGTCATTCTTGACGCCAGCGAACGAATCGGCGACGTTTGGCGCCGGCGCTGGGATTCCCTCCGGCTGTTCACGCCTGCGCGGTTTGCGGGTCTCGACGGCATGCCCTTTCCGGCGGCGCCGGATTCCTTCCCGACCAAGAACGAAATGGGGGACTACCTCGAAGCCTACGCCCGGAAGTGTGCGTTGCCAGTCCGTCTGGGCGTGCGCGTCGATCGCGTGTCGCGGCTGGGCACGAGGTTTCTCGTCGTCGCCGGCGACCGACGGTTCGAAGCGGACAACGTCGTTGTTGCCATGGCGAACTACCAGAGACCGCGCACGCCGGCGTTCGCCAGCGATCTCGATCCACGGATCGTGCAACTCCACTCCTTCGACTACCGTAACCTCACACAACTGCAGGACGGCGACGTGCTCATCGTCGGTGTGGGCAATTCGGGCGCCGAGATTGCGCTCGAAGCCGCGCGTGAACACAAGACCTGGATGGCTGGGCGCGAGACTGGCCACGTCCCGTTCCGGATCGAAGGTCTCGCGGCGCGGCTGGTGCTCGTGCGCCTCGTGCTGCGTGTGTTGTTCCACCGCATCCTGACCGTCGCCACCCCGATCGGCCGCAAGGCGCGCCCGAAGATGCTGCACGGTGGCGGACCGCTCGTGCGTGTCAAGCCGAGAGACCTGACCGAGGCCGGCATTCAGCGCGTTCCGCGGGTGGCCGGTGTACGAAATGGGCTGCCGCTCCTCGAGGACGGCCGCGTGCTCGACGTCGCAAACGTCGTCTGGTGCACCGGATTCCATCCCGGGTTTGCCTGGCTCGACCTGCCGGTGTTTGGCCCGGATGGAGATCCTCAGCACGATCGCGGCGTTGTGACAAACGAGCCCGGGCTGTATTTCGTGGGTCTGCACTTTCTCTACGCGCTGTCCTCCGTGATGATCCACGGCGTCGGACGCGATGCGGCACGGATTGCCGGTGCGGTTGCCGCGCGCGCGCAGGGTGAACAGATGCCTCGACGTTCGAGTGCCGCGTGAGAGCGCGGGAACGCCTTCGTCAGGTCGCGCGAATGGACAAGGCGTGTCCCCGACTCTCGACAAGGTCCGACAGTTCTCGAAACATGTCAGGATTCACTCGCTCGGCATGCGGAAGGACGAAGGCTCGGGTTTCCTCCAGGTACTTCTTGACGAACTCAACATCGTGGACAAAACCCAGTGCCGTGAGGTTGCTGATGCGATCCGCGAGCTTCAGGACCCGGGCTCGAGGGCTCCCGCTCTGCATGATGCGCAACAGGTATTCCGGCTTCGGTTCCCGGATTCCGTCGATGGATCGGATCGTCACCTCCATCACCAGCGCGTACACCGCCGGGCCGTCCGAGTCGAGCCGGACGATCTCGTCCTCCGTGACTCCCGGCATCGCTGGCGCATCTTCGAAGAGATCGTGAATTACCGACGCCTTCAGCAGGACCGGATCGATGATCTTGTAGTCGAGCAGGATCGCCATCGTGCTCAACTGGTGGCGAAACATGTTGCTGCCACTCCGGCGCTTGACGCCGATCAAGGCCATTGCCTTGACGATGTACGGCGCCAGGGTAAGGCTGCTTAACGACCGTTCGAATTCATGCATGGTGTCCGCTGCCTGATCTATGATCTGCGCCGTTCCCAGACCGTCCAGAGCCGCCCACAATGAAACGTTGCCCTTTCTGCGCCGAGGAACTTCGGGACGAAGCTGTCCTCTGCAGGTTCTGCGGAGCTACGGCGGACTTCAGTAAGGGCACCGGCGCCTGGCGCCATAACACCCACGTCCGCCATGAACCAATCATCATCGACATTCCATCGCAGCCGGAACCAGAGGACCGGCCAGAACCTCGCAGCTATCGGTGGCTCTGGAAACTGGGCCCGAGCATCGTCCTGATCTCGGTGATCGTATACGCCTGGCCAACATGGGAGCGTTTCGAGCAGACCTTTCCGGAGGCCGCGCAGAGGATCGATACGGTACAGGCCGCAGTCACAGTCGTCCAGGATCGTTTTCGCACTTTCTTTGGAGTCGGTTCCGCTATCGCGCCGGCACGCCCCTCGTATGCGTCAGGGTCAGGAAACAATGCCCACGACATGCTGATGAGCCTGTCAGAGGAATACCGAGCCGCCGTACTGAGTCAGGCCGTGACGAGCAGCGGGAAGCCATGTCCCAAAGGAATCGACACTTTTTACCAGGGGTTCTCTTCCGATTTGACGGCGATGTGGAACGTCAGATGCGACAACGGGCGGGCCTATTTAGTGCCCCTCGCAGCGGACCGAAATGGATCGGCCAAGGTCCTCGACTGCGGTGTTCTGAATACGATTGCTCCCGTGGAATGTTTCGTTGAGTTGAAATGACGACCAGGAGGTGCGCCTGTCTGCTTGCGGCGGCTACAGCGATCTGCGTAATTGGGAGCACCGGCGCGGCGGCCTTCAGCATCGAGACGATCGATTCGGCCGCCCGAACCCTTCCGCGGCTCCATAGCCTGCTCGTGAGCAGACACGGTGAATTGATCTTCGAGCGCTATTACAACGGCACGCAGCCGAGCCGTCCGGCGAATATCAAGTCAGCAGCCAAGAGCGTCATTTCGACGCTCGTCGGGATCGCCATTGAGCGCCGCCTGATCGGCGACGTCCGCACGCCGATCGTGACTTTCTTTCCTGAACTCGTGCGCGACCCTGATGTGGCCAAGCCGAAGATCACCGTCGAAGACCTGTTGACCATGCGGTCTGGCCTCGAAGGAACGAGCAACCGCAACTACGGCGCGTGGGTCACGAGCCGCAACTGGGTGCAGCACGCTCTGGCGCGTCCGATGTTCGCGCCACCGGGCCAGACGATGGAATACAGCACGGGCAACACCCACCTGCTCTCCGCGATCCTGACGAAGGCGTCGGGCCGCAGTACGTGGCAGTTCGCGAACGAGGTGCTCGCGAAGCCGCTTGGCTTCAGCCTTCCGCAGTGGCCACGCGATCCGCAGGGCATCTACTTCGGCGGCAACGACATGCTCATGACGCCGCGACAGATGCTGGCTTTCGGTGAGCTGTATCTGAACCGCGGGCGCGCGAACGGTCAACAGATTGTCCCCGAGCGCTGGGTGGCACGATCATGCGAGGGACGTGCGCGCGAGTTCCGGCCCGGAGACCGCAGGCTCGGTCCGAATCAGCCGGTCGATCCCATGCGCGATCGCCGTTATGGCTATGGCTGGTGGGTGCACGAGATCGACGGGTACGAGACCTGCTTCGCCTGGGGCTACGGCGGCCAGTATGTCTTCGTCGTGCCGAAACTGGATCTGGTCATCGTGACCACGGCGTCCCCGGACGTGAGCGAGGAGCGTCGTGGGCACCGGCAGCTGATATTCGACATTCTCTCCCGCCACATCATCGACCCGATTGCCGCCGCGCGCGTGCCGAACGCACGCTGACGCCGACGCGATGGCCACACTGCCCAACCTGAGGCGCGCATCGCCCAGTGCCACTTAAGTCAGGCTCATGTGGTCTGAGCGCGCCCCAAGCGTATCGCGCCCGGCGTGTGCAATAGTGCGGGGTGGATGAGGCGTATCCGTGTCCTGCTGATCCTCGGTGCGATTGCCGCCGTAGGTTGCTCGTCGCCGCGAGTTGAGGAAGAGAGCGCTGGTCGTGCCGGGCGCGACACCCGCGCGTCGATCCCTCAGGGACCGGCGCCCGCTCCCCCGCGAAGAAACCAGCTGACGCTCGGCGACAGGACCGACTGGCGTTCCGTGCTGAATTGGCCCAATGACTGCGAGGAGGCGTTTCAAGCCAGCCATGTGGGCGACGACGCGGGCCTGGTGTTCAACGAGCTCTCACCGGGGATCTCGTTTGTCGAGGTGCTCTGCGCCGCCGGCGCGTATCAGCCTTCATTCGTTTACGTGCGACTCGACGAGCGTTCGACAATACCTATCGCGAGGTTGCTCATCTTTCCTGTTTACGAGTCGTCAGACGGCGTGTCGATTGAGTCGGCAAAGGCGTCAGAAATATGGGGCGAGCCGTTTGTCTCGCCGGCACGACGGGAGCTGACCATTCTGAACCTGGCGCGTCAGACCGGCGATTGCGGCATCTGGACCCGGTATAACATCGGCGGCGACCTCCCGGAGATGGTCGACGCGCGAAGGGCTCCCTGCGCGACACGTCCCGGAGCGCCAGCCACATCGAGTAACGGCGAGCCACCGCGCGGATGGCAGCCGGTGAACGCACGGCAGTGAGGGCATTGTGATTATCGACCATACGGCATTCTTCAACGGGTACAGGACAGAGTACGGACGGCTGACACAGAGCGTGGTGTCCGGACTCGAGCTGATAGGTCGCAACATGGAGGTCGATCCCGACCTGAAGAATCTCCAGTGGGCGGCGTACATGCTTGCCACGGTGAAGCACGAATGTGCGGGAACGTGGCAGCCGATCGTCGAGCGTGGCCAGAAGAGTTATTTCGACAAGTACGAAACAGGCACGCCGATTGGTCGCCGCCTCGGCAACCAGGAGCCAGGGGACGGATGGCGCTTTCGGGGGCGCGGTTATGTCCAAATCACCGGGCGGGCCAACTACGCCCGGATGACGAAGGAGCTCGGACTCGCACCCGATGCGGATCTGGTGCAGGACCCTGAGCAGGCGCTAAGACCAGCGATCGCCTATCAGATCATGTCGGTTGGGATGCGTAAGGGGTTGTTCACCGGTAAGAAGCTCGGAGACTACATCTCGGCGAGCGGCTGCGACTACAAGAACGCGCGGCGGATCATCAACGGCGTCGACCAGGCTGCACTCATCGCGCAGTACGCCGGCACGATCGAGGGCATTCTTCGGGCTGCGATCGTCCGGTGAAGAACGACCATTCGACTGGCGGGCGGCTTCACTGGCCCCGTCACCGGCGCGCAGAAGACGATCGGGCGTGCGGTCAACGACCCTGAATCGGCGGCTCCAGGGGCTCGGGATCGTTGTGCTGGATGAATGGATAGCGGATCCTCATCCCGTTCTTGTCGAGCCATCCAAGCCCCTGCTGGAAGATCGTCGGCGGGGGATAACCCTTGGGTACGGTCGCCTCACTTATCACAAGCCTGTTCTCGTGCATGTAGATTGAGGCAAAGGTGCGGGATTGATCGGCGTTGTTGGTGAGCTCCACCAGCAGTCCTGCAACAAGGTCCGCAAAATTCGACATGATGTTCGTGATCTTGGCATCTCGTTCCAGGTACTTTGACGCGGCATAGACCACCGCGCTTCGCACGTCCGTTTTCCAGTATCCAAGGCCATAAACGTGGATTGCCAGATCGAGTGCGGGCAGGGTCCTGGATCGCTCCGAGAGGAGACGTTCGATCGGGTTGTAATCGACCACGGTCACCGAGTAGCGGCCGGGACCTTGCGTGCCGCTATACACACGCGCCGGGAGGATGGCGCTGAACTGCGACGTCCAGGTCGTTTCCGTGACCTTCGGTTGACCCGGGAAGGCGATGGTGAAGTGATCCTCCCGGCTGGAAAACTCGTTCCATTCCTGGGCGAACGACGTCCCCGACATTGCCAGTACCAGGGCTGACGACATGAGCGGCATAAGGCGCATCATTGATCCTCGGCGTCGCGACCGGATTCAGTTTCTGAACTCGACGGTCGTCTTCAATGTATTGCTGTCGATCCCGGTCGAATCCGTGACTCGCACCTGAAGATCGCATTTACCGCCGGCCTGGGCCCCACCACCAGCCACTTTGCTCAAGTTGGGAAGGGCGGCGCGTACGACGCCAGCGCTCACCTTACCTTTGATTGCGCCGACGATCGGTTCACCGCCGCAGCCGGCCGTAAACCAGACATATGGTGAATCACCAAGATCGCCAGCCGAGTCACCTGCAGCCAATTGGAGTTCGACCGTTGGCTGGTTCGACTGTGGCGGCGCGATCCTGAGATCAGAGATGGTGGGAACGTGGGTCGCAACCGAGATCGTTGTGGGAACGGTGCGACGACCCATCCGCATCACGAGTACCACGGATCGATCTCCCGGCGCCGCGTCTTTCGCAATATCGAGGGTGATCTCCCACCATCCAACTGCCTGTTCAGTCCCGCTCCCTTTCCCCTTGATACCCGACACCGTCACACCAGTTGAAGGTGAGATCTCGGCTGCCTGGGCCGTGTCCCCGTTGACAATCGCCACGTTGATGACGGTTGTCTGACCGCGTGCCACGTGTCGTGGATACACAGTCTCGATTCTGAGCGGCGGCGGCGGCGCACCTTGCCCAAGAACGGAGACGACAGACAGGAGGCAGACAGCGACTCCGACGACCGCGCACACCCGATGACGTTGCATGAACGATAGCTCCAAATCAGCTATTCAGACTTGACATCTTCTGCGGGACCGTATATTCCGTCGTCGCAGAGCGAAAAGCAAGTACTTGAGGGGAGTCAGTGTATGAGAGCGGGCGCCCCGATCCTGGTCTCCTTCTTCATACGCGCTCGTCAGGATCTCGTCACGCCATTGAATTAGATACCGCTGCGTCGTGCAGCCACGTCAGGGAGAGCATCGGTCATGGACAGAACATTCGACAGATCCCGTCGGCGTCGTGTCCTTCTGATTCTGGTGTTCCTGTTGTGTCTGGCGCCTGTCGCCAGCTATGCGCAGGAGGCGGTCATCCTCGGGCGGGTGACGGATGACACCGGGGCCGTCCTGCCCGGCGTGACAGTAACGGCGACCAGTCCGGCGTTGCAGGTTCCCCAGGTGCTCGGCACCACCGACGAACGCGGCGAATATCGCCTCGCGTCGCTGCCTATCGGGACGTATGCCGTGGTGTACGCACTCGAGGGTTTCGAGACCGTGCGACGGCAGGAGTTGCGCCTGACGATCGGGTTCCAGGCGAAAGTGGACATCGTGATGAAAGTCGGCACGCTGTCGGAATCGGTCACCGTGACCGGCGAGGCGCCCGTGGTGGACGTCACATCAACGACCTCTCGCACCCAATTGACGAGAGAGACGCTGGAGCTGATTCCCACGGGCCGGAACAGCATCGTCGGCCTCATGATTCAGGCGCCCGGCGCGCGCCCGCAGCTGGACTGGAGCTTTGTCACCGGCAACCCGTTCTTCAAAGTGTTCGGAGAGCTCGGCGAACAATGGGTGGCGCTCGAAGGCGTGGTGACCAGCGGGCCAAAAACGGGCACCCAAGGCGGCAATCATTATGATTATGCAGCCATTGAGGAGTCCACGGTTTCGACCGTCGGCAACACGGCCGAAGCCCCCACCAAGGGCCTTCAGATCAACGTCCTCTTGAAGGCAGGTGGTAACGACTTTCATGGCAGCGGCTTTTTTGCCGACACCAGCCACCGTTTCGAGAGCGACAACCTCAATGACAAGCTGAGGGCGAGGGGCATCACCAGCGGCGCTCCGGTCAAGTCGCGGTGGGATGCGAGCGGCGAGCTGGGCGGCCGGATTATCCCGAACAAGCTCTGGTTTTATTACTCGACGCGCCGGCGCGAGGAGAAAGTCCAAACGCTGAATGCGTTCCAGGATGACGGTTCGCCGGCCGAGAGTGACCAGTTTCAATATTTCCACACCGCAAAGCTTTCGTATCAGATGAACGCGGCGAACAAGTTCATCGGCTTTGTCCAGTACGACCGTCAGGGAGGGATGACGCCGGGGAATCAGTTTACGACCTGGGACAACCGCATGTACAGTCCCACGCAGTCCACCACGAGCAAGATTGAATGGCAGACCATCAGAGGGAACAAGTTCGTGTCGCTGCAGATGGGGGCCTGGATCTGGAACGTGAGCCGCCAATGCTACTCGAACAACGTTGCGACGATCGATCAGTTGAACAGCCAGGTGACGGGATGCAACGTGAACTACGGGATCGATTCCTTCGAGGGTCGAAACCACAGCAAAGGCTCGATGAGTTGGTACAAGCCGAATCTGTTCGTGGGCAACCACGATATGAAGGTAGGTTTTGACTACGCAGCGGCGCATGCAGATCGGAAGATCAGTTCCCGCGATGGGACCAAGAATAAGCAAACGGGGCTGCCGACAGGGCCCGTCGGCAACTACCAGCTCATTTTCAGAAACGGAGCCCCGTTCGAGATGGCCGCCTGGAACAACAGCTACAAGGACGGCCAGCCGGACAGCGTGCCGAAGGACCTCACCCATACGACCTGGGTCTATGGGCAGGACAGTTGGACCATCGCGCGCCAGCTCACCCTGAATCTGGGGGCGCGCTTTGCGCACGCGGTCGGGTTCATTCCAGAGCAATGCCGCCTGGCGTCGGAGGCGCCGCTGGACACCGTATACCCGGCCCAGTGTTTTCCGCGGATTGAGTTCCGAACGTGGAATTCGCTGGTGCCTCGCCTCCACGCGGCGTACGACCTCGCCGGTGATCACAAGACCGTGCTCAAGGGCGGCTGGGGACGGTTCGCCCACAATTGGCACTCTGACGAGCTGCAGATGGCGAATGAGAACGTCCACCTCTCCACGCTGTTCCTGTGGCACGACCTCAACGGCAATAGGTTGTTCAACCCCGGCGAGATTAACTTCGACCGGAACGGGACGGATTTCGTATCCACGAGCCTCTTTACCGGTGGAGAAGACGGGCTCGCCGGTGCCGTGTCCAACCCGAACATCAAAGAGCCGTTCAGCAACGAGTTCTCGGTCTCTCTCGAGCGGGAGCTGATACGGGATTTTGCGATACGCGCGACTGGAATCTATTCGCGCCAGCAGGTGTTCAGGGTGCAGAACAACCTGCGGCCGTACGACGTGTACTCGATTCCCATCACGAATCCGGATCCGGGCCCCGATGGGAGGCTTGGAACGGCCGATGACCCCGGGAAACTGATCACGTACTACGACTATCCCGCCGCATACCGGGGACGAAGGTTCCAGCAACCGATGCTCATTAACGGCAGCGCCGCCGATGACCAGAAGTACAAGAGCTTCGAACTTGCGGCGAGCAAGCGACTCTCCAACCGCTGGTCGTTACTGGCGTCCTACTCCACGACGAAGGTCTACATTCCAAACGTCCAGAACACGGCGAGTACGGGCAACGACTTCACCAACCCTGGCTTGCAGGTCTTCCTCGCCACCTTCGATCCGAACGCGGAAATCAACAGCAAGATGAACCTGCGGGAATGGCAAGGCAGGCTCGACGGTGCCTATATCCTCCCGCACGATATGCTCGTGTCGGCGAACTTCGAGCACCGGAGCGGCGCTCCGTACGCACGGACGGTGTCCTTCACGGGCGGCACGCAGATTCCGTCGCAGGTCGTGCGGGTGGAACCGATCGGCACCCGCCGACTGCCGAATATCAATCTCCTGCACATGCGTTTCGAGAAGTCGCTTCGCATGGCGCGAGGACAAAAGGTGGCGCTCCGAGTGAATGTCTTCAACGTGACGAACATCAACACTGAGCAGAGCGTCACCCAGCTATCCGGAGCAAATTTCCTGAGACCGGCGGGCGTCATCCCGCCCAGGATTGTCGAATTTGGTGTGAATTACACCTTCTGACGCGAGAGTCAACTCCCAACGCCCAACTTCCAACTTCCAAGGCGCCCGGAGCGAACCTTGGGAGTTGGGAATTGGGGGTTGGGAGTTTTCCGAGCGCGCACACGTCTTTTCCTTTTGAAAGGAGCTTCTATATGAGGGTCGGAGGAGTGGTGGTGTGTCTGTTCCTGCTGGGCGCGGCGCCGTTGTATGCGCAAGGCACACCAAGATTCGAGTTCTCCGGGGGATACTCGTTCATGCACGATGCGGATCGGGGTGAGGACTTCTCCACCGGGTGGTACGCCTCCGCTATAGGAAATATCAATAACTGGGTCGGCGTTGCCACTGAGATTGGCGGCAACTACAGGACGTGTCCTAAGTGTGACCGGGGCCCGTTCACGAGCCAAACGTTCAGAGGCACCGATCTCCACCTCAAGGTCTACACATATATGGCCGGGCCTCGGTTCGCCTCGCACGCGCTTGCGGCTATCACGCCGTTTGGGCAGGTCCTCTTTGGCGGCTCGCACGCAAGCGGCGGGTTCATGTTCGACGGCGCGCTGACGACCGGCTTCACGTATCAGCCTGGCGCGGGCGTCGACGTCAACGTCACGCCGAGAGTCGGCATTCGGCTTCAGGGTGACTACCGGGTGATCCGCACGCAAGGGCACAACGGCAAAGAGTCACGCTTTCTCGCCGGTCTGGTCTTCCGATCCGGTCAGTGATCTTTTTTCTGTGAAACAACCAAAAGCGTATGCGACGCGGCGATATGGGCGGCTAAAGTCGCCCCCTGGGATGTCTTTCAGCCGCTATCCATCGCGCTAAGTTACGAAACTAGCCGCAAAAAGCTCTTGGCGGCTGTTTTGCTCAGCCAGCCCGCTTCGCGCACTGTGCAACCGCGCGAAACCCCACGCAATACATTGCAAGCTGACCTCCGAGCTGAAGGAGCGTTGTGTCATCAGCCGTTCTACGGGTGGGCTCCCGCAATCGAGACCCGGTCATCGTCTGTGCCAGTCCGGCGATGCGGGAGCTGTGTGCCACCGCCGCACGCGTAGCCACCGGCGACGCCAAGGTGTTCCTCTCCGGCGAAAGCGGCGTCGGCAAGGACCTGATCGCGCAGTACATTCACGCACGCTCGTCGCGCGCCGGCCGTCCCTTTGTTGCGGTGAACTGCGCCGCATTTCCCGACACACTGCTCGAAACGGAATTGTTCGGGCACGCGCGGGGCAGCTTCACCGGCGCGTATCGCGACAAGCCTGGCCGTTTCGAGCTGGCGCATCACGGCACCATCTTCCTGGACGAGGTCGGCGAAATGAGCCTGCAGATGCAGGCCATCCTGCTCCGCTTCCTCGAGAACGGCGAGATTCAACGAGTGGGTGGCACCGGCCCGCGCGTACACGTCGATGTGCGCGTGATCTCGGCTACGAATCGTGATCTGGCGGAGCGAGTTGCGAGTGGATTGTTCCGCAAGGATCTGATGTACCGCATCAAGGTGGTGCACCTCCACATTCCTCCGCTGCGGGAACACCGCGAGGACATCCGGATGCTCGTCGAGCGCGCCATTGCCCGTACGGGCCGGCCGATCCGGTTGACCCCGGACGCGCTGACGGCGCTCGAGCGCTACAGTTGGCCGGGCAATGTCCGCGAGCTGCAAAACGTCGTCGAACAGGCTGCCTGGCTGTCGGAGTCAGACGAGGTGTCTCTCAAGGATCTGCCCGAGCAGATCCGATCGCCAACAGCCGGCCTGCGCCGGAAGCATGAACGCCGCCGCCAGCTGGCGGATGATCTGTACGTCGCGCTGGTCGATGGGCACTACACGTTCTGGGATCACATGCACCCGCTGTTTCTCAAGCGCGACATGACGCGACACGACTTGCGTCAACTCATGCGCCGGGGACTCTCGGCGACGCGCGGCAACTACCGCGCACTCCTGAAGCTGTTCGGCATGCCCGATTCCGACTACAAACGGTTCATGAATTTCCTCGCGGCGCACGATTGCGCGGTTGATTTTCACCCGTTCCGGTTCGAGACGGCACCTTCCCGAGCTGCCGCTCCGGCGGCGTCTGCCCCTTCGCTCCCTTTCGACGAATTGCCGGGGCCGGGAAAGATGCTGGCCTCGACGCGCCGCTCGGGACCCGCCGCCTGACGGTCTCTTGCCCTCATTTCTGACTCCGTTGCTTCAAGCGCCGGAGGAGCGGTTCGTCCTTCGGCATGCGCGCGGCAACAACGCGATCGCCACACGCATCGAGCCCGCCTTCGATTCGGCGAGCCGCCGGCGCGGGCTGCTCGGACGCACGGCGTTCGCTGAGGGGGCGGCGCTCATCATCGCGCCCTGCAACAGTATCCACACCTTTTTCATGCGCATGGCGATCGACGTGGTGTTCGTTTCGCGAGGCGGTGAGGTCCTCAAGACGTACTCGGACCTGCCCGCGTGGCGTATCGCGTTCGCCCTCCGCGCATTTGCGGCCATCGAGCTCCCGTCCGGCACCGTCGAGCGCTCCGATACCAGGCGCGGAGATCAGCTGCTTCTCGCGATCGAGTAGGACGCATGTGCCGCGACCTTTATCTGGTTCCCACCAGATAACAACCTACTCTTCGTTCAGACGATCGACTGCGCATCGTCCACGCCAACAGGCACTTAACTCGCCGGCTCAACGGGGCACATTCGTTGCTCCCTCGCCCTGCGGCTTAATCGTCAAGAGTGTTTTCGAAATCATGCGCGGATCACGTCGCGACCCGAGGTTTGCGTTATCAGTCCCGTGGGAGGGCTCGCTGCGGATTCCGGGCGACGTGGTCGTCGAGCGTTGCAGCGGCGGCGAGGTGTGGGTCGTGAGTACGAGCCCGGCGCATCGGGGCGAGTTGCTCACGCTGGATTTAGCTGGTTCCGGACCACCGATGACCATGAACGTTCGTGTGGTCGACAGTGTCCCGGTACCGATTGATGGCGCGGTCCGGCATCGGTTGCGACTCGCGATCGTGACATGAGGCGAGGATTTCAAAGGAATCAGTGACGCAATGGAACCAGTGACGCAATCGATCGAGGCGCTGGGTGGTGAGGTGTTTGGAGTGCTCGCGCGAGGCATTCCCGCAAGACTGATCGAGATCAGTCGCTCAGGCTGTTTGCTGGAGAGCAGCCACCGCGTCGGGGACGGAATCGTCGGCGAGCTGCGGCTGGAGGTTGGCGGCGAGCTGCTCGTTGACGATGTTCGAGTCACGCGGTGTGTGCTGGTGGAAGGCTCCGGATCGAGCTATCTCGTCGGCGCCGAGTTCGTGCAGACGCGCCGGCCTGGGGAACGGTCGATCCGACGCGCGGTAACTGGCATCCTGCGCGGCCTGGTGGAGCCGGACACGCCGCTGCCCGCGAAGAAGCTTTCGAAAAATGGGGGGAGGGCGAAGGCGATCACCGCCACGCCCATCGTTAACTCGGTGTCAACGGGAGAAGGTGTCATGAAGGATCTGCTCGCAAGGTTTGTCCGTGAGGATGAAGGTCAAGACGTCATCGAGTATGCGTTGCTGGCCGGACTTCTGACCACCGGAGTGATCGTGTTCATTAACTCGGTCGGTGACAAGGTACTGGGATATTTCGATGCGCTCGACACCGCGATCCCGCCACCGCCCGGAGCAGGAGCGCCGTAACGCGAGCGGCAGCGGACCGATCGTGATTGCCTGAAATTGGAAGTTGAAGGTGATGAGCAGGAGCAATGTCACGAAAATGCTTGTCCGGCTCGTTGTCGACGACGCCGGTCAGGATTTGATCGAGTACGCGCTCCTCAGCGGATTCATCGGCCTGGGTGGCTTTGTCGTCTTTTCGGAGCTTGGAGATCAGATGGGCACGGCATATGACGGTTGGATCGCAGCCGTTTACGCCGCCTCCGGGGACACGCCGCCGCCATCCTCTCCGTGACACTGATATGACACTGGTTCACATCTCGGTTCTCGTGATAGCCGGACTTGCCTGTGTGTCGGATCTTCGGACCCGGCGCATCCCGAACGTGCTGACGTTCGGAGCGACCGTGGCGGGTGTGCTGTTTCACCTTGCCACGAGCGGCGTGGATGGAGGCGTCGCAAGTGCGGGCGGCTGGGTCGTCGGGGTCGCAATGCTGCTCGTACCCTTCGTCCTTGGCAGCATGGGAGCCGGCGACGTGAAACTGCTCGGCGCTCTCGGGGCCTGGCTGGGCCCGGCCGACACCCTATGGCTGGGCCTGTATACGGGCATTGCCGGAGGCGCGCTTGCCCTCGTCGTGGCTGCGGGCCATGGGTATCTCCGACAGGCATATCGCAATATCTGGCTGCTGCTTCTTTACTGGCGGGTGTCAGGTGTCAGACCCATGGCGGCGCTGACGCTCGAGAGCGGCAATGGACCACGTCTGGCGTACGCGGCGCCAATTCTTGTTGGAACGGTGGCGACCCTATGGCTGCGCTGAGCCGACGACGAACACGATGGCAGGCCGAGGATGGCGCCGCCCTGATCGAATTCGCCATCGTCCTGCCGCTGATGCTGCTCGTGCTACTCGGCACGCTCGATTTCGGAATGTTGTTTCAGCGCTATCAGGTCGTGACGAATGCCGCGCGCGAGGGAGCGCGCATCGCAGTGCTACCGAGCTACGGAGATGAGGATGTTGAAGCGAGGGTAACCGAGTTTCTGACGGCTGCGGGGCTCACCGAGCCTCTGTTGTCCGCCCCGACGCCAGTGAGAACCTGTGAGCCCCTTCCCACAGGCGGATCGATCAACGTTGTCTCTGTCACGGTTGAATATCCGTACTCGTACTCGGCGATCGGAGCATTTGCCTCGTATTTCGACGGAGTCGGCTTCAGCCGTACCGGGTTGCAGGCAACCGCGGCGATGCGCAGCGAGCTTGCCGCCGCAGACAGTTGCGCCGGCCCCTGACGGCGACTGCCGAGTCTGTTTGTTAGCGGAGAGGAATGTCCATGAATCGTAGGAATCGTCACATCCTGATTGTCGGCATCGCGGTTGCCACCGCCTGCCTCGCTAGTTTCGGCGTCTACCGCGCGGTCACCCGGATCCCGGTTCGCGAGGTCGAGGTGGCGCGTAGTTTCGTGGTCGTCGCCACACGATCGCTCCCGCCGGGTGTCCGACTTGGCGCCAACGACGTGCGACTGGCGGCCTGGCCGTCGGGCAGCCCCGTTCCCGAAAGCTTCTCACGAGTCGACGCCGTGGTGAACCGCGCGCTCCTGGCGTCGGTCGTGGAAAACGAGCCGCTCGTCCAGGGTAAGGTCGCGCGCCTCGAGGCTGGGGCGGGATTGCCTCCGTCAATCCCGCCGGGCATGCGCGCGATGTCCGTGAAAGTGAACGAGGTCATCGGTGTCGCTGGCTTCATTGACCCAGGCACGCGTGTCGATCTCGTCGTCACCATTCGAAAGAAGGATGACACCACGTCACGGACGGCCGTAAGTAACGTGCAGGTTCTCAGCGCGGGCACACGCTTCGAGCAGGAGAAGGCGCGGACCGGCGCGACCCCGTCGGCGGCCGCCGTGGTCACACTTCTCGTGACGCCGCAGGATGCCGAGCGCATTGCCCTCGCGCAGGCCGAAGGCCAGATCATGCTCGTACTGCGCAATCCGATGGACACCGAAACGACCGCCACGTCGGGCGTGCACGCGACGGCGCTGTTCGGTCCGGATGCCGCGGCGCCGGTTGCCCCCGTCGCGGCCAGAGTCGCCCCGCGGAAACCGCCGGTGGTCGCCGCGGCGGTTGCGCCCTCGGCTCCGAAGATTTACACCGTTGAGGCGATCCGCGCCGCCAAGCGGACCGAAGAGGTGATCCGGTGATCAAGCCGCATATCGCGATCCGGCGGGCGGCGATTGTCGTCACGCTCGTCACGATCGCCGGCCTCCCGCTCGTCGCGGCGGGTGGCCAGGCGCCGCAGCAGGCGGCGCCCGAAATCAGACGTGTCTCGCTGACCGCTGGGCGTTCGACGGTCCTCGTCACGGACTTTGACATTACCCGTATCGCGGTTACCAATCCGGTGGTCGCGGACGCGGTGGTCGTGCAGCCGCGAGAGATCCTGGTCGATGGCAAGTCTTCCGGGACCGTGAGCCTGATCGTGTGGGGTGACGCACGCCGGGAGCAGTACGACCTGGTGGTCGAGCAGGGAGTGACCGCCCTCCAGCAGCAGTTGCAGACGCTGTTCCCGGGCGAAGACATCCGGGTGACGGCGAGCGACGAAGCGATCATCCTCTCGGGTCAGGTATCGAGCAATCCCGTGATGTTGCGCGCGGGAGAGATTGCGCAGGCAACATCCTCCAAAATCCGCGTCATCAACATGCTGCAGCTTCCGGGCGGGGCGGAGAGTCAGCAGGTCATCCTTCAAGTCCGCTTTGCTGAAGTCAACCGCCGGGCAATGACCGAGCTGGGTGTGTCCTTCTTTACCGGACCAACCGGCTACAAGGGTTACGTCGGCCGGGCGACCACGCAACAGTTTCCGGCGCCGGAGTTCGACGGTCTGAGCCGGACGGAAGAGAACGGGCAGGTGACCGCGTCAGGGGAACTCACCTTCAGCGACTTCTTGAACCTCTTCGTCTTCAATACGAAATACAACGTCGGCGCTCTCGTCAAGGCGTTGCAGTCGACCGGCTTTTTCCAGAGCCTCGCCGAGCCGAACTTGATTGCGTACAACGGTCAGGAGGCGAGCTTCCTTGCGGGTGGTGAGATTCCAGTCCCTGTCGTTCAGGGAAACACCGGGAGCGTTTCAGTTCAGTACAAGGAATTCGGGATTCGGTTAACGTTCACGCCCACGATTGCGGGCGACGTGATTCGCCTCAAGGTGCGGCCTGAAGTGAGCACGCTCGATTTCGGTAACGGCATCACGCTTTCGGGTTTTCGAATTCCGGCGCTGTCGACCCGAAGAGCGGAGACCGATGTCGAACTGCGTGACGGCCAGTCGTTTGTGATTGCCGGCCTCCTCGACAACATCACGCAGGACACCACCGCGGCAGTGCCTATTCTGAGCCGTGTGCCGATCATCGGCAACCTGTTCAAGAGCAAATCTGAACGTGCCGAGCGAACCGAGCTGATGGTGCTGATCACGCCGCGCCTGGTCCGGGCACTCGACCCGGACGAAGTGCCGCCGCTGCCGACGCGGCCTCGGGAATTCCTGCCTGCGCCAGTGGGCGACATCGGGTCGCAGCTCGAAGGTGGGGGCGGCACCGTGGACGCTCCTCCCGCGACTGGTCAGAGCCCGCGTTGAGCAGAGAGCCCTGATGATGCCATCACGTTTCGCAACGGAAGAGGGGGCACTGTGATCGTCCAGGCGGCAATCACGATGCTCGTGCTGCTCGGCCTGAGCGCGTTCGTCGTGGACCACGGCGTCCTCTGGTTGGGTCGTGAGCAGGCCCAGAATGCGGCGGATGCCGGGGCCATCGCAGGCGCGATTGCGCGCGCCTACGACGATATTGACGCCGCACCCTCTGCGAGCACTGGCATAGTCCATGACACCGTCACGGAGGTTGTACGCAGGAATCCCGTGTGGTTCAACGAGGCGTTTACCACATCCGGTTTGTCGTACGCATGTCCGCCTGGTGCGGATCGCTGCGTCAAGGTCGACGTATTTCGAGACGGAACCTCGGGTAGCGCCACGCTTCCAGTGTTTTTCGGACCTGTGCTGGGGATCACGTCGCAACCTGTTCGAGCGACAGCGACGGCGCAAGTGGCCGCCGGCAACGGGACGACCTGTCTCAAACCGTGGGCGATTCCTGACAAATGGATCGAAAGGTCGGTACCGGCGGACGACAACTTCAAAAAGCATGCTGCGGGTCCGAATCCCGACGACTATCGTCCTCCTACTGCGAATCCGCCTGGCGGGTATGCCTTCCCTGACGACCTCGGCCAGCTGGTCACACTATCTTTTGCGCATCCGGAAGCGAGTGAGCCTATTACGGCAGGCTTCCTCTTACCGCTCGATTTGCCGGGTACCTACGAGCAGAACATCGCGGGCTGCAACGGCCAAATGGCCACATTTGACCAGACGATCGGAGTCGGCACGTCAGCAGAAGAAGCAGCGACGAATGCGGGCTTTCAGGCTCTATTCGATTTGGAACCAGCGGCTTCCTGGGTCAACAACAACGTTAACAGCTGCGCGCCCGTATGCGCACCAATCAGCCCGCGTCTGGTGGCGCTGGCGGTTTTCGACGTCGAACAGTACGAATTCATGCGTGCAACGGGTAACTGGGCGGCGTGTGCGGTTACGGGACCGAGTGGACAATGCGTGAAAGTCGTCAACATCGTCGGTCTCTTTATTGAGGATGTCGCGGGTGGAGTCATTACCGGCAGGTTGGCGAGGTACCCGGGCCGCGTCTGGACGGACAGTCCGACGCTGACTTCCCTCTCCTCCTTTTTGCCGGCCATCACTCTTGTCCGATGACGGAGAGCAGACCATGAACGCGTACCTCGTTGGATCGTTGGATCGTCACGTTGAGGAGTTGCTCCACGCGTGCGGAGTTCGCACGACCGTGACGTCCGGCGAGGAACTCGCCGCGCTCGCCAACCCCTCGACTCAGCAGCCGGACGTCGTGGTGCTCGACCTTCGCGGTCGGGCAGCATCAGTGCCAACCGCCGTCGCCCTCCTCAAACGTCAGCACCCGATGACTGGTGTGCTGATTGTCGCGTCGCATCTCGATCCGACGCTGATGCTGGAGTCGATGCGCGCAGGCGTGAACGAGTTCATCACCGAGCCGGTGACGTCGAAGGACCTGAAATCGGCGCTCGATCGCGTCGTGTCCAAACAGCCTCTGCGCCCCACAGGGCAGATCTTCGCCTTCGTCGGGGGCAAAGGAGGTGTCGGCACGACGACGCTGGCCGTCAACGTGGCTACCGTGCTCGCCGCAGTAGAAGCACCATCGGCTCTTCTGATCGATCTGCACGTTGCCTACGGCGACGCGGCAATGTTCCTCGGAATCGAGCCCAGATTCTCTGTGGCTGACGCCCTCGAGAATGTGCATCGGATCGACGAGACCTTCCTGCGCGGCGTAGTCGGCCACACGAAGATCGGACTGGACGTGCTGGCCGCGTCGGACCGCAGCGTCATCGGCCACATCGATGCGCCCGCCGTCCGCAGCGTGATCGACTGCGCCGCCCGTCAGTATTCCCATGTCGTGCTGGATGTACCCCGGTCGGATACCACGATGCTGGAAGCGTTGGATCAGGCGACACGGATCATCGTCGTCGCCAACCAGGAGCTGGCGACGGTCCGCAGCGCGAGCCGGATGGCCGCAGCGCTCCGCCAGCGATACGGCAAAGACCGCGTGGGGGTGGTCGTCAGCCGCTACGACCAGCAGGCCGAGATCGGTCGGAAAGACATCGAGCGCGTCATTGGTGGTCCGGTCTCCGACGTGTTTCCAAGCAACTACCGCCTGGCGCTGGATGCGTTGAACTGCGGGCGGCCGCTGGTCCTTGACAATCACAACAAGCTGGCCAGTTCGTATGCGAGCTTCGCTCGCAGTCTCATCGCGGTTGCGCAGGATGCGCCCGTGGAACAGGCTGCGCGCGAGCGTCCCGCCGGTTTGCTGAGCCGCCTGAACCTTCGATTCTAAACGTCGTGTACGAGGATAGGACCCGATGAACTCGATACTTGCTGTGCCGACTGCAACCTCGGCGAAGACGCGCGTACGGGAGTACCAGGAACTGAAGACGCGTATCCATCAGGAGCTGCTGAACCGTCTGAACCTGGAGCACCTGACGCGCGTGATGCGCGAGGACGCGGAGCCGGAGATTCGCACGCTCATCGACGAGCTGATCGAGAGCGAGACGCACACGACCCTGCTCAGTCTCGCCGAGCGCGAGAACCTCGTTGGCGATGTGCTGAATGAGCTGTTCGGGCTCGGGCCGCTCGAGTCGCTGCTGCGTGACCCCGAGATCTCGGACATCCTCGTCAACCGGTTCGATCGGGTCTACATCGAGCGAGACGGCAAGCTCGAGGAAACCGACGTCGTATTCAAGGACGATCGGCACCTGCAGTTGATCATCGAGCGCATCGTGAGCTCGGTGGGGCGCCGGATCGATGAATCGAGTCCGATGGTCGACGCCAGGCTGAAGGACGGATCGCGCGTGAACGCCATCATCCCGCCGCTGGCCCTCGACGGTCCCGCGCTCTCGATCCGGCGGTTCCGCACGGGCCGCCTGGGGGCGCAGGACCTCGTCGAACGCGAAACGCTCACTCAGCCGATGCTCGACTTCCTCGCCGCGGCGGTTGCCTGCCGGCTGAACATTATCGTGTCGGGTGGCACGGGCGCCGGCAAAACGACGCTCCTGAACGTGCTGTCTGGCTTCATCTCCAATTTCGAGCGCATCGTGACGATCGAGGACGCCGCGGAACTGATGTTGCGCCAGCGTCACGTCGTGCGGCTCGAGACCAGGCCGCCGAACATCGAAAAGCAGGGCGCGGTGCGCCAGCGGGATCTCGTCGTGAACGCTCTGCGCATGCGACCCGATCGCATCATCGTGGGAGAGGTGCGAAGCGAAGAAGCGCTGGACATGCTCCAGTCGATGAACACGGGACACGACGGCGGCCTGACAACCATTCACGCCAACAGCCCTCGCGACGCGCTCTATCGCCTTGACACGATGGTGGCGATGTCGAACTTGAACATTCCGGAAAAGGCGGTGCGCCAGCAGACCGCGTCGGCCATCAATCTGATCGTGCAGGTGACGCGGTTGTCGGATGGCACGCGCAAGGTGACCGGCATCAACGAGGTGACCGGGATGGAAGGCGAGATGGTCTCGATGCAGGACATCTTCGTCTTCGAGCGCTCCGGCCTCCGGCGTGACGGCAAGGTGTGCGGACGATTCCGGGCTACGGGCATCCGGCCGAAGTGCAGCGAGCGTCTGGCATCGTTCGGCATCCAACTGCCGGTGGAGATGTTCGAGCACATGAAGGCGGTCGCCTGAGGAGGATCGATGCCTGCAGCTATCGCGACCTTCGTATTGTGCACGACCATCATCATCGGGGTTTATTGGGTCTTCGTCGCGAGACCCGAGGAGAACACTGCACGCGCGCTCCGAAAACGACTCCAACCGGAGCCGGTCAATAGTCCCCAGCGAACCTTGTTGACCAAGAAGAGGCCGCCCTTGAGTGCGTTGAAAGCGCTGGATGCGCTCCTGGTGCGCTCGGGCGCCGTGATTCAGCCGGTGCAGCGGGTAATTGCGTTGTCGGCGCTCCCGCTCACGGTGGGCATGGTTGTGCTGGCCTGCGGGTTCATGGGCATGCTGACCTTCCTGCTTGCGGCGTTGATGACATCGACGCCGTGGGTCGGGTTGCTGCTCGCGCTCGCCGCTGCTCCCCTTCCGTACTTATTGGTGCAATTGGTTGCGAAACGGCGTGTGCGCAGGCTCGAAGAATTGTTCCCGCAAGCCGTCGACCTGATTGCCGTGTCGTTACGGGCGGGCCATGCCTTCTCGACCGGGCTGCTTATGGTGGCGGAGGAAGTCGCGGATCCATTGGGAGCGGAGTTCAGGCTTGTTTACGACCGGCAGAACTACGGCAAGCCGCTGCCTGACGTTCTGAAGGAATTCGCCGAGCGTGTCCCCTTGCTCGACGTCCGCATCTTCGTTACAGCCGTACTGACCCAACGCGAAACAGGGGGCAACCTGGCCGAAGTGCTCGACAGGCTGTCCTCGCTGATTCGCGAGCGATTCAAGATCAAGCGTCAGGTCCGCGCCGTGAGCGCGCATGGCCGGATAACGGGCTTGGTGCTGGCGAGTCTCCCGCCCCTCGTTGCGGCGCTCTTGTACATCACTGCTCCCGCTCACATCATGACGCTGGTAAACGATCCCCTGGGCATTCAACTGGTGGAGGCCGGAATTCTTTTGCAAATTGTCGGAACACTGGCGATACGACGAATCGTAAATATCGAAATCTAGGAACTGCAGTGATGCCTCTCGAATTCATCATCACGCTCGTCGCTGTTTTCATCAGCATTGCGCTGGTATCGGGATCGGTGGCGGCGTTCGTACTGTCTCGTACGGCTCCCGAAGTGAAGCGCCTACGCCACGTGGCGAGGGCGGGGGCAGCGGATGCATGGCTCGGCTCGGAAATCGCGAGCGCAGCGCTCCGGAGCCGATCGAGGCTCCGAAAGCCCGGGAAGAATGCACCGCGCCTGCCGCGCCGATTAGCGGCAGCCGGCTGGGACCATCCTCATGCCGCGTGGGTCTTTTCGACAGCCCAGCCCGTGCTGGGGGCGATCCTGGGCCTCCTCCCAATTCTCACTCTGGGTGTCGGCGACGGATGGATTCCGGGTCTGCTCGCCGCGATCGGGGGCTTCATGGTCCCGGACATGATTCTTTCTCGGCGCATCGCGCAGCACAACCGTGCGATTCAGAATGGTCTGCCTGACGCACTGGACCTGCTCGTAGTCTGCGTGGAAGCCGGTTCGAGCCTCGATCAGGCGATCCTCAAGGCCAGCGAGGAGCTGGAGATCGCGATGCCTGCCATGGCCCACGAATTGAGGACGGTGGCGACCGAGATTCGCGCGGGGAAACAGCGGCTGGACGCCTTCCAGGACTTGGCAAAACGTACGAACCTCGACGACGTGCGGGCGCTTGTCGCCATGCTGATCCAGACCGACCGGTTTGGGACGAGTATCGCTCAGGCGTTGAGAACACACGCCGAAACGTCGCGCACCAAGCGGCGGCAGCGGGCCGAGGAGCGAGCCGGCAAAGTCGGCGTCAAGCTCGTATTCCCGCTCATA
Source organism: Vicinamibacterales bacterium (assembly GCA_036802945.1). Taxonomy (GTDB): domain Bacteria; phylum Acidobacteriota; class Vicinamibacteria; order Vicinamibacterales; family UBA2999; genus Gp6-AA40. The sequence goes on from DAIRVG010000041.1 coordinate 32,592, forward strand.
TTGTGCCTGTTGCCGGCACTGTACGTCGTGTGTCTCGGGCCGGTGGCAGTGAGGATGTACAGGGCTCTGTTCTAAACACCCTAAGAAGGAAAGGTCAAGGGAGAGACTCGCATGACCATGACGCAGATCGTCCTGCTCGCCGTGACGGGCGTTTTTCTGGTGCTGTACTTGATGCGCCGTCGAAGCCGCCTCAATCGAGAGAACTGACTGGAAGGAACGATGTTCCGCGGACTGAAGTCGTGGAGTGGCTGTAGATCCGGGCCGGCACCGGGTGTGGGCTTGACGCTCCTCGCGCTGCTCGTCTGCGGATGCGCCACGGTGCGCAACCCAAGCCACGTCCCCGACGGATCGCTCGAGGTCTACACGGGCAAAATGCGCGAGCTCGGCGCTCGCGCCAAGCCCTCGTCAGAGGTGATCGCCGCCACGTTGGAAGGACAAGACCCGGGTCTCAAGTCCACGCTGCTCGATCTGCGGATGCACCCGGGGGCGGCCCAGCACCTGAAGGTCGCCGAGCGCTATCGCCGGTTGAAGATCCTCGACGCCGCCCATGACCATTTCGAGCGTGCGCGTCAGCTCGATCCGACGGATGCAGCGGCCTACGAAGGGCTGGCCAAGATCTGGCGCGACTGGGGATTCCCGAACTTGGGGCTGGGCGATGCCTCTCGCGCCGTCTATTACGCGCCCTCATCTGCGACAGCGCAGAACACACTCGGCACCGTCCTGGCGGCGATGGGCCGCGGTGCGGATGCGCGTCGCGCGTACGAGCGCGCGCGCGCGCTGGATCCCCGTGCAGCCTACGTCCTCAACAACCTCTGTTACCTCTCATTCCTCGAAGGCGAGATCGCGGCGGCAGTGACTGAATGCCAGGCGGCCCTCAAAGTGGACCCTGGCCTGGCGCCTGCGAGAAATAACCTGGCGCTCGCATACGCCGCTGACCAGCGCGACGACCTCGCGCAACGCGAGTTCCTGGCTGCGAGCAATGTGGCAGCCGGCTGGTACAACATCGGCCTCGTTGACCTGGCCGAAAAGCGCTACGCACGCGCGTCGAGCGCATTCGCGGTAGCGCAAATGCAACGGCCGTCGTGGGCTGCTGCGGGCGAACGCGCCAGGAAGGCGCGGATCCTGGCGCAAAAGGCCGGCGGCACGTCGCAGCAACCGCGGACGGACTGAATCGACCAGCATGCCGGCCGCCTCCCGCTCTCTCCGGTTCGCGATCGCGGCGTCTCTTGTCGCCCTCATGGGGGCCACGCCGCGCGCCGACGACACGCCGCCTCCCCTGTCCGTCCGGATCACATCGCCTCTGGGACGGATGGGAGCCTCCACGAAGGTACGGTTCGTCGCGCAGGTTCACGCCGCACCTGAGATAGTCCTGCAGCCGGTCCGTTTCTACGTAGACGGTGCGTTGCTCGGCACCGATGAAGACGGGCCGCCGTACGCGGTCGAGTGGCTGGATGAAAACCCCTTCGAGCGACGCGAGCTCGCTGTCGAGATCGAAGACAGTCTCGGTCACACAGCGCGCGATTCACTGCGCCTGGAGGCATTCGAGATTCTCGAAGTGGCTGACGTAAGGAGCGTCCTGCTCGAAGCCAGCGTGTACGACAGCCGCGGCCGGTTCGTGCGCGGATTGGGCGCGTCGAGCTTCACCGTTCAGGAAGACGGCGTACCGCAGGCGGTCGACCTCGTCAGCCAGGAATCGCTGCCGTCGACGTTTGCTCTGCTCATCGACAGCAGCCAGAGCATGCACAGGCGCATCGATTTCGTCAGGGATGCCGCGAAGCGTTTCGTTGACTTTCTGAGGCCCTCCGACCGTGTGCTCGTGGCGCCGTTCTCACGCGGCCTGGCGTCAGTGACAGGACCGACTGACGATCGAAAAACAATACTCGAGTCCGTGGAGCACATCGAAGCGGCGGGCGGTACCGCGATTCTCGACAGCCTGGTCGAGACGATTCAGAAACTCCCTCCGGACAGGGGCCGCCGCGACATCGTGCTCATTACGGACGGGTACGACGAGAACAGCGTGACGTCGATCGACGAAGCACTGGCATCGGTAAAGACGGCCGGGGTCACGGTGTACGTCGTGGGAATCGGAGGGATCGCCGGCATCTCCCTGAAAGGCGAGCGCCTGTTGAAGCACATCGCCGCCGAAACGGGAGGAAAGGCGTTCTTCCCGCCGAGGGAGGAGGATCTGGGCGCGGTTCACGAGCAGCTGGCCGTCGATGCCCAGAATCGCTATCTCGTCAGCTATACGCCAACCAACCAGGCGAGGGACGGGAACTGGCGCAATGTGAGCCTCACGACAGCCCCCGAGTACAAAGTGCGAACGCGATCCGGATACGTCGCGCCCCAACCGCCTCCGATCCGTCCCGAACTGGAGTTCACGATTACCGGAGTGGATCGCAGTCAGGTGGATCTCACGGTCGATGATCTGATCGTGATGGAGAAAGGCGTCGAACAGAAGATCGACGCATTCTACGAGGCGACGGCGCCGGTCTCGATTGTCCTCGCGCTCGACTCGAGCGGCAGCATGCGCAAGAGCGCGACGGCGGTTGTGGAAGCGGCGCAGGAGTTCGTCGCGACGCTTCGCCCCGAAGACAGCCTTGCCCTCGAGATGTTCTCGGATCAGGCGGTCCTCGCACACGACTTCACGACCGCTCGGGAGACGACCGCGAAGATGATCGAGAGCTACACGGCGAATGGCGGCACGGCGTTGTATGACGCCTTGTGGGATTCGCTGACGCGGATGCAGCGAAGGGAAGGTCGGCGTGCAGTGGTCGTGCTGAGCGACGGACGCGACGAAAACAATCCGGGAACCGCGCCCGGCAGTTTGAGGACGGCAAGCGAAGTCCTCGATCTGATTCGTCAGGCGAACGCGACGATATTCACAATCGGCCTTGGGCCCCAGGTCGACCGTCCGTTCCTGGAGCGACTCGCGGAGCTCTCGGGCGGCGAATCATACTTCCCGGTCGCCGTCGAGAACCTGCGCGCCGATTACCGGCGCGTCGTCGAGAATCTCCGCCGGCGCTATGTGGTGAGCTACACGTCAACCGATAGCGCGCGGGACGGTGCCTGGCGCGAGGTGCAGATTCAATCGCGGTCGTCTGACGTGGTTGTCACGAGCCGCGGCGGCTACTTCGCACCCGAACGCTGAGCGCAGCAGCATGAGACTTCCAATGCGGCGAGAATACCCGTGAAGACTGGCGCTCCCGGCAGCGAACCCGGAGCCCCGGATCCTCGTCGCGACGTCGAGAAGATACTCGCTCGCCACTTCATCGTCCTGCCGCCGGCAGTGCAGTTCGACATCAATGAGGAGTTCCTTTCCGAAGAGGAGTTGTCGCAGCAGCAGGCCGTGCCGGTTGCCGACCCGGGCGTCGAACCCGCCGAGGCGACGCAGAGCGCGCTCGCGCCAATGGAGCCTGTCGCGGAAGCGGCGCCGACAGTTGATCGTCATGCGGTGAGCCCTCCAAGCGTTGAACCGACCCCACCGGACATTGTTGTTTCCGAGGCGAGCGCGCCGGCCGTTGACGCATCACCGACAAATCTTGTCGTTTCGGCCGTCGACGAATCCGAGGCGGGAACGCCTTCGCTCTCCATCGCCGAGCTACTCGAGAACAGTGTGGCGTTGGATTGGCACGAAGCGGTCGCGATCGCCCAGCGGGTTTGCCAGGCCCTTGCACGGGATCCAGCTGCCGGCGCTCACCTGTGCCTGGTCGACCCGCGCCACATCGAGATTACCCAACGTGGCGACGTCCGCGTCATAACGAACGAGCCGGGGAGCGACCCACACGTCAAGCAGGTAGGTCGAATTCTGCGTGCACTCCTCGAAGGAGGGGCTGCGCCGGTGCAACTCCGGCTGTTGGCGTCGCAAGCGGCCTTCGAAGTTCCCGTCTTCGTCTCGGTAGACGAGTTCTCAGAAGCCCTGCGTCGTTTCGAGCGCCCCGACCACTCCGACGACATTCGAAAGGCGTTCAAGCGCGGCGTCGATGCGAAGTTCTCGACTTCGATGTACCAAGGCCGTCGGCAGTCAGCGCTTCCCGCGGTCGCGGCAGTCGAGCCGGCCAAGGCCAGGCCGACGTTGACGGACGCCGTCCAGATGCGGGTGGCGAGACCCGTGCGACCTGTGCGCCCATCCCGAGCGACGCGATCAAGCCGCTTGGCGGCAGCCGGATCGCTACTGCTGGTTGTGGCGATCACGGTCATCTGGATCCAGGTCGGGATCGGGGATCGATCGGGGATCAGGGATCAGGGATCAGGGATCGGGGATCCGGGTTCAGGGATCGGGAATGCGCCGGACTCTGATTCCGGATCGCGGGTCTCATCGCTGCCGCCGCCGGTTGACGAGCGCAGTGCACCGACTCAGGCCGCGAGTGCCGGCGTGCGCCCACTACTATCCGAGAGCCCCGTGCCGGCGCCGGCCACACCGTTGATCCTCCCCAGATCATTAGCTCGCACCGCGCAAGGTGCGAGGCGTGTCGTAGCGGAGCCCGTGCAGCGACTGGAAGCGGGGCGCTCGAGGGAGACGGCTCCGATCAGTTCGCCGTCTGCGCCAGGCAGCCCCGCCGTTAACAGGGCGACCATTCTCAACGCCGACTCACCAGACGCTGCCGCGCGTCAAGCGGCGACGCTGCTTGCGTCGGGGAGGGCAGAAGACGCCCAGCGCGTCTTCGATTCCATTGTTCTGGCGAACCCTCTGTATCAGATTGACTCCGCGCGATCGACGCCGGAGGCTGTGGCCGCGCTGGAGGCCAGCAGGCGCGACATATTGCCAGCGCTCGCTCGCCGCGACTATATGAACGCGCGTGCGGCCCTCGATGCGGGGGACTACGACCGGGCGCTCAGCGAGGGAAGCCGCATCACGACGATGATCGCCCACTATGACGGTGACGCGGCGTTCACCGGGCTGCGCGGTGCTCTCCAGCAGCTCCTTGCCCGTGCGTCGGTTATGAAGGCGCGCGAGGACGACCGGGTCTATGCCGAGGCCGACGATGGTGTGACGCCCCCGGCCCCCTTAAGCCGCCAGCTCCCGGCGACACTCCCGTTCGGTATTACCAGCTCGACGGTCGGCAGACTGGAGATGCTCATCAGCCGGGATGGCGAGGTCGAGATCGTCAAGCTGCACACACCGCTGAACCGTTATCACGAGCGAATGATCGTGAGTGCCGCCAAGGCGTGGCGATACAGGCCGGCATTGAAGGATGGCAAACCGGTGAGATTTCGCCTGGTCACCTCCATCAATCTTCCCGAGAACTAACTTCCCGCCGCACTAATACCTGGCCGGATCATTCGGCAGTAGGTGCTCGGCATTCTGTTCACCCTCGTGACACGCGAATTCCCAGAATTCGTAGTCCGGTCGGCGCTTCTCGGCCACACGCATCGTCCACGGCCGGGTAAACACCGTCGGATCATCAATCGTCACCTCGTAATTCATCGAGTTGGCGTCAATGAACGTGAAGCGTTCCACGAGATGTGCCTTGTCGCTGAAAAAGTCTCCGGCGACGCTAAGCCGAGGCCTCCCATTGAGGTTGGTGGTGTCGATGACCAGCGTATTGTTCTCCCAGTGGCCGCGCCCATCGCCCATCCAGAGTGTGATCTTCGATCCGAGATGCGGACGGCCGTCGAGCGGGATCACGCGGTACGCGTGGTAGTCATCCCAGACGAACACGACGGACCCCGGAACCTGGATGATACGAAAGGTCGGGAGGTAGTAGAGACGCGGTGCACCGTTCAGCAGACAACGATTCTGCGTGTCGATGTGCTCTGGTCTCGTGGGACGTTCAAAGTTGGAGGCTTGCTGACCCTGCACCGCGGCTGCCCACGGCTGATACGGAACCAGGCCGTCCGGTGGATCCACAATACGGCTTGGATTTCGCACCGCGCGTCCGCCAGCGCGCTCCTCGAAATCGGCGGCGCCCGTCCTCGGATTCGTCAGCGAAAAACCGCCGCCGATGACAGGATTCCAAAAACCCTGTACGTCCGGCTGACCATCGGGCAAACGCGCCGGTCGCCACGGATTCGCGGCGGGTGGTTGAGTCTGCTCGGCCTGCTTTTCCTGGGCCGCAAGAGGCACGGCCAGCAACAAGACAGCGGCGCCAATCGCGAAAGGCCAAGGCCTCATAGAGTGTTACGCGACAGTAACCTGGGATGAGCGGTACCACTCGACGGTCTTCGCCAGGCCCGCTTCGAAGGTGACGCTTGGCTGATAGCCGAGCACGCGCTTGGCCTTCGAGATGTCCGCCTGCGAGTCCTTGACATCCCCCGCTCTCGGCTCGGCGTAGATCGGTTCCACCGTGGATCCGACGAGATTGCGGATCGTGTTGAACAGTGTGTTCAGGGAAATGCGTCCGCTCGTGGCTACGTTGATCACTTCCCCGCTCGCATTGTCGGCCGTGCAGGCGCGCAGCACACCATCCACCACGTTTGCCACATACGTGAAATCACGCGTGTGCTCACCGTCGCCGTAAATCGTCGGTGGTCGGCCCTCGCAAAGCGCGCTGATAAAAATGGAAATGACGCCGGAGTAAGGTGACGAGGGATCCTGCCGCGGCCCGAAGACATTGAAGTACCGCGTCGTGACGGTCTGCAACCCGTACAGCCGCGTGAACATCTGACAGTACTGTTCCGCGACGAGCTTCTGCAGCGCATAAGGAGAGAGGGGCGCCGGCGCCATGGTCTCGATCTTCGGAAGCGTCGGTGTGTTGCCGTAGGCGGAGGACGACCCGGCATATACAACGCGCTTGACGCCGGCATCGCGCGCCGCCACCAGCACGTTGAGCGATGCGTCAATGTTGGCGCGATTCGAGGTAATCGGATCCTCCACCGACCGCGGCACCGACGGGATCGCCGCCTGGTGGAGCACGTAATCGATCCCCTTGACGGCACGCCGCGCCACATCGAGGTCGGCCAGGTCTCCTTCGATGAATTCGACCGGGCGAATGTGCGCGATGTTCTGGCGCTTGCCGGTACTCAGGTTGTCGACAACCCTGACGGTCTCGCCGCGACGGAGGAGCTCTTCAGCGAGGTGAGAGCCGATGAAACCGGCGCCGCCGGTGACGAGGTAATGGGCCATATCGCGCCTGATCTCAGCAGAAACCCTTCCCGCGATTGTACTTGCCCGTACAGGATAATGGAATGTCGCAGTCGGCTAGACGATCGCCCGCCTTCGCGCTTCAGCGCTACGGCGGGCAGGCTGTAAAAAGCTTGCCCGCCAGAGGCTGATAAGACATCGGCGGGAGGAAAGTCCGAACTCCATAGGGCAGTGCGCCGGGTAACGCCCGGGCAGGGCAACTTGACGGATAGTGGCACAGAAAATATACCGCCCGCCTTCGCGCTTCGCGCTACGGCGAGGTAAACCCGTGACCGCAACCCTAAGAGGGCGTCGCGGAGCTTGCCTCGCCGAAGCGCGGAGCGCGGAGGCGGGTAAGGGTGAAAAGGTGCGGTAAGAGCGCACCGCGTCCGTGGTAACTCGGATGGCAGGCAAAACCCCGCACGGAGCAAGACCAAATAGGGTGGCGTTACAGGACGG
>DAIRVG010000042.1:0-2510 GCA_036802945.1 Vicinamibacterales bacterium
TCTCGATCCCGAGCAGATCGCCGGTCTGGCTGACGTCGGTAAAGTCGAGCGCTGGGTTGAATCCCGACCAATGGACACGCTCGTTCTTGTGGTAGATGCGGCGCGCGACGTCGAAGCCCCAGGTAGTCTGCGTCGCCTCATAGGAGAGGCTCTTGAACGGAATGGCGAACTCAGCCACCCACCCGTCTTCTACGATTCGCGCGCGGGCCTCGAAGATCGTGTTCCACTCCCTAAGTTCCTCTGTGTTGTTGAGCTCCAAATTGTCCGTGCGCCCCCCTGAAGCGCCGATCTCGAAGTTGTAGGCGTTTCGGCGGGTCTGTCCGGGATCGAGAAAGATCATCACCGAGTCGGATGTGTAGACTTGCCCGTCGCGCTGCTTGTTACGGACGACGATTTGGTCGGGGGTGCTGTCGTAGTTGTAGAACGAGAAATAGAGGTTGTTCTCGTCATAGAGAATGCGCACCACCGTGCGTTCGGTCGCGGGTTCATAGGGATTGGGCGACCGCTGCGTGAAGTCGTCGATGACCGCGGCTTTCGCCCACGCGGAATCCGAAAGATCGGCGTCGATCACCGGCGCTTCGGCGGTGGCGATACGGACCGCGCTTATGCTCCGTCGTATGAAGGGCGGTGGCGAGAAGGGAACGCGGTCTTGCATCGGTGCCGGCGCAGGTGCCGCGGCCGCTGCCAACATCAGCCTGTCCGGCGGGGACGGTGTCATCGATTCCGCGAAGGCAATCCCGCTGGTGTATCCAAACACAAGCGCGACCAACGCGAACGTCCACCTCCAGGAAATCGACACGTCACTCAGCCGGCGCCGATGACTCCGAAAAAGCCGGCCTCAACGTTTGGCCGGTTCCACGTGGGTCTTGCGGAGTAGCGGTGCGGCCTCCGGCGAAATCATGAACGTGATCATCGCGCGCGCGGCGTCCTGCTCCGTCGAGCTCGTCAACAAAGCCACACTTGATGGGCACGGCTTGTTCAGGGAGCCAGGCAGCGGCCCCACATAATCAGTTCCGGGCACGCCGACCATGATGTTGGTCTGCTGAATGCCGATCTCGAAATCGCCGCGCGCCAGGAAGTCGGTAACGGGACCGCCGCTGGTGAAAATTGTCCTGGCCTTCAACGGCTCGGTGAGGCCGAGCTGCGCAATCCCCTCGCCTATATTCGTGCCGCTGCAGCCGCGCGAATAGCCGATCGACTTCGCCGCGAGCAACGTCGCCTTGTAGGCTTCCACGGTGCTGATGTCGGGCTTCGGCGCACCAGCTCGCACCGAAAGGCCGAGACCGGCGAGCACGAACGGCGTGACCGTGCTCGCCACGACCTTCCCCTTCCTGACAAGGTCCTCAATGGTGGGCGGATTTCCGGTCACGAGGTCTGCCGGGCCGGTGTTGATTCTCTGTTCCAGCGCGGCGCCCTCCTCCTGGATGACCGTCACCTTGTGGCCACTCGAGCGCGCGAACGCGGCGGCAAGTTCTTTCACGCCTGGCGTCGCGCCCTGGTTGGTCAGGATGATGAGGTCGGCCGCCGTGGCCGCTCCTTGCGGCATCAATCCCAGGGCTCCCAACATGCATGCTGCGACGATTGTCGCGCGCACTCCCATGGCTTCCTCCCGCTGTATTTCTGGTCGGCAGCCGGATTGACGGTCCTGCTGCGGAACCACGAAAGTCTATGCCGTGCTGTTCAGTTCGTTGGCGCCGGCGGCATCTGCGCCGCGCGCGGCCGTGGGAATTCGATCGCCATGAACACGAGTTCCGGGTTGGCCTCGGTCACATAGTGAGGCACCCCCTCGGGAATCATGACGAAGTCGCCCTTTGATACGCGCCGAGATTCGCCGCCCTCGATGGCCCTGCTCACCACTTTGCCGTCCTTCCTGGTCTCGACAATCTTGCCGCCCGTGGTGATGGTGCCGGTGCCTCGAACGATTGCCCATATTTCGGCTTCCGTTCGATGCGCGTTGGCGTTCTGCGGCATTCTGCGCCGGTCAATCTGAAGTCGATAGGCGAGCCCCGTAATGGAAGCGGGGTCAAGACGTTCGACGAACACTCCGTTGGCGCTGACCCCGTCGGGTCGCAGCCGTCGGATGGCCGCCTCGATATCTGCGTCCGTGATGACCGTGGCCCTGGTCGGGTCGTACGTCGCCGCTAGTTTGGCGGATTCTGGACCGTCTGTCGGAGTCGTGAACCCACCCTGCTGCGCCGACCCGACAGATACAAGAATCATGAGGAGAGCAGCAACGGCAGCGAACGTTCTCATTTCAAGCCTCCTGTTGCGTGTGGACGTGGCTGGTTGGGGGATTCTAGCCTCCGGCCCCCGGCCTCGCCAAGAATCATCTGTCGCGGTCGGCATGCGGGCTACGTCTCCCAACCTTCTTGTTCAGCGATGGGGGTTGCCCGCGCATTTTGTTGGCGAAAAGGAGGGTGGAGGTGGGTTCCAACTGCAGCAGCGAGACGGCGTAGCCTCAGTCTTCGTCCTTCCACAATCCTGATAGGTCGGACTTCAGGTAGCTTGCC
>DAIRVG010000042.1:2610-39991 GCA_036802945.1 Vicinamibacterales bacterium
GCCTCAGTCTTCGTCCTTCCACAATCCTGATAGGTCGGACTTCAGGTAGCTTGCCGGGTCGGCGTTGCTCCTGGGAGGAGGAACTAGCAAGAGGTTGGGACAATGTTCCTTCAGCCAAAAGTAGAAGACCAAGACATCAATCCCGGTGCGTGTGACATCAGAGCGTTGGAGCCACAGGCTCCGAACGCCTTCCCTCCTTTCACTGTTGTTCATGGTTTAGGTGCTAGGAGCGCGTTCGCTAGATGTTGTAACGCAGGCCACATCCTTGGGTCGTCAGGTAAATCTGTGGGTGGAGTCTTTGTTTTTTGTACCCACTTAAGAACCTCTCGAACAGTTATGCTGCCCGCTCCCCGAAATGGCAGGTCGTCTGTCGCCACATGTATAGCGAGGTCTGGCGTGATGAAATCGTCATTCGGATCTTTTTCGTAGAGGCCTTGTGCGGCCTTCACAAGAAGGTCATGCCGGCCCAATGGTTGGCGGCCGACAAAAGGATCCCGGCCGAAGTGGAAGTGGTCCAAGTCATCCTCGCAAGAGTTGTCGCCGTTTATGGCTCACCTTCAACTGCCGAAGCTCCATCGCCCTATCACAGACGTGAGGGTGTGACGGCCGCCAGCCGACAAGACCACCAAGACCGAGCCAGCGGTCATCAGACAGCCAAGCCACACTAGAGCACTGCCAAGCATTGGCGGTTTCCGACTGGCGAGTAGCGGGCGCTGCCAACGCTCGATTCGATCCGCGTCCGTCCAGCCGTCGGCGTAGAGCCCGGTTTTAAGCAGCACTGCCGTCTTCATGGCCGCATCCGCATCTATGAATACGTGGGAGACCCCGGTGTGACCTTCCAAAACGATACGCAACGAGTCATCGATCAGGTGGCACTCGCTTATCGGGCCCGAGGTTGGAGGACGCAGCCTCCAGATCAGTTGCATGCACGCGACACTACCATGACATGCTCGCGCATCTCAGCCGTTAGGCACTTGGAGAAACGCGGAAGCAGAGCTTCGACGCGGAAGCGATGAAGGGGCGTCTCGAAAGGCAGGCGTCAAAAGGCATCACGACGCTGACGTTGAAATCACGTGAGTCGTAAAGCGAAGACCGCGCGAAAGAAGCGTCCGCCGTTGATTTCGGCTGAGGGCGCGACGTGGCTCTCGCGCACCTCGGCTACGCTCGTAGGCATCGCGAGGGGGCACGACGGATACGCGCCTCACGCAGTCTCAAGTCAGCGCAGCAACTGGTTGACAGCATCGTCGAACGTCTCGCCAAAGGGCGGTCGGATCGCGTCGGTTATGTTGAGCCCCGACTGCACGAAAACGCCCTTCGCGTGACTCATGGTCTTGAAGCCCTCGTGGCCATGATAGGTACCCATGCCGCTCGCGCCAACGCCGCCGAACGGGAGGTCGTCTTGTACGTAATGCAGCAAGGTGTCGTTGACAGTGACGTTCCCAGACGTGGTCCGCTCGAGCACCTGGGCCAGCGCAGGTCCGCTTGCGGCCCCGAAGAAGTAGAGGGCCAGCGGACGGGGACGGGCGTTGACAAAGGCAATGGCCTCCTCGAGGGTCCGGTAAGGAATGACCGGCAGGATAGGGCCGAAGATCTCCTCAGTGGCCAGCGCCATGTCCTGGGTCACGCCTGTCACGACGACTGGCAGGAAGGTTCGGGGATGGGTGCGACGCTGGTCGTCGCTCGGGCCGATCTGTCGGATATGCGCGCCCTTTGCCCGGGCATCATCCAACAGGCCGCGAAGCCGGCTGTAGTGGCGGTCGTTGATGATCGTGGCGTAGTCCGGATTGATGGCGATCGCGTAGTACAAGACGGCTACTTCCGACTCGAAGGCAGCCACGAAGGCGTTCAGGTCCTCCGCCGCGACCAGTACGTAGTCGGGTGCGATGCACGTCTGTCCGGCGTTGGCAAGCTTGCCGAATGCGATGTTGTGCGCCGCGCGCTGCAGCGATGAGCCGCGCTGGACGATTGCCGGAGACTTGCCTCCGAGCTCGAGGGTGACTGGCGTCAGATTGGCACTGGCGGTCCGCATAACCGCACGCCCCACGGCCGTGCTCCCTGTAAAGAGGATTCGGTCGAACGGCAGGCTGGAAAAAGCCGCGGCGACCTCGGCGTCGCCAGTGATGACCGCAACCTGATCCTCGGCGAAGCCGTCGGCGAGCATGGCGGCCAGGAGCGCGGACGTCGCCGGCGTGTACTCAGACGGTTTGAGCATCGCGCGATTGCCTGCGGCCAGCGCGGTCGCCAGTGGCATGAGGGCGAACGCAACCGGATAGTTCCAAGGCGAGATAACGCCCACGACCCCGAGTGGTTGATACATGATCTGGTTCGAGGAAGGTTGAAAATGTGGTGCGACCTCCCGCACCTCTGGTTGCATCCAGGTCGCAAGATTGCGCCGAAGGTATCCGATGCCTTCGACCACCGGCATCAGATCCATGTAGGCCGTCTCCTGATGCGATCGGTGCCCGAAGTCCTGGTTCACCGCCTCGGAGAACTGGTCGCGGCGAGCGAGGATAGCCTCCTTGAGCATCCGCAGGTCGGCCTTCCGCTGCGCAAGACTCGGCGGGCCTTGCCGGAGGAACGCCGACCGCTGTCGGTCGAAGATCGACGTCAGCTCAACCTCTCCGACAGCCGCCCTGTGGGATTCCATCAGTGTCACGGACTTGTTCCTCCGGACGCGGGCGCCTTCTTCCCGCGCCGTCCTTGCATTCGCGCTCAGGCGCAGTACGACATTCTTCTCGCGATCGATCGCGTGGACTATGCGCTTTCGGCATCGGCCATGTCTCGGCGGCTTCTCTGTCGGGACATGGCGCCGACAGGCGCCGCGCGCGCAATCACCACCGGTTGAGAGGCGTTACAACCGCTCGTCAGCGTCGCTTGGGCGATAGCTAGAATTCGTCAGTACCTAACACGACGGGCGCGAGTCTGCAGATCGTCGGCCGCGGATTGCGCCGCGACGGAAGCACCGAACACCACCCAAACTGGCCACCGGTCACATCAGGCCGCCCGGTCGCTTTCTTGCTAGTTCCCTGCTCCAATGGAGAGCGACGAGGAGAACGACGACGTCCGGCGCGCGGCGCTCTCACCAGTGCTCACCTTCGACGAGTTCCGTCCGTTGTCGTCCTCGGTCCGCGTGGAATGTGACGCTCGATCGCACCGCGGGATGTCGTGTCAACGCAACGACGACCACTACCTCGTGGTTCGCCTGGGCCGGCATCAGGAAACGCTCATGACGAGTCTCAGCGTCGGCGAAATGCCGCCGCGCTTCGACGAGTGGGGTTTCGTGATGCTCGTTGCCGACGGTCTCGGCGAGGGAGGATCCGGCTCCGTGGCAAGCCGGGTCGCGATCAGCACGCTCGCCCACCTGGCGCTGCACTACGGCAAGTGGAACCTCAGAATCGATTCGTCGACGGCGTCGGAGATCTTCGAGCGTATGGAGTGGTTTTACCACCGCGTGGACGCCGAGGTGCTTGCAAGGGGTCGCCAGAATCCGCTGTTGACCGGCATGTCGACCGCGCTCACCGCAGCCTATAGTGTGGGCGACGACCTCTTCATCGCACACGTCGGACACTCGCGTGCGTACTTGTTTCGTGACGGCGCCCTCATCCAGCTCACGAGGGATCACACAATCGCGCAGCATCTGACGGACACCGGCCGGCCCACGTCCGTTGAGAGGCGCGCCCAGGATCTTGGTCATATCCTCACCGACGCCGTCGGCGCCCGCGGTGAGCATCCAATGGTGGAGGTAGATCGGTTTCGGCTCATCAACGGCGACTGCGTGCTCCTCTGCACGAACGGACTCACCGACATGGTCAGTGACGATCAAATCGCCGAGGTCCTTGCTCTTCGCCGCAGCGCGGGCGAGCAGTGCGCCATCCTGACGGACCTGGCCAATGACGCAGGCGGCACGGACAACATCACCGTCGTGCTCGCACAGTATCTGATTCCGCTCACCGTTCCAGGGAAATGACGTTGAGGCTCTCCATCGCGGAGCCACGTACGGCGCGGGCCGTGTGGACTTCCGCCACGATCGTGTAGCGTCCAGCCGGTATGCCCCTGAAGTAGAGCTCGTGCATCCGCTTTTCTCCGCCCCCCTCGAGCGTGATGTCGCTCGCCGAGAACATACCTTCACCGTCCAACTCGACGCGTAGCGTGCGGTTGGCCGAGTGCGGTTCGACGACGACTACGACTCGTACGGCTGCCGGCGCCATCGCGAATCGGGTGTTGAGACGGATCTCGACGATCGGCGCCGCGGTGATCGACGGCAGCGCGATCACAATCGCTAACACACTGAGCGATACCACATGGTTCCAACTGGGTTTCATCACGCGCGTGCTCCTTGATGATCGAGTCCGTTCAACGCGCGAGCAACGGGCGTGCCCACGGCATCGCACTTACTACCGCTGCGCGAACATGCACGCGCCATCGCTCACCGGATCTCGTGAGCGCTGTGACCGCATCTGGTGAGGTGTCGCGCGCTCTCGCGACTGGCACGCCACAAACATTGGTCGATGCGTCGGGCTGTTTTCTTGCTGTGAGCGTCAGACGGACCGGGCAGCGAGTCGCTGCGGGCTGGTCCGGGTCACGCTGGAACAAAGGAGTGGAAGAACGATGAAACGCGTAACGATGATCGCAGCGATCGCCTGGGTGTGCTCGACGACCTACGGATGGACACAAACGACGACGAACGAGGACTTCGTCGATCGGCCGGCCACGATGTCGGCGGTTGGAGACACCGGAATCTGGTTCGTGCCCACGGGCGAAACGTTGCCGACGGGCAAGTGGTCGGTGAGCTTCTCGCGCACGGAATCAAAATTCGACCAGGGCTTTACCGATGTCGGGATGTTTCCCGTGAGCGCCGCTGTTGGCGTCGGCGGTTCGGTGGAGATCTTCGGAGCCGTGCGTGCGGTCACGCGCATTGATCGCGACACTCGTCCTCTGTTTTTACCGGTCATCAACGAGGTACCTGCCGGCCTGGTGAATGAATTCCCCGCGACCAGGGAGGGCTGGAGCGGAAATCAGCTGGGAGACACGTTCCTCGGAGCCAAGATCGCGTTGCTTTCCGAACAGCGGAGACAACCGATAGCGTTCGCCGTGCGTGGAACGGTCAAGCTGCCGACGGCCGACGACGCAGATGGAGTCGGCACAGGGAAGAGGGATTGGTCTCTAGACGGAATCGTCAGCAAGGAACTGGCAAAGAAAGTCGAGCTCGCGGGCTTCGCCGGATACACCTGGCGCGGAGATCCGAACGGTGTCCAGTTGTCCGACGGCATTCAGTGGGGCATTGGCGGAGACTTCCCCTCGCGCAGCCGCGTTCGGTTGATGGCGGAGTTCTACGGCGAGCATCTTATGGATGAACGACTGGTCGCCGTGCCCGGCCTCATCGTCGCCGCCGACGGTACGAGGTCGCCCGCCGTATCGAGGATCGACGACCCGCTCAATCTTTCGGTGGGGGTCACGGTGCAGAGCGCGAAAGGCTTGCTCTTCAGTGCCGGGCTGGTGTCAGCGCTACACGTGCACAACCGCGCCGACTTTGGCACCCAATTCCGTGACAACGTCAGCAACTCACTCATCCTGCAGTTCCGCCTCGGCTTCCACAGCGGCGTGCTTACGTACGTTCCCCCGCCGCCGGCCATTGCCCAGGCGCCACCCCCGCCGGCGCCAGTCGCTGCTCCTGCGCCACCCCGCAACGGAGCGCCCACCGTTCGTGCACAGTGCGACCCCTGCGATGTCGAGACCGGCCGACAGGCCTCCATCCGTGCAATAGGCAGCGATCCCGACGGGGACCCTGTCGAATTCCGATGGACAACCGCCAACGGCTCCATCGCGGATCCGTCAGTGCCTGTGACGACATTTAGAGCGCCGACCAATCCTGGCCCAGTCACTCTGACGGTAACCGTCGACGACGGGAAGGGAGGCACGGCGACCGATACCGTGACGATCGATGTCCGCGAGCGTGCCGTGGCTACGACGGGAACGTCGTCGTTCGAGGATGTGCAATTCGTGTTCGATCGGTACTCCTTGGACGCGACTGCGCGCGCCACTCTCGATGCGGCAGCGGCGGCACTGAAGATGGACCCAACGATCCAGCTGGAGATCGAGGGGCACACCTGCAATCTCGGTTCGGCTGCCTACAACCTGGCGCTCGGTGCCAGACGCGCTGCCGCCGTCCGCGACTACCTGATCATGCGCGGCATTGCGCCCCAGAGGATGACGACGGTCAGCTACGGTGAAAGGCGACCGAAGTTCGACAACGATACGAAAGCGGGGCGAAGCAAGAATCGCCGGGCGGTGCTGACCGTCCGCGTGCAGCAGTAGGCACGCGGATGGTCGATCGATATCTGGACCGGTAATGAGAAGTGAAGAGCAGCCGCTGCAGGAGAACTGCAGCGGCTGCACCGCCGCCCGCGAGCTACACCGGCTCGGCGGTGTGCTCCATCGACTGGAACAGACGGGCGGCGCCGCTGCACAGCAGGCTAATCCCAACAAGCGTCCCGATCGTCCACGCGGCGTTCCAAGGCCACGAGTACCAGATCATGATCGCCAGGATGAGCGTGACGATGCCATCGAACAACAGCCAGCCCGAACCGCGTACGGAACGGTGCTGCAACGAGGCGATGATCTCGAGCGTGGCTTTTCCACATAGATAGAGGGCGAGTACGGCCGTCAGCGACGCCAGCGCCACCACGGGCGGTTGCATGAGCAGGAACAGTGCGGCAACCCCGTGGACGACGCTCAGCAGCAGCTCCCACAGAAAACTGCCGTTATCGCGCGTCTGCCACCCGTACGCGAGATGCGCCGCACCGCTGACAAGAAGCATCCACGCGATCAAGACGTTGACGGCGATGCCGGTCGCTAGTGGTGCGCCAATGGCAAGAATTCCCGCCAGCATCATGACGATGCTCCACCCAATCGACCTCTGAGATGGCCTCATGAGCGTAGCTGATAGTAAGGTCATGGCCCTGCCTCCTTCCAACGATTCTGATTCCCCACGGCGAGAGACGCGCACGCCGCTCAGGTGACTGCCTTCGCAGCCACTGTTATTTGAGGCAATGAGGGAGCCAGGTGATCGCTCCGAAAGTCGCAACAGATCAAGCGCTCGCGGAATGAGCTCGAGAGTGGAAATGGCCAGCGTTCCCAACCAGCCGATAGCGTCGTGCGACGTGTCGTGACCGAGCCAATCGGGCGTGCGGTCGCGCTGTCAGTCGGCTCTGGAATCAGACATGCGATTTGTGGACATCGCGGCGTGTTCGGGGCAGACGGCGCACACCAACCCCACGTCGGGTGCGGCGCCGAGGACATGCTCAGCCACGTTGGCGCAGCCGGCCGACCAGTCGCACAAATACTCCCGAAGTATTGTTTCCAGGCCGTCCGTCCCGACAACCCCAGTTCTAATCGTCACCCAAGGCATACAGACCTCGCACGTATTCTAGCGCTTCGACGGACGGTCCATATCCATATGTCGTGAGACGAGTGGCGAACCGTTGCGATCGTTGACGCGAGAGCGCCACGGCGTCTGGCTTCTACCGGAACGCCAATTGCTCAAATTTATAGCAGTACCGATCGACCAATGGTGGGACTCAGGAAGGTGATCTATGAAATCGTTTCCCGTCGGCTTGCTCGTGGCTCTCGCGCTTCTCGCATCCTGGCAGGCAGCTGATGCTCAAACAAAGGATCCGTCCAAGTTCAGCGTGCCAGTGCAAGTTCAACGCGCGATCCCGCCGGCGGGCACGTACACGTATCGGTTCCAGTTCCTCACGCCTACTCTGGTCCGGGTGACAAGCCTGGATGGAAAGAGGATGTATGGAACCTTCACGACGGTTCCGGTCTTGAGGAACGTTCCGCCGAACCGGGGACAGGTCAGGTTCCAGAACGTTGGAGTCCAGCCGCTTCGTCTCATTGCGTGGTACATGACCGGCAATTCGACCGGCAACCAACCGCTGTACCCGAAGGGGCACAAATCCGCGCCAGAGACAAACATTGCATCCCACTGACGTCGACGTCACGTCACACTGATCGACCGCGCGACTCCCACCCGCGGTCGTCGGCCGACTGTCGCATCCCCCGCGACCCCTCACCGCACGGCTCGTTGATTGGCTTTCGGCACCAGCCCGAGGCGAAGACGGGGCAGGTTGTCAAGGCGTAGATTGTCGTGTGCGGTGATTCGATGGCGACTCTTTCCAAAGGTGTTTGACGCGCCGGACGAAGCCCCGCGGGGTCTCCCTGTAAATAGTCGCGCCGAGCGGCTGAGCGTGCTGCCGGAGCAGACGCTGGTACGCCGAGATGGCCCGCAAGCAGCGGGCGGTCTGCGCGCGCGACACGTAGCCGTGGTGATCGAGCACCTCACGAAGCAGCGCGAGGTTGTGGTACTCGCCGAGCAACCCGTCGAGCGCTTCGAGCCGGCGCTCGTCGGCCACCAGGCGATGACCACAGTGGCTTTCGAGCAGGCGCACGTGGAACCAGTGGTTCTTCACGAGCCCCCGCCACTTGAGATAGCGGTTGACCGTCGGGCGGCTCTGCGCCGCCAGCATCGCTTCGCGCGCTTTGCGGAAGTTCGCCTCGAGACCCGGAGCGAGTGTATGAAAGCCGTCCGTCCGCAGCTGCCAGTGTTTTACGCGACGGCGCTCCTCGCGGAGCGTGGCGGCCGAGGTCTGCAGCACGTGATCCTTTAGGGCCTGGCGATCCGTTTGCGTTCCGAGCTCGACGAGTCCGGCACGAATCGCGGCGACGACGCGTGCCGGCAGCAGCTTGCGGTAGCGCTGCCCGAGCGCATCGATCGTCCCGATGATCCCCTGACCATCGGCGATGGGTGCGAGCAGGCGGTTTACGTCGTGTAGATCCTTGTCCACAGTGCGGAACGCCTTGTCGAGGTCCGGCCGGATCAGCCGAATCACCGCACGGACTTTCTTCACGCGACGGCGGGCGTCGTGAATCGCTTCGTCGCTCTCCGGATCACCGATCGAGTTCAGCTCGGTCGTCGCGGCTTCGAGCTGATGAAGCATGATTCGACGGACCTCGCTCGAGAGGCGCCTATCGGGACTCAGGCTGAAAGCCATGCACGCCTTCCTTTTCCGCCGATCGACGAGCGAATCGGCCGATGTGGAGCAACCGGGCGGCGCCGAGCGCGAGGAGCGCCCCGACGCCCGTTGCAAGCGCACCGATGGTGATCTGGGCCAGGAGCGGACCGATCGCCACCACGGCGGTCGCGAAGAACAGCGCAATCGTGAATCCGCTTGACGACGCAAGCGCGACGACGACAAGTTCGCGCCAACCGAGGCGCCGTGGCAGATGCAGGCCGGCGAGAACGGCTAGCCCCACGGCCGCAAGAATCCCCGCCGGCCGCCCGACGAGCGCCGCTGCCAGCACCGCCGACGATCCCGCGCCGTACCCCCTGAGCATCACGCCCGCGTTCACCAGACCGAAGAGAAACAGAATCCCCTGCACGAGCACGTTCCACTCATGCTCGAAGTGGTGCGTCGCATCATCGTCGGGCGGGTCCGCGAAGAGATCGAGCCGGCGCGGCTCGTGGGGGAGGAAGGGGACGATCGGCACCAGCGCGAAGGCGGGATGGAGCCCCGACCAGAAGAACGCGAACCACGAGATGGTGCCGCAGATCGCGAGGTACGGCACGAAGGCCCTGATCCCGATCGCGCGCATCACGCCGGCCAGGCCGATCGCGATCAGCATGAGCACCGCGCCGCCGACGTGCGTGGCGAGCACTAGATGACGCGGGGCGACGACGAACATGCCGAACGCGTTGGTGGCGATTCCGATCAGCAGTACAAAGGGGAGCGCTCCGCTCCGCGGCAGAATGGCCTTCAGCACGTAATACGCCGCCGCGACGTCAATCGCGCAGGCGACGGGCCATCCCAGCGACAGGACGCTCTGGTAGGAGGCGTTCACGAACGCGAGATACACCGACACGGAGCCGATGATTCCGCCCGCGGCGGCCACGATCGGCAGGCCCCACCGGCGCCATGAGTGCAGGGCCCCCCCCGGCATGGCCGCCTCGACGACCTCCTGCGTCATCAGCGCAAAAAAGAACGCCATTCCGATCTCGTTGACGGGAAACGAAATCCTCTGCGTGAACGAGAAGTAGCTTTCCGGGGCGCTGTTCGCCCAAATGAGGGCAATCGCCGCGCCGAGGGGGAGCAGGAGGAACCGATCGAAGAGGTGACGGTACCAGCGATGGCCGAGCCGCGCCGCCCAGCGCCGTTGTACGTGGAAATTCAGCGGGTGCTCGACGTGCTGCGCCGCTGCCTGGTGCCTCATAACGTCCCCGTTGCCTTGGTCAGTTGCCGACGAATGAGGCCGGAGTCGACCGTGCGGCCGGTGCGCGACATCGCCTTGAAGAAGAGGTCGTCTCCGGCAACTTCCAGGAGCATGAACGACTGATCCTGGTCGAAGTACGCGGCGGTCTCGGCCGACGGCTTGACGTCGCCTTTCGCGAGCTCGCCGGCAGCGCCGGACACGAAGTACGCAACTCCCTTTTGCGGCTTGAGCCGCTCGTAGACGTGGTCGTGACCCGAGAAGACGACGTTGACGCCGTACTTCACGAACAGGGGCTCGAGTATGACCCTCAGTTGGACGTTGGACCCGTGACGACCACTGTTGGAATAGATCGGATGATGGAAGTAGCAGATCTTCCAGTCATCCTTCGATTGCTTGAGCGTTTCGTCGATCCAGGCCAGTTGTGCGGGATCCATCAGGTTGCTGTCGAGGGCGAGGAAGCGCACGTTGTTCCTGGCGTAGGTGTAATAGCGCGCACCGCTCATGTGGAAGCCTGCGTACCGCGCGTTGGCCGGGTTGTCGTGGTTGCCAAGCGAAGCGTAGAAACCGACGCCGGCCGACAGCAGCGCCGCGTACGGCCGCTCGAACTTTGTGACGTAGTCTTGCTGCTGCTGGCGCCCGTACAAGTTGTCGCCGAGCATGATCACGAGCTCGAAGGGAAACGCTGCTCGAGCACTCGCCAGTTGTTCACCGACTTCGTACTGCTCGCGTCTGCCGTTGCCGGTGTCACCAATCGCGGCAAACTTCAGGGAGTCGGGCCGTCCGGGCAGCGCCTCCTGCGTTCCCGGTGCCACGCCGCCGACGACGACGATCCAGAGTAGAAGTGCGAGTCCGAGCCGGCGCATGTGTTACCGCCTCCCTGGCGCTGGACGCGACTCGTCGTCGGCGACCTGCCGCGCGCGCGTGATATTGGCGTGCACCTTACGGAGGAACCGCTCCGCAACCGCCGGGGTGTAGCCGCCCGCGCGAAACGCATCGTTCCACTGGCGATCGCTGAGCTTGGACAGGAGCGAGCTCGCCCATCCGGCATCAGCGGGCGTGATGCGGTCGCGGAGAAGGTCCTTATGCCAACCGTGATAGCTGAACCTCACGAAACCGCCGTTGACGCCCGTGATGAACTTCTCGCGCTCGAAGAGATCGGGATTGTTCCGCTTCGGGGTGAAATGTCCGCTCTCGCCGAGTGCCGAGCCCAGGTCGCGCACGACGTACCTCTGCTCGACGCGATCGGTGGAGCCCCGCACCTCGTACACCGTGTTGTTCGAGTTCTTGAGGTCCGCGCTGTTGAACGTCAGCAGAATCACGAGCAGTCCCTGATACGGCCGCGTCCCGACGAAGGGATTCTCCTGCCACGACCACTCGCCCCGACTCTGCATTGTCGGTTCGTCGAGCCGGAAACGTCCGCCCGGTTTCCTATGGGTGCCCGATGCGTCGCGCAGGAGAAAGGACGCCATGAAGTACACCGGAGGCTGGTGATAGCCGACCGCCGACAGCACACGCGACAGGGTGACCTCGACCGGTCCCTCATCGCCTTGACGGGTATGCGGCGGCTGCTTGACGTGCCACACACGCCCGAGCGGGTCCTGGACGACGACGCCGGGATTCGTGCCGCCCTCTTTCGGCCGGACTAATGTGTAGACCGCGTCCGGGTCCGGCGCATGCGCACGGCTCCACGGCCCATTGAACAGGTCGCGATCCGGAAGATCCGTCGGTGGTTCCCACAACGCCGACAACGAGACACGTGGCGGCACCGCAGTGCTCTGCGAGGCTGCGGTACGGAGGGGCGCGTTCATCGCGAGGACGACCGGAAGGATCCCGAGGACGAGTGTTCGGCCGAGCATCGCGGGTCCTCCGGTTACGGCATGAACGGCACGGCGGCGACTCTCCGTTTCTCGCGCGAGAGACGGAACGGATCGCTTGTCCGGGCCACGAACCGCCATCCCTCCGAGCCGTACGCGACGTCGAGGCGACCGAACGTATGGGTGTCGGTGTGCAGTCTCACGCCGGCGCCGTACGACGTCTGATCAAGATTCAGCTCCTTGAAGGTGGGAGCGACGTTGCCGGCGTCGAAGAACAGGGCCAGGTCGAGGTGCCGATACAACAAGAAGCGTGATTCGGCGTTGACCACCAGCAGGTTGTTGTCGTGGAACTGGTAACTGTGGAAGTCGCGAAGCGTGTTGTTCCCACCGAGGCTGGGCAGCAGGTAGAACGGGATCTGGTTCCCCGCCGGCACGTTGCTGTAGAGCGTCCAGCCGCGGAACCCAAGTACCACGCGCCGATCGGCGAGCGGGATGAACTGCTCGCCCTCTGCCTCGTACTGACTGAAGGAGAACGTGCCGGTGTCCCTGTCGTCGTAGGATGTGAACGCTGCGCGGTAGAGCCCGCCTGTCGACGGATAGCTGTGATGGTTGAGCGTGTCGGCGGTCACCGACTCTTCGATGTGCCAGAAATCCGGCTGGGAGGTCAGGCTTACGCCGGGATCCGCCGGGAACTCATTGCGCGTCGTCGGGAAGTCCCCCACGAACGTGCCCCCCGGCTCCATGATCTTCGGCTGTTTCAGAAATCCGACTTCGCTGCCGATCGACAGCCATGTATACGGCTTGATGGTCGCGTAGCCCACGACGTCGGTGGTCTGAATCCGGTACTGGCTGCGATTGGTCTCGAGCGAATCAGGTCCGATGCCGAAGTAATTCACCTGCGTGGCGTCCTGCCACATCCCTTGCGCGCCGACGACCAGATGGTTGTCCGCGAGCGTCGGGAGCTCGAACCGACCCTGCACCATCTTGTAAAGGTGCCAGGAGATCGCGGCCGATCCGTCGACTAGGATTCGGTCGTCCGAGAAGTACTGGCGGTATCCGGGTCCAGCCGACAACCAGCCCGCGCCGCTGATCATGTTCGAGAACTCGGGATAGAAACCGCTTTTCATCTTATTGGTGCCGTCGCCGAACGTGTTCGTGACGTAGTCCATGGCGCGCGTGATGACGCGCGGCTCTGGCAAGAACCCCTCCGGGAGGGCGGGCTCGGCCGCAGGCGGACTTGCCGGACGTGATGATTGCGGGCCTGATGATGCAGAGCTGTTGTCTGGCGCAGAATTGGTGTTCTGCGCAAAAACGGATCGTTCGGCCGCGACCAAGAACAGCGCGCCGAGTGTGAACGCGAGAACGCCGCGGTTGCGAACGACAGCGTGGATCAGCATGGAGAACGCCTCCTGTCGATTGCCAGTGACGAGCCGTACCGGCGGCCGGTGAACCCCTGTTGACTCCTCCGCGCCGTGACTCCGGCAAGGCATGGCCACGTCAGGGCAACAGCTACACCAAGATCAGCGACACGACACAAGTCGCGCGAACATGCGCGAAAGGCGGGTGTTTCAACGAAGACGATCCGCGGACAGCGAGGACCTGATGCGCACGAACGACGGCATGCTGTGACGGAGTGGCAGATGCCAGTGAGTCACCAATCCACGTCGATGCGTCACTGGGGTCGGCATGGCGATCTTCCAAGATCTCCACACACCGGAAGCGTCGGCGTGAAGGATTCTGCGCGACCCGTCCCAGCATTCCATTGGAGCTCCGCGCACAGACGCTCGACTCGGTGCCATTCGGTACAGTGCCTGGTGAAGACGACGCGATCGTCAATCTCTACGCGGATGTCCCAGCCTCCGCTGCCGGTCGGCGCGACTGAGCCGCGGGCAGTATGGCCTCGGCCGCAGGCGAGCGGAAATGCGAAGGCCGTGGATGCCATGGGTCCTCCTACCGGTTATTTCAGCATCGACTGTGCCGCGCGTCCTGCGCGATGCGTGAGCGAGTGTCGTCGTCGACATCGACGTGTCGCGGGGCTCGAGAGAGCGGATGGACATCGATGACGGTGTACCGTGATTCCGCTGACAAGTCTCCGTGAGTGCGGGTCATCCGCCCCGGGCGATCGGGGCCTCGCCGCCGGGCACACGAGATGCACGATCGCGCTGAGCCATTGATGCCCTCAGGTGTATTGCCGGCGATCGTCAGCGTCAGCGCCTTGCCCGGCGTCCTGGTCCTTGATCGGCGCGGGGTCATCATCACGATGAACGAGTCGTGGACGAGTCCCTGGCGCGGACAGGAATCGTGGGCCCGCGACGTGGTCGCGCCCGGCGTGAACTTCCTGGACGTCTGTGAGGCCGCGGCCTTGGTTGGCGCCGCGGACGCTCCCGCCGCGCTCGAGGGTATCAAGCTGGTCTGCAGTGGACGTAGCCCTGACTTCACCCTCGAGTACCGAAGCGACGTGACCGGTGGCGAGCGATGGGGCCTGATGACGGTGACCCCGCTGAGACACGAAAACGGCGGCGCGGTCGTCGCGCTCACCGACATCACCGAACGCAAGCGAGCCGAGACCGCCATGCGCCAGGGCGAAGAGGGCTTCCGACAGCTTGCCGATGCGCTGCCGGTGGGTGTCTGGATGTCAGACGCCGATGGAGCGCGCACCTATGTCAACAGGAGCTGGTTCGACATGATCGGACGCGCGCCCGACCAGGCGTTCGGCCTGGGTTGGCGCGAAGGCATGCATCCGAACGACCTCGAACGATATATGGAGGTCTACCGGCACGCATTCGCCGCGCGTGAGCCGTTTTCGATCGAGTACCGCATGCGGCGACGCGACGGCCGGTACCGCTGGTGGCTTGACAACGGCGCCCCTCGGTACGAGGCAGGCGGGGGGTTTCTCGGCTACGTCGGCGTCGTCATTGATCTGACGGATTGCCGCAGCGTGCGGAAGGCGATGCGCGGCCTGAGCGGCCGGCTGATCGAGGCGCAGGAACAGGAGCGCGCGCGGATTGGACGCGAGCTGCACGACAACGTGAGCCAGCGCCTGGCGCTGTTATCGATCGACATCGACAAGCTCTGGCAAGCGCTGCCTGACGGCGCCGACGAGATGGCCGCCGGCGTCGCCAGGCTGCGGGCTGCAAGCCGCGACGTCGCCCGGGAGGTTCATGATCTGTCGCATCAGCTTCATTCGATCAAACTCGAGGCACTCGGTCTCGTCCCCGCCGTTCGGGGCCACTGTCGTGAAGTATCGCAGCACAGCATCCAGGTTCAGTTCTCGGATGCCAATGTCCCGAAGACGCTCGGTGAGGACGCCGCCCTCTGTGTATTCCGCATCGTGCAGGAAGCGCTCGCCAACGTCGTCAAACACAGCGGCGCAGCGGAGGCACGGGTCATGTTGTCGGGCGGGGATGGCGAGATCGTGCTTCGCGTCGAGGATGGTGGCTGCGGCTTCGAGCCGGGTACGCGCTGCGACGGCATCGGTCTGATGAGCATGCGCGAACGCGTGCAGTTGGTCGGTGGCGATATCACGGTTCGTTCCACCCCGAATCAAGGCACGGTGATCGAAGCACGCGTGCCGGTTCAGGGTTCGCCGATCCAGTCCGGCCGATCGCTCCCTGCCGCATAGTCCACCCAGCGCCGTCATTTCCCCTGTCAGTTTTTTCGAGAGGCTCTCGCCATTTGGCGAGTTCCCTCCGTTCGCGGCGGTGGTTACAGTGGCTCATCGAGCTAAGTCCCTCGGGACAGTGCTCAGGGGAGACCATGCGAAATCAGCTTGTCTTCATCGTTTCACTGATGGTGCCAGCGGACACGTTTGCTCCAATCGTGACCGGCGACGTCGGTCCGCCGCAGGAATAGGTCGATGGAAACCCTCACGCTAGTCGCCGATGACGAGTCGTCGCAGAAGGTGGATCGCCTTGCCGGCGAGCTTTCGTCGGCGCTGCTCGGGCTCACTGATGACATCACGGCTGTCATCGACGGAACGCAGCACCGCATTGCCGAGGCGCTCGAGGTCGATCGCAGCACGCTGATCGAGTTCTCCAGCGACGCCGTGCACGCGACATATCACTGGGCGAGCGACGACGTGCCGCCCGTCGATCTGCACGTGCATGCATTGCGCTTGACGTGCCTGCTGGATCGGACCAACGCGGACGGCGGACCCATCGTGCTGGAACGAATTCCAGATGAACTGCCGCCCGATGCGGTGACGCCAGGCCTGGTGGAGCATCTGCGCGAGGCGGTCGTCGGGTCAGCGGTAGTGATTCCGATCCTGATCGCAGGCCAGCGCGTGTGCGCGCTGGCGGTGGAAACAGCCCAATCTGGGCGCCGTTGGCCGCCGCCGCTCGTGGCGCGCCTGCGCCTGCTGGCCGAGATCCTTGCCGGAGCGCTGCACCGCAGCCACCAGGCGGAGGCGCTGCGCGAGAGTCAGGCGGAGGTCGCGCGGTTGACGGGAATCCCGAAGGTCGAACCGATGCGGTTCACGCAGGCGCGGGCTGGGCGATTCGGCTTCGAAGGAATCATCGGCGAGAGCGCGGCGCTGAAGGCGGTGTTGGAACGCGTGAACGAGGTGATGGCGACCGATGCCACGGTCCTGCTCCTCGGGGAAACAGGAACAGGCAAGGAGTTGATCGCGCGCGCGCTGCACACACATGGACCGCGACAGCCCTATCCGCTGATCAGTGTCAATTGCGCGGCCTTGGCGCCGACGCTCATCGAAAGCGAGCTGTTCGGTCACGAGCGCGGCGCCTTCACGGGCGCGGTCGCAACGCGGCCCGGGCGCTTTCAGCTCGCTCACCGCGGGACCTTGTTCCTCGACGAGATCGGCGACCTGTCGCTCGAACTGCAAAGCAAGATGCTCCGGGTGCTGCAGGAAGGCGAGTTCGAACGCATCGGATCGTCGCACACACAGAAAGTGGACGTGCGGATCATTGCGGCGACCCATCAGGATCTAGCGCGCGCCGTCGCTGATAGAGAGTTCCGGGACGATCTGTACTATCGACTGAGCGTGTTCCCGATTCGCCTGCCGCCTCTCCGCGAGCGGAGGGAGGACATTCCGGCGCTCGTGTGGCACATCATCCACAAGCGACAGCGCGCCATACGACACTCGGTCACGAGCGTGCCGGCCCACGTCATGGACGCGCTCCAGAACTACAGCTGGCCAGGCAATGTGCGCGAGCTCGAAAACGTGATCGAGCGCGCCCTGATTCACTCGCCGGGCGGTACGCTTCGGCTCCTCGACGAAGGTTTCGAGATGCCGGCGTCCCGTGCGCCGGCCGACGCCGGCACGCTAGATGCCGTGGAGCGGACGCATATCGAACAGGTGCTCCGCGAGTCCCGCTGGCGGATTAACGGGATTGGAAACGCCGCCGAGCGCCTGGGCCTCCATCCCAACACCCTGCGCTTCCGCATGAAGAAACTCGGCATTGTCAGGGACCGCTCCTCCCGGCCGGGCGTAGGCCACGATGTCGCGTCATGAGCGCGCTCTGGTCTACGTCGCAACGTATGCGTGTCACGACACCGCCAGGGCCGACTATGAAACGGTGACGGAGCTCTATGCCCGTGGCGCTGTCCACAGATACAACGCGACCGTGATGAGCAGGGACCTCGACGGCAGGCTGAACATTATCACCGCCGCCGCCCCCGATCGGGGCAAGGCGTGGGTCGTGCTGGCCGCAGGGGCGCTCGCCGGATTGTTCTTCCCGCCGTGTCTCCTGTGGGACGACCCGATGAGCGTGGCCCGCGGCGGCGGCGAGACGATGAACCACTTCTGGCGCGGGTTGTCCCACCACGACTTGAGAATGATCGCGAACATGCACCAGCGCTGCGTGGCCGCCCTCATCGTGGTCAGTGAAACGACGTTGAAGCGTGTGCTGAAGTGCTGCGCGAGAGGGACGTTCAAGCAATTCAAGAAGTCACTGACGGCCGGCCATGAAACCTTCGGCCTGGACCTGCCGCGAGCCGTCGATCAGTGGCTGGACGCCGCGTAGTGGAGGACGTGCGGCAGCGTGGCGATGCGCGCTCACGGCATACAGAGATCGCACGACGGCTCGTCGTGAACGGTGACGATGAGCGCCGCGCGCGAACGTCACTGGGACGCTGGTACAACCGTTGCTCGACCACTAACACCATTCGGCGACATGGAATGCCACTTATTGAACAACGCCCACCGGCGGGCGGTCTCGCCGGCCCCCGAATGTCTCTCAGCCGCAGCGGTGCGCGCTCGGAGATATCTCCCGCGGTTCCAGCCATCGTCGATTGATCTGCAGGTGATGCCGCGGCGCCTGCGGATCGCACCGCACTTGACCGTGCCGGGGATGCTCGGGTTGATCCTGTTCGCGCCGCCAGCAGTCAACGGGCAGCAAGTCGATCTCGCAGCGCAGTCCGCAATAGTGCGAGAACTCGGCCGCCTCGTTGAGAGTCAGCAACGGCTCATCGAGGAGCAGGGACGCCGGATCGACCAGCTGCAGCAGCAACTCGACGAGACCCGGGCACTCGTGTCCACGCTTCGAACGACCTTGCCTGCGCCGGCGCCCGCGGCGCCGGCCGAGACCGAGTTGCAGCGTAAGTGGCCAGAGATTCCGCCGGACGTCGTCGCGGCCGGAAACTTCCCCGGTTCATTCGGCATTCCTGGCTCGGAGACAGCGGTCAAGGTCGGCGGATTCGTGAGGGCCAATTGGGTCACCACGCTGGATCCGCTGCTCGTATCCGACTCGTTCATCACATCCGAGATTCCCGTGGACGTGGCGGACGCACCGGTGGGCGGGCGCGTCGATGTGATTGCGTTTCCAAGCCGCGTCAATCTGGATTTCCGCACGCCGACAGGCGTTGGCTACATGCGGGCGTTCGTCGAGGCGGATTTTGCCGGCAGCGGGAACACGTTGCGTCTGCGCCACGCCTACGGGCAATGGAGGCGGCTCCTGTTCGGGCAGACATGGTCGACGTTTTCGGATCCAGAGGCAGTGCCCGACGGAATCGATTTCGAAGGTCTGAACGCGATGGTCCATTTCCGGCAGGCCCAAGTCCGCTGGACGTGGGCGGCCGCCGATCGCGTACGCGTCGCTCTGGCGATGGAGAACCCTGATGCCGAAATCAGCGGCGCGACCGCCGCGGATCAGCGGCCCGATGTCGTGTCGCGGATCCGGTGGGAGCCGCGGCGCGGAGGGCATCTGCAGGCGGCCACGTTGCTCCGTCAGATCCGCGGCTTTCAGTCAAACACCCCCGGTGACATCGTCGGCGCCACGGGATGGGGGGTGACTACGAGTGGGCGGCTGCCATCGCCGTTGTGGCGCGCACGCGATCGCGTGCTGTTCCAGGTCAATCGCGGCAGAGGCATTGGGCACTACATCAAAGATCTCAATGCGGTCGGAGACGAAGATGGCGTCTTCGACGTCACGGCGAACGCCGTTCGCCTGCTCCCCGCGTCATCCGGATACGTCAGCTACGAACACTGGTGGATCGATCGACTCCACTCCGCGCTCACGGCCGGCCTGGTCGATGTCACCACGTTGGACATCCAGCCGGGGAGTGCGCTGCAGCGGACGTATCGCTATTCCGGCAACGTCATTTGGTCGCCGATCCCGAGCCTCGAGCTCGTGGCGGAATTGCTGCACGGCATTCGTATCAACAAAGATACGCACCGCGAAAGTGCCTCGCAGGTGCAGATCGGCAGCACGTTCCGGTTCTGACCGTGCTGGCGGCCAAGTTCGCTTCGTTTGGTACCTTCCCGGCCAGCTATCAGTTCGGGGCGGGTATTTCGCCGTCAAGCCCGTGAACGGCGCGACCTGGAAGGTGCGCGCGGTCATTACGGTGCTCATGCCGAGGAAGAAGTAGCGCACGCACGCGACGCATTTACCACTCACGGTCGTTGGTCAATGCGCTCACGGCATTCGGTCGTCTCTCCTCGCATTCAACGGACCGTACCCGCCAGTTTTCCCGGCGATCGGGCGGTGCGGCTCTTGCCTGACAGGCAGGCAATATGGCCTGCACCATCGGAGCTGAGGCGGCCCGCCTTGCAGCCGTTCGCGAACGGGACGCACCGTGGCGCAAATGGGGACCGTATCTCAGCGAGCGTCAGTGGGGTACGGTGCGCGAGGACTACAGCGCCAACGGCGACGCGTGGAGTCATTTCACGCACGACCAGGCGCGGTCGCGCGCGTACCGGTGGGGTGAAGACGGTCTCGCGGGCTTCTGCGACGAGGAACAGCGCCTGTGCTTCGCCGTCGCTCTGTGGAACGGCAGAGACGCGATTGTGAAGGAGCGTCTCTTCGGGCTGACCAACGCCGAAGGCAATCACGGCGAAGACGTCAAGGAGTATTACTTCTACCTCGACGCCACCCCGACGCACTCCTACATGAAGTGGCTCTACAAGTATCCGCAGCGCGCCTACCCGTATACGGATCTGGTGCACACCAACCGCAGGCGCTCTCGCGACGACTTCGAGTACGAGCTGCTCGACACGGGCGTCTTTGCGGGCGATCGGTATTTCGACGTGGTCGTCGAATACGGCAAGGCCTCGCCTGAAGATCTGCTCATTCGC
This sequence comes from Vicinamibacterales bacterium, assembly GCA_036802945.1. Taxonomy (GTDB): domain Bacteria; phylum Acidobacteriota; class Vicinamibacteria; order Vicinamibacterales; family UBA2999; genus Gp6-AA40. Next base: position 23,224 of record DAIRVG010000042.1, read on the forward strand.
ATCGAGGTGACCAACCGCGGCGCCGAAGCGGCGACGCTGCACGTGCTCCCCACGTTGTGGTTTCGCAACACGTGGAGCCACTGGCCACACACGCCGAAGCCCGGGCTGCGGCGGGTGTTGTCGCGTGCGAACGCGCGCGTGATTGCCGCGTCCCATCATGAGCTGGGCGAGCGCTGGCTGTACGTCGAGCCCGACGCGCCGCTGCTGTTCACCGACAACGAGACCAACAACCGGCGCCTCTTCGGCATGCCGAACGCGGGCCGGTACGTCAAGGATGGCATCAACGATTGTGTCGTCCATCAGCGGTACGAGTGCGCCAGCGCGAATGAGGGGACCAAAGCAGCCGCCGATTGTGAGGTCACCATCGGATCCGGAAAGACCGTGGTCCTGCGCCTGCGGCTGTCGGATCGCGCGCCGGGCGGTGCGAGCGATCCGTTCGCGGACTTTGACCTGACGCTCGAGGCACGCAGGCGTGAGGCCGACGAGTTCTACGCCGCCCTCACGCCGGCGTCGGCGAGCGAGGACGCGGCGGCCGTTATGCGCCAGGCGCTGGCAGGCATGCTGTGGACCAAGCAGCGGTACTTCTTTGATCTGCAGACATGGCTCGAGGATCACGGCGTCGGCTCCACTGGTGCGCCCGGCCACTCCGTGAGGAATGACGGCTGGAGCCACCTGGTGAACGCCAGTGTGATCTCGATGCCCGACAAATGGGAGTACCCGTGGTACGCAACGTGGGATCTCGCCTTCCAGGCCGTGGCTCTCTCGACGGTGGACCTGGATTTCGCGAAGGAGCAGCTGGAGCTGATGCTACGCGAGGGGTACCTGCACCCGACCGGGCAGATGCCGGCGTACGAGTGGAACTTCGGCGACGTGAATCCGCCGGTCCACGCGTGGGCGACGATCTTCCTGTACCGGATGGAGCAGGTACGGCACGGCCGAAGCGACATCCCGTTCCTGAAGCGGTCATTTCACAAGCTCCTCACGAATTTCTCCTGGTGGATCAACCGGAAGGACCGTCTCGGGCGAAACGTGTTTGAAGGCGGCTTCCTCGGCCTCGACAACATTGGCGTCTTCGACCGGTCGGCGCCGCTGCCCACCGGCGGCTATCTCGAGCAGGCGGACGCGACCGCCTGGATGGCGCTCTTCTGTCAGAACATGCTCGAGATGGCGATGGAGATCGCGTCCGACGACCGGTCGTTCGAAACGGCAGCCGTCGCGTTCGTCGATCATTTTCTCGGCATTGCGAACGCGCTGAATCGGCTCGGGCACTCCGGCATGTGGGATGAGCACGACGGCTTCTACTACGACGTCCTGCGGTGGCCGGATCTCCACGCCGAGCGCCTGAAGGTGCGATCGGTCGTCGGCCTGCTGCCGATGTGCGCGACGACGGTCGTCGAGCCGTGGCAGCGGGCGCGCGTGCCGCAACTGGTCGCGCACTTCGAGGCGCAGCTGCACCGTAATCCGGGCCTGGCGCGCGGCATTCATGAGACCGGCGAGGGAAATTTCGGGTACGGCGGCCGCGGTATCCTGGCCGTCGTCAACCGCGACCGGTTGCGCCGGATCCTTGAGCGGGTGCTCGACGAGCGCGAGTTCCTCAGCCCGTTCGGCATTCGCGCGCTCTCGCGCGTGCACGACACCCAGCCATTTGTCCTTCGCGTGCACGGCGACGAGTATCGCGTGAAGTACGAGCCCGCGGAATCGTCGTCGGCGCTCTTCGGCGGCAACTCGAACTGGCGCGGGCCGATTTGGATGCCGGTCAACGCGCTGCTCCTTCGGGCGCTGCTGCAATACTTCCTGTATTACGGCGACTCGTTCCGCGTCGAGTGCCCGACCGGCTCCGGACGCACGATGAATCTGTTCGAGGTCGCGGCCGAGATCACCGCGCGGCTCATGCGCATTTTCCTTCGCGACGAGCACGGACACCGCCCCGTGTACGGCGCGACGGACAAATTCCAAAGCGATCCGCATTGGCGCGATCACCTCCTGTTCTACGAGTATTTCCACGGCGATAACGGCGCGGGTCTTGGCGCCAGCCACCAGACCGGGTGGAGCGGGCTCGTGGCGACGTTCATCGAGTTTTTCGGCAATGTCAAAGCCGCCGAGTTCCTTGAAGGCGGGAAGAGGAGCTTCTTCCGCCCGCCAGTTGCAGCCGCGGCGGTTTCAGCAACCGCCGCTGCGAGAGCGGTAGATGGTCACTCATGGGTACCAAAGTCAGCGTAGACGAACTCATGGAGGTGGGGCTGTTCCTGCCCGAGTTGATCAACCGTGGCCTGGGTGCGCGCGATCGGTTGCGGTACTACGTCTCGCTGCTGCAGGCGGCCCAGACCTACGCGCAGGCTCCGCATCCTCCCGCCCCGACGCTGCGCGCCGAGCGGGAGGCAAGCGGCATTTCCGACACGATGTTCGATGACGTGGTCGCGGAGAGCCGGACGATTGCGGACGGCGTCGTCCGCATTCCCGGCGCCAAGATCATTCTCGAGCGCATCTTCAGCGATCTGCGTGAGATGCTGCAGCCGCTCCGGGCCGCGGTCGCCGCGCATCCGGAAATGCGGGATCGACTCGAGATCTACCAGCGTCGCCTGGATCAGGAGATCGCCGCCGCCCCGCCGTGCGAGGACGATAAGTTGACGTCGAGCGCGATCGAGGGGCTGGCCCGACGTACCCAGAACGGCCACGACAGCGTGCAGCAGCTCGCGATGGATCTGCACTGGGAGCTGAACCGTCTGAGCAAGGCCATGTCGCCCGAATCGATCGACGGCGCCACGGCGTACGGCCTGTCGGCCGCGGACCGAACGATCGTTCAAGCGTTCATGCACGGCGTCAACCAGACGCGGAAGCTGAAGTTCGATCGACCTGGACTCGGGACGTCCGCGACGCGCGAAGGCGATCGCCTGTCCATTCAGAACGATCTCGGGACGAAAGACCTTCACGTCTTCGTCGTCCACGTTCGCGAGCTCACTGCTACCGTGGTCTACACCGACATTCATCGCGCGCGCCTGCGATTCTTCCACGACATGCTTCTCGCCTACGACATCCAGTGGGAAGCGCCCTCGGCGGCCGCCGGCGCGAATCACGAAAAGACCATCGGCCGGTACACAGCCGAGAACCAGGAGTCCCTCGAGCGCTTCCTGGCGTTCGTGGGCTCGCGTCTGGTGTTTCTTCTCGACTGGAATCGAGCCCGCAAGCGGCTCGCGCGGTTCGTCAAGAACACTGAGGCGATCGCGCTACTCAAATGGGCGGCCGACAACAACGTCGGCCACCACGCGTTCCTGCAGGCCGGAGATGCACGGCTCGTGTATACCGCGCTCGAGCGAGCCGTGCCGCCGCAGGTCCGGTTCGGCGCGCGCCTCGACGAACTGCTCGGGGTCGATGTCGCGCGGCTGTTCATGACGTCGGTGCTGGGCATCGTCACCACCGGGTTGAGCAGCGGCCGCTCGCTGCGCCTGGTCGAAGATGAGGTCGAGGCCGAGCTGCTCACGCATCTTCGGACAACGGACCGCAGCATACTCGGGGCTGCAGTGGACCACGCAAGCGTGCTGTCGACCATCGCGGAGCACGTCTCCCACGCTTTGACGCGCGCGACGAGGGGCGAAGGACACGACGAGGTTGGGAGTGTGTCTGAACGTGTCACGGGCCTCGAAGCGCAGGCGGACGAGATTGTGCGCCGCTCGAGCCGTCTGCTCGATCAAACCGGTGATGGTCACGACCTCCGACGTCTGCTCAGCGAGGCCGATGACGCCGCAGACGTGCTCGAGGACGTGGCGTTCTTGCTGACGCTCATGTCCGCCAAGTGCGATCCGAAAGGCGTTGCGCTCCTCGAGGGTCTCGCGGATCTCGTCCGCCGCGGCGCTCGCGAATACCTGCGCTGCCTCGAAGATGCCCGGGACCTGGCACACCCGCCGGGACGTCAGGCGACCGAGCGGTTTCTGGTCACCGTCGATCAGCTCGCCGGGTTCCGGGAGCAGGCCGGCGTCGCGGAGCGGGCCCTCCGCGCGGCGCTCGTTCGCGGCAACATTGATTGCCGCGAGCTCTACGTGTCGTCGGCCATGTCGCGCGGGCTCGAACAGGCCGCGCACACGCTCGCACGATGCGGGGTGATCGTCCGCGACTACGTCCTCAACACGACGTCAGGCATGAACAACATCTCGTGACGAGCACTGCCGGGCGCGTGTGACGCACGAGTCGCGGGGGAGACAATCGATGCTGCAAGGGGCGCTGGACGTGAAGACGGTTCCGGCGCCGAAGCCGCCGGAGTTCTCGCTGGTGTGCGGTGGGCTGCTGTTCCGAATGTGCCGGCACGCACATTTGTCCGGAGACGCACTGGAGCTTCTGCACCGCCGCGTCCTGGCGATCGCACTTCTGGCCTGGCTGCCGCTGCTCGTTCTATCGGTCATCGATGGCAACGTTGTCGCCGGGGCCGTCAAGATACCGTTCCTGTATGACGTCGAGACGCACGTTCGATTCCTGTTGGCGCTGCCGCTGTTCATTATCGCGGACGTCATCGTCGACGAGCGCATCAGACCCATGACACGCCGGTTTGTCGAGCGTCGCATCGTACGGCCCGGCGACATGCCGACGTTCAACGCTGCGGTGACGTCGGCAATGCGCGTGCGCGATTCAGCCGCCGTTGAGGCCACGCTGCTGTTGGTGGTGTACACACTTGGACTGTCGGTGTGGTGGGGCGCGATCGCTCCTGACGCCGCAACGTGGTATGTGCGACCGGAAGGAACGGGACTCTCATTCAGCGGGGCGGGTTATTGGTACGCGTTTGTCAGCATCCCGCTCTTTCAATTCATTCTGTGTCGATGGTACCTGCGCCTGGCCCTCTGGTTCTGGCTGCTCTGGCGCATCTCGAGGCTGGACCTGCAACTCACCGCCGCGCATCCGGATGGCGCGGGCGGTCTCGGATTCCTGGGTATCAGTGCGTACGCCTTCTCACCGATCCTGTTTGCTCAAGGGGTGCTGCTGGCCGGGGTGATCGCCACGCGGATCCTGTATCAAGGACAGTCCCTGTCGGCGTTCAAGGCGGAAGTGGCGGTCTGGACCGGCGCGATGGTGCTGCTCATCCTCGCGCCGCTCGTCGTGTTTGCGCCGCAACTGGAACGTACCAAGCGAAGGGACCGCGCCACATACGGAGCGATCGCCAGCGAGTACGTCCGGCAATTCGACGAAAAGTGGCTTCACCGAAGCCCTGAGCACATGCGCACACTGCTTGGCTCTCCAGACATTCAGTCGTTGGCCGACCTCGGGACCAGCCATCAGGTCGTGACCGCCACTCGGCTGGTGCCGTTCGGCAAGGCCGAGGTCATTGCACTCGTAGTCGCAGCGATCACACCGCTGCTCCCGTTGACGTTGACCATGTTCTCGGCAGACGAGCTCGCCGGCCGGCTGTTCAAGCTCTTCTTCCGGTGACGTGGAGCGCAGGAGATCAGATGACTAAGACGATTCGCAGACGCTTGGCGGCGGCAATCGCGGTTCTCTCGATGGCTAGTGAAGCGGCTGCCGTCCAGATGCCGGATGTTTCCGCGATGGAACAATTCGAGCAACGAGTGAATGCCTATGCAGCACTCCGACGCGCTGTGGCGGCACGGACACCTCCCCCTACGGTCTCCTCAGACTCCGGGGCGATTCTGGCAGCTGCCGACGCCCTTGCGGAGGCTATTCGCGCGGCGCGCCCACAGGCAAGGGCCGGCGATATGTTCACGACGCACAGCGCATCCGCGTTCCGCAGGCGCATCGAAGGCGTCCTGAAGCGAAACCACCGCGACCTCGCGGATCTGCTGACAGCAATCGACAGGGAGGCGCCGCCACCAGCCGCCCCGTTGACGGTGAATGACCGCTTCGATTGGCAGTATGGTGCGTTGATGCCCGGTGACCTCATTGAAGCGCTGCCACCTTTACCAGGTTTCCTGCAGTACCGGTTCGTAGGCCGCGACCTGCTGCTCATCGATATCGAGGCTGACCTCATCATCGACATTCTGCCAACGCTCTGGCCACTTACACCAGGCGTTGCTTGATCGCAAACTGAATCAACTCGGCCGTCGATTTGATGTTCAACTGCGCCATCATCCTGTACTTGTGAAACGCCACGGTCCGCGGCGTCACCTTCAGCACGTCGGCGACCTGTTTCATTGAATGGCCCTCGGCGAGCAACTGCAGCACTTCCCGCTGTCGCTGGGTCAGCTCGTGGGGCACGGGCACGTCCGGCCCGCGGAGGAGCGATGCGACCAATCCTTCGGCAACGAGCGGCGTCACGTACGACTGCCCCTTCATCACCTCACGAATGGCGTTCAGCAGCTCGGTGGCTGCGGAGTGTTTGAGGAGGTGGGCTGACGCGCCGGCGCGGAATGCCACCGCGGCGAGCTCGGCGTCCTCGTTCATCGTGAGAACGATCAGTTTGATTCGGGGAAACGTCCGCTTGATCTGGCGTGCCGCGTCGAGACCGTTCAACAGCGGCATTGCAACGTCGAGAACGATGACGTCGGGCTGCAGCCTCGCGGCCGCGGCGATGAGCGCCCGGCCATCGGTCACGGTGCCGACGACGTCACAGTCTCGCGCCAGCAACGCCTCCAGCGCTCCGAGGACGAGCCCATGATCATCGGCCAGTAACACACGGGGACGCGACATATCGCTTTTTCGCCGCGTCAGGTCGCAACACTATCGCGCTTGCGGTCTTGGCGGACGTGATGAATTGGTGCACGATGTTTGCCGTGGCGCCCCGGTCATTGCCGGGAGGAATCTCACCGAAGCCACGCGTTCCCGCCGACAAATGCGTCTACGTGTCGACAGTTCGTTGATTTGCAGATACGTCACTGCATCTCTCCCCTTGAGCACACCCGTATTGAGGCACGTATGATCAGCCGGCCGCCGAAATGCTCTTGATCGCGAACTGAATCAGCTCCGCCGTGGACTTGACTCGGAGCTGCGCCATCATCCTGTATTTGTGAAATGCGACAGTCCTCGGTGTGATGTTCAAGATGGCCGCCGCCTGCTTCATCGAATGCCCGTCGGCGAGCAGATCGAGAATCTCGCGCTGCCGAGTCGTGAGCGTGTTCCCCTTCCGCTTGTCGAGCGGATGGCTTGCACACGCGTCAACGAGGTCCTGGGTCACGCGCGGCGTGATGTACGAGCGTCCACGGGTGACCGCGCGAATCGCCGTCATGAGCTCTGACGCGGCCGAGCACTTCAGCAGAAACCCCGACACGCCGATTCGGAACGCCTCCTTCGGCACCTCCGGGTCCTCGCTCATCGTGAGACACACAATCTTGGTTCGCGGAAGCCGGCTCTTCAGCTCCCGGGCCGCGTCGAGACCGTTCAGCAGGGGCATCATGACATCGAGCACGACGACGTCTGGCTTCAGGCGCTCGGCCTCCGCGACGAGTGCCTGTCCATCGCCGACCGCACCGACGATGTCGCACTCGGGGGCGAGTAGCTGTGCGAGAGCCTCGACGATCAGCACGTGATCGTCTGCGAGCAGCACACGTGGTCGCGCGCCTCCACCGGCGGCGATTCCCGTATGCCCCGGAACCGAGACCATATCGGACGCCCTATCTGTACCCTGAGTCACTCGATCGCACCCGCGCCGTCGTCCGGATCTCCTCGCACACCATCAGTGTAGAGAGGACCCTCACGCGGGTCCTATGCACTTCCGGCACACATGCGCACGCGCCCCCCGCGAGACCGCGGCATAGACCGCCATCTGTCATTTTTTTCAGGCAGCTCTGGACCTTCTCGCAGTAGGCGGGAGCGCTGGCGATCCGTATGTTGGTCAACATGTCGTGTTTCTCTCATTCGCAGATTGTCGGGCGCGCACTGGCCGTGGCGAGCGAGTACGCCGGCCGTCCACCCCTCATCGCCGATCTCTGTCGTGCGGCTGGCGTCAGCGAACGCACGCTTCGCAACGCGTTCCACGATGTCCACGGCCTCAGCCCAAAGCAGTACCTGCTCCGGCACGGATTGGAGGAGGCGCGCCAAGCGCTCCGGCTGGCGCGCGGTGCGCGTGGCGCCGTCACGCTCGTGGCGACCGAGTGCGGTTTCTTCGAGCTCGGACGCTTCGCCGGCGCGTATCGGCAGCTGTTTGGCGAACGGCCGTCGGATACCCTGCGTCGAGCGCCGGAAGGCCCGCGCCCTTAGGCGCCGCGGCGCAGGTCGCAGCACTCGGAGGCCGTAGGATGCCGCGCGACACGCGCGTCAACCACGGTGCCCTCTCCAGACCGCGCTCGAATGAACAGTTCACCTCCGGCGAGGGTGACGCGCTCCCGCATGCTGAGCAAGCCAAGACCGCCCTGCTGCAGGCGCGGGTCGAATCCCCGTCCACGGTCCTCCACCCGAAGGCGCACCGACCGCGCCGTATCGTTCAACGTCACCGTGGCCTCGAGTGTGCCGCTGTGCTTGAGCACGTTTGTGAGCGCCTCCTGGGCGATGCGGAACAGACAAAGCGCGGAGGACTGAGGCAGGTCGATGCCGCGATCGCCGGCCACGACGGTGACTCGCAGTCCTTTGGCGGACAGATCCCGGCTTAACGCCCGAATGGCGGGGACGAGACCGAGCACGCCGAGCGGGGACGAGTGTAATTTGCGGGACAGATCGTGCACGCTCGCCGAGATCCCGGTCGTCTCTACCCACAGATTGCGCAGGCGCGCACCCACCGTCATGTCCCGGGACAGCACCCTCACCTGGTCGATTCCAATAGCGAGAAGGGCCAGGCGTTGATTCACGTCGTCGTGGAGCTCGCGGGCGATGCGCCGGCGCTCGTCTTCCTGAGCCGTCATGACACGTCCGTTCAGACGCCGTAGCTGGGTTCGGGCGAGTCTCGCCAAGGCGCGCTCGCGCGCGGCGGGTGTGTCGCGCCACGCGGTGATATCGCGATGCGTGACGACGGCTCCGCCATGTGCGTGTTGGAACGGTGTGACGGTCATCAGGAACCATGTGGACCCGAGCGGTCCGTTGCAGCAGTACTCCCGCTCGAACACGGCGCGGCGACCCAGACACACGGCTTCGATGCCGTCGTGCGCGCGAGCTGCATCGGCCACTCCGGCGCGCGCCGCCCGCGTACACACGTCGAGATAGTTCACCGTGCGCCCGATGGCCGCGACGTTGAGTACGCCATTGGCGAGGCCGAAGGCGTTCCACGCGTCATTGACCTCGAGAATCGTCCCGCGGCAGTCAAGGACCGCGATGTGGTCGGACAGCGACGCCAGGGCGGCAGCAGCCAGCGCGCGCTGTGCCTGCCGAGTGTACGGTTGAGAAGCCATTTCTATCTCTTGATGGATGCGCCCGTGGATGTCCGCGGACCTGTCAGAGAATGTCATGCACCCGCCCGTATATAGGCACCGGTGCGCGTACGCCGCAGGAATCCTGAGGCCTCGAGCCTCTCCAGTACCGCCTCACTGGTGATTCCATCGAGATTCCAGAGCCGCCGGACCTGGGCTTTCGTGAGGCAGAGGTCAGGAAGCTCGCGGTACTCCGCTGAAATCAGCTGGAGCCAATCGGTCATCGTGTCGTTGCGGCTGACCCCATTGTGGTCAGCTGTGGATGATTGAATGATGGACATCGGAACTGCCGAGCCCCATTACGTCGCAGCGTCCGCATCATCGTCAATCGGGGCAAACCGCAGACTTCGATCAGGGATCTTCAGAAGCGATCAGAATTGTTGGTTCTGACCGACACGATGACACAGAGTGTGCGAGTACCGTCCGACCTTTCAAAACCCCAGCGTGCGGCTGACGGCAAGTCGTATGAGATCGGTCGCGTCTTTGAGCTTCAGCTTCTGCTTGATGTTCGAGCGGTACGTTTCAATGGTCTTGATGCTAAGTCTCAGATTGCTGGCGATTGTGGCGGTGCTCATGCCGTGTCCAATCATTTCGAGCACCTCGAGCTCCCGGTCAGTCAGGACGGCAAGCGAATCACCCGGCGACGGGACTTTGTTCCCGAGTCCGGACAGGAGTCCTTGCCAGACCTGCTCGCTCGCGTAAATCCTGCCCGCCAGTACCTGACGGATGGCGTGCACCAGACCGACAATGGCACCCTTCTTCATGATGTAGCCACGCGCACCGGCCTTGAACGACCGCTCAGCGAACAAGGCCTCATCATGCATGGTGAGTACGAGCACCGGGATCGGCGGGGTCGCGTCGTGTAGTAGTCGCACGAGTTCCAATCCATGCGTTGTGTCAAGCGACAGATCGACGATCGCAAGATCGGGGTCCAAGGATCGAGCCAAGCTGAACGCCTCCTCCGCCGTTTCGGCCTCGCCGCAGACCATCAGGTCCGGCTCGGCCGCAATCAGCTGTCGCATGCCGAGGCGAACGATCTCGTGGTCGTCGACAACCAGGATTCGCCGTACGAGTCGTGATTCTAGAGCCATGATGTCCTCGTTCGTTTCCTCATCCGTCAGGCGTGTGGATTCGGCCCGCGGCTCTTGGCCCGACGTGACAGATCCTAGAGAACAACCTTGACGACCGTGCCGGCATCGACACCAGCGCTGACCGAGAAAACTGCGCCAATCGAGGTCGCCCGGTGTCGCATGATCCGCAGGCCGACGCCGTTCTCGTTCGACTCGCGACGATGGAGGCCTACGCCATCGTCATTCACCGTCAGCGTTGTGACTCCGGCCTCCGCATGTAGACCGATCGTGATGTGCGCAGCCTCCGAATGGCGCACCGCATTCGTAACCGCTTCCTGCGCAATCCGGTACAGTTGCGTGGCGGCGCGGCCCGAGGGGTTGATACCATCGGTATCGCACTCCACCAGGCACTGGATCTTGTGCATGGACGTGGTCGCCGATGCGAGCTCCCGCAGCGCCTCGAGAAACCCGTGGTCCGCGATGTCGGCCTGAAACATTCCCTTGGCCAACTGACGCACACGCTCGAGCGCCTCCTGTGTTGTGCTGACAATTTGCTGTGCGATCTGGGCGTTTTCTTTATCCAAGTCACCGAGCCGCCGGTTCAAGCTCGCCGCCAGCATGCCAAGACCAGTCAGCTGCTGCCCAAGCGAATCATGCAGCGTCTGAATCAGGTCCTGCTGTTCACCCCAGATGATCTCGGAGATTTGGGCTCTGATGCTCTCCCGCTCAATGACCCGGCCCACCTGTGTGCTCACATCGCTCATGAGACTTATCAGTTCATCACTCTCGGGGTGAGGTCGATCCGACAACAGCTCGACGACGGCCAGCGTCGTGTTCCCAACGCGCACCGGTAACGCGGCAGCCGATTGCAACCCGACCTGCTTTGCTGCAGCTTGCCGGTCGGGCATCATCTTCAGCAGGTCGGCTTCACCGTTGATCCAGATGTGGTGTCCGTCGGCGAAGACACGACCGGGAAGCAGGCGCCCGACCGCATGTCGCACGTGCTGAGACACGAGATGAAATGGGGCAAAGCGTTTGTGCGTGGAGTAGCTGATGGCGGGGACGAGGTGGTCGGACGCATCGCTTGCGGGCAAGTACACGTAGCCAACCTGCCAGCCTTCAGATTCGCAGATCCGGCCCATCACCCGTCGTAGCGCCTCGCTCCAGTTCGGAGCCTGATCGATGGCCTGCGAGATATCGTGCAGCAGCGTCAGCCACTTCGTGGCGAGGTCGGTGCTCACGACAGATTGAGCTCCGCATTCGGCGACGTGAGTTCTGCGTTCATGGACGGCAGTTCCTCCTTCGAGATGACCAATGCTGATTGGTCACTGCGGCTCCTTCTCGAAACTCGATCGAACAAGTCGCTGCACACGACGATAGCGTGGCGCTCGAAGTGCCCCAACATCATCGCGCTCATTTGTCAAATTCCTACACATGAATTGGGACTAGGGATCTAGGTCTAAAGGTCTACACGACTTCGACACGACTTCGTGACGAACGCGTGACGTGTTCAATTGCCGAATCTGCATAGCTGCCGCACGGATCGCACCGTAACCTGACCGCGGGGTGGGAACAGAGCGCGGCTCGACTGCCTTAGCGAAACAGTGATTGCGACAGGGCGTGGGCCCTGGCGCCAGGAGAAACTGCCATGAGGAATTGGATGATGTGTGCGGCCGCCGTCGGTACGCTGATCGCCGGGTCGCCGGCGGCGGCGCAGAACGTCGATGTTGACTCCAATCCGTCCGCGAACTTCGCGGGCTACCGAACCTACACCTGGACAGTAGGGACGCCGGCGGCGAATCCGCTGGCCGAGCAGCGGATCCACGCGGCGGTCGATCAGCAGTTAGCGGCCAAGGGTTTTTCAAAGGTGACCGCGAACCCCGACGTCGTCGTCGCAACGCACGTCGTCACAAAAGAGCAGAAGCAACTGGACGTGAACGGGTTCGGTGGAGGTTTCTTTTTCCCGGGACAAGCGACCGCGACCGTTCGGACCTACGTCGTGGGAACGCTCGCAGTCGACATCTACGACGCGAAGAACAAAATGCTCGTCTGGCGTGGCACCGGCAGCGGCACGGCGAGCGACAAGGCCGACAAGAACACCGAGAAGATGGACAAAGCGCTCGACAAGATGTTCAAGCAGTACCCCCCAACGCCCAGCACCAGGTAATAACTACGGCAGGGACGGCCACAGATCTGACTGAAGGGGGAAAGTCACATGGCGAGTTCCGAAGAAATGGAAGCCGCTCAGCCAGGAGCGGAGGGGTCGCTACCCGTGAGTGACGATACCCTGCCGGCGAGCGCACCGCCGGCCTTCCACCTGCTGGCGAAACCGAGCGGGTCCACCTGCAACATCGACTGCACGTATTGCTTCTTCCTCTCCAAGGAAGCGCTGTACCCGAACGACACGCATCGGATGTCGGACGCCACTCTCGAGAGCTACATCCGCCAGTTGCTGGAGTCGCATCGCACGCCGCAGGTGACGGTGGCGTGGCAGGGCGGTGAACCGACGCTGATGAAGCTCGAGTTCTTCCGGCGTTCTGTAGAGCTGGTCGAACAATATCGCCGGCCCCACCAGATCGTGAAGCACACGTTCCAGACCAACGGCATTCTTCTCGACGATGACTGGTGCGCGTTCTTCAAGGAGCACAACTTCCTCATCGGTTTGAGCGTCGACGGTCCGCGCGATCTCCACGACACCTACCGGCGCGATCGCGGCGGGCAAGGCACATTCGATCGCGTGATGCGCGGCTGGCGGCACCTGCGCGAGCACAAGGTGGATTTCAACATCCTCTGCACGGTGAACGCGGCCAACGAGACGCACGGGCGCACGGTCTATCGCTTCCTGCGCGACGAGCTGGGTGCCCGCTGGATGCAGTTCATCCCGATCGTCGAGCGCGCCACCGCGCAGACGCTCGAGATCGCCAACCGGGGGTGGAGTGACCAGGCCGGCACGAAGCGTCTGCTTTATACGCAGTCGGGCAACCTGGTCACGGAACGCTCGGTCGGCAGCGAACAATACGGCCGCTTCCTCGTGGACATCTTCGAGGAGTGGGTGCGCCATGACGTGGGCAGTGTGTACGTCCAGCTCTTCGATGTGACGCTCGAGGCGTATTTCGGCCGTCATCTGTTGTGCGTCCATGCCCCGACATGTGGCTACGGCCCGGCGCTGGAGCACAACGGCGATCTGTACTCCTGCGATCACTTCGTCGAACCTCGGTACCTCCTGGGAAACATCCACCAGACGCACATGCTGAAGCTGGTGTCCTCGCCCGAGCAGCGCCGGTTCGGGGACGACAAGCGCGACTCACTGACCGCGCAGTGCCAGCGTTGCGAGGTCAGGCATCTGTGCAACGGTGGCTGTCCGAAAGATCGATTCAGCCTCTCGCGCGATGGCGATCCGGGCCACAACTATCTCTGTCAGGGCCTCGAGCTGTTCTTCACCCACACGCGACCGGCGATGCGGACCATGGCCAACCTGCTGAAGCGGGGGCGCCCGCCGTCCGACGTGATGGCCTTGATCGACGCCGAGGACGATCGGCGCGGTCCCTATCAACCGTGCGCGTGCGGGAGCGGCCAGAAGTTCCGCTTTTGCCACGGCAACAACGCTCCAACCTCGCCGTTCGAAGAAACAGACCCCGGAGCAGTCCTTCGGCCAGGATTTCATGCGGGCGGCCTGGCGCCCCCTGTCACGTGAAAGGTAGGAGTCATGCCAACGAAGAAACCGAACATTCTCATTCTCTGGGGCGACGATATCGGCACTTGGAATATCAGTTACAACAGCCGGGGGATGATGGGCTACCGGACGCCGAACATCGACCGCGTCGCCAACGAAGGGGTCGCCTTCACCGATTACTACGGCCAGCAGAGCTGCACCGCCGGACGTGCGGCCTTCATCACCGGTCAGAACCCGCTCCGCACCGGCCTGACCAAGGTCGGGATGCCCGGCGCGACAGTCGGACTTCAAGCGGAAGACCCGACGATCGCCGAATTGCTCAAGCCGCTCGGCTACGCCACGGGTCAGTTCGGCAAGAACCATCTCGGCGATCGGGATGAATACCTGCCGACCATGCATGGCTTTGACGAATTCTTCGGGAACCTGTACCACCTCAACGCAGAGGAAGAGCCGGAACTGCCCGACTATCCCAAGGATCCCGCATTCAAGAAAGCGTTCGGACCCCGTGGCGTACTCCACTGCATCGCTGACGGTAAGGGTGGGCAGACAGTGAAGGACACGGGCCCCCTGACCAAGAAGCGCATGGAAACCATCGACGAGGAAATCACGTCAGCCGCGCTCGGCTGGATGGAGAAGCAAGTCAAAGCGGACCAGCCCTTCTTCCTCTGGTACAACTCGACGGCCATGCATTTCAGAACCCATCTCGCCGAAAAGAACCGTGGCAAGAGCGGCCAGGACGACTACAGCGATCGAATGGTCACCCACGACGAGCAAATTGGCATGATGCTCGACAAGCTCGATGAGCTGGGCATCGCCGACAACACCATCGTCATGTATTCCACCGACAACGGCCCTGAGAACGACACCTGGCCTGATGGCGCCAATACGCCGTTCCGGAGCCAGAAGGATACGAACTGGGAAGGCGCCTGGCGCGTGCCATCGTTCATTCGCTGGCCGGGCAAGATCAAGGCCGGCTCGGTCCTGAACGGCATCGTCTGCCACCAGGACATGCTGCCGACGTTGCTGGCGGCGGCGGGTGATCCGGATATCAACAAGAAGCTCTTGAACGGCTACAAGGCCGGGAACAAGACGTTCAAGGTGCATATCGATGGGGTCAACATGCTGCCCTATCTCACAGGCGAGGTGAAGGAGAGCCCAAGAACCTCTTTCTTTTACGTCAGCGATGACGGAGGCATCATGGCTGTCCGGGCGGGCGACTACAAGTTGGTGTTTGAAGAGCAGCGTGCAACATCAACGCAGGTCTGGGCAGAGCCCATGGTGGCGCTGAGGCTTCCGCTGATATTCAGCCTGCGTCGCGATCCGTTTGAACGCGCTCAGCACAACTCCAACGTCTACTACGACTGGTTGATAAACCATGTCCCCCAGCTTTACCAATGCCAGGCACTCGTGGCCGCCCAGATCGACAACTACGTCAAATACCCGCCGCGGCAGAAGGCAGCTTCATTCAACCTCGACGCGGTGATGCGGCAATTGGGGCCGGCGATTAAGGCGGAGAAGGCAAAAGAAGCGGCAGGCGAAGAGAAGCACGCACCGAAGCAGAAAGAGCCGGTTTTGGCCAAGTAAAGACAAACCTGTCGAAAGGGAGGTCTCCCGATCTCCCTTTCGCCCCGTCATGGCAGGTTGATATGCCGCACGTTGCAGCGGAAGTCCAAGACTTCTACGAGCGTTACCCCTACCCTCCGCCGACGAACACGCTCGATCACTATGGCCGGCGCTGGAAGGACAAGTCCAGGCGCTGCGCAGACCACCATCTGTTCTGGCCTGCCAGACCGTACAAAGAAGATCTCTCCATCCTGGTCGCCGGCTGCGGGACATCGCAGGCGGCCAAGCATGCGCTGCACCGGCCCGCGGCTAAGGTCATAGGCATTGACGTCAGCGCCACGAGTGTCCGCTGCACTGAGGCACTCCAGCGCACGCACACCTTGAACAATCTCCAGGTCCACCAGCTGCCGATCGAGCGCGCCCACGAATTGGGGACATGCTTCGACCAGATTGTGTGCACCGGCGTTCTCCATCATCTCGCCAATCCTGATGCGGGCCTCGCAGCGCTGCGCAATGTACTTGCGCCCGGCGGAGCGATGCATCTCATGGTGTACGCACCGTACGGAAGGACCGGCATTTACATGCTGCAGGAGTTCTGCAGACGGCTTGGCATCCGCGCGACCGACGACGAGATTCGCGACCTCACTGCCTCACTCCGGGGATTGCCGCCGGGTCATCCGCTGGAGCAGCTCCTGCGACACGCGCCGGACTTCAGGCAGGAGGCGGCCCTGGCAGACGCGCTCCTGCACCCGCAGGACCGTGCGTATTCGGTCCCGCAATTGTTCGAATTCATCGAGAATGCAGGTCTGACGTTCGGTCGCTGGGTCAGACAAGCCTCCTACAGCCCTCACTGCGGCGTCATGACGCAGATCCCGCAGGCGTCCCGTCTAAGAGAGCTTCCGATGGTGGAGCAGTACGCGGCAGCCGAGCTCTTCCGCGGCACGATGGTGCGCCACAGCGTGGTCGTGTACCGGCAAGACGGCGCTGACGATTCGCACCGCGTCAGCTTTGCGGGTGACGCCTGGCTTGATTACGTACCCATTCGGATGTCAGACACGATCTGCGTGCAGGAGCGCCTGCCTTCTGGAGCCGCGGCCGTTCTGATCAATCAGGCTCACACCTACAAAGACCTGCTGGTGCCGCTCGACGCGGTGGAGAAGCTGATGTTCGACGCGATTGATGGGACCCGC
>DAIRVG010000043.1:0-39829 GCA_036802945.1 Vicinamibacterales bacterium
TTTCCGAGGGGACGCCGATGACGATCCGGGGGCGCACCCACACGTTGCGGTTGTGCGCCTTCTTGATGAAGTAGGTCAGCATCTTCTCGGTGACTTCAAAGTCCGCGATGACGCCGTCCTTCATGGGCTTGATCGCCACGATGTTGCCAGGCGTACGGCCGAGCATCTCCTTGGCGTCCTTGCCGACCGCTTCGACGCGGCCATTGATCTTGTTGATCGCGACGATCGAGGGCTCGTTGACGACGATGCCCTTCCCGCGGGCGTAGACACAGGTATTGGCGGTGCCCAGGTCGATCGCGAGATCACTCGAAAACAGGGAAAAAAACGAGCCGAGAGCCAAGTCGCATACTCCTCTTCAGAAGGCGGAAGCCTCCTGAGCAATGTGAATCCCGTTCTTCCCCGCATCCTTGACCCGGTACATCGCCTTGTCGGCGGCTCGCAGTAACTCTTCGGCCGATGCAGCCACATCCGGCAGGGTCGCGACCCCGATGGAGGTGGTCAAGTGTATGGATAAGCCGTCGGACGCCAGAAATTGGCACGCGCTGATGCGGTCCCGGATACGTTCCGCCACCGACACGGCGCCCTCGCTGCCGGTGTCAGGCAGAATCACAGCAAACTCGTCGCCGCCGAACCGGGCCGAAACGTCGGTCTCGCGGGCGCTGCGGTGGACGATGACGCTGGCCTCAACAAGCGCCTTGCTGCCAGCCTGATGGCCGTGGGTATCGTTGACCTGCTTGAAACCGTCCAGGTCGAGGAACAGAAGCGACAGGGGACGGCCGCTGCGTGAGGCGCGCTTCGATTCGCGTCGCAGCACAAGGTTGAGGTAGCGCGAGTTATACAGCCGCGTCAGGTCGTCGGTTACCGACAACGCCTCCGCCTTCTGCAGGGCGAGCGCGTTGTCGAGCGCAATCGCCGGCGGCTCGAGAATCGAGCGGAACGACAGCGCCAGCGCCGGACCGAGCGCTGGAACCGTAGCGGAGGGTACCGGATCCAGTCCCACGAGGGCCCCGACAGTGTGATGACGGCAGACCAGGGGGAACCCGATGACACTGCCGCTCGCCCCTTTGGGGGCTCGGCTGTCGCGTGCCAGATCGCCTGCGACGAATTCCGAACCGTTGCGCATCACCCAGTTACCAGCGGCCCAGATCGACGGCGCCAGGTTCGGGGTCAGGCCCTCTTCGGCAATGACGCTGAGCGCACCGTTGACATCATGGGCGATGACCGCCCAGCAGGGAGCGGGGATCCACGAGCGCGCCTGATGAACCAGCCATCCAGCGACTTTCTTGGGATCCAACGTCGCGTTGGCCTCGCGGACGGCTTCGATCATCGTCTCGCGGCGGTCGAGCTGACTTCTTAGCATTCGCAGACGCCCTTTGAGCCGCGTGGCGAGATCGGCACGGCGAGGACCACGCCCCACGTCATGGGGAAAGTCAGAGTTGGCGGAGATAGGTGTCACCGCAGACAGGGGCGGGGGCGAACTCGGACATGGGTGGCGGCGTGACAGCCGCTAAGTCCTTCTAAACCGGTCAAATATACCATGAAACCGTTGCGGGCCCGCGGTCGTCTAGCGTACGATGAGGGGCTCAAACACGCTCGAAGGAATGAAATCATGACGATGCTCGACCGGATGCGGCGGCACAAGAACTGGCTCAAGTGGAGCCTTGCGCTGGTGGTGCTGACATTCATCGCGTTCTACATCCCGAGTTTTCTCGACACAACTGGGACGTCTGTGGGCGCCACCTCGTCGGACGTGGTCGCCACCGTCGAGGGGCGCGACATCAGAGGCCTCGACTTTCAACGGCGTTACCAGACCCAGATTCAGTCGTACCAACAGGCGTACGGCGGCGGTGTCAACGAACAGCTGCTGCGACAACTCGGGATCGATCAGCAGATCCTTCAGCAGATGGTCGATGAGCAGGCGGCGCTGACCGAAGCCGAGCGCCAGGGCATCCGCGTCAGTGACGAGGAGCTCGCGCAGCAGATCTTTTCGATTCCCGGGCTCCAGGAAAACGGCCGCTTCATCGGCGAGCAGCGGTACGAGCAGCTGCTCGCGAGCCAGTACCCGCCGATGACCAAGGGCGATTTCGAGGCGAGCCTCCGCCGCAGCATGATGATCGACAAGCTCCGCTCGGCGCTGACCGACTGGATGGCGGTGTCGGACGCGGACCTCGAGCGCGAGTACAAGGCGCGGAACGAGAAGGCGAAGCTGCAGGTCGTGGCGCTCACCGCGGACAAATTCCGCGACAAGGTGACGGTCAACGACGCAGACGTGGCGTCCTACTACGACGCGCACAAGGCGGAATACCGCAAGGGTGAACAGCGCAAGGTGCGCTATCTCCTGCTCGATCGCGACCTCATGCGCTCGCGCATTACCGTATCGCCGCAGGACGTGGAGGCCTACTACAACGCCAACCTCCAGCAATTCCAGACGCCGGAACAGGTACGAGCGAGCCACATTCTCCTCAAGACCGACGGCGGCAAGGATGAAGCCGCGGTCCGCAAACAGGCCGAGGACATCCTCAAGCAGGCGAAGGCGCCGGGCGCCGATTTCGCGGCGCTTGCGAAGAAGTACTCGGAGGATGAGGGATCGAAGGCGACCGGCGGCGATCTCGATTACTTCTCGAAGGGGCGCATGGTGCCCGAATTCGAGAGTGCGGCGTTCTCGATGCAGCCCGGACAGATCGGCGACCTTGTGAAATCGCAGTTCGGTTTCCACATCATCAAGGTCGTCGACAAGAAGCCCGCGACCACGCGCACCCTCGACGAGGTGCGCGCGCAGATCCTTGACACGATTACCTCGCAGCGTGTCGATCAGCAGATCGGCGATCGCACTCGCGACCTCGACACGCGGATCACCAAACCCGCGGACCTCGACGCGATTGCGAAGGAATCAGGCGTGACAGCCGCGGAGTCGGAGTTCTTCGCGCGCGACGAGCCCGTGCCCAGCATCGGATCGGCGCCGCAAGTGGCCTCTTCAGCGTTCGAGCTGAAAGACGGCGAAGTCAGCAAGGCGCTGCAGTCGCCGCGCGGTCCCGTGTACATCACGGTGACGGGCAAGCGCGATCCGTACGTGCCGACGCTGGAAGAAGTGAAGGGTCGCGTGCGCGAGGATGTCATCAACGTGCGCGCGGCGGAACTGAGCAAGCAGAAGGCCGCGGAGATTGCGAGCACGCTGCGCTCGGCGAAGGATTTTGCCGCGGCCGCCAAGGCGCAGGCGCTCGAGGCCAAGGAGACGGCGCTCATCGCGCGCGGGTCGCCGCTTCCCGACATCGGCGTCAGCGCCGACGTGGACAAGGTGGCATTCAGCCTGCCGGTCGGCGGGGTCAGCGATCCGATCCCGACTACCGGCGGTACGGTGATCGTACGCGTCGCGGAGCGGGCTGATGTGACGCCCGACGCCTTCAAACAAGCGCGGGAGACGTTCCGCACGCAGCTGCTGAACGAGCGCCGCGAGCGCTTCTTCTCGTCCTACATGACGAAGGCCAAAGAGGGCATGAAGATCCAGGTGAATAACGACGTCGTGCGGCGGGTGCTGCTGGGGACGTAGGCCAAATCCCAAATCCCAAGTTCCAAATCCCAAGAAGCCGGATCCCCCGAACGTGCTCTCCTTGGGAGTTGGAAGTTGGGGGTCGGGACTTCGAATTTCCTATCGCACGAACGTAAACGGCATGAGCGCCAGCGGCTCGCCGCGACGGAACGACGTCACCGGCGCGAGGAGCGAAGCGGCCGCCTGGCGCTGTGCAGCGTTCATCAACGTTCCCCACGCGCCCAGCGCGGACGACGAACGGCCAAGCTCCGTGATCGCTTCGAAGAAGCTGCGCCGCGCTGAATACACGACGAGCTCCACTTCTTCGTCGGCCGGGATGTGCGCGCGCTCCTTGGCGATCGACACCGCCGTGTCGAGCCCACCCAGCACGTCGACGAGACCGCGCTCTTTCGCCTGCGCGCCGGTCCATACACGACCTTGCGCGACCGCATCGATCCGGTCAGGGGTCGAATGCCGGCCATCAGCGACTTTGGTGATGAAGCTCTTGTAGAAACCTTCCATGTACTGGCCGACCTTCTCGCGCTGCTCGGGCGAGAACCGCGCGAACGGCGAATAGATATCCGCGTTCTTCCCCGACTTCACGGTCTGCGTCGTCACGCCGACCTTGCCGAGGGTGCCGTCGATCACGAACTTGCCGGCAAAGATCCCGATCGATCCGGTCAGCGTTCCGGGCTGCGCGACGATGACGTGACCCGGCACCGAGATGTAGTAGCCGCCCGATGCCGCCAGATCCGACATCGAGATGACGAGCGGCCGCGACGGTTTCTGGTCGCGCGTGATCATCAGCTCACGCCACATGACGTCGGACGCCACCGAGGATCCACCGGGGCTGTCGACGCGAAGGACGATCGCCTTGATCGCGTCATCGTTCCGCAAACGCCGGAGCTGCTCGACGAAGGTGTCCGATCCGACGACGACGCCGTTGCCGGGGTCGTAGCCGCTCTTGCCCGACGCGATCACGCCCGAGGCATAGACGAGCGCGATCCTGGACTGCGGCCGGACGCCGAGCGATCGGGGCGTCACCCGTTGATAGTCATTCCCTTCGACGCGGCGCATGTCGCCGCCCTGCCGCAGCTGCGGCACCTGATCGTCGAGCTGATCTTCGTAGGCGAGCGCGTCGACGAGACCGGTGCGCACTGCGTCCTCCGGCGCAAACGGACCCTGATCGAGCAGCAGTCGGATCTCCGCCTCCGTCTTTTTCCGGGCTGCGGCGATACCCCGCACGAGCTGCGCGTACATGTCGGCGTTGAGCGCCTCGGTCATCTCGCGATGGGCGGGCGTGAAGCCTTTCTCGGTGAGCTGGTTCACGGCGGTCTTGTACGCGCCGATCTGAAGGAAATCCGCATAGGCCCCAAGCTTGTCCAGCGTGCCGCGCAGAAACACTTCGTACGACGCGACGCCGGTGAGGTCGAGCGCGCTCGTCGGCAACAGGAACACGCGGTCCGCAGCGCTGGCAAGGTAATACTCGCGGTCGCCGCCATACTCGAGGAAGGCGACGACGATCTTCCCTGACTTGCGGAAGTCGAGCACCGCGTCGCGCAGCTCCTGAACCTTGGCCCAGAACGGCGACTCGAACGAGGACGGCAGGAGCAGGACGCCGGTGATGCGTGGATCGCGCTTCGCGAGCCGCAGGCTCTCGACGAAGCTGCGGACCGTGGTGACATTGCGGCCGATCAATTGGCCGACCACGTCGTCGGGAACCGTCTCCTGCAGCTCGCCTCCGGGCCGGAGCACGAGCGTCGAATCGTCCTCGATTGCTGGCCCGCGGGAGACGAGCAGGTAAACGAACGCAATGCCGGTCACGGAGACGATCACGGCGAGCGTGATGAAACTCAGAACGAAGATAACGCCGCGGCGAAGGGCCACGAGACCTCCTCTTCAAAAACTCCCAACACCCAACTTCCGAACTCCCATGACGATACACAAAGTCGGCGCGACACGTGATCAAACCTTTTCTTGGGAGTTGGGAGTTGGAGGTTGGGAGTTGGCAAGCTCAGCATGCTGCCCTTGGACGAAATCACGGGCAGTCGCCACGTATAATCGCGTGATGGCGCGAGCGTCGGCGGCCGTGCTCGTCAGCATACTTGCGGGATGTACGGCGCTGCTCGCCGCGCGGCAATTCTCCAGCCCCACCGTCTGTGATCCGGACAATGGCGGTCTCACGCTCACGGCGGGCTTCTGTGCCGCCGTCGTTGCCGACGCCCTCGGCCCCGCGCGCCACATCACCGTTGCGCCAAACGGCGATCTGTATGTGGAGCTCCACGACAACAGGGCGCCAGGAGGCTCGGTGATGGCGCTGCGCGACACGGACGGCGATGGCCGGTTCGACATGCAGCAGCGTTTCGGCGCGGGCCTTGGTGGTACCGCTATCGCGTGGCGCAACAACCAGCTGTATGTCGGCGCAGACACGAAAATCGTGCGGTTCCAGATGGACGGCGTCGCCCTCCTTCCGATCGGACCTCCTGAGGTCATCGTCGACGATCTTCCGAACGCCGGCGGTCACTCGGCAAAGTCATTCGCCTTCGGTGAACAGGGGGAGATCTACGTGCATGTCGGCGCGCCAACCAACAACTGTCAGGCCCGCGATCGCGTGGCCGGCGTCCCCGGACGACGTCCGTGCTCCGATCTCGCGCTCGCCGCGGGCATCTGGCAGTACGAGGCAGATCGTGTCGGCCAGTCGCATTCGGCCGACAACCGGTTTGCGACAGGAATCCGGCACACCGTCGGTGTGGCGTGGAACACGACCACGCACTCGCTCTGGGCGGTGCAGAACGGCCGCGATCAGCTCGATCTGTGGCCCGCGTTCGACGGGACGAAGAACGCCGAGCTGCCGGCGGAAGAACTGCAAGAGATCAAACAAGGCGCGGACTTCGGCTGGCCATACTGTTACTTCGATCCGCTCCTGAACAGGCGCGTGGTGGCGCCGGAGTACGGCGGCGACGGGCGGGCGGTCGCCGATTGCGCGAAATACACCAATCCGGTGGCGACGTTCCCTGCGCATTACGCGCCGCTCGACGTGCTCTTTTACATGGGGACGCAGTTCCCGGCGCAATATCGCGACGGCGCGTTCGTCGCGTTCCACGGATCGTGGAACCGTTCGCCGCTGCCGCAGGCCGGGTACAACGTGATGTTCCAGCCGCTCAACCACGACGCCTCCACCGGAACGGCTCACGTTTTTGCGGACGGATTTGCGGGCACGCCACGGCCGTCACCTGGAAACGCGCAACACCGACCAGTGGGACTCGCGCAGGGGCCGGACGGGTCGCTCTACGTGTCGGATGATTCGGGCGGTCGGATTTGGAGAATCAGCTACGCGGGGATGTGGTGACGCGGAGGGGGGCGATGGGTGCGATGCGGGCGAGAAGTGCGATGGGTGCGGCGCTGCTGCTCTGCGGTGTATTGACTTCATGTGGCGGAGACAACATGGGACAGTCGAATATCACTCAGTTGATGAAACAGGACGCAAAGACCGGCACCGGCGCGGAAGCCGGGCCAGGACGGCAGGTGCAGGTGCACTACACCGGCTGGCTGTACGACGAAGGACGCGCCGATCACAAGGGAAGTAAGTTCGACAGCTCGCGCGACAGGAACGAGCCGTTCTCGTTCCGTCTCGGCGCGGGCCAGGTGATTTCCGGTTGGGACCAGGGGGTCGCCGGGATGCGAGTCGGCGGCCAGCGCACGCTCACCATCCCGCCGGACCTTGGCTATGGCGCGCAAGGCGCAGGCGGCGTGATTCCCCCCAACGCGACGCTCGTCTTCGATGTCGAGCTCCTGGATGTCAAATGACGCCGGCTCGAAGATCATCGACGTTGAAATCGCAGAGCTGAGCGCTGCCGGCGACGGTGTCGCGTCCGCCGGACGCCTCCGCATCGCGGTGCCGTTCACCATCCCCGGCGAACGCGTGCGCGTCCGGCTCGATCCCGGCCGTAACGGCCGCGTCTTTCCCGCCCTGCTTGAAATCCTCCGCGCCTCACCGCACCGTGTTCGCGCACGGTGCATCCATTTCGGTCCGGATGCCGAGCCAGGGCTTGGCGCGTGCGGCGGCTGCGCGTGGCAGCACATCTCCTATCCGGAGCAGCTCCGGCTGAAAACCGCGCTTGTGAACCGGCTCGTTGGCGCCGCGATACCCGGCGCACCGCGTGCGCAGGAGACTTTGCCGGCAACACCGCTCGACCGGCCGTGGGGATACCGCAACAAGGTGCATTTCGTGTTCGGTAACCTCCGTTTCGGCGGACGCCGCCACGATACAACGCTGGTCATGGGACACTACGCGCGCGGTTCACGCCGCGTGATTCCTGTGCGCGAGTGTCCGGTCCACGACGAGCGTGGCAACACGTTCGCGTTCCGCGCGCGCGACACGTTTACCTCAGCGGGCCTGAACGCAGCCGGCGCCGATGGCGGGGTGCTCCGCAGCCTCGCGGTACGTGTCGGATGCCACACGGAAGAGCTCATGGCGACCGTCGTCGTCTCGAGCGATTCCGATCGCCGACTCCGGACGGCGACGCGACGTCTCCTCGAAGAGGATCCGCCCACGTCCGTGCACCTCAACCTGCATGAACGAGACGACGCATTCGTTTTCGGTGAGCGGACCCGACGGCTCCGGGGATCGGAGCGGATGCGCGAGCAGGTGGCGGGCGCCTCGTTCCTCATGTCCCCCCCGGCGTTTTTCCAGACAAATGTACGCGCCGCCGAAATCCTCGTCGGTCTCGTGCTTGGTGCGATTCCCGAACACTCGCACGTGGTCGATTTGTATGCGGGCTGCGGGCTCTTCGCGATCCCGCTCGCGCTCGCGGGTCACGAGGTTGTCGCCGTGGAAGAGAACCGCCTGGCGGTGGCGGACGGCGAGGCGGCGCTGCGGCTGAACGGCGTCGCACGCCGGTGCCGGTTCGTTGCGCGTCGTGTTGAGACCGCGATTGCCTCGATTCGCCGTGCGGACGCTATCGTGCTCGACCCGCCGCGTGACGGCTGCGCGGCGTCAGTGTTGCAGCAGATTTTTGGACGACTGCGACCGGCACGCGCGGTCTATGTCTCGTGCAATCCTGAAGCGCTCGCCGTCGACCTCGGCACCATCTGCGCTGCAGGGTATCGAATCCGCTCAATGCAGCCCATCGACATGTTCCCGCACACGGCACATGTAGAGACCGTCGTGGTCTTCGAAAGGCTATAATCTCCGCAACTGATTGAAAATAAGTTAATTACCAGGTTGAAAGGCCGGTTCAGAATAGCGGAGAGTGTCTTATACAAGACCTTACTGTCATATTGAGTTACATCGCCATCTGTAGAGGCGGACGGGATGTGTCGATAGAAGGATCGGTATTCATGAAACGGACACATTTAGCGATCCAGTTGGCCATCGTCCTGACGGCCACCGCGGCCGTCGGATGGCCGCAATTTCGCTCGGTTCGTCGTGTCCAGAGCGTGTGGCAGTACGCACCCAATACATCGCGACAGCTGCAGGCGGACGAGCTCGCGCGCGCCGACCGTGATCCCACCCGGGAAGCCGTTGTTGGTTTTGGCCGTGCGTCTTTCCGGACCACGCAGCCCTCCGGACAACCCGAGACCGTCCCTGGCGTCGCCCAAGGCCTGGCGCGGCAGTACAACACGCCCATTGCCGTCGCGGCGGTGGGCGGTAAGTTCAACGCTCTCGTCGGCATCGCGCAGACGTCGTTGAACATGCCTATTCCGTACGCCCGAGTCGTGGTGCGAAATATCCACAGCGGCAGGATCGAAGCCCGCGCGACGGCGAACGACGTAGGCCGATTCTCCTTTCTCGACCTCGACCCGAGCTCCTACGTCGTCGAACTGTTGGGTCCCGCCGGCTCCGTTGTCGCTGCAAGTGAGGTCGTTCTTCTAGGACGCGGAGATGTCCGCCAGACGACGGTCCGCACGATCGCGGCGGCCCCCGACGTCGCCGCGACATTCGGCAACAGGTTGACGGGAACGCTCGAGGAGACGACCACCGTCGCCGCGCGCACCGGCGTCACGCGGACGACCTCGAACCTGACCCCGCAGGAAAGCCCGAATAACCCAACAGGCGGCGGCTGGTAGTCAGTAGTCATGTTTGATTCACGAGGTCTCTCTTCGACCGGCGCTGGCGCCAGCACTCCTCCAGCAACTGCGGCTCCTCTGGCAGCGCCGAAGGCTGGCCGCTTCGGCCCCGATCCGAACGTTCACCTGTTCGACCGGGCGGCAATCATCATCAAGCACTGGAAGGCGGCGGTAGCGCTCGCCATCCTGGTCGTTGCGGCGATGATGTACCAGACGTATACGACGGTGCCGCTGTACCGTGCCCAGGCGCGGATTCAGATCGACGAAGAGCAGACGACGGCGCAGACCGATTTCAAGGAACCGTACCTCGCGTACAGCGATCCCGAGCCGTACTACCAGACCCAGTACAAGATTCTCCAGGGCCGCGACCTCGCGCTCCGCGCCGTCCGCCATCTGAAGCTGGACAACGTGCCCGAGTTCAACGGTCAAGGCCCGAAGCCACCGGCTCTGACGCAAGTTCTCAGCGCGGTGAAGGCGAAGCTCATGGCGCCGTTCCGACGCGCGGACGGAAAGGTGCCGCCGGCTCAGGCCGCTCCTGAGAGCCAGCAGGCCGAAGCGTTTCTTGATCGCGTCGGGGTCAACCCCGTTCGCGGGAGCCGCCTCGTCGATGTCTTCTTCGTCGCGGCGGATCCGCAGTTTGCCGCCCGCGCCGTCAACGTGCTCGCCGAGGAGTACGTCAACCAGAATCTCGAATTCCGGCTGCAAAACACCGACAAGACCTTGCAATGGCTGACGCAGGAAGTCGGCAAGCAGCAGAACGTGGTGCAGGCCAGCGAACGCATGCTGGCGGAGTACCGCGAGAACCAGAACGCGCTCTCACTCGAGGACAGGCAGAACATCATCGTCTCGCGCCTCAACCAGGTGAACGACGTCGCGTCGAAGGCGCGGACGTCGCGCATCCAGAAGGAAGCGCTCTACAACCAGGTGATTGCCGCAAAGGATCGGGAGAGCCTGACGACTATCGCGGCGAACCCGTTCGTACAGCAGCTCAAGGCACGGATCGTCGAGCTCGAGCGCGACCGGCTCCGCCTTGCCGAACGCTACGGCGACAAGCACCCGGACCTGCTCAGAGTCACCTCGCAGATCAACGATGCCGAACGGCAGCTCGACGAAGAGATCTCCAAGAACGTCGCCGCCATCAAGGCTGACTACCAGGCCGCGCTCGAGGAAGAGAAGCAGCTGAATTCAGACCTCGAGGCGCAGAAGGTCCAAGCCACGGATCTGAACCGCAAGAGCATCGACTACTCAGTGCTCCAGCGCGAGGCCGAGAGCAATCGCCAGGTTTACGAATCGCTGCTGCAACGCGAAAAGGAGCTCCGCGTTGTCAGCAACAGCCGCGCAAACAACGTGCGGCTCCTCGATCGCGCGGAGATGCCTGGCGCACCCTTCACGCCAAATACGCGGCGCGCATGGATGATGGCGCTTCTGTTCGGCCTCGGTATGGGCATCGCCGCAGCCTTTGCGATCGACTACCTCGACGACACCGTCAAAACGCCCGAAGACGTGGCGTGGCGGCTTCATCTCAATTTCCTCGGCCTTGTGCCCAAGGTGCACGGCGAGCGGCATCCCTTGCTGTCCGGCCCGGTGCCGCACGATTTCGGCGAGGCATTCAGGGCCCTTCGAACGGCGCTCGTGGCAAGCAGCGGCACCGACGCCACGCACCTGGTGGCTATTACCAGCACGCAGCCACTTGAAGGAAAGACCACGACCGCGGTCAACATCGCCCTCGCACTGGCGATCGGCGGCGCGCGTGTGCTGCTCATCGATGCGGATATGCGGCGCCCCAGCGTCCACAAGGCGATGCGGTTGCCCAACGACCGCGGGCTGGCCGAGCTCCTCAACGGCAAGGCGAGGATGCGCGACGTCGTCCAGCGCTGCGGCGACCCGAATCTGCTCGTGATTCCCGCAGGCTCCACGCCGTCGAACCCATCGGAGCTGCTCGGGTCCGATCGCATGCGCGCGTTCATGCAACAGCTCTCGACGGGACCGTTCGACTGGGTCATCGTCGATACGCCGCCCGTACTCGCGGTCACCGACGCCGTCGTCCTGGCCCCGCTCGTCCACTCCGTTACGTTCGTCATTGGCGCGGAGATGACGCGGTGGCGCCTGGCGGAACGAGCCATCGAAACCCTGCGGGCTGGCCATCCGACGTCGATTGCCGCGGTCCTCAACCGTGTCGATTTTGATCGCAACCGCTACTACTACTCGCGATACTACGGGCATCAGTACAAGAGCTACTACGCGGAAGCCCCGGCCGCGAGCTAAGCGCTCGCTGTCGATTCTTCCGGTCCTCCTGACGCTGCTCGCAGCCGGGGTCCTCGCGGTCGTCGGCGGCGCGTATGAGTGGTCGACCCTCCCGACGCTGTTTGTCGCAGCGGCGCTCTTCATCATCTCGGGCGCCCGCGTCTGCGCCGACCCCGTGACCCGCGGTCTCGATGTCGCATTGCTGGCCGCGCTCGGCGTGATTGCCGTGCAGATGGCGCCGCTGCCGGAAACCGTCGTGACGGTGCTCTCCCCCGCGACGCGTGCGCTGCAGGATTCCTACGCACTCGAGCCATTTGGTGGATGGCGTCCGCTCAGCATCCACCCCGCGGCGACCAGGACGGCGTTCGCGCTCGCGCTCGCCGGCGCCCTCGTATTCTGGGCGGCGCGCGAAGCATTCAAGCGCAGCGGCACCCGCGCCGCCATCCGCGTCCTCGCATGGGTGGGATTCGCGTGTTCGCTTGTGGCGCTGGCGCAGCGGGCGACGGCACCAAGAACGATCTACTGGGTCTGGAGCGCTGCCGACCCGCGGGCCCTGCCTTTTGGGCCCTTCATCGATCGCAACCACCTCGCGACCTGGCTCGTGCTCGCGATCAGCGTCGTCGGCGGCTACGTGGCAATGCGGGCGACAACCCATATGCAGGACCGTGGGGCGCAGGGAGGACGCGGAATAGCGAACGCGCTCTTCGATCGCGACTCGATAGGACTCGTGGGATGCCTCGCTGCGATGCTGATCACGGTCGCCGCGACCCTCTCACGATCCGGGTTCGTCGCCCTCATGACGTCCGCAATCATTGCCGCGATCCTGGCCGGGGTGAGTCGTCGGCGCGGAGCCTCGATGGCGGCAGCAGCCGCCGTCGTCGTCGTCCTAGCCGCTGCCTGGATCAACGGCGAAGGGCTCGTGCAGCGCGTGCAGGGGACGCTCGACGCGGCGCCAATCAGGCGCCTGGCGATCTGGCGCGACACGCTGCCGATCATTCGCGACTTTCCCGTGCTCGGCACCGGGGTTGGCACCTTCCCGGACGCCATGTTCATCTACCAACGGGCCGACAAGCAGGTGCTCTTCAATCACGCGCACAACGAGTACCTGCAGCTCTCCGCGGAGGGGGGCGCCTTGTTGCTGCTGGCGGTCATCGCCATGTTGGTCCTGCTCCATCGCGTGGTACGCGCACGGCTTGCGGATGACCGCGGGCCGCACCGATGGATTCGCATCGGCGCGTATGCGGGCCTCGCCGGCATCGCGGTACAAAGCATCTGGGACACCGGGCTGCACCAGCCGGCAAATCTCCTGCTGGCGGCGATCCTCGCAGCCGTGGCCGTCAGGCCGAACCGGTCGTCCGATCCTGCTGCGGAGGCGCCGCTGCCATGAGTCTTCGCGTCGGCTTCGATGTGGACGGAGTCGTCGCCGATTTCCACACAGCCTTTCGCGCCACCGCCGCCGCCGCCGACCAGGAGTCAGGCGGCGAGCCGCCGCGCCACCCGCTCAACGCCGACGCCGTCAAGCGCGCCTGGGAGCGGGTCGATCGGACATCGCAATGGTGGCTCACGCTCGCTCCATACGAGCCCGACCAGATTCAGCGCCTGTACCGGACGTCGCGGGAGCGACGATGGGAGGTGTACTTCCTGACCACGAGGCCTTCCAGCGCGGGTGAAACCACGCAGTTCCAGACACAGTGGTGGCTCGAGCAGCATGGCTTCTCACTGCCCTCGGTGATGACGGTGCCAGGCTCGCGGGGCGATGCCGCGAACGCGGTGAAGCTCGATATTGCGATCGACGACCGGTTGACCAACTGCGTCGATATCATCGCCGCCTCGCGCGCCAAGGCGGTCCTGCTGCAGCGGCGCGACGATCCGGGCATCCGCGATCAGGCATTGGCGCGCGGCATCGGCGTCGTCAGTACGCTCGCCGAAGCGCTCGACGCGATCGAGCAATTCGAGGAAGCCAAGCGCACCACGGTTGGCCGCCTGTCGCGGCTCGCCGACTGGTTCAAACCCTCCAAGCACCACGGCGCGCCGCTGCCGCTCGATGCCCGCGGCGTCCTCGGCCCGGTAAAGCCGCCGCAGGACCGTTAGTAGAACCAGTCGACGATAGCGTCTCGCACGCCGTCGGTCACCGGCAGCACTTCGTGGAGCAGGTGAGATCGGAAGGCGACGAGTGTTCCTGCCGCGGGTGAAATGTCGAGCGGCACGGTCTCTTGGGCGGGGTCGACAACACCGTACAACCGCAACCAGCCCCCTTCGCATCGGCCATCGCCCACACCGCGACCTGCATCTGTCAGGAACAGTACGAGCGAAACACGGCGCGAGAATTCGTGCCCCGGCTCATCGAGGCGATCCAGGTGCGCGCGGTAGAAACCGCCGGTCGGATATCTGAGGAATCCTGGTCCCTCTGCCGCGCTCAATGTCTCGCCGAAGAAGCACGACACCTCTGCGCGTACGTTCGCGAACGCGCGCTCAACGATACCAACGGTCCTCGAGTCGACCGCGACGTCGAATGTCCTTCGTACGTTCTTGTCGACGACGTAGCCGCCAACGTAAATCTCAGCCGCTTCGGCGCGACCGCGATCCATCGCCGCACGGACACGTGCACACCCGCCCTCGTCGAAGAAGCCGGGCTTCGCAAAGACGCACATCTTCCGGAGCCGCGCCTCGGTCAGCACGCGGTACCGCTGATGAAGGAGCCGGGAATGGAGCCGCTGTTATGCGCGTGCGATCTCGGCGAGGCCGCTGGAGCACAACTGCCGGCCCAGTGCCAATAAATCCGTTTCCAGGACGGATCGCCCGACGTCATATTCGTGAAGCACCTTTTCAAACACACGAGCGAGTGAACGCTCTTCGACAATGAGCTGCCAGATTCGAGTTCCGAGCGGGTTCAATCCGAAATAGATACCCGTTTTCAGGTTCAGGAGAACGGCCTCGTCGTCGAGTTCGCGAAACAGAACGTCCTCGGATACGACGATGGAATCGTTCAAGGTGAGGTCCATCGCACCCCCAAGTTTGGCTTCGACGAACTCTATCAGATCGCTGCGATGACAGCGACCGGCCCGGGACGAGAAGCGAAGTCGGGTAGACTCACAACTCTCCTGTCTTTTAGCAAATGAGCGGAATTCTGGGTCTCTGGAATCGTGATGGTCGGCCGGTACACAGCTCCGAAGTGCGCCGACTTTCTGCCACGCTCTCACATCGAGGTCACGACGGCGAAGGAGTGGAGACTCAACGCACGGTTGGTTTCGCCTCTCGCCTCTCCCGAATCTCGCTCGAGAGCGCACACGAAACTCAACCCCTCATGGATCCGTCCGGAGTTGTCCTCGTCTTCGACGGTCGACTCGATAACCGCGAGGACCTGTTGTCCGTTCTGCGGACGACTGCGGCACTTTCCGTTGAGTCGTCAGACCCTGCGCTGGTGCTGTCTGCCTATCGCGCGTTCGGCGACAACTTCCCAGCGCACCTGGACGGAGACTTCGCGCTCGGACTTTACGACCCGAATCAGTCGAAGCTGCTCCTCGCACGTGATCCTGTCGGCGTCAGACCAATTTACTACTACGCGAGTCGCGATCTGTTCGTCTTCGCTTCGGAAATCAAGACGCTCCTGGCGCATCCGGGGATCGTCACTCACCCAAACGACGATGTTGTCGCAGATCTGCTCTTCACGCGACTCGCTGCCGAAGACACCCGAGGGCTCACGTGCTTCCAGAATATCTTCAGTGTGCTTCCTGCGCATCTCACTATCGCCAGGCCCGAAGGAATCGTCACGAAGCGATACTGGGACTTCGATCGCTCACGACAGGTTCGGTTGCGGTCGTTCGACGAATATGCCGAGGCATTCCGCCACCATTTCGAGCGAGCGGTTCGACGTCGTCTGCGCTGTGCGGGTCCAGTGGCCATCTCAGTCAGCGGCGGCCTGGACTCGTCAGCCGTTTTCTGTGTCGGCGAGACGCTCAAGCGGTCCGAACCGGGCATCCGATCACCGTTGCTCGGGGTCTCATACACGTTTCCTGATGGTTCTCCGTCGGACGAGAAACACTTTCTCGTTGAGATCGAGCGGGCGTACGGCGTCGAGATCACGCGGATGGACAATCTTCCAACTGGGATCATAGATGGCTGCCGTGAGGCCATCTGGCACGCGGAAGCGCCTTTTCTCGACGCGCAGTGGAGCAGGACCCATGCATACCTCACTGCAGTGCGGGGGCTGGGCGCC
Source organism: Vicinamibacterales bacterium (assembly GCA_036802945.1). Taxonomy (GTDB): domain Bacteria; phylum Acidobacteriota; class Vicinamibacteria; order Vicinamibacterales; family UBA2999; genus Gp6-AA40. Next base: position 16,056 of record DAIRVG010000043.1, read on the forward strand.
AAGGTGTTGCTCACCGGCCACTGGGGCGACCAGTTTCTGTTCGATGACGCGTACCTGGTCGATCTGTGTCGGCGCGGGCAGTGGCTCCAAGCGTGGCAGCACATCAACGCCTTCGGGGAATGGGTCGACATCCCGGTTCACTGGTTCAGGCGACGCCTTTTTGCGGCGCTTCTGAAGCGTCATGTGCCGGGAGTGATCGTCGAGCGACTCCGCGAGATTCGAAACAGATGGCGCCCGACGGGTGATGTGCTCCAGTGTTACACAGAGGGATTTCGCGAACGCGCCGCGCCGCGCGTGCCACGCCTGGCCGTGCTACCCGGTCGCGCACATGCGCAATCGCTGTACGACCATGTTCGATCCCGTTATCACGTGCTGTGCATGGAGTGGAACAATAAGGTGGGCGCGATGCACGGGCTGGACATGGCTTTTCCATTCCTCGATCGCGATCTCATCGCGTTCTTGATGGCCATTCCCGGGGAGGCCTTGAGCAGGAACGGCGTGCACAAGGGACTGCTGCGTGATGCGCTTCAGGGAGTCCTTCCCCCGTCGATCGCGAGCCGCACCTCAAAAGCCGACTTCACCGGCGATGTGAATGAAGGTGTCGTAAGGCATTATGATTGGCTCGCGCGGTGCCTTCATACCGGAGGAATGGCCACCGGCTTGGGGTACGTGAAGTCCGACCCACTACCGGCTGGAAGCCGCCCACCAATCACGGGCGATCCAATGTCGTCTGAGCTGAGCTGGGCACTCGGAGATCTGCTTTCACTGGAACTCTGGCTTCAGGGATTCTTCGGACCGAAGAATGCTCAGATCGGAATGGAGGTTTACTGAATATGCGCAAGCCGTTCGAAGAGACCAGCGATCCCCGCCTTCCATCCGGGACCACGCCTGCAGCCAAATCGAAGAAGGTTTATCGCACCCCACGCCTCGTGACATACGGAAACCTTCGCGACCTCTCACTAGGCACGGGCGGTAAAAGGTCAGATGGCGTTGGCGCTCCTAAATCGAGAGCCTGACAGCGCGCGACGATGAGGGGACGCGAGGCGAAACACCGATCCGCGGGCGCCTATCATTTGTACGGTCTGTGTCTGCGAAGCGATTGGCCGCTTCCATACCCTCACGGGCGGGCCTCAACAGTGGCTCAAGTTGGCTTGCTTCAAGGTTCTTCTTCGCGCTTCTCCAAAGCTTTACAGGAAGTACGCGCGTGCGTAGACGAGGCCCGCTGGGATTGGGGAGTGCCGCTTGCCGACGGCCAAACGTACCTTCGCGGGTCCGGGCATTTCGAATTCCTCATCTCATCCAATGGCCGACTGATCCTGGGTCGGTCCCTTCGTGAGCATTCTCGCGAGCCTATCCACACCTATTTGCTCGGGCAGGCGCTCTCCTTCGCTCTCATCAAGCAAGGATTCGAACCACTCCATGCGACAGTCGTCAGCATCGACGGCGGAGCCGTGGCTTTTCTGGGTGAGTCGGGCTACGGAAAATCGAGCCTCGGCGCTACGTTTGTCCAGGCTGGCCACCAAATCCTCACCGATGACCTGCTCGTTCTGTCGGAGCGCGACGGGCGTTTCACGGCCCATCCTGGCCCTCCTCGAATCAAGCTGTACCCTGAGGTCGCTGGCATTGTGCTTCCCTCACACCTGGGAGGGACCCCGATTGGGGGGACCACCAAGCTCGTCATTCCGCTCGACGAGCACCAGGTTTCAGCTTCCGCGGTGCCGCTGCAGGCGGTTTACGTTCTGGGGCCGCCCGGGCCCCGCGACGGGGCTCGAAAGAACGTGACCATCAGACGCCTGTCGAAACGTCAGGCATGTTTCGCGCTCTTGCAGAACCCATTCAACACGGCAGTCACCGACTCAAAGCGACTCAGTGGTCAGTTCGCATTTGCGACGACCCTCGCCGCAAGCGTGCCGGTCAAGTGCATCCGATACCCTCGGAATATGCGCCTGCTCCCTGCCGTCCGGGAAGCGATCCTGTCGGATGTCCGACGAGACCGCGACCCGGTCCGCCCATGAGCCGTCATGGTTCAGCTCACGCGATCCGGCCTGACTTTATCCTCGCAGCAGGCTCTTGAAAGTCTGCGTGCGCAGTTCGATCGGCAGCACTGCATTCGCCTCCCGGGATTCCTCGACTCAAATCTCTTGAGTTTCGTTCGAGGTCGACTCGAAGAGGCTGAATTTGCCGAGAGGGCTCACGACGACATCGGGGTCGAGCTGTGCCTGAAACACGACACGGCGCTCGACCTCCTGTACTTTATCGCCAACGACCAGAGGCTCTTCGGGCTCGTGCAGCAACTCACCGGCTGCGATCGCATCGGTTGCTTCCTGGGCAGGATCTACCGCATGGCGCCCGGTTCCGGCCATTATGATTCCTGGCACGGCGACACGATCAACCATCGCTTGATCGGGATGAGCGTCAATCTCGGCGCGCGAAAGTATGCGGGGGGACTCTTTCAGTTACGCGAGCGTCGATCGCCGAACATCGTATGTGAAGTCGCCAATACTGGCTCCGGCGACGCCATCCTGTTCCGGATCGCCAGCGACCTGGTGCACCGAGTGACGTCGGTCGAAGGAACGACACCCAAGACGGCATTCGCCGGCTGGTTCCATTCAGAGCCCGAATTTCTGTCGCTGTTTGCAAACGGAGCTCGTCGGAGCGTCGAACAGGAGCAGACGACCGACGAGAACGAAATCGAACGATCAGGGAGATCTCGCTAATGGATGCCAATGTCGCGCGCGAGATCCTGAACGTTCACCAGTTCCTCCTCGGGAAGACGAACCTCCGCCTCGACAAGTATCGGCAGGCGATCGAGAAGCGCGTGAAACCCGGCAACACGGTTCTCGATCTCGGGACCGGTACCGGCATCCTCGCCTTTTTCGCCTGTCTGACCGGCGCCCGCCGTGTTTATGCGCTCGAGAGTGGGTCCGTCATTTCTTTGGCCAAACTTCTGGCGCGGGAGAACGGGTTCGAGGACCGAATCGTCTTCCTGGCTGGGGCCTCTGCTGAACTCGATCTGCCTGAACAGGTGGATGTGATCATCACGGACACTGTCGACTTTTTTGTGCCTGACACGCTTCGCTCCATCCAGGATGCGAGACACCGATGGCTCAGGCCTTCTGGTTCGTTGATTCCCACGTCCATGGAGCTCTTCGTCGCACCGGTCGAGGCTCGAGAGATCTATGCACGCCAGATCGACTCGTGGAACAGTCGTCGCTACGGTATCGACTTCTCCATAATCCGTCAGTTCGCCATCAACCAATGTTATCCGGCGGATGTCAGTCCAGCCGACCTTCTCGCCGACGCGGCATCGATGGCGACGTTGAGTCTTCCGGATCTCACGAGCGTGGCGTTCGACGGCGAGGTATCTGCAACAGCGCAGAGGTCAGGGACACTTCACGGTCTCTGCCTGTGGTCTGCCAGCGATCTTGCCGATGGCATTACGCTCAGCAATCGCCCTGGAGCGACGACGACGAACTACTCGCAGCTATTTCTCCCTGTCGCGCAGCCCATCCCTGTCAATGAAGGCGATGGTCTGAAGATCCGCGTCAGGTCTTACGACAGCTTCCACTGGCGATGGCAGGTCGAGACCTGCGGGACAGGCTCGGGTCGTGCACAGAGCACCGTGCGGTTTGACCACTCGACCTTCCTGGGATTTCCGTTGTCGCCGGAGGTCCTTCGCAAGATCGCTCCGGATCACGAGCCACGCCTGTCAGCGCGCGGTCAGGCCGAACATCTCGTCTTGAGTCTATCGAACGGTGAGACCGCAATTGCGGATCTCGAGCAGCAGATAGGAGCCCGTTATCCGAATCTCTTCAGATCAAAGGAGGACGTCACCTCGTTCGTGGCTGAAATCATTGCACGATGCGCATGACTACGTGCGGCGGACGTTCGTCGCGTGAGCGAGACCCGACATGAGTGGCAACGGTGTGAACAGGTCCGCGATATCGGCACCAAGCACTATGCGCCCGTCATACACGACCCAGGCATGCGCGCTGAACTGCTCGTGTATCTTTCTGACACCCAGACGTAGCTCGGCCCGTGTGCCTCGCCTGGCGAGGATCCTCAGCAGGATGAGGCTTTTCTTTAGACAGGTCGGGCTCAGCGGGTAGAAGGCCGCGGTCGCGTCGACCAGGCGAGCCACGTGATCGACATCCAGTGGCCGCCCGGGCTCACCGCCTTCTTGACGGGGCCGTGCCACCAGGGACACAAGCGTGTCGAGGGACAGGTACCTGAGTCCGACTTCGATCGGAAGCGCCAGGGCGATAACTTCGATGACGATCAGCCGGTCGCGGTAAGAGAGTCGGAAGAATCTGCGTGCCGTACTTAGGATCGTAAACATTCGGCGTTGCAAGGATGAATTGCGTGCTTGGTATTGTAGATCGTGCGGCGCCGAGGTCCGCTAGCACCCTTGCGACGATCCTCCGTGGGGACCGACTCTGTCCACTCACATCAGCGTCCGACCTGACGGCACTGCTCGAGGCAGCCGCAGCCGAAGGGCTGACCGGCCTGTTCCACGCTCGCCTGTCCCGAACGACGGAGGCTGACGGTTGGCCGCGACGGGTCATAGACGATCTTGCTCGTGCCGCGCATGCGGAGGACGCCCGGGAGTTGCTCCGGCAGCGCGAAATCACGGCGGTGCTGGTGGCGCTCTCCGACGCCGACGTCCGCCCGATTCTGTTGAAGGGCGCGCCGCTCGCCTACTCGCTCTACCCGACTCCGGCGTCGAGACCTCGAATCGATTGCGACCTGCTGATCCCCCACGAGAGCATTCCCGCGGTTCGACAGGCAATGGTAGCGCTCGGGTATGTCTCGGCGCTGGCGTGCGAGGGCGAACTGTTGTTCCGTCAATTCGCGATGGCCCGGAGAGATGCGTTCGGCGTCGATCATCAATTCGATTTTCATTGGAAGATCAGCTCGCAGTCGCTTTTCATGGACTTGCTGACCTATGAGGAGCTCGCTCGCGAGGCCATCGTTGTCGAGGCGCTCGGCCCATTTGCGCACGCGGCCGGACCTGTACACGCGCTCCTGCTTGCTTGCGTGCACCCGGTGATACATCACCGAAACCGTGAGCGACTGATCTGGACGTACGACATTCACCTGCTGGCATCGCGATTGTCAGCGAACGACTTCGAACGCTTCGCCGGGCTGGTAGTTGAGAAGAAGGTGGCCGCTATTGCAGCCCGCCAGCTGTCGCTCTCACAGCTGCGATTCGCGACCCGCGTACCCGAGCGAGTCACCGTGCGGCTGGCAGGAGCAACGGCGGAGCCGTCCGAGTCGTATCTTCGACCCCGACGACGTTGGCACCATGAGCTGGCGTCCAACGTCAAAGGCCTGCCGTCGTGGCGCGATCGCTCGAAGCTGCTTCGCGAAGTGATCTTTCCTGCCCCCGGCTACATGCTGGAGACGTATAGGATGAACCCTGGACCGCTGGCTCTGCTCGTTGTGCCGGTGTTGTACCTTCACCGCGGAACGTGGGGACTGCTGAAGATCTTGCTTGGGCGTAAGTAAATCTACAAGTCTGCGGAGTTCGATGCGCTCACCCAGCGCCCGACTGGGCTAGTAGATCAGCGTCGCCATGACCCGGCGTGCGTGCTCGGCGCCGGCAAAGCCCGGGTTGAGCTTCAGCGCGGTCTGGAATGCTTTGCGAGCCTTGGCGTCTTCACCCGCCTGCGCGTAAACCAAGCCAAGGTGATAGTGGTACTCCGGCTTGTTCGGCTCTTTGTCCAACGCGGCGGTTAAAAGCGGCACGGCAAAGGAGCCCATCTCCTTCTTGTAATAGACGAACGCGAGCGTGTCGGCGATTTCCCCAGAGTCTGGTATTCGAGCGTGCGCGGTCTGCGCCAGTTGCAAGGCGACCTCGAGGTTGCCCCCTTCGACGTTCGCGTAGATCCACGCGAGGTTACTTGAGGCCACCGGCGCCTGCGCGTCGATCTGGACCGCGCGCTCGTAGGCCTTGCGCTCCGCGTCGACGTCGCCTCGCGCATGTGCCAGCAGACCGAGCATCGTGTAAGCCGAGACCGACTTCGGGTCACGCTCGACCAGCGCGGAGAACTCACGCGTGGCTTCAGGCAACTTTCGTTGCGTGACGTAGTACTGCCCCAGCAGGCCGTAGCCGGCGAGATTCGTCGGGTCGACCTCGATAATGCGACGGAGGCTCTGCTCAGTCTTCTCGAACTGCCGGGTTGCCACATAAATCTTCGCCGCGAGGAGCAGTAAATCCGGCGGGGGGGTTTTCACCGCCGCAAGACGCGACTCGACGCGGGCCTGGGCGTCGCGCATGCGCCCGGCTTCCGCATCGAGCGTAGTCAGTCCGGTCAGGGCCTCGACGTGATCGGCATCGACGCGAAGGGCGCGCTCGAAACTGCGCCGCGCGAGAACAGGGTTATCGCGTCTCAGTGCAATCATGCCAAGCATCGAATGCACGTCGGGGGAATTCGGGTACCGCGCAAGAAGGTCCCGCAGCTCGACGTCGGCACGCGGCAGGTCGTCTGGCCGGACGCTGAGCGCCCTCACGAGCGCAAGATGCGCGTCGAGATTGTCCGGGGCGGTCTTGATGGCCGTCCTGGCGTAGTTGATGGCGGAGTCCAGCTCGCGCCTGGCGAGGTGAACGCCGGACACTTCAATTTGGGCGTCGGTCCGCGACGGGTCGATGGTGAGCGCCTCGACAAACGCCTTTCGCGCGGCTTCGGCGGCACCCTTCGCCAGTTGAATCTTTCCCAAGGCGAAATAGGCCTGAGACGAACGGGGGTCGGCTGCAAGCGCCTCGGTCACCAGCGCCGTTGCGTCGTCAAAACGGTTCTCGGCGAGGAGCAATCGTGCCTCCAATGCCAGCGCGGATGCATTCTTCGGATCGCGCGCCAGCACCTCTCGCAAACCCTTGTGCGCGGCGTCACGTCTGCCCGAGGCGTAGTCGATCATCGCGGTCTTGATGCGTGCGACGGCATAACCCTCCTTCGTTGCGGAGAGTTTCTGAAGCATGGCCAGTCCTTCGCCGATTCTTCCTACCGACACGTAGTAGTCCGCCAACGCGCCTGACGCGTCGGTCGTGCCGACGGCGTCCGTCGCAATCTTGAGGTACGGCTCGGCTTCGGCCGCGCGGCGCATCTGGATCAACACCGCTGCGAGCGTGGCGTTGGCTGGGACATTCCGTGGTTCGAGCACCAGTGCCTGTCTCAACGACCGTTCGGCATCCGCCATTCGGCCCACCGTCTGGTACAAGTTGGCTAACGCGAGGAGCGGCGCTACCGACTTCGGGGACGTCGTCACCGCCTTTCGAAATGCGCTCTCCGCCTCCCCTGTATTGCCGCGCGCCAATTCGAAGACCCCGAGGTTGCCAAGGAGCCCCGCGCGATTCGGGTCGAGTTCCACCGCCCGTTTGGCGACGTCGACCGCTTCGTCCACACTCTGGAGTCCCGCGAGCGCATTTCCAAGAAGAACAAGCCCGGAAACGTTGTTCGGCTCCTTGACGAGGATGTTTCGAGCACGTGTCTTCGCATCCTGAAATCGCCGCGCCACCAGAAGCAGGTTTCCCGCCTTGAGGTTGATCGCGACGTTGTCCGTAGCGAGATCTGAGGCACGGACATACGCGGATAAGGCCCCTTTGGGATCTCCAGCGGCCGTGGACGCGTCCCCAAGCTTGTCGTATCCAATTGCGTAACGCGGATCCTGCTGAAGGGCTCGCCGGTATTCGATGCTCGCTTCCGAATATTTCTTCTGAGCAAAATACTCGTCACCGGTGGCTATGTAGGCCCGCCTGGCTTCTTCGGGTGTCTTCGAGCAAGCCGCCGCGATGAGAAGTACGACGATCGCCGCGCAGGCGCGTGTGAGTTGACTAGTCAAGACGCTCCGGCCCATCCCCATCCGAAGGAGCAAACCAGCCTCCGGACGTGAGATTAACGAGAGCACGCACAACCTGTTGCAAGTGCTTGAGTTAACGACACGACGTGATGCAGACGAGACCGATTGTCTGCTGGAGGGATGACTTTATTCGCAGACGGGCTGACATTGCCCGGGGAATCAGGCCACTGCCGGAAGCTTCTCAGGCGCGACGGCGGCGGCGGAGCGCAGCAACCGCCAGGCCCGAGCCGAGCAACAGCAGCGTGGTGGGCTCGGGAACCGCCTGGATGTTCGGCGGCGGAATGGACGACTTCGTGAACCACTCCTCGAATCCAGCCTGCGACTCGTATTTCTTGTTATCGTTCCCCGTTATGTCGCCGAACTGCGAGAACAGGTAAACGTAGGTGTAACCCGAAAAGAGGGAGCTTCTGAGGTAGAACGTCATGTCACTCGACCCGCTGCCGTTCCCTTTTACAAGGTAATCAAGCTTGATGTCAGCGTCCCCGCCAGCATCAAGGTCAAAAATCTTGGTCGAGTCGTTGTCCGCACAATTCGCCGAACCATCGGTGAGCCGTCCCGCACTGGTATTCGCAACTGTGGAAGTGCAGCCCGCGTCCGTTGCGTAATTGTTAAGGCTCGCCTTGTTCGAGACAAAAATTTCGAGCTGATCGAGGGTAATCAGGTTCTTTTGACCGTTCGTCGCGGCAGGCTCGTTTACATCCAGGAAGAATTCGCGATACAGGACGCCGCCAATGGTCTTGGTTCCGACTTCCGCGAGCGTCAAATTACGGGTGAAGTTCGGGTCGGTCTTCTCCTGAAACTCCACGGGCCGCGCGCTGGTGTTATAACCCTGCTCCCACCCGTTCTGCTGAACGCGTAGGAAGGAATCGATGAAGCCGGTGCCGGTCGGGTGCTGCTCGTTGGTTTGGAAATAAGCCCCGCCGTAGGAGCAGCTCACGTCGGTAGTGGCGGTCGCTGTGCTGAGATCGCAGACCGTGCCTGCACTCGCGAGTCCGGAGGCAGTAAACAACATCGCTCCGGTTACGACGACTACAGAAACCGCTTTTCGGACCGGGAAAGCCACATTGGCTCCTTAAATTGGGAGGTTGGGGCTCGACCGGATCCAGGGACGGGCTGTCCATGGTCATGCTCTGACCCCTAACTGGCTTCAGCTTGAGCAAGTCAATTGCCAATCCCTGCAACTTTTTCACGATCATTCAGCGGGCGGTAAACGCAAGTGCAGAAAGTAGTTTCAGCTACAGGTGGTGAGCACCCATCTTATTTAGTTTCCTTAGACATCCTGCCGGGAGACTTTCGTCTGCTCCCGAAGCGGCAGGGAACCTTCTGCGTTTATCTGCGGCCGCGCCGCTCAGCGAGCTGCCGTTCCGTTTCCGTGTGGCAGGGACGACGGATACAACACCGCAGCTGGAACGCGACCTTCCGTTGGTCGAGACAGGATCGAAAGAGCTACACATTTTCGTCAGCTGACGCGGCGCCAGGGAGACAACGTCCCACGAAAACGACCGTATTTCCGCGGTTCCTATGACCGCGCGGGACGGTCCGGCTGTTGCCATATCAGGCGCGGAGGAAAGTCCCGATGCGCATGCTCGCCGCTATTGCCCTCGCCGCAGCGTTCGCCGCCTCTTATGCGTGTGGCGGGTCGCCGATGGGCCCGTCAGGTGCCGGCGGCACGTTGACGCTGATGCTGAAGGACAGTCCGTACAGCGATGCGAAATCGTTGCTCGTGACGTTCTCAGAGGTGTCCGCCCACCTCGCCGGCCAGGCAGACAGCGGGTGGACACGGTTGCCATTTGCTGATGGCGCCACGTCCCGGACGTGCGATCTGAAGAAGCTCCAGACGGCGCAGGATATTCTCGGCACCGGCTCGCTGGCGGCCGGGCACTACACGATGGTGCGTCTGACGGTATCGAGCGCGGCGCTGTACTTCGACGACGCTGCCGCCGGCAATGCGTGCGCGGCGTCGATCGTCGCGCCTGGGGGGCGGAGCGCCGCCCTAGAGATCCCGTCTGGCGAAGTAAAGCTGAACCGCGAGTTCGACATCGCCTCGACTGCCACGACCATCCTGGTCGATTTCGACGGCGACAAGTCTGTCCACCAAACCGGCAATGGACGCTACATGATGTCGCCGGTCATGGGCATCGTCAGCGTCCACTAAGGACCTCTACCTGGCGGTACACAAAAAGGGCCCCGGACTTTCCGGGGCCCTTTTTCCTTCATGGCCGCCGCACAACGCGAGGTCTACGACGCCGCGGAGATCTCGAGGCGCGAGTCGTTGGACACCTGTGTCACACGGCGACGAGACGGCGGAACAACAGGCGCCGCGCCGGAGCATGGCGAAACAGTTCCGCGATGAGATGGCGATGCTGGTTGAATTTCGCGGTCCGTCGGACCAGCGGCATTACACCGTTGGTGCGAGCGAGATCGAACAGTGAATCGATTTCCGTATCGGTCAAGCGCTGGGCCAGCATCCGGAGCGCGAGCTGCGCGTGGAACTCGGGCCCGAGCCGCTCGCGCCAGCGCTGCTGATACGCGGACAGCGTGTCGGCGTCGAGCTGGTCGCGGCGCAACGCGGGAATCAACGTCTCAGCCGCGAGCGTGGCGCTGACGAGGCTGTAGTAGATGCCCCCGCCGGTCGTTGGCTTCACGAGTCCCGCCGCATCGCCCACCACGAGCAGCCGCGACGCAAAGGTCCGCGGCAAGGTCGACAACGGCAGAAACCGTCGGCGAGGCTCGGAGATCGACTCCGGCGCGATCCCCCACGACGCGCCGACGCGGCTGACGAATTGATGAAAGAACATCGACGCGTCGCCTTCGCACATCAGGCCGACCCTCACAAAGGGTCCTCCCGCTCTGGCAACCGGGACGGTCCATGCGAAGCCACCTGGCGCGACATCACCGCCGAAATAGACCTCCACGTCACCGCTGCGCGACGCCGGGAGTTCGAGTTGCGCGGAGTTGAGTGACACGGGCGGCATGCCGAGGCCGAAGCGGCGCTGGAGCCCGTAGCTGGCGCCGCACGCCAGCACAACGGCCCGGGCATGAACCGGCTTGTCACCTTCGATGTCGAGACGCATGCCGCCAGGCGACGGCTCGAGGTTGCGCACGCGGCAGCCTGGACGCATCTCGACATCCGCGAGGATGGCGCGCTGCGCAATCGTCTGATCGAGCATGCGGCGGTCGACGACGTGGGCCTCGATCGCGGGGGTTGTATAGGAGATCTCGAAGCCGGACGGAGAAAAGAATCTCGCGGTGGACAGCGTGTTGAGCACCGCCGCACGCGTCAGCTCGAACTCGCCGAACGCGTCGTCGGCAAGCACGCCCGTGCAATGAACCGGCTGTCCGACCTCGTCGTGTTCCTCGAAAAGAGTCACACCGAAGCCGGCTCTGGCGAGAAGGAACGCGGCGTGAAGTCCGCCGGGACCGCCTCCGATGACCGCCACGTCGAGCATGTCAGCTTGTGTCCGCAGGCAGCCCTCGCCGCTGCGAGCGGGTTCATTATACGGGCTTGCCAGCCGAAGCTTGCAGCGAAGGCTGGCACGTTACAGCTTTCGCGCCCGGACTTCCCACCGGCCGCGAAAGGTAATCCAGACCGACACCGCGACAAGGAAGACGTCGAGGCAGAAGCTCGCGTTGCGGACGTAGATGGCGTCGAGACGAAACTTCCGGGTCCGCGGGGTATCGCGCGGAGCGTAGACCTGCGTCAAGCCGGTCAATCCAGGCCGCACCGAATGGCGTGCCTCGTATCCGGGAATCGTCTCGAGACGCACCAGCTCTGCTGCTCCGCGGAGTTCGATCTCGCCCGGCATCAGGGGTCTCGGACCGACAAAGCTCATGTCGCCGCGGAAGATGTTGATCAGCTGCGGAAGTTCGTCCATCGCGGTCGCGCGAAGCACCCGTCCAACCCGCGTGATGCGTGGGTCGTCTTCGTCAGCCTGGCGTGGTGGCAGCGTTGATGCGTCCGGAACCATGGAGCGGAACTTCAGCGCGCGGAACGTCGATCCGCCAAAACCGACACGATCCTGGGGAAACAGCACCCGGCCGCCGTCTTCGAGCTTTATTGCCGTCGCGATCACGACCCATAGCGGGGCCGAGATGACAAGGCCGGTCCCGGATAACAGCACGTCGAACGCGCGCTTCAACATGCGGCGGCCACCTCTCGCAAGAGCGCATCGTAAGCCGCCACCTGACGGGGACGATCGAACTGGAGCGCCGCTTCACGCGCGCTTTCCCCCATCTGACGGGCGCGGGACGGATCGGATGCGATCTCCACCACGCGTGCGCGCAGGGCAGAGGCATCCCCCGGGCCGACCACAAACCCGCAACCCGCCTCCTCGACGATCTGCGCCACCTCGCAATCCTGCTCGACCGCGGCAATGCATGGTCGTCCCGACGCCAGCACGCTGTAAAGCTTGCTCGGCACGATCACTCCCGCCAGGCCACGTTTCAGCGAGATCAGCGACACGTCCGCAGTGGCGTACGACTGGTCCATCATCTCGCGCGGCTGGAACGGCAGGAACAGGACGTTGCGGAGGTCACGCCTCGCGGCCACGTCCTGCAAGTCGCGCTTCTTCGACCCTTCGCCGACGAGCGCGAACACGATATCGGGGCGGTCGCGGAGCTGCTCGGCGGCGTGCAGGATGATCTCGAGGTTCTGCGAGAGCCCGATGTTGCCGGCGTGCAGCACGACAAAACGGTCCACGAGGCCGTGCTGCCGGGCGAACGCGTTGTCGCGAGGGCCGGGCGTCATCGCGGAGCAGTCGGTCCAGTTGTGAATCACGGTGACCTTCGACGGATCCGCGCCTTTGCCTTCGACAAGGCGCCGCTTCATCGTGTCGCCGAGCGCGACGATCCGCGCGGCCTTTCGTACGAGAAATCGATTGACTTGCGTCAGCGCGTCGTTGACGACGCCGCTCCGAAAATCCTCGAGGAGCACGGCGACTTCCGGAAAGATGTCCTCGCACAGAAACACGAACGGCGCCCGCGCCCGGGCGGCTGCCGCAAGCGCGGCGAGACCGATGATTGGCGGATCGGTCAATGCCACCACGACGTCGGGCCGCCGGACGCCCTGTCCTTTGAGGACGGCCGAAGCGAAATAGGTCACGTAGTTAGCCGCGCGTCCCGTGAAGCGGCTCGGATCCAGCGTCGATCCGGTGCCCCTGACGATGTGCACGCCGTGGCGCCACTCGGAACCGGGCAGCCGCGCATCCGAACGTAGCGGGTAGCCAGTTACGACCGTCACATCCCAGCCATGAACGCGGACCAGGTCTTCGGCGAGCTCGGTGAGCAACTGACCGGTGGCGCTGAGATCGGGCCAATAGGACCGGTTAAAAAAGCAGACGTGCATGGGATCAACCAGAAGTCTTCTCCAGGACGTGCGATCCCATGACGAGCACGTCCATGTCCGTGCGCAGAAAGCAGCCGAGCGCCTCGCCGGGGGTCAGCACGATCGGCTCGTTCTCGTTGAACGACGTGTTCAGCAGGATCGGCACGCCGGTCTTCCGGCCGAAGGCATGAATCAGGGACCAGTACAGGAGATTCGTCTCGCGGCTCACCGTCTGCAGACGCCCCGAACCGTCAACGTGGGTGACTGCCGGAATCACATCACGCTTGTCCGGCCGAACGGGATAGACCTGCATCATGAACGGATCGTGCACCGCGCCTACGAAGTAGTCGTCAAGCGCCTCGACGGCCACCGACGGCGCAAAGGGACGGAACTTCTCGCGGAACTTGATCCGGACGTTGATAATCTCCCGCATGTCGCGGCGGCGCGGATCCGCAAGGATGCTGCGGTTGCCCAGCGCGCGCGCACCCCATTCCATCCTGCCCTGGAACCAGCCGACGACCTGCCCCGCGGCAATGCGCGACGCCGTCCATTCGCACAGGTCTTCGTGGCTCGGGATCCGTGAGCGGGTACAGTGTTTGGCTTCCACATCGCGGCTTCGCGTGTCGATCACGGCGGCGATCTCGCAATCATCGAACTGCGGGCCCCAGTAGCCATGCCGCATCTGGAACCGAGACTCGCCTCCACCCTTGTGCCAGACATGCAGCGCTGCGCCGAGCGCGGTGCCGTTGTCACCTGAGGCGGGTTGGATATAGATGTCGCTGAACGGTGTCTCCGAGCGGATCTTTCCGTTGGCGACGCTGTTCATGGCGCAGCCGCCGGCAAGGCAGAGCCGCGGATTGCGGACACGCGAATGCAACGCCCTCAGCACCGTGAACGCCGCCTCTTCGTACACACGCTGCAGCGATGCCGCGAGTGCCTCGTGACGTGCGTCCAGCGCGTCCTCCGGGCGGCGGGCAGGGCCGAGCAATGCCTCGAGTTTGGGCGTGAACACCCTGCCGATCTCCGGCTCGCCATCCGCCCACGTCATCGTCATTCCGCCCGACGCGTGCGTGAAGTACGACAGGTCGAGGCGGAGCTGCCCACGTCCGTCAACGTGCACGAGCTGGTGCAGCTTGTCGGTGAAGCGAGGTTCGCCGTACGGCGCAAGTCCCATCACCTTGAACTCGTCGCCGTACTTCGGGAATCCAAGGAACTGGGTGATCGCCAGGTACAGCAGCCCGAGAGAGTGCGGAAAGAAGATGCGATTCTGGATCGTGAGGCTCGAACCGCGCGCGATGCCCGTGGACGTGCTGACGAAGTCCCCGAACCCGTCGATCGCGCAGACGGCGGCGTCCTCGAACGGGCTCGCGAAGTAGCTGCTCGCCAGGTGCGCGGCGTGGTGTTCGACGTAGTGCATTCGCGCGGAAACGTGCGAGCTGTCGAGGCCCATGGCTTCGGCGCACGTCTGCGCAAGGTGGGACACGGACATCGCATTGGCAGCGCGATCGCGGATCAAGGACGGACTCGGTCGATGGCGCAGCGCAAACAGGCCTTTGCGCCACAGGTGTGCCCTGGGATTGCGCGAGACGGCGAACGCGTCCACGTCACTCGCCTCGGCGCCCGCCATCGCCAGGCACGCGCGAATCGCGTCGCGCGGAAAGCCGGCGTAATGCTTGACGCGCCGGAAACGCTCCTCTTCGACGGCGGCGACGAGGTCACCGTCGCGCAGGATCGCGGCGGCGACGTCGCCGTGGTAGGCGTTGATGCCGAGAATCAGCATCCGCCAGGCGCCGAGCGTCGAAGAACGGTGAGGGAATCGACTTCGTCGATCACTTCAAATCGCGGATCGCGCCGCACGACGTCGATCGTGAAGCGCACGCTGTCGAGATCCGCCTTGCCTGCAGTGCTTCTGCTGTCGTGCAGGGCCACCACGCCATCCTTCGCAACGTGGCGGCTCCAGTCGTTCCAGTCGCGCGCAATCGCGTCCCACGAGTGATCGCCGTCGATGAACAGGAAATCAACCGGCTCGGACCAGGCCGTGGCGGCGTCGTGACTGAATTGCCGGATCAGCCGGGCTCGGGCCCGGGGGACCCTCGACACCTGGTATTCAGCAATCCATCGCTCAAAGCTCACCCCGAGCCGCCCGGGCGGATGCGGGTCGATCCCGATGACCTCGCCGTCCTCATGCACCAGGGTGCGGAAAAGCGCCGTGTTCGCGGCGTGATAGACGCCGATCTCGACGATCCGCCGCCTTCCAGCGGCGTGGCGGGCCAGGCAACGCCGCTCCGGCGCGGTCGTCTGCGTTGCCGGCTCGCGAAGCCCAGTCCGCGTCATCAACCAGGCCCAGGCACTGCGGCCGATCACACGCACGTCTCCGGGACTGATGACGCGTCGCGCGGCGCGGGCTCTTCGGGTCCGCCAGGCGAACCTGGAGGGTTCGCCCCGCCCCGAGTGAATCCCAACGCCTGTCGAAATCGATCGACGAAATGGCCGGGAAGAAATTGCCGCCGGACGGCCTCGGCGCCGGCGCGGCCGAGGCGTGAGCAGAGGGCCGGATCGGAAAACAGGCGAACGCACGCCGCTTCCACCTCCGCGACGCTGCCGAATGTCACGAGCACTCCGCTGCGGCCATCCTCGAGAATTTCGGCGGCCGCACCGGGGCACGCGATGCACGGACGCCCCGCGCGCATGGCCTCGAGGTACACGAATCCGAACCCCTCGTCGCGGCTCGGCATCACGAAAAATGCCGCTTCGCGATACAAGCCGTTGAGACGTGCATCGTCGACGCGTCCGAGAAAGAGCGTCGTGCCATCAAGTCCAAGCGATCGCGCCTTCGCCTGCAAGCGGCTCCGGTCATCGCCATCCCCGACGATGACAAGGCGCGCGTCCGGGCACGATGCTCGCACACGAGGCCACGCCTCCAACAGCGCGTCATGCCCCTTATAGCGCTCCTCGCGCGACATGCGTCCAACGATCAACGCGAATCCAGGCGCCACGAGACTCTCGCCCGTGTCCGCAGTTGCCGGCGCGGACGGATGACAGACTTGCAGGCCGACACGTACGGCGGCTGGATTGGCCGCCTTGAATCGCTCGACGGTGTGATGGGAGATCGCCACAACATGCGCGGCCTTCGACAATGCCGAACGCTGCAGCGTCGTCAGAGGACGCCACGATTCGATACCGACGAGCACGGCCGCAAGCGCCGCGCCACGAGCGACGAGCGGCAGAGACAACGGAAGGAAGTGCGCGTGTAGCACGACAACCAGATCGCCCGGGGAGACCCTGAGCGTCTCTCCCAGGATCGCGGCAAGAAAGCGAAGCCGGTTGCCATTCGAGGAACAGAACCGGACGGGAAGACGGCGAAGTATCTGTGGGTGTCCCTGGTCTTGCAGCGAGTAGACGACGACGGTGTCGGCAGCATCCGTCGTGAGCGCCGCCACCACCTGTCGTCCAAGCTCGGACAGGCCGTCGCCACCTCCAAACTGCGGTCCGATGACAATCACGCGGCGCCGGTCAGACATGCGAGGTGCCTGGAGCAAGGCCCCGATAGACTTCTTCGAGCTGCGCGACGGCCTTCGGCCAGGTATACCGCTCCTCGATTAGTGCCCTTCCCCGCCGCCCCATCTCGATGGCGCGCCGGGGGTCGCTCAGGATCGCGGAGATGCCGTCAGCGATCGCTACGGATGACTGCTCCACCCAGCATCCCGTCCCGCGGCTGTCGATCTCGGGCCATGGACATCCTCTCGTGACCACGACAGGCCTCGACGCGGCCATCGCTTCCGCTGCGCTCATCCCGAAGCTCTCCGAATTGGAGCAGAGCACGAGCATCGAGCAGGCGTCCAGCAGCCTTCGCTTGTCTTGCTCGTCGACGGCACCTGTCCATGTCACCGCGTCGCCAAGCGGCGCAAACATCGGCTCAAGCCTCGAGCGATAGCCGTCTTCGTCCGGGCCGGCTATGACGAGGCGTGTCTCCGGATGCTGCTGACGAACGCGGACGAGCGCCGTTGCCAGAAGGTCGAGCCGCTTGATTGGATGGATGCGCCCGAGGAACAAGACGAACGGCACCGGACCCAACGCGAACTGCCGCCGGGTCTCGCACGGGTCTGTCGTGACGGCCGGCGACAACGCGACACCGTTCGGGACATAGCGCGTCCGGTTTGCCCCGAAGCGCGACGCGAGATCATCGAGCTCGGGACGGGACGTCGCGTGAAGCATTGCCGCCCCGCGGATCACGGCCCGATCGAACGCGAGGTACGCAACACGTTTACGCCAGGCGTCGTGCGCGAGCGCGGCGGGCGACAGCATCCCGCGCGGCGACAGCACGTAGGGACGACGGGCGCGCCGCACCTCGGCGGCCGCCGCCCAGATCGTGGCGTTCCAGAGTCCGTGCAGATGGACGACATCGGTCGACGCCAGGGCCGCGCGGACCGCGGCGGCCAACGAGGGAGCTCGAAACGCGGAGCGTGGCCAGCCTCTCGCACAGTAATTCACCCTCACGCCGCCGTACCCGGCTTCCGCGTCGGCGGGCAACTCATCGTCACCGTTCGCGGTCGTCGTGATGACGCGCACATCGAGGCCGGCGCGCTGCTGCGCCGAGCACAAGCCAAGGATGCTGCGCGGAGGCCCGCCGTAGACGAATGCGGGCGCGAAGTACGCGCATACATGGACAACTCGAAGATTCAAGTGTTTCAGAGAGGCGTCCCGAGCAGCGCACCGTGCGCGTCGGTGGGTTCCCTCTGCGCGCGCCGCGCCAGGAGGTACTGATCGATCAGATACGTGCACCCGCCGAGGTACACCATCAGCGTAATCGCCAGGCCCATCGTCTTGACCCACGATCGTTCGAAGACGTACAGGCTCAACCAGAAGATGACGGTGACGAGACTGACCGCGAGCTCGCGGTGACGGATGACAGTGAGCCACCCCTGGTACACGGCGCCCATCGCCAGCCCGTAGATGAGTACCGGCAGGAACATCCACGGCAGCCCGAAGTCGATGTACGACTCCGCCGCGTAGCCGAACGCGATGCTCGTGTTCTCTTCCGTGCTCGCCACATGCACGCCTGAATACTTGCGCACCATTTCGCTGTCCGAGGGCAGCTCGCCCTTGTCCGGGAAGAGGATACGCGGCGTGACGAGGTGCGACAGCGCGCCTTGGATGACCTCGCCATTGGTGTGCGGGAGCACGGAGGGCACCCGCTCAATGGCCAGCGCGGGATAATAGATTGCCCAGACCCGTTCGATCACGCGAGTCGTGGACTCGCGGTAGTCGCCCCCCTCCGAGAAGAAACCCGACGACAGCGCCCGCACCTTGTCCAGGCGCTCCATGCGCGTCGTTTCGATTTCCTCGTCCACGTCGCGGCGGAGTTCGCCGCGCACGCTCATCCAGACGACGCTGGACACTCCGAGCACGACGACGACGGCGGCAAAAAACATCCAGTGACGAGTGTCGCGGCGATCGAACACTTCGACGAGGGCGATCGATCCCATCAGCAGCGGCTCGCGGAAATTGGCGAAATACCCCGTGAACCCAAGCGCTACTTCGAGCGCCATCAGGGCGGCCAGCTTTTCCCACGCGAAGACCGGACGCGTGAACCGCCGAGCCAGCAGGAAGACGAGCGCCAGGTGTGAGAAGTTCAGCGCCAGAATCGCCTGCGTGATGCTGGGATAGTTCCACGCGATTTCCTGCACGACACCGGTTACGAGCACCGACGCCCCGTAGGCCGCGTACACCACCGTCGGCGAGAAGGCGAGCTGAGGACGCGTGTCGGGAGCCGTTAACCTGCCGCGCGCGAACGTAAGTCCGACTGACAGCGCCACGGCCAGAGTGACCACGCACCCCAGGCCAATCAACACCATCGTCCGCCAATCGGATTTGACCATTGCCTCGAGCGGCTCGCCGATCAACGCCGAATAGAAAATGCCGACGCTCACCTGGACCCACTGGTATGTGACCGCCAGCGCGAGCACCGGTGGCCCTTCCGCGCTGCTCAACAGCCACCACACCAGCAGAAGGGCCGCGACGGCTACGCCGGCGATCCAGTCGCCGGTCGCATACACCGCAATAACGACGAGCGCTGCGCGAATCAGCATTGGATCAGTGCGCCTTTGTCGCGGGCGTCCGCCAGGAACGAAGCGAGCGCGCGATGATAGTGCTCGAATACGAACAACGCGCCGACGGTCTGGGTCGCCACCGAGCGCTCGTCAAAAAACTGCTTCAAGGTGGACCGGACGGCTTCTCGACCGAAGGCCTCACAGCTCAGCGATCCGCTCCGGAGGATCGTGTCCTCAATCGTGCGGCGCGTCTCCGGTATGGACCAGTACGATTCGTCCGGGTGAAAGTGACGTTGAGGAACCGTGACCGGGACACCGCCCGCACGCAACAGGGCTAGTGCACGACGCCAGCCAAACCGGGCTGTCCGCGTCAGCTGCCATCGGAGCCGCGACGACTGCACCGGCACCGCGGTGCGTTGGTTCGGAATGCGCGCGAAGAACCGTGGATAGGTCGACCTCAGCCATTGCTCGTGCCACGCGTGATCGGCCCGCCATTCCGCCGGGACGCGCTGGGCCATCTCGAAGAACGCGTAGTCGACAAACGGACGGCGCACCGTCACGAACGGACGCGCGGCATCTGTGATCCGATTGGTGGATTGAGTGAGCTTGTGCTCGTACGGCGCGAACCGCGCGGGGCCCGGGATTCGAGCGAGAATGTCTTCCGCGCGCGCGAGGGCGCTCTCGTACGCGAGTCCCAGCGTGCCGCCGTAGTACGGCATTGACGCCACGAGATCCGCCGCATTCTGTATTGAAAACAACGTCGAACCAGTGACGGCATCACCGATGTAGCCGCTCAAGTACGTATCGAACACCTGCGGCATCTGCTCTAGGGGCTCGGCGTGCATCAGATCGACGAGATTGATGAGGCCATCGGTCTGCTGGATGCGGTCCGCGCGGCGTTCCAGCCAGCCCGCCGAGTACAGCGGATAGAGTGTCCAGGGCGCGTCGGCGGCACCGGCAGCGCGCCGCGCGATCTTTACGTCGTCTGATTCGGGAACACCATAGGTCAGCGCAGCCAGGCGCTGGCCCTGCCGATGCGCCTCCGCGAGAATGGCGCGGCTGTCCAATCCCCCGCTGAGCGCCAGGCCAGGTGTCGCCGCGCCGTCCAGCCGCCGGGCGATCGCGCGGCGCCATGCGTCCCGTGTCTCTTCAAGAAGCGTGCTGCGGTCCGTGCCGTCCGGCTGCGGCAATGCCGACCACGTCCAGTAGCGGCGGATCTCAGTCGTCCGCGGCGACAGCGTGACGCCCGTCGACGGGGGCACCATGGTGATGCCGCGAATATTGGTCCGCGACCCGAGTCGGAATCCGCCGAACGTGACCGCCTCTCGGACCGCCTCGAGGTCAGGCTCGCACGCGATGCCAGGGGCCATGAGGACGCCACGTACGCCGCCGGCGAAGGCGACACCGGCAGCGCTCGACGCCGTGTACAGGGACAGCGCCCCGAACCGATCGTTCAGCACCAGCAGCGTTCGACTCGAAGGCGTCCAGAGTGCAATCTGATACTCGCCATCGAGGTCGCGAATCGCTTCCGGCCCCTCGTCGCGCAGCGCGTCGAGCAGCCGCCGACGGAACGCCAACCCGCGGCTCGCGGCCGCATTGTCGAGACCACCATGCGATGGCCAGTCGAACGCCTCCCCCGCCATCCACAGAGAGGTGCCGTCGGCAGTCCGCACCGGCTCGCGCGATGACTGCTCACCCGCACCCGATACGGCGGGCGCGCGTTCGATCAACCCGATGCCGACGCCGGGATACGTCCAGGTCCTCGCCTCCTGTCCCGGGTCCGCCCGTAGTGCCGCGGTCATCGCAGACAGTACGTCAGCCGTATCAGCGCCGGGATTCACGGAGAGCCAGCCGAACAGCATCACAGAGTCTCGACGCCAACGGCCGCCGCGTCTAATGACGGCTCCGCATCGAACACAGCCGCCCATGCAGACGCAAATCGCTCGTGGCTGAACTGACGCTCCCGATTTCGTGCGTGTTCACCCGCGCGGCGCGCTCGTTCTTCGTCCGCGATGAAGTAGGAAAGACCTTCGGCGATCGCCTCGGGCGTCACCTCGGGACAGATCCAGCCATCGACGAGATGCGTCACCATCTCGGGGAGGGCGCCGCTCATGGTGACGACGGACGGCAGACCCGATCGCTTCGCTTCGAGCGCCACGACCGCAAATCCTTCCTTCTGTTCCGGACGCGAAGGCTGGCAGTGCACGGACGCGGCCGCCATCAACGCGGGAACATCCTCGCGCGAGCCGAGCAGCCGCACCCGGCCGGCGAGTTCAGGTGCCATGGAGCGCACGCGAATCCGCTCCCGGTATCCATCGAACTCGGGCGGCTCCCATCCGTTCATATCGCCAACAATGTCGAGCGACGCATTCGCGCCGCCGCGCAGAACCAGGGCAAACGCGTCCAACAGCACATCGACACCCTTCGGCGGAATGATCTGGCCCACATAGATGATCCGCCCCGGGATTCGCTCGCGCGGCTCCCACGGGTCGTTTCGGTGCGGCACGGTGTTGTAGACCACACGACTCTTATCGGCCGCGATGCCATGCGCAAGAAGCTCGCGGTGAATGAACTCCGAGTTCGGGACGAATCGATCGACGCAGCGGTCGATGATGCCGCGCCACAGAAAGCGATAGAAACGTCCAGGCTCAGGCGCATTCCCGAGGCGCAGGATGACGCGCACCCCGAGCCGTCGCAGCATCCACAGCGCGGGCGCCGAGCGAAGCACCGCGTGAAACTCGGGGGCAAAGACGTGCGTCGGCGCAAAACGTCGCGCGTCGCGCAGCAGATCGACACTCGTGCGGCAGATGTCCCACAGTATGAGCACCAGACCGCGCATGCTGACGCGGCGGCGCAGCTCGTACCAGTAATAGCCGGTCGACCAGCTCGCCTCGATCGAGTCCGCCCTGTCGACGACTTGCCCGCTCTTCCACTCATTGACGATGCAGTGCACTGCGCCACCACGGTCGCGCACCGTCCGCAGCAGCTCGAAGGACATCCGCTCGACGCCAGAAATCATCGCCATGTTGCCAAACGCGGCAACGATCCTCGGCGCTCCAGGGTTGGCGTTGATCGGAAGCCTGCGGCGCGCGTGGACCCGACGGGCCGCCGCCACCACGCCGTCGGTCGCACATTCGAAGGAGTGCGTGACAGCCATCGCGCGGCAGGAATCGCGAGTGATCAGGCCACAACGAGACGCGGCGCTCACGCGCTGAAGCGCTCGAGCGAGACTCTCGACGTCGCCGACCGCATGCACGTACCCCGAAACGTCGTCGCGCACGAGATCGGATGCGCAGGCGACGCGGTCCGAAACCACGCACGGCGTCCCAGAGGCAAGCGCTTCATTGACGATCAATCCCCAGCTTTCCCACCTGCTGGGCACCGCCACGCAATCAGCCGCGGCGAGCGCCCGGGACATGCCTGACTGGTTGAGAAAGCCGCACCAGGTAACGCGAACGCCCGCCCGCTCGGCAACCGCCCGTGTCTCCGTCATCAACTCCCCGTTGCCCGCCATCGCAACGACCACGTCTGGACCGAGTTGAGCGGCGGCGGAGACGACGTCAGCCGGCCGCTTGAGCTCGATGAATTTGCCTGCGAACAGCACCAGGAAGTCGGCGGGCCCGGCCCCGAGCTCGCGACGCGCAGCGTCGCGTTCGGCGTTCTGCATCAGGCGGGCGGAGGCGGCGGCGAAATACTCGTTGTCCACCGCGTGCGGCGAATCGAAAATCAACGGGTCGGGGATATGGAAGTACCGAAGGTATTCGCGTATGCGCGTCCCGACGCTGAGGAAGCCGTCGAACTTCGATAACGCAATCCGTGTCCTGACGGTCCACGCGTATCGCTTGAGTCCGACCGGTGCACTCAGGAGGTTGCTGTCCCCGCGATACAGAACGGGAATCCCGGCGCGACGGCAGGCGGCGATCGCTCGCACGTAATAAATGGAGTGCCACCCGGGAACAACGACGACATCCGGACGGGTCGCGGCGATCGCTTCGTCCAGGCCGCCTACGTCAACCCCGGTGAAGCTCTCGGAATCAAATCGTCTGCCGGCGGCGGGCGCTGAAAGGACCGAGTAGCGGTAGCCCTCCAGCAGCGCCACATCCCAGGAAAACGACTCGCCGAATCCGACACCTTGCTGCTCGGCCGTCGGCATCGATCCGTACAACACCGTCAGCTCGACGTCCGGCCGATGCTCAGCGATATACCGGAACCACGGCGCCATGTACTGGATTGGATGTGTCTGCACGAACGTGACGCGGCACGGCGTGGTCATGCGGCCACTCCATCGCAGACGGCCGCAAGACGGCGAGCGAGTGTGGACGCCGACCAGGGCGCCAACGCCTCGCGGCGCATGTGGACCGGCTGTCCCGCGACGGCGACAATCGAGATCAACGCCTCCGCAATGCGATCGACCGCGTGGTCGACTGAATGCTCGTCACCGTACGTGACGAGATGACCTGCCGGCGAGGGCGCCGCGGCGCGGAAGATCTCAACAACGGTGCTCGCCTCGTGATACACGGCAAGCGTCGGCCGGTCCGCGAGAA